>JAQTNV010000036.1 GCA_028713675.1 bacterium
GGGTGGTGGCCCCGATGATCCGGATCTCGCCCTGGGACAGGCTGGATTTGAGGATATTGGCGGCGTCGGCCGGCACCCCGAGGGCGGAGCCCGCCCCGACGATATTGTGCGCTTCGTCGATGAAGAGGATCAGGTCGTCCCGCTCTTTCACCTCGCGGATGACCCGTTCGATCCGTTCCTCGAACATCCCCCGGAACATCGTGCCCGCCACCATGCTGTTCATCTGCAGATTGATGATCTGGTGTCCCCGAAGGCGGCCGGGGACCGCTTCCGGCTGCAGTTCCAGGGTCCGGGCCAGGCCCTGGACCAGGGCGGTTTTCCCCACCCCGGATTCCCCCAGGATCATGACGGAATTGGGGCGATCCTTGTGGCAGAGGAATTCGATCATGCGGGCGATCTCTTCCTCGCGGCCGATCACCGGCGGGACTTTTCCGAGGCTGACCTGCCGGTTCAGGTTGATCCCGAACTGTTTAAGGAAAGGCGGGAGTTCGAACCGCTTCTGGCTTTCCCGCTCGAATTCTTCCCGTTTTTTAACCTCGATAATCACCCGTTCCAGGGCGTTCTTGGGGTCCACCCCCATGCTCTGCAGGATCTGGGCCGGGAGGTAATGCCCCTCCAGAAAGATCGCCACCAGGATATCCGTTGACTTGATCAGCTGGCGGCCGGAGCTCTGCACCCTTCCCCAGGCGCTCTGGAACAGGGCCCGGGTCGGAGCCGGCACGTTCATCCCCCCGCCGGTGTACTGGCGGGAGACCTTGATTTTCTCCTTCAGGGCGGCCACCACCTCGCGGGGGTCGATACCGAGCCCCGCCATCACCTCTTCGAAGAGGGGACCCTCCACGATGGTAAAGGCCAAGAAAATATGCTCCACCCCCAGGAAATAATGCTGGCGCCGCTGGGACTCGAGCACCGCCCTTTCGATAATCTCCCGGGCCCGATCAGAAAGCCGGTCCCGGTAATGGGAAAAATCAATCATTTCGCCTCACCAACTCCCCAAATTTCGACACGGATTTTCACGGATTTAACGGATTTTCATCACCAATATATTTATTTCAAGCGCTTCTAATTGCCTATTTTTCCTCCGTGTTTATCCGTGTAATCCGTGTCTGAATTTAAGCCGACATTCCCGTCTTTCTCCGCAGCCGTTCGATCCTCTCCTCAATCGGGGGATGGGTGGAAAAAAACCGGCCGAAGTTCTTCGCCGAAAGCGGATTCACGATAAACATATGCGCGGTCGAGGGATTGGCGTCCAGGGGGATCCTCTGCGAATAGGACGCGAGCTTCCCGAGGGCGGAAGCCAGGCCGTTGGGGTTACCGGTCAGGTCCGCCGCCCCGTCGTCGGCCAGGTACTCCCGGGAACGGGAGATGGCCATCTGGATCAGCATGGCCGCGAAGGGCGCGAGAATCGCCATGAAAAGAAGCCCGATAATATTGTTCTGGCGCTCGCCCCCCCTCCCGCCTAAACCCCCGAAGATCGCGGACCACCGGGCCATGCTCGCCAGGACCATGATCGCCCCGGCGACGGTGGCGGCAATAGCGCAGATCAGGGTGTCCCGGTTTTTCACATGGGTCAATTCATGCGCCAGCACCCCCTCGAGTTCGGCGGAGTTCGCCAGCTTGAGCATTCCCTCGGTCACCGCGACCGCGGCGTGCGCCGGGTTTCTCCCGGTGGCGAAAGCGTTGGGCGACTGGCTGGGGATGATGTAAACCTTGGGCATCGGCATCCCGGCCTTCTGCGTCAGGCCGGCCACGATCCGGTAGAGGTCGGGGGACTGGGCCTCGGTCACCTCCTGGGCCTTGTACATGGCCAGGACAATCTTGTCGGAAAACCAGTAGGAAAAGAAATTCATGACCACCGCCAGGGCGAAAGCGATTATGATTCCCTGCCGCCCGCCCGCCATTCCGCCGATCAGGATGAAAAAGCCGGTCAGCGCGCCCAGTAAGAGCACCGTTTTTACCTGATTTCCCATTTTGTCTTTCCCTCCTGTTAATCCCAAAAAAACTGGGTCAATTACTATTTTTTTCTATTAACCGGCTACCGGTTACCTGCTACTTGCCACCTTAGTTTTCTTTCCTCGGATCATACGGATTCAGCCGCTCGAACTCTCGGATCAGCTCCCGGGATTTTTCGTCCAGCTTGGCCGGGAGGACTATCTTCACCCGGACCAGCTGATCGCCCCGGCTGCCTTTTTTCGTTTCGGGCATCCCATAACCCCGGAGCCGGAACTGCTGCCCGCTCGAAGTCCCCGGGGGGATCGTCATCTTTACCGAGCCCTCCACCGTGGGCACCTCGATCTTGGCCCCGAAGACCGCCTCGGAGAGGGAAATGGGAACCTCGAGGCGGATGTCCTTGCCCTGGCGGTCAAAACGGGGATGGGGCCTCATCCTGATCGAGAGGAAGAGATCACCCGGCGGCCCCCCATTCGAGCCCTCGTTCCCCTTGCCCGGCACCCGGACCCGGGAACCCTCATCCACGCCGGCCGGGATCCGGACCTGGATATTCTCGGGCTGGTTCACTCTCCCCATGCCCCCGCACTGCGGACAGGGCTTATTCCCCTGACCGCCAGAACCCAGGCAGGCGGGGCAACTTACCTCCCGGGCCAGGTTGATCTTGGTCGTCACCCCGGAAGCCGCCTCTTCCAGGCCCAGCTCCAGGCTGTATTCCAGGTCTTCCCCCTGCGGGTTCCGCCGGCGGAAAGGGCCGGACCCGGTCCGGCCGGAAAACACCTCCTGAAAAATATCGCCCAGCCCGAACCCGGCTCCGCCCGCGTCGCCGAAATCAAAGCGGAAGCCCTGAAAATCCCGCGGCCCGCCGGCCCCGGCCCCGGAACGGGTGTAAGCGGAAAAGGGATCGGACCCCTGGCCGCCGAAGCCCTGGAACCTTTCCGAGCCGCCCAGGTCATACTGGCGGCGTTTCTCGGCGTCGGAGAGAACGCTGTAGGCCGCGGAGATTTCCTTGAAGCGCTCCTCCATCTGCTTGTTCCCGGGGTTCATGTCCGGATGGTATTTCCGGGCGAGCTTCCGGTAGGCCTTCTTGATCTCTTCTTCCGAAGCGCTCCGGGCCACTCCTAAAATCTGGTAAAAATCTTTTTCCGCCATTTTATTAATAGACGCCGGTTAAGCCGTTTCAGTTCTCCAATCCCGCAGCTGCTTAAGCATCTTATCTCCGGTTACCCAACAAAAAAACGGGCCGGCCCTTCCCGGGCTCCACCCGCTCCTTTATATCAGGAGAAGACCCGGCAAAATCCCTCGATCCGGTTTTACCAAAACCTTCCCCGCTGGCAATCGAGTTTGAAGGTTCAGGTCTTGATCTCAACCTTGATGGGCTGGGTCTTCGTTTCCCCGCGCTTGGGCAATCTGACTTCGAGCACCCCGTGCTTGTAGGTGGCCTTGGTCCGGCTCTGATCCACCGAAACCGGGAGGTTGAAATTCCGGGAAAAACTTCCGTAAAAGCGCTCGACCAGATGGCAGACATCCTCCTTGTCGGTCTTGGCGAGTTTCCTTTCCCCCCGGAGATTCAGGACATCCCCTTTCACCTCAATTTTTATTTCTTCCTTCTTCATCCCGGGAAGCTCGGCTTTGACCACGACGCTGTCTTCCGTTTCGTAAATATCCACCGGGGGACACCAGACCCCCACCCCGGGTTTTTCGCGGGGAACCCGGGCCCTGATCAGACGCAGGTTTTCCTCGAAAACCCGGTTGATCTTCTCCTGCAGCCGGTTCAGGTCCCGGACCTGTTTCATTGGCACTTTCGTTATTCCTTTCTCTTTCCCCGTAAATTATACAGCATTTATCAATCTTCTAAATCAATTCATAAAATTTGTTTTTTATGAGCGGGTTGAGCAGACAAAACTTCTTCTTAAACGATTATGTTTTCGACCGCTTGTTATATCCATATGCCAACGGCCAGCCACTGCGTGGCGGCCTGCTGCGCTATCAGTAAAACCTGATAGTTTTGGAAGTCGAAACCCGCCCATAAAAAACCGTTTGGATTTACTTCTTCCCCGAATCCTCCACCTCGGCGTCGATTACCTCCCCTTCGCCCTTGTTCCCCGGACCGGGGCCGGCTCCCGGTCCAGAAGGACCCGGGCCAGGCCCTCCGGCCTGGGCTCCGGACGCCTCGCGGTACATGATTTCCGCCAAGCGGTGGGAAGCCTGGGTAATGTCATTGGTAGCCTTCTCCATCTCCTCAACCTGCTCATGCTCCAGGGCGGATTTCCCGCGCTTAATCGCTTCCTCGATCTTGCCGGCCTCATCCGCCGGGATCTTGGCGCGGTTCTCGGTGAGAATCTTCTCGGTGTTGTAAATCAGGGTATCCAGATGGTTCCGGGCTTCGATCTGCTGCTTCCGCTTTTTATCCTCGTCAGCGTGGGCTTCCGCGTCCTTGACCATTTTCTTGATCTCTTCCTCGTTGATCCCGCTGGAAGCCGTGATCGTGATCTTCTGCTCCTTCCCGGTGGCCTTGTCCTTGGCCGAAACATTGACGATCCCGTTGGCGTCGATATCGAAGGTCACTTCAACCTGCGGGACTCCCCGCGGCGCCGGGGGCAGGCCCACCAGGTGGAACCGGCCCAGGGTGCGGTTGTCCCGCGACATCTCCCGTTCCCCCTGGAGCACGTGGATCTCCACCGTGGTCTGGCTGTCGGCCGCGGTGGTGAAGATTTCGCTCTTCCGGGTGGGAATGGTGGTGTTCCGCTCGATCAGCCGGGTCATCACCCCGCCCAGGGTCTCGATCCCCAGGGAGAGGGGGGTCACGTCGAGCAGGAGGACATCCTTCACCTCGCCGGCCAGGACCCCGGCCTGGATGGCGGCCCCGACCGCGACCACCTCGTCCGGGTTCACCCCTTTATGGGGCTCCTTGGCGAAAAGCTCCCGCACCAGCGTCTGGACCCGGGGGATCCGGGTGGAGCCGCCGACCAGTACCACCTCGTCGATGTCCCGGATTTCGACCCCGGCGTCCTTGATCGCCTGCTTGCAGGGGTTCACGGACCTTTGGATGATATCCTCCACCATCTGCTCGAACTTGGCCCGGGAAAGTTTGACATTCAGGTGCTTGGGCCCGGAGGCGTCGGCGGTGACAAAGGGCAGATTGATCTCGGTTTCCGGGACCGAGGACAGCTCGATCTTGGCTTTCTCCGCCGCCTCCTTCAGGCGCTGGATGGCCATCCGGTCCTTGGAAAGATCAATCCCCTGGTCTTTTTTAAATTCATCGATCAGCCATTCGATGATCCGCTGGTCGATGTCATCCCCGCCCAGGTGGGTATCGCCGTTGGTGGATTTGACCTCCACCACATTGTCGCCCACTTCCAGAATGGAAATATCGAAAGTCCCGCCCCCGAAGTCATAAACCGCGATGGTTTCGTCCTTTTTCTTGTCCAGGCCGTAGGCCAGGGCCGCGGCGGTGGGCTCGTTGATGATCCGGAGGACGTTCAGCCCGGCCACCTTGCCCGCGTCCTTGGTCGCCTGCCTCTGCGAGTCGTTGAAATAGGCGGGAACGGTGATCACGGCGTCGTTGACCTTCTCGCCCAGGTAATCCTCGGCCGCCTTTTTCAGCTTCTGTAAAATGGCCGCGGAGATCTCGGGCGGGGTTAACTGCTTGCCCTTGATATCCACAACTACTTCTCCGGTCTTGCCGGCCAGAACCTTGTAGGGAACCGTTTTGATCTCGCTGCCCACCTCGTCAAACCTCCGGCCCATGAACCGCTTGATCGAATAAACGGTGTTCTCCGGGTTGGTGACCGCCTGCCTTTTTGCCACCTGTCCCACCAGCCGTTCGTTATCCTTGGTGAAAGCCACCACCGAAGGGGTCAGCCGGTTTCCTTCCTCGTTGATGATGACCTTGGGATCCCCTCCCTCCATGATCGCTACCACGGAGTTGGTGGTTCCGAGGTCGATTCCTATTGTCTTGGGCATGATTTATTCTCCTTTCTTAAAGAAACAATAATAAAGGTAAATCCGCGCTATGGTCTTAAGCTAATCACTAAAAGCCTGATGTCAAGGAATCCGGGGGAATTTTTCGCCCGGCTTACCCAGGGGCAGGAAACTGTTCAACCTATTGAAATCAATGAAAGATTCCTTATCTTCGGAATGTTTTTCTGCTGGGCGCTCTGAAGATCTTCAAAAAATTCAGGCCCGGCTGACCGGGCCTGAATTGAAAAAATCCAAATATCCCCCTTCTAAAAGGGTGCTGATTATTAAATCCCCGCGATTTTATCCAGACCCAGCTCTTTCAGCTTCTGGGGATTGGGCTTTCCGGTTTCGTAGTCAATACCCACGTAGGCAAAGTAATTGCGGTCGTGCTTTTCCGGCACGGTCACCCCTTTCATCCCGCCGGCTTTGAGGGGCGGACGGCCGGAAGCCCGGGCGGCCATCTTGAAGTCCTTCGGCTTGATCCCCTCGCGGATATTGAAGAGATGCTTCGCCATGTGCATCCGCTCTCCGATGATCCGGAACTCGTCCTTTTCCAGGTTCCAACCCGTGGCCGCGTTGATCCATTCGAAAACCGGGAAGTTCGCGCCCGCGGTCAGAGAGCCGAACGAGCAGAGGCCGGCGCCGGAAATAATCTCCCAGTAGAACTCGCCGATCGCGCTGTTGGACCCGAGCGCCTCCAGGTTGAGCCGCTTTTGCTTGTTATAGAGCATCGGGGTGGGCTTGACCCCTTTGAATTTCTTCTCGAGCTGCTGCATCTCCCCGAAGATGACGGCGGTGGAGTGACGTCCGGGGGTGGGGGAACAGCTGTAGCCCACGCCGTAGCCGGGGTCGTTGCGGGGATCGTGCATGGCGAGCTCGCTGCCCCCGGCGTGGATCGCGAATTCCTCGGACCCCTTCCCGAGCTTGGCCGCGGCCACCTTGACCCCGTCGGCCAGGAGGTCTCCGATGCCTTCCCGGGCGATGATCTTCTCGGTCAGCTTGACCAGGGCGGCCCCGTTGTTGCCCCAGGTCAGCCTAATCCCGTCGGTATCCTTCTCGGTCAGGATCCCGCGCTCGAAGGCCTCGCAGGCGAAAGCCAGGGCGTGACCGAGGGAAATGGTGTCCATCCCCGCCCGATTGGCGAGATCATTCATTTTCAAAAGGGCGTGGAGATCATCGTTCAAGCTCATGCACCCGAGTGAAGCGAGTGACTCGTACTCAGGCTTGTGGGTCTCGTGCAGGGGGTAAGCGCCATCCTTGACCTCCAGGATCCCGCCGCAGCCCAGGGGGCAGTTCATGCAGGCGTAGCGCTTGACCTGGAGCTTGAGAACGCTGTCATCGGCGATTCTCTTGGCCTGCTTGGCGCTGAAATCGGCCGGGGCCGAGCCTTTCCAGTTCTTGATCGGGGAATCCCCGGAGAGCATGGAGAAACGGGTGAAGCCGGCGGTGCCCCAGCGCCGCATTAGCAGCTTGTAAGGGAAGGGATCCATCTTGGTGACCGAGTTCATCATCCGGACGGAATGCCCCATCGGGGAGAGGATAAAGCTGAAACTCTTCTCGGCCAGGCCGAAACCCTTCTGGAAGCTGGCCAGAAACTTCTTGTTGATCTCGAGCAGCTTGTCCTTATCCGCCACCGGGGTGACGCCCTTGCCCTTGACCACCACGGCCTTGAGCTTCTTCGAGCCCATCACCGCGCCCAGGCCGAAACGGGCGGCCAGCCGGCCCCGGTCGTTCACCACGCCGGCGATCCGGGAGAGTTTCTCCCCGGCCTGTCCGATCGTTGCCACCCGGTGCTTGTCGGAATGCTTTTTCCAGAGGGCCTCCTCCGTCTCCACTGCGTCCTTCCCCCAGAGGTCGGAGGCGTCCTTGAGCTCCTTCTTGTCCCCTTCGATCAGGAGATAAACCGGCTTGTCCGACTTGCCCTTGAAGAAGACCCCGTCGTAGCCCGCCCGCTTGAATTCCGGCCCGAAGTTTCCCCCGCAGTTCGAGTCGCCCCAGCCGCCGGTGGCCGGGGACTTCCCCGTCACCATGAACCGCCCGGAGAAAAGCGCCTGTGTACCGGTCATGATCCCCGCGGTGATTCCGAGGATATTATCGGGCCCGAGGGGATCGACCCCGGCCTTCTGGCGCTCCATCATCAGCTTGACTGCGGGCCCATAACCGGCGAGGTAATTCCGGTAAGTATCTTCGCCCAGGCTCTCCTCTTCGATTTTTCCGGTAGAGAGATCCACCCAGAGAACTTTGCCGGTATATCCTCCCGCCATTTTTTTACCCGTCCTTCCCCTTTTTTATTTCAGAACATCCGGCCCCCTCTCCCCTGCCCTCCCCCTCGAGGGGGGAGGGATAGGGTGGGGGTGACAATTAAAATTTACAAGGATAGCTTATTAATTATATCGTAAATGTTCTTCGTTCCCAACCCCAGTGACTCGACCGTGATCCGCTCGTCCACCCCGTGCATCGCCTCGATTTCCTCGGGATGATAGAAGGCGGGGATCAGCCCGTAAGCCACCGCGCCCAGTTCCCGGAAAAACCGCGAATCGGTAAAGCCGGCCGCCACCATGGGCAGGATATTCACCCCCGGGGTGTTAGCTTTAACTACCTCGGAGATAACCTGGAAAAACTCGGTTTTCAGGGGGGACTGGCTGGAACGGGCTTCCTTGATGATCTCGATTTCCACCGCCTCTTTCCTGACCAGCCCCCGCAGCCAGGACAGGAATTCGCCGGGCTCGGTATCGGGCAGGAGACGGCAGTCCAGAACCGCCTCGCTCTCGCTCGGGATCACATTTTCCTTGAACCCCGCGCGGAGATTGGTCAGGGAGATGGTGTTGCGCAGGATCGCATTCATTTTCGGATAAGCCTTGAGTCTCTTCCGGAGCAGATTCAGGACCGGCTCATTGACCAGGAGCCGGACAATAAGAGACCTGGGGAGGGAACCCCGGCCGAATTCCCGGAAGGCCTCCCGCATTCCCTGGCCGATCTGGATGGGGGTTTCGTGGCCCAGGATAGCCGTCAGGGCCCTGACCAGGCGGTCGTTGGCGTTTTCCGAGTGGGGCATGGAGCCGTGCCCGGCTTTCCCGCGGGCGCGCACCCGGAGCCACAGCACACCCTTTTCCCCGAAGCCCAGGCTGTAGAGCTTCCGGTCCTTCCCCAGCATCCCGATGGCCCCCATCCCGCCTTCGTTCAGGAGGAACTCCGCCTTCACTTCCTCGGGGTAACGCTTGGCCATCCAGCCGGCGCCGTACTCCCCGCCGACTTCCTCGTCGGCCACGGCCAGATAAATAATGTCCCGCCGCAAGGGCACCCGCTCTCTTTTCAAAAGAACAAAGGCCATAAGTTGCATGATTCCCAGGCCCTTGCAGTCCAGGGCTCCCCGGCCCCAGATCGAGCCTTCCTTGACCGCCCCGCTGAAGGGCGGGTATTTCCAGTCCTTTTCCACCGCTCCCACCACGTCAATGTGATGAAGGAGAAGGAGCGGTTTTTTCGATCCATCTCCTTTCAGACGGGAAATGAGGTTCCCCCGTCCGTGAGCGGATCGGTAAATCTCGGCCGGCAGGCCTTCTTTTTCCAGGACAGATTTCAGGAACACCGCCCCGGCCTCTTCGTTGCCCGGGGGATTGGTGGTATCAATCCTCAAATAATCGCAGAGCAGACCGGTGGCTTCTTTCAATAAATTTTCACTTATCATGATGCCTTATATGATAGGTAAAAACAGCGTCTTTGCCAATCATAAAATATCGTAAGGCGTGAGGGGTAAGCAGAGTCCATTGAGTTCGTAGTGTCCCTCAGATAAACCCTTCGGGATAAATCCATAGTGTCGAAAGAGATGAAAACAGTAGGGGAGGGCCTGGTGCCCTCCCAAAATTGTCAAAATAGAAATTATTATTTTATTTTCTTACGTATCGGGCGGGGATCCTTCGGCTTTGCTCAGGACAGGTAAACCCCGCCCCTACACCATCAAAATTGAAAAGAATCTGATAACAAAAAGCCCCGGATTCCTCCGGGGCTTTTTTTCTTTGCTCTATGCTCTATGCCCCCTCCGGGCCGCAGGCCCTACGGGCCGGAGGCTATGCTCTATGCGATTAGACTCTCTCGATCAGCGTGGCCGTGCCTTGCCCGCCGCCGCCGCAGAGCGTGGCAATCCCGTACTTGGCCTTTTTCTCTTTCAGGATCCGGGCCAGGGTGCCGGTGATCCGGGGGCCGCTCGCGGCCAGCGCGTGGCCGATCGCGGTCCCGCCGCCCTTGATGTTCACTTTCTCTTCTTCGATCTTGAGCATTCTCATTGCGTAAATGGGCACGATGGCGAAGGCCTCGTTGATTTCCCAGTAATTGATATCCTTCACCGAGAGCTTGGCGTGCTTCAGGGCGATCTCGCTCGACGGCACCGGGCCTTTACCCATCATGTTGGGCTCAACCCCGGCCCAGCCCATCGAAACGATCCGGGCCATCGGCTCGAGCTTGTATTTCTTCATGGCCTTTTCCGACATCAGCATCACCGCGCTCGCCCCGGCGTTCAGGGGCGAGGAATTGCCCGCGGTCACTCCGCCGTCCGGGCGGAAAGCGGGTTTCAGGGAGGCGGTGGACTCGTAGGTTGCGCCTTTCCGGACCGCCTGGTCCTCGGAGATTACCACCTTCGTGCCGTCCTCCTTCTCCACTTCCAGGGGCATGATCTCGCCCTTGAAATAACCCTCGGCAATCGCTTTCTCGGCCAGGTTATGGCTGCGGACGCCGAAGCGGTCCATCTCCTCGCGGGTCACGCCGAACTTGGCCTTGCATTCCTCGTAAAGCTTCTCGGCGGTAAGACCCATCGTCAGCGCGGTCATCAGGTCGTATTTCGTCCCGAAATGCGGATTCATCAGTTCCGGCGCGAAGCCCATGTGCGGGTTGTAATCCGGCTGGAGAGCCAGGTGGGACATGTGCTCCATACCACCGGCCAGGCAGATTTCGGAGTAGCCGGTCATGATTTCCATCACGCCCCGGTGGATACACGACATCCCCGAGGTGCAGACCCGGTCCGTCGCTTCCGAGGGGACCTGGTAGGGAAAATCGGCGAGGAAGACCGGGGTGCGCCCGCCGAAGGTGAACTGCTCGCCCATCTGCATCGTGCACCCGACCAGAACGTCCCCGATTTCCATGGGATCGATCTTGGTGCGCTGGACCAGGAGCTTCAGGAGCTGCCCCAGGGCCGCCGGCATCGAAATCTTGTTATAAACATCCTTTTCCGGCTCGGCCGGCCGTGACCGGGAAAAAGCCACCCGCTGATAATCAACGATATAAACGTTCTCCGCCATTGTTGCCTCCCTTCTTTAAAATAAATTATTGACCGACATTGCTTGGTTTGGGAATTATTATCTTTTTAAAATTTTAAATCAAGCCCAACAATGAATTTTCATTATATAGCAATAAGTTAGCATCGTGGCTAGTTAATACTAGCAAGAGAAATTAATGGAGTTCTTGCCTCCTTATTTTTCGTTCGTATACCTGAAAAATCGCAACCCGCAAACCCATGATTTTGGACGTTATTCTTCCCCTATCTGATTCAGGGGGCTGGCGGCCGCCGTTGATTTGCCCAGGAAACTTTTGACCCAGCCGGGCCGCTCCGGGGCTTTGCCCTGGGCCAGGAGCTCCCGCCACTTTTCATCAGTCAGCCGGTCCTTGATCGGCTGTTTGAATTCGTAGTAAGACAACACCGGTCCGACGAGAAGAATAACGTCCCCCTCCGCCCGCCGGTACGCGACCACGATGTAATCGATATAACCCGAAGCTTCCTCCAGACACTGCTCGGTATTCAGGTCGGTATGCACATCGCTGATGATCGTGGTTTTCAATCCCCGGTCATCCACATTGCCGATGGCCGCCTTCAACGCGTCCGGAAAACCGCCCAGGAATTCGTTATCCTCCGGGGCCAGGGGTTTGTTGGCCGCCTGGTTTTTGCAGATCAAATACAAACGCTCCAGGGTCTGGATCAGGGAGGAAAGCCTGGACTCGGAATTGTCATTTAAAACCCCGAGCTCTTTCAGGCCGGAATAGGCCATCTTCGCGGTCGAGAGGATCCGGGCGTAAAACCCCGGAAGCGGCTCCACCAATCCCTTGGGCGGAGGCGGGGGCGCCGGCATCGGCTGGACGGAGGTGATCCCGACGAAATGCGGGGTGTAGCTTTGTTTGGCGTAAAGAATCGTATCGTGCCGGAGCGCCGCCCAGGAAGCCAGGGCGGAGCTGAGCTGGCGGTCCAGCCAGGCGTCACCTTTCTGAAAAGTCTGATATCCATTGCCCCTGACTTCGGTCAATGTTTTCAGAGAATACAGCCACGACCAGTACAGATTGCGGTTCCAATCCCCGGGCGTGAGTTTTCCGAACTCCTGCCGCAGTTTCTGCAGCTGCTCGCCGTACTTGGGATACTCATCGTCCGTATCCGCGTGAATAATCTGTTCCGCCCGGACACTGCCGAGCACGCTGAACACATCCAGGCCCCGGGGAAAACCCCGGATCGCGTAAGCCAGGTCCGGCTGGATCCTTTCGTCGGAAATATGAACCACGGTAAATCTCCCGGGGATTCTCTTCGGAATGCTCCCCGCCCCCGGGGAAACCAATTGGCCCAAAATATATGAATCGGGAATGTAGCGCTGTCCCATGAACCTGAAACCCATGGTGGAGTCGAGAATCCCGTCCAGTTCCCTGGCCGAGGTCAACTTATGCCCGTCCACCCCTCCCGGATCTATCCCGGCCCCGCCGGTTCCCGAAAAAATCGCCGGGGGTTTCAGCTTGGCCAGTTCCAGAAGAAATCGGGCGAACTTGTCTTCTTTATTCAGTTCCGAGGCCGGGAACTTGTTTCCAAAAACCGCCTGCAGGGCTTTCCGGTAATCGTAAAGCGTGAGATCGTCGGCAAATCCGGCGTAAAAGGCGGTCACCGCGTAAATCCGGTCCCAGACCTCCGTAACCTTCCGGCCGTCAGGAATCTTAAGTTCCCCGCTCCGCGTCGTGATCAGAGCCGCCTGGAGGGTCTGAATCCGGGCGGTCTGCCGGTCGGTCAGAGCTTCGGCGGGAGGAGCGATGGGTCCGAAATTCTTCTCGTGCCCTTTCATCAGAAAAGCCATACGCCCGTACCACATCATCCCCAGAAAATACCGTTTCAGGGTGTCGCTCCGGGTGTAATGGCCACGCGGGACATATTGACTGTAATCCTCGGGGATCCGGAACAGGGCGCTTTTCCGGGCCTCTTCGTAGTCAGGCAACCCCGCGTGTCCTTCAATCCGGCCGCACTCCCAGTTAACCCATTCTTTGACGTAGGAAGGGGAGGAGAATTTCGGATCGAACTGCTTCAAAGCCACGGAAAAGTACGCCACATTTCTTTTCGCCGCTTCCTTTAAATCACCCTTGAACGCGTGGTAATCGTCTTCGGAGGCCTTGAGCAGGGCCCTGGATACTTCCAGGATGCCCGGATAAAAATTGTTTTCCTCGATCTCCTTCAGGGTTTCATCAAACTGGATGTGGAACAGGTGAAGAGGGGTATCGGCAGTGACATAAATCGGGATGTTCTGCCTGCGGATCTTCTTGAAAGCAGCGGCGATATCATCACCGGATGCGCCCCTGATCACTACGAATCCGTTCTTCCCGAGCAAAGCTTTGTCCTCCGGATCGGTCAGGTACTGGCCCGTCACCGCCGAGTAATTGCTTATCTTCGCCGGGTTAAGGGGGAGAGAGTATTCAGGCATGTTCAGGACGAAATCTTCCGGGACCGGCCGGTAATGTTTTTGAAAAGCCCCAGCCAGATTGCCCGGACCGGGAAGCGGAGAGACATCCATCTCCCTGTCCGCCGCGCAGAGGCAGGTGACCAATGCGGCAACCAGCATACCCACGATCATCGGAAATCTGGCAATTCTTTTCATCTCAATCTCACTCCTTAGTTAGTTTCTGGTTTCTGGTCTCTGGTCTCTAGTTCAAAAATAAAATCTATTTTTTCTCTCTTGTCTTAACTCGAAACTATAAACTAGAGACCCGAAACTGGTTTCATCTGGTTCTTCATTACTTTCCCCATCGCGTTCCGGGGAAGTTCGCTCACCAGGGTAACGCCCTTGGGGATTTTGTAGCCGGCGATCTGGCCCTGGAGAAATGCTTTAAGCTCGGAAACCTCAATTGACTCCTGGCCCCGGGGAACGATAAAAGCCCAGACCTTTTCCCCCAATTCCGGATCCGAAATCCCCGCCACTGCCGCCTCCTGGACTTTCGGGTGGGTGTTGATTACATCCTCCACCTCCCGGGGATAGACGTTGTAGCCGCCGGAGATAATTAATTCGCTTTTCCGGCCGGAGAGGTGGAGATACCCTTCCTCATCAAAAAAACCCAGGTCTCCGGTCCGGAAATATTTTTTCACAAACGCCTTCTCCGTGGCGTCCGGCTGATTCAGGTAACCCTTGAAGATGTTGGGGCCTTTGACCGCGACCTCCCCGGTTTTCCCCGCTTTTAAATAATTCCCCTTTTCCCCGATGATCCTGACCTCGATCCCGGGAAGCGGGAGACCCACCGAACCTGGTTTTCTAATCCCGTCCAGAGGGTTGGAGGTATTCATTATGGTTTCGGTCAGGCCATAGCGCTCGAGGATTTTATGACCGTAAAGCTCTTCAAACTTTTGAAAAAGCGCGGGGGAAAGTGCCGCCGACCCGGAAATGAAAAGACGGACCCGAGAGAGGTCAAAGCGGGATGGATTTTCGATCTCCGCCAGCCGGTGATACATCGTGGGCACGCCCATGAAAAGCGTTGCCTCTCCCCTGTTTAAGATGTTCAAAACCTCTTCGGGATCAAATTTCGGTTTCAATATGCACGAGCAGCCCGTGGCCATGACCCCGTGGATCCCCAGTCCCAATCCGTGAATATGGAAAAGTGGAAGCGTCAGCAGCAATTTTTCGTTCTCCGTCCAACCCCAGAATTTGATCAGGGTTTCGATATTGCTCCGGAGATTCCCGTGCGTGATCATCGCCCCCTTGGAAAGCCCGGTGGTCCCGGATGTATAAGCGATCATCGCCAGTTCGGAATCCTTTACTTCTTCATCGCAAAATGTATCCCCTGCTACCAGGAAATCCCCAATGCCCCGGCCCCCGATCCTGACCCAGTTCTCCTCCCCCACCGCGATAATCTCCCTGGGGAAAACGCGGAGTTTTTTCAGCCGGGGAACGTATTCCGGGTGGGTAAAGATAATTTCCGCCTCGGAATCCTCGAAGATATGATTCAACTCCCTTTCGCCGTAGGCGGGATTGAGTGGGATCCGGACCGCCCCGGCGAAATTGATCCCGAGGTGCGCGAAGATGAGGTCGGGGCCGTTGGGCAAGAGGACGGCCACCCGGCTTCCCGGCTCCACCCGGAGGGTAAGCAGGGAAGCCGCCACCTCCCCGGCCCGCTTTTCGATCTCCCCGAAGGTGATCTCCCGGCCCTCGAACTGGAAAGCTACACGACTCGGATATCGGGAAAACGTAGAGAGAAAGAGCTTATTTAATGACATAGATTTAGCAATGAGCGATTATTTTTCTTCCCTATTCTTTGTCATTCTGAACCCTGAGCCTGCCGAAGGGTGAAGAATCTCTCTTCAGATGGAAATACTAAAAATACAGATCCTTCGCTGACGCTCAGGATGACATCAATAAAGTTTTGCTCCGATCTCGAAATGTATCGACTATTACCAATATCCCAAAGAAAAATTATTTTAGTTAAACCGGCTTCCGACCGTTCTAACGCCAATCGTTAGTTTGTTCGGAACCTTCCTTTTTATCTCCCCGAAGGTGATCTGTGGCCCTTCGAATTGAAAAGCCACCTACTCAATGTGAATGACCGTGTCCTTGATCGGGTGATTTCTTTGTTTCATGTTCCGCATGATGCTCCGCCATGGCACCTTCCGCCGTCTGCTGTATTCCCTCAACATAGTGGACAAAGGTGACATACGCTTCCACAAATTCCCGGCCGTCCTTCACGCTTTCATCCACATGGACTTTTTTCTCTTTGGCTTCCTGGAAGCGCGCGCGGATGCCCTTTTCCACCGCCTCACTAACCTGCTTAACCAGGGCGTCAACGGAACCGGTTTCCAGCGCCTGGTCGGAGGCCTGGACTATGGGTTCAACTTCTCCGGCCGGCTTCAGGCCGGTATAGGGAGCCCCTTCGCCAGCGCGGTGCAGTCGGACCAGTGTCTCGAAAAGATTCATCTCCGCCTTCTCTCGCGCCTTCGGCTCCTTGTTTTTCGCCGCCAGGGCCTTTCCGAAAACTTCCTTGACCTCTTTTTCGTGTTCCGACTTCACCCACTTCAATACCGGGGTAACCTCGCCTTTTTCGAGCGCCGCCCGGGCGTCTTTTACTACCGGTCCGTCTAGCGTGTCGCAGTGGGCATTGGCCCTCCCGACAAAGAGAAAAATGGAAACCAACGCTCCCGCCAAAACCGTTATGTAAGCTCTTGACCTGTTTTCCATCTTCATTTCGCTGGCCTCCTTCCTTAATTTTTCGTCATCCCTGCGAAAGCAGGGATCCAAGCAAATTACAATTCTGGATTCCGCCGGAATAACAATCTAATTATTTTAGCCCGATGAATCGGGCAACTACACGCAGGCTGAAGCCTGCGGCTACCTTTTCCTTTTTCCTACCTACCACCAACGACCTGCATTTCGACTCTTAGGCTTTTAGGCTGTCTCGGCTCATTGTTCGCTTAAATCCTTGACCATCTTTTGGTATTTTTCGTGTATTAACTTTCGGTCGAATTCATTCCCTTCCGCGATCATCGCGTCCTGCTCCGCCCGGCTGAAATAATCCATCACCGGGATGAAAAATCCTTTGTCCTCCTTTTTTATATGTTTCGGGTAAAACTCCGCCAGGCCCCGGATTAAGGAAACAATCTCACCGGCCTTTTCTTTTTGTCCTTGCGCGTAAAGCTCATTGGCCGCCACCAGCTTCTTCACCTCTCCCCGGGCGAAGACATGCTCCTGCACCAGCTCGTTCATGATTTTCTCGTGCTCGGGAGCAAGCTTTTTCTTCTTAAGCTCACGGAAAAGTATGTCCTCCTCTTTCCCATGGTGGCAGCGGTCCGCATAGGTGCGGATAAAATCCACGGCGAGATCGATGAAGCGGACATCCACTTTTTTATCTTTCTCGATCCGGTCCACTTCTTTCTGCATCCGCTTGAGCATCTTCTCGATCAAGCGGTGCTCAATCATCAATGGTCCGACTGGCATCATGGTTCCGCCTCCTGAATAGAATGGGTGAATCTATTCTATTTATTTTACCGGCGATGTAAAGAAAAGCCGCAGGCCGAAGCCTGCAGCTATAAAAAAGAAGGGGAGGCCATAAAGGCCTCCCCTACAACTACCATTTTATTTAACTGGTTACTGGTTACTGGTTACCGGCTACCTGCTACTGGTTACCCTCAATGATCGTTTATCTTTCCAGGATCAATGCCATTCCCTGCCCGCCGCCGATGCAGAGCGTCACCATGCCCCTTTTCCGGTTATCGCGCTTCATCTCGTGGGCAAGGGTAACCGCGAGGCGCGCCCCGGAGGCCCCGATCGGGTGGCCGAGGGAGATTCCGCTTCCGTTCGGGTTCACCTTGTCGTATCCGAGCTTGAGTTCCTTCATGCAGGCCACCGCCTGGGAGGCAAAGGCTTCGTTCAGCTCCACCACGTCGATCTGGTCGAGGGTGAGATTGGCTTTCTTGAGGGCCTTCCGGACCGCCGGGATCGGGCCCAGGCCCATGTAGGCCGGGTCGATCCCACCGGAGGCGTAAGATTTGACAGTCGCCAGGGGCTCCCGGCCGAGTTTCTTCGCCACTTCCCGGGTGCAAAGGACCAGGGCCGCGGCGCCGTCGTTGATCCCGGAGGCGTTTCCGGCGGTCACCGTCCCGTCCTTTCGGAAAACGGAGGGCAGTCCCGCCATCTTCTCGGGCGTGGTGTCCATCGGCCGCTCATCAATCTCAATCCGCAGAGGCTCGCCCTTCCTCTGGGGAATTACCACCGGCACGATCTCTTCCTTGAACAAACCGTTCTTGATCGCCGCCCGCGCCCGCTGGTGAGAGAGCAACCCGCACTCATCCTGTTCCTTCCGGGTGATCCCGCACTTTTCCGCGATGTTCTCCGCGGTGTTCCCCATGTGGTAGCCGTAAAATATTTCCCAGAGACCGTCCAAAACCATCAGATCCAGCAATTCGCCCTTGGTGGAAAGGTCCATCCGGTAACCCCAGCGGGCCTTGGGCAGGGCGTAGGGGGCCTGGCTCATGCTCTCCATCCCTCCGGCCACCACCACCTCGGCATCCCCCGCGGCGATCGACTGGGCGGCCAGGGCCACGGCCTTCAGGCCGGAAGCGCAGACCTTGTTGATGGTGAAGGCGCAGGTCTCCTTGGGCATCCCGGCGTAAATCATGGCCTGCCGGGCCGGGTTCTGCCCCAGGCCGGACGTAAGCACATTGCCCATGATTACCTCGTCCACCTGCATTTCCGGCAAAGATTCATCCCATTGGGAATTTTTTTTCTCAAGCTCGATCAACCCCGCGTCGCGAATGGATTCCGGCCCGAACTTGATCAGCTCCGGGCTGGATTTCGGCCGGATCCCGGCGCGCTTGCACGCCTCGCGAATCACCAGGCTTCCGAGCTGGATGGCCGGAACGTCTTTCAGCATCCCGCCGAAATTGCCGATCGCGGTTCTCGCCGCGCTTAAAATGACTACCTCTCTCACTTTTGCCTCCTCTCGTTTAAATATTTTTTGGACCGCATCGGCTTGCCGATGCATTGCATTAGCAAGCTAATGCACTCCATATAAGAACGTTATTGGATAAAAACCAAAAGATCTTTTTTACCCCATTCATTAAAAAACTCCCGCGCTTTTTCCGCAAGATGTGTGAGTTGTCATTCCTGTCCCGCATTAAGGTGCGGGATAAACTCCAGCGGGAATCAACCTCTTCGTCTGTCATCCCCGCCCTTCGACGAAGTTTACACTGAGCGGAGTGAATGTGCTCAGGATAAACTCAAGCGGGGATCCATAAAAAATAACTGGATTCCGCATCAAGTGCGGAATGACGGAAATGAGACAACCTTTATCTAATGAAAAGATAAGAGATGACTAGAATAATTTTTCTGCTATTATTTTCCCACGATGAGTTACCAGTTCAATCCCATGCGCTTCTCCTGGTACCTGGAAGACCAGCTGGCCGCTTCCGCCTATCCCGGACGCTACCGCAAGCTCGAGACCGACCTGGCCGATCTGAAGGAAAAAGGGATCCGCGTCATCATCAACCTGAACGACCCCCTGCCTCCACTGCCTCCCGAGTTTGCCGAACATCTCGAACTGATCAACGAATCCGTTCTCGACTGCTATCCCCCGAGCGACGGCCAGATGCGCATAATCCTCCGGCACGCCCGTAAAGCCATTTCCGAAAAGAAGCCCTTCGTGGTCTGCTGCCGGGGCGGGATCGGCCGGACCGCCACCATCACCTCCGTCCTGCTCATGGAAATCGCGGGCTACCCCCTGGGCGAAGCCCTCGAGCTTCTCCGCAAAGACGGGCGGATGCCCCAGAGCCTTGATCAGCTTGGGTTTGTCCAGAACTGGGAAAAGAAGATGTTGAGGCTGAAAAAACTAACAGCCAAAAAGCCCAAAAGGCGCCCCGCGAAAAAAAGGCCGGCGCGCCGCCCCACCCGCCGATCTTAGCTGTCGACGATCAGCTGCCAGCTTCCCTAAATAATAAGTACCCGGTCCGCACGGGGTGCGGACCCTACAATCAAAAATAATCGGTTTTCCGTAGGGCCTGTTCCCCGAACAGGCCACATTAAGTCCGCACGGGGTGCGGACCCTACAATCAAAAATAATCGGTTTTCCGTAGGGCCTGTTCCCCGAACAGGCCACATTAAGTCCGCACGGGGTGCGGACCCTACAATTAAAAAAATTTTGTTTTCTGTAGGGCCCGTTTCCCAAATGGGCCGAAAACGGTGTTTTTCCTTAATTATAGAGATTGCCACGGCCGCCTCCGGCGACCTCGCAATGACGGATGAAGAGCGACCCTTTAGGGGCGCGGTTTAGCGAGGCTAAAGCCTCGCACTACGGCAACTTGTTATCGGTTACCTGTTTTTTTCCTTGCTCCGCGCTACCTGTTCCCTGCCCTGTGTTTTTTCCTTGCTGAATACGCATCCGCAATAATCCTGCCGGTATAAATCCCGTTCCCGGGCGATCTCCAGACTCCGCTTATACCCGTCTCTTTTCTTGAAATCCCGGACCAGGAATTTCTCCCCGCCGATTTCCCGCCCGATCCGGAAAATCGCCTCCGCGGACTTATGCGGGCTGATCGTCAGGGTGGAGGTGAAAGCGTCCGCGCCTCGTTCTTTCATGAAGCTAAAGGTTTCCTCCAGCCTGATCCGGAAGCAGATCTCGCACCGTTCTCCCCCTTCCGGCGCGTCTTCCCATCCGCGGATTTTTTCCCGCCAGACTTCCGGCCGGCAGGAACCCTCGTGCAGGGGAAAGTCCAACAGCCGGGAGGTTTCCCGGGCCACCGCCAGCCTTTTTTGATATTCCTCTTCGGGATAAATATTAGGGTTGGAGAAGAAACCGATGACCTCGTGGCCCTCGGCCTGAAGCCTTTCCGCCGCCCCCGCCGCGCACACCCCGCAACAGATATGTAAAACCACTTTCATCGACAATTTTTAGTGACTTGCTTCGGTCTCTAGTCTCTGGTTTCGAGTTTCGAGTTACGGACAGTAATCGATTTATTTATTTTCGAAGTACTCAAACGCGTCAATAATATCCAGATACACTCCGTCGAAACCCGCATCCAGAATTCTCTTTAAATAAGAGTTGTCGTTGCCGTAGATAATATCCTGCCAATCCTTTTCCCAGTAACGAACCTTGTAATTGCCCGGCCAGTCCGGATTTTCCTCGTCCAGCCAGGAAGGGGGATTGTTTTTCCATTCGGTTTTCCAGTAATAACGGTAGTCCTCCGCCTCGCCGATGCTCAGGTAACCGATTATTAAGCGGGAGCCGCCGTTAGCTTTCGTTTTTAGAGAAGAGATTTCCGCGGCGGTTAAAGCCGCATCGTTATAAAACAGATCAATAATTGCCAAATCATAATTGGTTCCTTTAACCGCATTTAAAAAAGCTCTTTTATCGGCAAATGAACCGGGATTGATCAAATAAAGGAAATTCTTGGCCTGATCCAACGAGGTAATGTCCCAGGAATTAACGTTATAAGGGTATGTCGGATACGCGGGGACGTCATCCAAATCCCGACGATCCGCGGCAAATGAAATATAGCCCCGGGCCGAGTTTCTCACATAGGAATCATTCACCAAAGCATGGCTGGAACAGTAGTCGATCGACAACACTTCGATCCCATAATTTTCAGCCAGATCCATAAAAGCGATCATGCCGTCCCGAACCGCGGCGGAGGTGGCGGCATTATCGGCATTATATCCGTAGAAAATGTCTTCCCGCCCCACCCCGGTGACCGCGGCAAGATACGCCGTAACCGTGACCCCGGTGGCCGCACCGTTTTCGGTCAGGAGTTCAGGCCCGTTCTGGGGAATTACAATAAAGCCGGGCCTGGTCACTCGTGCATAAGTGCTGATACCCTGGACGAAATCGCGCATCTCCTGCCGATATTCTTCTCCACCCGGGGGAAGTGTACCGTCGTTATTGTAAACGCCCTGATCCCCACTGCCGCACCAGAGCAGAAACAAGGCGGCGATAACCAGACCCGCCTCCAAACCGATTTTTTTCATTTTTTTCTTGCTTACAACAGAAAAGGAACAAACATTTTGGATTTTTTCATGTATTCGGCATATTCAGCGCCGAATTTCTGCAGGTTTTCGGCTTCCTCGGCCCTGGCCGTGGCCACCAAAAACAACGTGGCGACTGCCACCAGCGTCGTATTCAACAAATCGAAATTCTTGAAAAACACCCCCCAGGCCAGGAAAAGCAATGAAGAATAAAGCGGATGACGAATGTATTTGTAGGCGCCCTGCAAAACCAGTTTGGTGGTATCTTCCAGCGCGTCCCTCGGTTTACCGATAACTCTGAGCAGATGGACCCCGTGGATTACCAGGAAAATGGAAATGGTCAGCAGAATCCAGGATATTATCTGCGGGACCGAGAACGGGTTTTTAAACCAGACCTCCAGGTTCAGGAGAATCATCCCCAGGATCGCCTCCCACGCGAAGAAACGAAAGAAACCGTGCGAACGCGGGTTCCGAAGCGAAGGCCAGGAAACAGCGATTATTCCCAGGGAGCAGGCGACAAAGACAATAATTTTCACCATTGGCAGATCGGCTTCAGCAATGTTCACGTATTACGTCGATCGGTTGCGCCGCTCGTTTGGTCAAACGGTATACGTCTATCGTCTTTCCTTAACGCAACCGTATTACCCAACCGAAACCAGCTGCGCAACCGCAACCGTGAAATTCAGCGAATCAGGGTGAATTGGGAGAGGAATAGTCGCCGTGCTCCGGCTTGAGGGAAAGGCAATGCTTGGGGCAGACTTCCACGCAGTAGCCGCAGAGGATGCATCGGTAGGGATCGAGCGTCCAGCTGTTGGGGTTGGGCTTGCGGGTAACCGCCAGGGCCTGGGTCGGGCAGCGCTTGGAGCACAGGCCGCAGTATATGCAGACGGCCGGATCGATGACCAGATGCCCGCGGTTGCCGGCGATGGGCGCGCGCTTCTGGTAAGGGTAAGGCCGGGTGGCCGGCTTATGGGTCAGGTTTTGGAGAATATTGCCGATGAACTTGAGCATCTTCTACCTTTCCGTACAGCTGATGCACGGGTCAATGGAAAGCGTAATCACCGGCACGTTGGCAAGTTCGGCTCCCGGAAGCATGGCCAAAAGCGCCGGGATGTTGGCGAAGGTCGGCGTCCGGATCCTCATCCGAGCCAGGTTCTTGCCGCCGTTGCCCCGGAGATAATAAATTACTTCGCCGCGGGGCTGCTCCACCCGCGAGACGGTCTCGCCGTCGGGATTGCCCTTGACCGGCACGCTGATGGGGGAAGCGGGCATCCGCTCCAGGGCCCGGCGGATGAGCTCGATCGACTGGTTCATCTCCCGGACCCGGACCTGGAGCCGGGCGTAACAGTCCCCGGCGGTTTCCACCACCGGCTGGAAATCCAGCTCGCCGTAAGCGGCGTAGCCGGTCTGGCGCAGGTCCTGGGCGATCCCCGCGGCCCGGGCCGTCGGCCCGACCGCCCCGCGCTCGTAGGTCAGCTCCCGGGAGATCCGGCCGATCCCTACGGTCCGCTGCTGGACTCCGTAATCCTTGAGGATAGGGTTGGCGATTTTTTTAATATCCTGCTCAAGCTTGTCCAGGGTGGCCAGGGTCAGATCGCGGCCCGTCTGATCTATATCCCGACGGACGCCGCCCACGCAGCAGGTCCCCAGGATCACCCGGGCTCCGGCGGTCGCCTCCTGGAGGTCGAGCACCGCCTCGCGGGCGCGCCAAATCTGCATGAAGAGGTTTTCAAAACCGAAGGAATCGGCCAGCAGGCCGAACCAGAGCAGGTGGCTGTGCAGCCGGTGCGTCTCGCTCCAGATCACGCGCAGGTAGCGCGCCCGGGGCGGGACTTCCACGCCCATGATCGTTTCGATCCCCTGGCAGTAGGCCACGGAGTGGATGAAGCTGCAGATGCCGCAGACGCGCTCGGTGATATAGACCGTCTGGAGGTAATCCTTGGTCTCGACCAGCTTTTCCAGCCCCCGATGGACATAGCCCACGACCGGAAGGGCGGAAACCACTTTCTCGTCCTTGAGCTCGAGGCGCAGCTGGATCGGTTCGGGCAGGACCGGGTGCTGCGGACCGAAGGGGATGACCGTGATTCTACTCATGGTCCGATCCTTCTTTCCGGGGCGCCGCGCCCGGGTCGGCGTCCCCGCTGGGTCGGCGCCAGGGATTCCGGGGCGCGTCCTCCGGGAGGAGAAAACGGCCCTGGTAATCGAGGAGCATCCCGGCAACCGCGATCCCGAACAGATCCTTGATCTCGTTTTCCACCAGGAGCGCGGCGAAGTACTCCGCCGAGATGCTGGGCAGTTCCGCGCCCTTCGGCAGCCGGACCCGCAAGGTCTCCAGCTTTAATTCCTTATCGAAATGGTAAAGCAGATCAAAAGCGTCACCCAGGTCCGAGCAGGTAATGGTCACAAACCGGTACCCGGAGGCCCGTTTGGCCGCCACCGCGCCGATCAGGTTCTCTAATTTAATTTCGCTCAGATTCATGATCATGTCTCTATTCCTTGCCCCCGCGACCGGCCGAACCGGCCGGGGAAGGGGTAACCGGAGCCTCCGCTTCCGCCGGAGGGCGGAAGGTGAAGGTAGGCTTCCGGGCCGGCTCCACTTTTTTCCCGGCGCGCTTGGCTTCCAATTTCGCGAGGGACTGGACCATTCCGTCGATGATCGCTTCCGGGCGCGGCGGACATCCCGGGACAAACACGTCCACCGGAATGACCTTATCGATCCCGCCCAGGATGTTGTAGCAGTCCGCGAAGATCCCGCCGGTCGAGGTGCAGACCCCGATGGCCACCACCACCTTGGGGTCGGGGACCTGAATATAAACGTTTTCCAGGACCCGGGCGTTCCGGTGGTTGACCGAGCCCGTTACCACCAGGATGTCGGCATGCTTGGGATTGCCGATGTGCAGGACCCCGAACCGCTCCAGGTCGTAAAGCGGGGTCAGGCACGCCAGAAATTCGATATCGCAGCCGTTGCAGCTGTTGCAGTTGAAGTGGACCGCCCAGGGCGACTTGGCCAGTACCTTCACTATCCCCTCCCCATCCCGTAAAGCCAGACGATATTGCAGAGCGCCAGGAGCATCGGCCCGGCCCACATGAAACGGATCATCCAGAAGGTAGTCAAGCGCGGGCTGGCGTTATCCACCAGGATCTGGGCGAAAAAACCGGCCAGCGCTATCCCCGCCCCGATCCAAAGATTGGTGGACCAGAACATGGCCATGATAAAGAATAATATAAAGACTTCATAAAAGTGGGCGATCTCGATCAAGGCCAGAAAGGGACCGGAATACTCGATGGTAACCCCCCGGACCAGTTCCTGGTGGGCGTGGTGGCCCGAAGACACGTCGAAAGGCGACTTCTCCATCTTGATGACCACGGCGGCGAAATAAGCGGGGAGCAGGAGCGGCAGTGTGAAAAGGAGGGGCTGGTTGAGCTTCATCACCGCGGAGGCCAAAAAGCTGTGCGGATGGGGGGTGCTCAGGTAAATACCAACTACGAAGAGGATAAGGATCGGCTCGTAGGCGACCATCTGCATGATCTTGCGCGAGGCGCCGATCCGGCTGTAGGGCGAGCGCACCGACATGGCGCCCAGGATCAGCGCGATCGTCGCGAAAGCATGGACGAAGAGGACCATCAGGATATCCTGGCCCATGGCCAGGAGGACCACCACCAGAATCATGAAAGCCAGGTACAGCCAGGCGTAAAAAATATAAAGGCGGTTTAGAAACAACGGTTCCTTGGCAAACAGCTTGAGCACGTCGTAGACAGGCTGCAGGATCGGGGGCCCGATCCGTCCCTGAATGCGCGCGGTGATTTTGCGGTCGATTCCCATCAGGAGCGCCCCCACCAGGGGTGCCGCCAGCACCATTATCGCCGGGAAGAGTGCCGGGCAGATCCCGGAACAGAAGGCGGAGAAGGTTTCCCAATCGGACCACATGACCGTTAAACCCCCACCACCAGGGCGAACATGGTCAGAAGAACCAGAATCGCCAGCCAGTTGGTCCATTGCGTGATTTTCGCTTCCGTGAACACGGTATCCAGGTAAAGCGCGGTGGTCCAGGCTTCATCGGGTTCGTCCTTGAGCCCGCGGAAGCGGAAGGTGCGGGCATCGGTGACCACGTTCTCGCCGGAAAGGAAGGGCAGCCGGACGCGCTCGGGCTTGAAATACCTGCCGGTCAGCATGTTGGCCACGGCCGCCAGGGCGATAAAAAGCATGATCAGGCAGATATCCAGCCCGCCCACCGAGTCCAGGATCGACAATTGTTCCGCCGGGATCCCGATCCCCTGATAGGTCTGGACAGCCAGGGGTGCGAAAAGGATCTGGAAAAGCGGGATGCCCATGATCGCCGTTAGCACCACCCCGCCTCCGAGAATATATTCGGCCGAGAGAATGGAAAGCGGCAGTTTTTCCCGGGTCAAAGTCGCGTGATAGGAAACCGTCTGGATCCGGCCCAGCCACTTGGCCCAGAAGAAAAGGGTCAGGGCGCTTCCCAAAATGAGGAAAAGAAGAATCAGCGGCGAGGCGATCGCGGACTCGATCGCCATCCACTTGCAGACCAGCATCCCGAACGGCGGGGTCAGCATCGAGGCCATGCCCACCAGGGCCATCAGCGTGGTCACCGGCAGCTCGAACATGACCACGCCCATGTCCTCGATGTCGCGGCTGCCGATTTTCTGTTCGATGGTTCCCACGCAGAGGAAAAGCAGGGCCTTGACGATCGCATGGAAAAGCAAAAGCATCATCGCCGTGGCGTAAGCCAGGGGCGTGTTGATCCCGGCGCAGGCGATGATCAGGCCCAGATTGGAGATGGTGGAATAGGCTAATACCTTCTTGGCATTGCTCTGCCCCACTGCCAGCGCCGCCGCGGCGGCAAACGAGAAAGCCCCCGCCAGCGCGATCGCGAACATGACCCGGGAACCGGTGAAGCCGGGAGCCAGGCGGAGGATCAGGTAGACACCCGCCTTCACCATGGTCGCCGAATGCAGGAGCGCCGAGACCGGGGTCGGCGCGACCATCGCCCCCAGGAGCCAGCTCTGGAAAGGCAGCTGGGCCGATTTGGTGAAAGCCGCCAGGGCGAGGAACGCCAGGGGGATCAGGGCCCGGTTGGCCGCGGTGATCCCGCTCAGGTGTTCGACTCCCGCACCGGATAAAGCCAGGAGCGAACCCAGCATCATCGCCGCTCCCCCGAAGGAATTGATCAGGAGGGCCAGGCGGGCGTTTTTGCGTGACTCAAGCGTGCCGTCATGGCCGATCAGGGCGAAGGAACAGAGCGTGGTGGCCTCCCAGAAGATGATCAGCCAACGCAGGTTGTCGGCCAGCACCAGCCCGTTCATCATCCCGAGAAAGCCGACCAGGACAAAGAAAAAACGCCCCGACCCCTGCGCGGTTGCCGGCGCGTGCGCCTGGTGGTGCTTCATGTACCCCAGGGCGTAAATCGCGATGATCGATCCGATGATGGAAACGATCGAGACCATGACGATGGCCAGGCTATCAATTCGGAAGTCAGCACCGGGGAGCGCCGGCGCGGCGCGGAGGGAAAACCATTCTTCCGCCACGGCCAGGCCGATCTGCACCAGGGCCAGGGCCAGGATCAGCCGGCTCCGGATGCGGACGGCGATGACGGCCACGACGATGGCGATCAGCAGTTCCAGCCCGAAGGCCAGCCACTCGGTCCCGCCCCCCAGCAGATCCTTCAGAGAAATCCAGGATTCACCCGTTTTTGCCGTGACGGCAAAAACAAGCGAGAGCGCGATGGTCGCCAGCGCCCCGACGGTTACCGCCCAGCTCCGGCTCCGGTCCCCGGGTGCGGCCCAGGCCAGGAGCCCGAAGGCCACCGGGACCAGAATCAGCAGGATTAAAAGCCACTCGCCCAAGTCAATCTCCTCTTTCTCGGGATTTGACGAATTTCGGATTAGCTCTTAGAATGATTTTCCAGTCGGGGCGTGGCTCAGCCTGGTAGAGCACCTGGTTCGGGACCAGGGGGTCGCTGGTTCAAATCCAGTCGCCCCGACCATTTATAAAAATTTCCTCTTCGGAATCCTTTTCAGTTATAAGCTTTCAGCCATCAGCTGTTATTTTCCTTCCAGTCGTTTCCCAACTTCCTAGCTTTTTTTACGGCGGTCAGCAGTCCCACCGGGCCGTAGGCCCATACAGGCCGGAGGCCGCGGTCGGCGTTCGTAATTACGACTTCGGACTTAGAGATTATAGATCTCTTCCCCCAGGATCCGGATCCAGTTTTTGCCCAGGACCTGTCGGGCCTTCTCGACGTTATCCACCCCCAGGATCATGATCGGATCCTTGCCCATTCTTCCGATATAAGGGTAGAGATACTGGACATTGACCTCGGCTTCCCGCAGGGGCTTCAGGATGGCGTTCAATCCTCCGGGCTGGTCCGGGATCTCCGCCGCCACCACTTCGCTTTCCTCCAGCTCGTAGCCCGAGGATTTCAGCACATTGACCCCTTTTTTCGGATCATCCAGCACCATCCGGATGGAGGAAAAGTCGCTGCTCTCCACTACCGTGATCGCGCGGATGTTAACCCCTTCCTTTCCCAAAAGCTCGCTGACCCGGGAAAGCCGGCCCGGCTTATTGGGCAGAACCACGGAAAGCTGAAGGAGAGCCATTATTTTTCCTCCTTTTCAATTGTCTGGTAACCGAACCGGAGCGCCCGCTGGTTCAATTCGAGCAGTTTGGCCTTGCGCGCCGGGAAGAGGGAAACCAGGGCTTCCTCCAGGGACTTGAGCGTCACCAGGCCGGTCAGCCGCGCGAAAGCCCCGAGCATCACGCAGTTCGCCATCCGCAGGTCCCCGAGTTCCAGCGCCCATTTCCCGGCCGGGACCGGAATGACCTTGATATCCTCGCGGATGGTTTCCCCCTCGATCAGGGAGGAATTCAAGATCAGCGTTCCCCCGGACTTCAGGTAATTCTGGAAGCGGAGAAACGCCGGGGTGCTCATCACCACGATGAATTCCGGGGCCGAGGCCACCGGCGAGGCGATTTCGTCATCCGAAATCGCGATGGTGCAGTTGGCGGAGCCTCCCCGGACTTCGGCCCCGTAGGCCGGCAGAAGCGTAACCTGGTGACCATCCTTCATCACCGCGTTGGCCAAGGCGTAACCCATCATCATTATTCCCTGGCCTCCGAACCCCGAAATAACCACCTTGGTTAACTTCATTGCTTCACCATCACAATTAATTGACGAATGACGATTTACGAATGACAGAAATAAGGATTTCTTCAATCACCAATCTACAATCGTCAATCGTAAATCCCAAATTTTGCATTTGATTATTCGGCCTTCCTGTCCACCAGCACCCCGGGGGGATAGGCCTTGGCCATCACTTCCTCAATCCACTTCAGGGAATCCACCGGGCTGAGTTTCCAGTTGGTCGGGCAGGCCGAAAGCACCTCGATCAGCGAATACCCCAGGCCCTCGGTCTGGTATTGGAAAGCCTTCCGCAGGGCTTTTTTGAATTTCATGACGTTCGCCGGCGAGGTCAGCGCCACCCTCTCCACGTAACATACCCCCGGCAGGGTCGAGAGAATCTTGCTCAGGTCCAGGGGATAGCCGTCCTTTTCCGGATTGCGGCCCGCCGAACAGGTCGTGGTCGGCTGGTTGATCATGGTGGTGGGGGCCATCTGGCCTCCGGTCATGCCGTAATTGGTATTGTTGACGTAAACCGTGGTCACCTTCTCGCCCCGGCCCGCGGCGTGAAGGGTTTCCCCAGCCCCGATCGAGGCCAGGTCGCCGTCCCCCTGGTAGGTTAGGACCAGGCTGTTGGGGATCGCCCTTTTGATCCCGGTGGCCACCGCGGTGCAGCGGCCGTGGGGGGCCTCGGTCACGTCGATGTCCAGATAGAAATAGGAGAGCACCGCGCACCCGACCGGCGCGATCATGATCGCGCGGTCGCGGAAATCGCTCTCTTCCATCACCTCGGCGATCACCCGGTGGAGAATGTTGTGCCCACAGCCCGGGCAGAAATGAAAGGTCGCCGGTTTGAGCAGGCGGGGACGCTCGAAAACCTTTTTCACCGCGTCTTCCTCACCTTCTGATAATAATTCCGGGAGATCACCCGTCCGAATTCGGCGGGATTGGGGATCGCCCCTCCCCCGGGACGGCCGTAGAAGCTGACCTCGGCCTTCCCTTCCAGGGCCATGCGCACGTCCTCGATCATCTGCCCGCAGGAAAGCTCCATTACCAGGAAATGCGAAACATGTTCCGCCGCTTTCCGGATCGCTTCATCCGGGAAGGGCCAGAGGGAAATCGGCCGGATCATCCCCACCTTGAGTCCTTCCTCCCGGACCCGCTTGATCGCGCCCTTGGCGATCCGGGCCACCGAGCCGTAGGCGACCACCGCCAGGCTGGCGTCATCCATCCGGTAGCTCTCGGACCGCTTTTCCCTTTTCTCGATTTCCTTATATTTACGGTTAAGTTTCCAGTTGTGTTCTTCGAGCACACCTTCTTCCAGGATCAGCGAGCGGAGCATCCGCCCGGGCCGGCCCTTGGCCCCGGTCAGGGCCCAGTCCTTGGGAGGCAGGTCTTTCTTTTCCAGTTCCCGCAACTCCACCGGCTCGGACATCTGCCCGAGCAGGCCCTCGCCCTGGATGATGACCGGGCCGCGGTACTTGTCGGCCAGGTAAAAGGCGAGCTGGGTCAGGTCGTAAATTTCCTGGACGGTGCAGGGCGCGAGGGTGATGGTCCGGTAATCGCCGTGTCCCCCGCCGCGGGTGGACTGGAAATAATCCGACTGGGAAGTGACGATGTTCCCGAGACCGGGCCCGCCCCGGACCATGTTGGCGATGACGCAGGGAAGCTCCAGCGCCGCGAGGTAAGAGATCCCCTCCTGCATCAGGCTGATCCCGGGGCTCGAACTGGTGGTCATAACCCGCCGGCCGGTGGCGGCGGCGCCCAGCACCATGTTGATCGCCGCCAGCTCGCTCTCGGCCTGGACAAAGCCGCCGTCCTTGAGCTTGGGCAGGTGCTCGGACATGAACTCAGGAATCTCGTTCTGGGGCGTAATCGGGTAGCCAAAGTACAGGTGGCACCCGGACCGGATGGCCGCCTCGGCCAGCGCGTGGTTCCCGGAGAGGAGAACCTTATTCGCGGAAGACTTCAATCACCACCTCCGGGCACATCGTCGCGCACTGGGCGCAGCCGGTGCAGCCCGCTTCTTCGTTGAAAACGGCGGGGTAATATCCGGCCGCGTTGTTGCGATCGGAAATCTTGATCGCCTGGCGGGGGCAGAAGGCCACGCAGTAGCCGCAGCCCTTGCAGCCATCTGAGTTGATCCGGATTAACCCCTTGGCTTTCATTTAACGATCAACTGTTCAGGTTCCGGGTTCACCGTTCAATGTTCAAGGTTGAAACCCAAAATTCTGAACTATTAACCTTGAACTTTCTTTTCTTCCGTCTTTAACCTTTGAACCTTGAACCATGTTTTTCATTTATCTTGTTAACTTTGAACCTTGAACTTTGAACCTTATTTAAATACCTCTATTTCACCAAATCAAGCAACTGTCGATGGATTTTTCCATTGGTCGCCACGATTTCGGACGGAAGCCCGGAACGGCCCGCGCCGTAATCGGTCACCCTTCCCCCCGCTTCCGTCACTAAAAGGTCCCCGCCGGACACATCCCAGATTTTGAGATCCCGCTCGAAGAAACCGTCGAACCGGCCGCAGGCCACGAAGGCGAGATCGATGGCCGCCGAGCCATCCCGGCGGATGCCCCGGGCCGCCCGGACCACCCGGTTGAACTCCGCCAGCACCCTCCTGGAACGCTCGTGGATGTAATAGGGGAAACCCGTGACCAGGAGGCTTTTGCCGATTTTTCCCGCCCGGGATACCCGGATCTTCTTTCGATTCAGAAAGGCGCCCTGGCCGCGAACGGCGGAGAACATTTCTTTTAAAAACGGCAGATACACGATCCCCAGTTCCACCCGATTCCGCACCCGGAGAGCGATGGAAATCGAAAACAAGGGGTACCCATGAACAAAATTGGTGGTCCCGTCGAGCGGATCGATGATCCAGAGGTAATCCGATTCCCGGCGGGAAAGACTATTGTCCTTCTCCTCCGCCAGGAAAGCATGGTCGGGGTAAGCCCGGCTGATCGTCCTGACCAGGGTTTCCTGGGACTTCAGATCCGCGTCGGTGACCAGGTTGATCTCGCCCTTGTACCTGATCGCCCGGCGGCATCCCTGCTCCCGGAGCAGGATCCCGCCGGCGGTTTCCGCGGCCTTGATCCCCGTCTCCAGGCATTTGCTCAAATTCAGATTTCTTTCCAAGCTGCTCTCCCTTTTCCGGCAGAAATGTAACTGTTTATTTCTACCTTTTCCAGAGCCAGTCCGCAATCCTAAGAGGCAGAATAGGAGATAGGAGATGGGAGATAGGAAAGAAACGTGAGGCGTTAGGCGTAAGGCGTGAGGGGTAGGCGTAAGTAGGATTCATGTCTATCGTGTCGTTGTGTTCTTTGTGTCTATTGAGTTATCGGATTTGTGAGGTTCATCGTATTTAAGCAATTTCAAGACACTAGGGACACAATGGACTCCATGGACACTACGAACGCTTTTTATTGGAGAGCGAGACCAACCCCCCAAAAAGAAAAAAAGGCTAACGGTAGACAGCAGACCGCGGGCAGTAAGCAATATTCAGTAAAGGGCACAGCGCGCGGATTATTGTATTTACTTGTTTATTATTTTTATTCTCCATCTCCTATCTCCTATCTCCCATCTCCCATCTCCTTTTCACTTGAACCCTCCAACTCTTTCTAGTAGTTTTGGTAGGAGCGGCGCGGACACTCCCAACCTTTTGAAATTATGAAACCTGATCTGGAAAAATCCCTCGGCAGACGCCTGGAGCGGGAATTGCCCCCACCCCTGGCGCGGGCCATCCCCGCCCTGGGAAGGGCGGGGGAAAAACTCGGGCTCCGGGTTTTTCTGGTCGGCGGTTTCGTCCGCGATCTGCTCCTCCGCCGGAAAAACCTGGATATTGACATCGCGGTCGAAGGCCGCGAGGGCGCGGTCCGGCTGGCCCGGGAATTCTCCCGCCGGGAGAAGATCCTGGTCCAGGGTTACCCCCGTTTCGGAACCGCCACCCTCCACCTCCCCGGAAATCATCGGATCGACCTCGCCACCACCCGCAAGGAAACCTATCCCGCCCCCGCCGCCCTGCCCCGGGTCCGGCCCGGGAATATTCACGAAGACCTGTACCGCCGGGACTTCACCGTCAACAGCCTGGCCCTTTGCCTGCACCTTTCCGAATTCGGGAAAATGCTCGATCCTTATGGGGGCTTCCCCGATCTCGAGCGCCGCCGGCTCCGGGTCCTGCACCCGCGGAGTTTCTCGGATGACCCCACCCGGATATTCCGGGCCCTCCGTTTCGAGCAGCGGCTGGGTTTCCGCCTCACCCCCGACAATCTGCTCCTGATCCGGAAAACCCTGGCGGAGAATACCATTGCCCGGCTCTCCGGAACCCGGCTCCTGGCCGAAATCAGGTTCTCGCTTTCACTTCCCGGGACCGCCCTGACGGCCCTCCTGACCCGGATGGATAAGCTCGGGGTCCTGGCCGGGATCGACCCGGCCCTGAAATTCGACCCGGAAACCGCCCGGGTCACGCGGCACCTGCAGAAAAGCCTTCACTGGTTTATGGAAACGGGCGGTATTGGAAATTTCCCCGGTTTCGAGCCCTGGATGGCCAATCTGATCGCGCTGACGGCCAACCTCCCGGATAAAAAACTCGAGCATTTCGCTCTCCGCCTCGCACCCAGCGCCAAATTGCGGAAGAAGATAATCTGGGACCGGGCGCGGGGAAAAATGGTCCGGGAAAGACTGGAAATCGACGCGCGAATCGAAAAGAGCCTGATTTTTTCCCTGCTCCACCAATTTCCGCCGGAAGCCATCCTGTTCCTGGAAGCGCAAACCGGAAAAGAAACGGCCCGGCAAGCCCTCCGGCTGTTCCTCGGCGGCGGGACTTTTGCGAAACCGGAAACCGGCGGTCACGACCTGAAACAGCTCGGAATCACCCCGGGACCGGTTTATCAGGAGATTCTGGCCCGCCTCCGGGATTTAAAAATGAACGGGGAAACGCGGACGAAAAAACAAGAGCTGGAATGGGTGCGGAATCATTATGGACCGCATTTGCGTAATCGCCACTAACAAAACGGCAATTCCGGCATTTTCACCCAAACCCTTGACATTTACTTTAGGAGAAATTATTAGTAGCGTTGTAAAAATGTATACATTAAATTTTTAGCAGTTTAAAGAAAGGAGGGTTAAGGTGAAGATCGGAGTTTTAATGAAGCAGGTTCCGGATACCGAAACCAAAATCCGGATTAAGGACGATGCCTCCGGGATCGTCACGGACGGAATTAAGTGGGTCATGAATCCATACGATGAGTACGCTG
>JAQTNV010000037.1 GCA_028713675.1 bacterium
GGGGTCCCGCCGGGCTCGGCGTCGAGTTCCGTCCCGGGGTCCCCCGCCGGCCGCTGCTGAAATTCGCCCGGGAAACCCGCCTGGACCCGGTCGCCACCAACAATGTCCATTTTCTCCAGACCCACGAGCACGCCCTCCACCGCCTGCTCCGGGCCGCCGTTCTGAACCTTTCCTTCTCGACCCTGCCCGCCCCGGAACTCGCGGCCCGGGAATCCTGGCTCAAGCCCCCGGAAGAGATGGAAAGGATCTTTCCGGAATGCCCGGAGGCGATTTTCAACACCAAAAAGATCGCCGAGGAATGCCGGTTCGAGATTCCCACCGGACGGCCGGTCTTTCCCCGCTACGACCCGGGGATGGATTCCTTCTCCCTCCTCTCCCGGCTGGTTTACCGTGGAGCCCGGGAAAGATACGGACAGATCTCACCGGTGGTCGCGAGGCGGATCAAAACCGAGCTCACCGTGATCCGGGGCAAAGGCTTTTCCGACTACTTTCTGATCGTCTGGGACATCGTCCGGAACGGGTCTCCCGGGGGAATTACCTGCGGCCGCGGCAGCGCCGCCAATTCCATCGTTTCCTACTGCCTTTTCATCACCCAGGTAGAGCCCCTGAAGGCCAATCTCCTCTTCGAGCGGTTCCTGAACCCGGAGAGGGAGGATCCTCCCGACCTGGACGTGGATTTCCCCTGGGACGAGCACGACCGGGTCTTGAAATACGTGATCCGGAAATTCGGGCCGGAGAAAACCGCCCGGGTCTCCAACCACGTCACCCTGAAAACCCGCGGGGCCATCCGCCGGATCGCCCGGGTCTACGGGCTCCCGGAAAAGGAAATCACCCGGTTTACGGAAAGGATCCCCTGGTTGGAAGAACCGGGCGAGGATCTTTCCGCCCGGCTTTTGCGTCATCCCGGCCTCCGGGACGCCCGGCTTTCCCCGCCCTGGCCCGAGATCCTGGAACTCGCCGGACAGGTCCGGGAGATCCCCATCCACCTTTCCACCCACTGCGGCGGGATCATCATCACCCCCGGCCCGATTACCGATTACACGCCGGTCCAGCGGTCCGGGGAAACCGCCCCCGATCCCGACCTCGCCCGGGTCACCCAGTGGGAAAAAGACCAGGTGGAGGAAGCCGGTCTGGTCAAGATCGATCTTCTGGGCAACCGTTCCCTGGCCGTGATCCGGGACACCCTGAAGCTCGTGGAAAGAAACACCGGCCGGGCGATCGGATACGCCTCCCTGGACCCCTCCGAAGACGAGGCCACCCGGGCGCTCTTCCGCCGGGGCGAGACCATGGGGGTCTTTTACACCGAGAGCCCGGCCTCCCGGCTCCTCTGCCGTAAATCCCAGAGTGATTCCTTCGATCTCCTGGTCTTGAACACCTCCATCATCCGGCCGGCCGCCAACCGCTTTATCCGGGAATACCTGGCCCGGCTCTCCGGACGCCCCTACCGGCCCCTCCACCCCCTGCTCGACGAGGTCCTCTCCGAAACCTTCGGGATCATGGTCTTCCAGGAGGACGTGACCCGGGTCTGCGTGGCCCTCGCGGGAATGAGTCCCAGGGAGGCCGACGATCTCCGCAAAAGCCTGAGCAAAAAAAAGAATTCCCGGGTTCTCAACGCCTACCGGGAGAAATTTTTCTCCGGCGCCCGGGCCCGGCGGATCGAACCGGACACCGCCGAAAAAATCTGGGAGATGATCCTCTCTTTCTCGGGCTATTCCTTCTGCAAGGGCCACAGCGCCTCCTACATCCTGGTGGCCCAGAAATCCGCCTACCTCCGGGCCAACCACCCGGCCGAGTTCATGGCCGGCGTCCTGGCCAACCAGGGCGGATATTATTCCTCCTCCGCTTATCTCTCCGAGTGCGTCCGGATGGGTCTCCGGATCCTGGCCCCGGACGTCAACGAGAGCGAACCCGCCTTCACCGGCCGGGAGCAGGCCATCCGGATCGGGCTCTCCCACCTGAAGGGAATCGGGGAAAAGGCGGTGACCCGGATCATCGCGGAGCGCGGCCGGGGGGGACGATATTCATCTTTTGCGGATTTCCTGAACCGTACTTCTTCACCCTCTCCCTCGCCCTTCCCCCTCCCCGCCCTTGACGGGGCAAGCAAGGGGGAGGGAAATAAAAATTATCCGGCCGAGGAGCACACCTTCGTAACCCCCGCGGAGGTCCGGGTCCTGATCCGGGCCGGGGCCCTGGACTCCCTCCGGGGTGATCAGACCCGGCCGGAGCTGCTCCTCTTCCTAGAACTGCGGGAACGGGGGGCCTCCCCGGAAAAAATCTCCCTGCCCCGGCTTCCGGAATACCCGGCGGCGGAAAGGTTCAGGGCCGAGGAGGAAACCCTGGGGTTTTTCACCTCCACCCATCCGCTCAGCTTCTGGCGGGAGGAAATTTCCCGGATCCCCCACTGCCCGGCCCGGGAGCTGGAAGAAAAGGTCGGCCAGGCCGTGACCCTGGTCGGGATCCAAATCACCCGGAAGGACGTCCTTTCCGCCAAGGGTGAGCCGATGAGCTTCGTCACGTTCGAGGACGAAACCGGGCTGGCCGAAACCGTGCTTTTCCCGGGGGTTTTCCGGAGGGACGGATACCTGCTTTACTCCCCCGGCCCCTTCGCCGTCCATGGGAAGGTAGAGGAGGAATTCGGGGCGGTTACGGTCAACGTGCGGGGACTTAAGCTCCTGACAAAAGCCAGAAAGCCGAAGACCTGCTAAGGTCTCCGGCTTTCTGTTACTTAACAACTTGAAGTTATTTGCTTATCGGTTTTACCGGTTACCTGTCACCGGTTATCGGTAACTGACTTAAATCCCCATCATTTTCAGGGCGTTTTGCACCACGGGAGGCTTGTTCTCCGAACGCCGGATCATGGTCAGGCATTCGGTCGGACAGACCGACACGCAGTTGCCGCAGCCGAGGCAGACGGCCGAGTCTACCGTGGCCACGTCATCCTTCATGGAAATGGCGTCGACCGGGCAGCGGTCTACGCAGGTCTCGCAGCCCGTGCACTCCTTCGAGTCGATCTTGACCAGGAAGTTGGAGGAGTTCAGCATGGCGTCGGTCTTGAATTCCTTGTAGGGGCGCAGGAAACCGCAGCAGCAACCGCAGCAGTTGCACATGAACACCGTCCCGTTGATAAAATTATTGACGTTATGCACCAGCCCGGCCTCCTCGCAGGCCTTGGCGATGGCCAATGATTCCTCCTTCGTGACGCGCTTGGCGAATCCCCGGTCCACACAGTAATCCGCCACCTTGCCGAACATCAGGCAGGAATACTCGGGCACGCCCTTGACCTTGCAGTCATGGTTGATCAGGTGGGCGTGATGGCGGCAATAGCATTTGGCCGCGGAGAAGGAGGTTTCCTGGGAAATGAGTTCGGAGGCCTTTTCGAAGGGATAAATGTTCGACTTGATCGGAAGTTCCTTTTCGACGGTGATGGTCCGGGCCGGGGCCGTGGGAATCAACTTCTTGATGGCATCCTTGTCCGTGGCAATTACCGTCCGCAGGAGGTCGGCCATCTCCCCGAACATAAATTCCTCAAAGGCGGCGGCCATGCGCCGGTCGCGGGGAGTATCCTGGGCCCGCATCAGCTGAAACTCCACCACCCCGGGGACAAACGGGGTCAGGGAATAGCGGGTCACCTCTTTCTCCTTGACGGTAAACAGGAGGCCCTGGTCGGCCATCTTTTCCAGCTGGATCCCCAGGGGTTTCTCGTCCCGTTTAAGAAGCTTGGTCAGTTCGGGGAGAGTGTGAGAACCCATTGGGAATTGCGAACCCAATAGGGCATCCTCCTCGGAATAGATCTCTCGCAGGACCTTGAGGAACGGCTCCACCAGGGGCATTTTGACCATATACTCGTTGAGCCTGACCCCCAATTGGAAATATACGTCTTCTCCCATGATTCCTCCTCCTTGGTTATGAAACAATTTATCCAAAAGGCAAGAAAACTATGTCTATCCCGGCCCCCTTTCACGGTCCGGGACTTCTGGCCAGTCAATTATAAAACAATTTTTGACGCGGTGCGCTAGTCGGCCTGTTCCACCATCAAGGTGGTGAGGGATTCGATCTGGGTTGAACCCGGCGATTGATTTATTGCGTCTGCCATTGCGGATGGAATTTTGAAAATCAGCTCCACATTCCGGTCTTCCGGATGGCCTTCTCCTCCGGGTGTCTGCCCCCCGGTCTGGACATCATAAAGGGAAAGCGACCGGGACCGCTGGGTCAGGGTGCCCGCGGGGGAATTATGATCCACCACGGTTGAGAAAATCGACCCGGTTCCGTCCGCGTTATTCACGATTTCCATGATATGAGCCTGCTGGGGATAATCAATCAGCGAGGGGGCCTCAATCTCCCAGTAACCCTCCCCCGGACTGTTTCCCGGGTGCGGGACAACCATGTTTTCGTGGCCGTGGCCGACCAGGTGCAGGATGACGTTCGAATAAGAGTTCAGGGTGGAAATCAATTCCTCCCCGGAAACCTCGGAGCCCAGAAAATCCCGGGGCGGGTGGTGGGAAGCGATAACCACCAGTTTCTTTTCCGTCCGGGCGCGATCCAATTCTGGAATCAGGAAATTTTCAAACTGGTTTCGATCCAGGGAACCGGCCCAGCCTCCCAGGCGCCGGTAAGTTTCCAGGACAATAAAGCGGACCGGAATCCCATCCACCGGGTCAAAGCTGTAATAACCGAAGCCTCCTTCCCGGCCGGCCGGGGTGAATCCATGCCCGACCGGCAGTGAAGAGGTGTGGAAAAATTCCTCGATGAAATCCCGGGGGTCCTGGTTAATTCCCACCAGTCTCCGGTCCGGATCAGCCGGTATCCTGCCGTCGGCAATGATGGGAGCCTCCGGGGTGGAACCGTCCCGGGTCCCCATGAAAACCGTGTCTCCGGTCGCGATCTGGTTGAAACGCGGGTCCGGAGCCAGGTTTCCCTGGAACAGACCGTCATGATTGCCTATCGCCACGTACCAGGGAACCCGGGGATCCAGCCCCCAGGCCTGAAAAGGATCAGCGTAATCGTTGGCCGGCCCGGGTACGGGATCGTCTTTCTTCCCGCTGTCCGGGTCAACCACCTGGCCGTCCAGGGTATCGATCACCCAGCGCAGTTCATTCCACTGGTCATTATCAACAGAATCCCCGGTGTCAATCAGAAAATCGTAAGGCCGCTCCCGGCTGAATTGATTCAAGGTTCTGATCATCGCGTCCAGGCCCTGAACGGTCAGATTATGCTGGGGACGGTCGGCCGCCTGGGTGGGGCCGGGAGCGTCAATATTGACCATTCGCAGCGGCGATTCCTCGTCGCAGATATGGATGTCGCTCAGGTGGGCGAAATAAAGGAGAGATACCCTTTCCCCGGGATTTCCTCCCCCGGCTCCGAAATCATCCCGAAGGATATGAGTTTCCCCTCCGCCTTGGATCAGGGATCCCAGGTCCGGCTCCGTGGCGGGATCGGGATAATTCAGCCAGACCGCCGGGAGCACCGGAGCCCAGGTCGCGACCAAAGTAGTGTGGTATGAAGGAATATCCGTCCCGGCGGGAGGAAGATGCGAAGCGTTGCTTCCCCCTTTACCGCAACCGATCCCGACGCAGGTCCCGATAAAAGCCAGGCCGGCGATCGCCATGATTTTTCGCTTTTTTCCCAAACCGGAATCCCCACAATTTTTCGCTGACGGTAATGGTAAAAGCTGGGGAGATAAATTGAAAGGGCAGGAAAGAAATCAGGCCGGGATAATCAGAGCGAAAAAATCGAGCCCGATCCGACCGGGACCATCAACTCCCCTGCCCGGCGGTGGAGTTCAGCCAGGGCCCGGAAACCGGTGCAGTGGCAGGGAGCCAGCATTTTCAAACCGGCCTGCCTGAAGAACGCCACGGTTTTATCCAGCCTCACACCCGAGGAGAAAAGCAGGTGGAATCCACCGATCAAGCCATGGATCTCGGAAGCCCCGGTCAATTGCATGGCGTATGCAAGGGTATTGACCACCCCGGCATGGGCGCACCCGGTCAGCACGGTTATCCCCTCTTCCCCTTTCAGAATCAGGGCCTGATCTTCGGAAACCGGGTCGGGCTGCAATTCCCCCGCTTTTTTCACCTGCAAGATCGGCTCGACGGTTTCAAAATCGTTCGTTCGCGGAATGGGACCAGTGAGGATAATCCCCGGGGCAAGTTCCCGTGGTCCGGCAACCAGCTCAAACCTGGCCCCGCTTTTTTCCAGCAGATCCCGGGCGGCCGGCATCCCGATCCACCTTTCGCTTCCATCCGGCAATAAAGCGAACTTGTCGGCCCAGGCCTCCGCACCCAGATAAACCGGAACCTTTTCCATTCGGGAAAGCACGGGGGGAAGCCCCCCGGTGTGGTCATAATGGCCATGGGAGATCACCACCGCGTTGATTTCGGAAAGGTCGATTCCCAGGGACTGGACATTGGGGATGACAGCCCGGCCCGCTCCGGTGTCAAAAAGCAGGCGGAACCCGTCCGCCTCCACCAGAGCGCTGAAACCATGTTCCCCCAGCAAAGCGCTGAGCTGACCGGCGGAGTTGTCAACCAGGATGGTGATTTTAACCGGCAACTTTTTTCCTTCTGAATATTCCCTCTATTCCCCAGAAACCGTCTTCGGCGAAGAAAAGATAAACACCGATGCCCAGCCAGATGAGGTCACGGTAGAGGGTGCCCGTGGTCATCTCCTCGCCCACGGCGGTGGAGGCAAAACAGCCGCAGCCCATGGAAAGGTTGCGGTAGAGCGCGGAGGAGATTCCGATTATGAACATGGCCAGCATTCCGATAATGATCAGGCTGTTTTCCCGGGGGCGGAAGCCCAGGATCAATCCCAGTCCGGCAAACAGTTCCACCCAGGCCAGGATCAGGGCAAAAATATTGACCAGGATGAGGGGAAGAAACTGGTAACTGGCAATGCTCAAGGCGAATTCCCCGGGATCCAGAATTTTGTAATAGCAGGCGTAGATGAAAATCCAGCCGAGGTAGATCCGCAACCCCAGGTTTATGGTCCGGAAAATATTTTCTTTATTTAAATAATTCATCTGGTCAGTTTGGTTTTCATTCGTCAATCGTTTTATCCCGAGTCATCCCGAGGGGCACTCGTCATTCTGCAATTAACCGGTTACTTGTTACCTGCTACCGGCTTTCCCCTTTCTTCACCGTCATCCCCGCCTGGACCCAGGCGGGAAAACCTCCCTCGAGATGGGCCACCATGGGAACACCCTGGTGGTGAAGCAACTGGGCTAAAGCGACCCCTTCGTCAGGTGAAGTACCCCCGTAAACGACTACCACTTGTTCCCCCCCCTTCATCATTTCCACTATTTTTGGATCCGGACAGGCCAAAGGATCATAAGGGAGGGAAATCGCCCCGGGTATATGACCTTGCAGGTATTCAGACACAGGGCGGGAATCGACGATTATCACCCCGGCCACCCTCATTTCGTTCAATTCCCTGCCGGTGATCCTTTTTATCCCCGGGGCCTTTTCTTCCTGCGGGCAGGAAACGATGACATCGTAGGGTTTCGAAGAAAAGTAAGGGATGGCCCGGGGATTGACCAGATTAAAAAGCAGGCCGGCGATCGCCGCCATGATTACGATGGCCGCCGCTTTCAATCCCAGCGGAAGTAAATTCGCAGGGCGCAGGATATCCGGGATTCTGAGGTTCATGCGAACAGATTATTGCATTTCAATCTGAAAATTTCGACCCGGGACCGGCCCTAATTTACCAGCACTTCCCTTTTGATCATATTCTTGCCGCTGGCCTTGGCCGAGTACATCAGCCTGTCTGTCTTCGCAATCATTTCGTCGACCGTTCGGGGGGGAGTCAGAAACGTGACCAGGCCAACGCTGAAAGTCACCGGCCATTTGTTCTTTTCCATTTCCCACGATAAATCCTGAATGAGCTTGGAAATAACCGCCTCGGCATCACCGGTTCCGGTTTCCGGCATAAACACCGCGAATTCATCCCCGCCGAGCCGGGCGACCAAATCGGTTTCCCGGATTTTATTCTTTATCCCGGCGGCCACGGTTTTCAGCAATTCATCCCCGGCGTTATGCCCATACCGGTCGTTTATCTGTTTGAAATTATCAACATCGAAATAAGCCACCGAAAAGAAATGCCCATACCGGGCGAACCTCTTGATTTCGAAATCGGTCAGCTCGGCGAATGATCTCTTATTGGCAATCCCGGTCAGGTAATCTTCCCGGGCCAGCGATTCTTCATGCTGCAATAAATTCTTTATCTTCGCCAGAAGGAAAGCGACGATCAGGAAAATACTCAGCATCACCAGGGCATTCCAATACGGAGCCGCCAGCATGGGATAGTGCCTCCCCTCCTGCAGATCGGCAATCAACCAGGCGGAAGCCGACAGCAAGGACACCATCAGGCCCTGCATCCTCCCGGAAAACCAGGCGGCCATGGCGATGGGGATCAGGTATAAGGTTGAAACTGAGACCTGGATCCCGGTCAAAAAATCAACGAAACCGATCAAGACCACCAGAGCAATATAGGAAAACATCCGGGAGACCTGAGACCGGCTTTTTATCAAGCCGGCAATACTTGACTGGATTTTCATTTCCTGAAATTCTCCGCTATCTTCGGCAATATCTCCATTGGAGAACCCTTTGAATTTTTGACCATCGGCTGGGGGCAATGGTTCCTGATTATATAGGCGGGCTTGATTCATCCGACCATTTACCCGTAAAAAAGTTTGTATTATATTTCTGGGGAATAATTTTGTTTTTTTAACAGGAGGGACTTTCGATGATTATTCTGATGAAGAAATCCGCCACTGAAGCCGAGATTCAAGCGGTAATCGACAAAATCCGGAAGGCCGGGAACGAACCCCACCTGGACAAGGGCATCTCCGCCCTGATCGGAGTCCGGGGAGATACCGCCAAGCTGGAGGAAAGCGAATTCATGCTCGAAGGGGTTGACCAGGTCAAACGGGTGTCCTCGAAATACAAAGAAGTCAGCCGGGAATTCCACTCGCAGAATTCCAAGATCAAGGTGGGAGACGTCACCATTGGAGGAGGAAAGCCGGTGATCATGGCCGGACCCTGCGCCGTGGAAACCCGGGAACAGCTCCTGGAAAGCGCCCGGGGGGTGAAAGCCGCGGGAGCCCAGATCCTCCGGGGCGGGGCTTTCAAACCCCGCACCAGCCCCTACGCCTTCCAGGGCCTGGGTGAAGAAGGCCTCAAGTTCCTGGCGGAAACCCGGAAAGAGGTGAAAATTCCCATTGTCACGGAAATCATGAATATCGGCCAGATGGAGCTCTTCGCCAAATACGATATCGATTGTTACCAGGTCGGCGCCCGCAACATGCAGAACTTCGACATGCTCAAGGAACTGGGCAAAATCAAGAAAGCCGTGCTGCTGAAACGCGGCCCTTCCGCCACGATCGAGGAATTCCTACTTTCGGCCGAATACATCATGAGCTTCGGCAATCCTCGGGTGATTCTCTGCGAAAGAGGCATCCGCACTTTCGAAACCGCCTACCGGAATGTCCTGGATCTCACCGCGGTGGCCCTGGTCAAAAACCTGAGTCATCTCCCGATCATCGCCGACCCGAGCCACGCCACCGGGGTCAAGAAACTGATCCCCCCGATGAGCCGGGCCGCCCTGGCCGCCGGCGCGGACGGGCTCCTGATCGAGGCGCATATCAACCCCAAAACCGCTCTTTGCGACGCCAGCCAGCAACTCACCATCCCCGAGTTCCAGAAGCTGATGGACCAGATTAAAGAATTCATGTGACAACCCGGCAGGCACCCTTCGGCTTCCTGCGATAAAACTCGGGATAAATCGCTCAGGGCAGGTAAAGCCCGCCCCTCTTTTCCTGGAATCCGCTCGTAGGGGAGGGCTTTATGCCCTCCCTATCCCGGGCGGGGACAGGCCCCGCCCCTACACAATCAGCTACAACATCCGCTACGTCGTTAAGGGTTTTGCCTTTCCCGTCTTGGAAATCCGGATTAATCAATTAGAATTCAACTAATGACCCTTCCCGGGATTTTTTTCAGCGCCTTCCTGATCGGTTTTTCCGGGGCCATGATCCCCGGGCCGGTCCTGGTTTACGCCATCACTTCCAGTTCCAAACGCGGCTTCTGGGCCGGCCCCCTCCTGGTCCTGGGTCACGGAATCCTGGAAGGCCTGCTCCTGATCCTCCTCGTTCTGGGTTTTGCCAAATTCCTGAGCCACGAACTCTTCAATGGAATTATCTCCCTGGCCGGGGCGGGCATGCTCGCCTTCATGGGAATCGGAATGCTCCGGGAAGCCCGAACCGCCAGCCTCAATATTAAAAATGATGCTCCGGTCTCTTCCCTTCACCCGGTCCCGGCCGGGATCCTAACCTCCATTTCAAATCCTTTCTGGATCATCTGGTGGGCCACGATCGGGCTTAACTTCCTGTCCCTTTCCCGCGCCTACGGAAACCTGGGAATCCTGACCTTTTTCTCCGGTCACATCCTTTCCGATCTTTCCTGGTATAGCCTGATTTCGGCCCTGGTTACCTTCGGGCGCAAACTGATCAGCGACCCGATCTACCGGGGAATCCTGGTCTTTTGCGCCCTCGCCCTCATCGGGTTCGGAGCGTATTTCGGCTGGAACGGCATCAGCATTTTATTTTTGTGATTTAACCCTTCCTTTCTTTCTCCAGTTGTGTTATAAACTTCCGCTAAAAATAGACAATGAAGTCCTGGATCATTCTTAAAGATGGAACCGCGTTTGAAGGGGTTAGCCACAACCTCCCCGGAAAGGCTTTTGGGGAGGTTGTTTTTTATACGGGGGTGGTCGGCTTCCAGGAAACGCTGACCAACCCGGTTTACGCCGGCCAAATCCTGACCCTGACTTATCCCCTGATTGGGAATTACGGCGTTAACGATGAAGATCCCGAATCCCCCCGGGTCTGGCCCCGCGCCCTGATTGTCCGGGATCTTTCCCCGATCTACAGCAACTTCCGGGCCCAGGCCAGTTTCGATCAGTTCCTCGAAAAAAACCGGGTCGTCTGCATCAAGGATGTGGACACCCGGGCCCTGACCATTCATCTGCGTGAGCACGGGGAAATGACCGGGATCGTGGCCACCGATGGCTCTGATCCGGAAAAACTTAAAAAGGAACTGGCCCAGTCCGCCTCCCCCTACAGCGGGAACCTGACGGCGGAAACCGGGGCGCAGGAAATCCGGGAAGAAAAAACCTCCGGCCGGCATAAAATCGCCATTATCGATTTCGGAATTCAGAAATCCCTGCTGGGTCAGCTGCGGGACCTGGGAGCCTCCTGGGTATGCTATCCGCCCGGCTCCGGCCCGGAAAAGATCCTGGAAAAGAATCCCGCCGGCATCCTCCTTTCCGGCGGCCCGGGCGATCCCGAGAGACTCCCCGACGCGGTGAAAACCATCCGTTCGCTTCTGGGGAAAAAACCCATTTTCGGAATCGGCCTCGGCCACCAGCTTCTGGCCTTGGCGGGGGGCGCCCGCACCTTCCGGATGAAACTCGGGCATCGGGGGGTGAATTACCCCGTGGTGGAAACCGGGAAAAAACAATCGCTGATCACTTCCCAGCATCACAGCTTCTGCGTCGACGCCCAGTCCCTGCCCCGAAACCTGGCCGTGACCCACGCCCACCTGAACGATAAAACCATCGAAGGGATCGCGTTCACCGATCAGCCGGCTTTCTCAATCCAATTTTTCCCCACCCGGGATGAGAATTATCGTCCCAACCCCTATCTGGAAAAATTTATCCAGATGTCAGGCAGCTGAGCGCCTTAATATGCCGAAACGCAACGATATAAAAAAAATCCTGATCATCGGTTCCGGCCCGATCATCATCGGCCAGGCCTGTGAGTTTGATTACTCCGGTTCCCAGGCCTGCAAGGCGTTACGGGAAGAAGGCTACGAGATCGTCCTGGTTAACTCGAACCCGGCCACCATCATGACCGACCCGCGGATGGCCGATCGCACCTACATCGAACCCATCACCCCCGAAATGGTGAAAAAAATCATCATCCGCGAACGGCCGGATGCCATTCTGCCCACCCTGGGCGGGCAGACCGGCCTGAACACCGCGGTTTTCCTGGCCCGCGAGGGAGTCTACGACCGTTATAAAGTGGAAGTGCTGGGGGCCAGCGCCGAAGCGATCAGCCGGGCCGAGGACCGCGAGCTTTTCCGCAACGCCATGCAGGAGATCGGGCTGAAGGTGCCCAAGAGCGGAATCGCCCATTCCCTGGAAGAGGGAATCAAAATCGCCCAGGAAGTCGGCCTCCCGACCATCATCCGCCCGGCCTTCACCCTGGGGGGCTGGGGCGGCTCGATCGTGTACAACGCCCAGGAACTTGAGCCCGCCCTGACCAAGGGCTTGAACATCAGCCCGATTCACCAGGTCCTGGTCGAGCAGTCGGTCCTGGGCTGGAAAGAGATCGAGTTCGAGGTCCTCCGGGACTCGGCAGACAATGTCATCATGATCACCTCGATGGAAAACGTGGACCCGATGGGGGTGCATACCGGTGATTCCACAGTGGTGGCCCCTTCCCAGACGCTCACCACCAAGGAATACATGGAATATGTCAATCATTCCAAGCGGATCATCCGCAAGATCGGGATCACCGGAGGGGGAGCCAACATCCAGTTCGCCGGCAACCCCGAAAACGGCGACATCGTGATCATCGAGGTCAATCCCCGGCTTTCCCGCAGTTCGGCCCTGGCTTCCAAGGCCACGGGCTTCCCGATCGCCCGGGTGGCCACCAAGCTGGCCGTCGGTTTGACCCTGGACGAGGTCATGAACGACGTCACCGGCACCACCAAGGCCTTTTTCGAACCCACGGTGGATTACTGCGTTTTTAAAATCGCCCGTTTCACTTTCGAAAAATTTCCCCAGGCCGATCCCGTTCTCAATACCGCCATGAAATCCGTGGGCGAAGCCATGGCCATCGGGCGCAATTTCAAGGAAGCCCTGCAGAAGGGCATCCGCTCCCTGGAGATCAGCCGTTACGGTTTCGGTTTCGACGGCAAGGACATCGACCCCGAAAGCATCGACCAGGTCAAGCTTCGGGAAAAACTCATTGTTCCCAATGCCGAGCGTTTCTTTTATATTAAGACCGCCTTAGAAAAGGGAATGCCCGTGGAAGAAATCAGCAACCTTTCCAAAATCGACCGCTGGTTTGTTTACCAGATGAAGGAAATCATGGATCTGGCCAAGGAAGTCGGCGCTCACCGGGGAAAAGAGCTTAAATCCGTTCCCCGGGAGATCCTGCACCGGGCCAAGCGCGACGGGTTCTCGGATATCCAGCTCGCCTACCTTCTGGGCCGGAAAGAAGAGGAGATCTTCCAGCTCCGGCAGGAATTGGAGATCCGCCCGGTCTACAAACTCCTGGATACCTGCGCCGGGGAAATCCGCGCCGAGCATCCTTATTTTTATTCCAGCTACGATAAAAAAGACGAAAACCGGGCGAGCGGAAAGCCCAAGGTCATCGTCCTCGGGGGCGGCCCCAACCGGATCGGCCAGGGGATCGAATTCGATTACTGCTGCGTGCACGCCTCCTATGCCATCCAGGAACTCGGGTATGAATCCATCATCATCAATTCCAACCCGGAAACCGTTAGCACCGATTACGACACCTCCACCCGGCTCTATTTCGAGCCCCTGACCCGGGAGGATGTCCTCGCCGTGGTGGCGGCCGAAAAACCCCTCGGGGTGATCGTTCAGCTCGGCGGTCAAACCCCCCTGAACCTGGCCGTGCCCCTGGAAAAAGCGGGGGTGAAAATCCTCGGGACCACGCCCGACTCCATCGATCGGGCCGAGGACCGGGAGCGTTTCCGGGTCCTCCTGAAAAAACTGAATCTCCTCCAGGCTCCCAACGCCTCGGCTTTTTCTTTCGAGGAAGCCAAGGGGATTGCCAAGGAAATCGGTTACCCGGTGATTGTCCGGCCTTCCTACGTCCTGGGCGGACGGGCGATGGAAATAGTTTACGACGACAAGGAACTCGAGAAGTTCATGCAGCTCGCGATCAAGGTCACCCCGGAACACCCGGTGCTGGTGGACAAATTCCTGGATGACGCGATCGAGGTGGACGTGGACGCCATCGCGGACGGGGAAACCGTGGTGATCGGCGGGATCATGGAGCATATCGAAGAGGCCGGCGTGCATTCTGGAGACGCCGCCATGTCCCTCCCCCCCTACTCCCTCGGCCGGAAGATCGTCAACCAGATCCGCGAGCAGGCCGTCGCCCTCGCCCTCGAACTGCAGGTCAAGGGCCTGATGAATATCCAGTTCGCGGTCAAGGACAACCTCATTTATATTCTCGAGGTCAATCCCCGGGCTTCCCGGACTGTTCCCTTCATCAGCAAGGCGGTCGGGGTCTCCCTGGCCAACCTCGCCACTAAGGTCATGTGCGGCAAGACCTTGAAAGAGCTGAACTTCACCAAGGAAGTCAAAATCAACCACGTGGCCGTGAAGGAATCGGTTTTCCCCTTCATCCGCTTCGCCGGGGTGGACACCATCCTGGGCCCGGAAATGAAATCCACCGGCGAGGTCATGGGAATCGACTCCACCTTCGAAATGGCCTACGCCAAGAGCCAGATCGCGGCCGGGACCAACCTGCCGCTCTCCGGCAATGTTTTTATCAGCCTGCGGGACAAAGACAAACGCCCGATGATCTCGGTCGCCAAGCGCCTCTCCGACCTGGGATTCCAGATCCTGGCCACCGAAGGCACCGCCGAGATTTTCCGGATCAACGATATCCCGGTCAAAGGGGTATTAAAGGTTTCCGAAGGCCGCCCCAACATCACGGATTACATCAAGAACCGGGATGTGCATCTGATTATCAATACCCCGAGCGGGAAAACCCCCAAGCAGGACGAAGTCGCCATCCGCACCAACGCGATCGCCTACAGTATTCCCCTGATCACCACCACCGCCGGAGCCGCCGTGGCCGTGGGGGCGATCGAGGCGATGCGGAAAAAAGGCCTCACCGTCAAGACCATCCAGGAATACCACTCCGAAATCCCCAAGACGTAGAAGTAGATGTAGGGGAGGGCCTGGTGCCCTCCCTGAGAAAATGTTCTTCGGGCGGGGATCAACCCCGCCCCTACTGAAAAACAACTTCGGTTTTATTATTTTGTTTCCATTCGTCAATCGGCAATCTAAAATCGTCAATTAAAAGAGGAGATATTTATGACGATCCGAAAAGAATTGATGCCTCCCTGCGGGCTTTACTGCGGGGTCTGCGGGATCCTGATCGCCGATCGGGACAACAACCTCAAATTTAAGGAACGGCTGACGACCGTTTACAACCTGCCCGTGGAGGAAATCCAATGCCAGGGCTGCCGGTCAGGCAAGGTTTTCACCTACTGCAAAGCCTGCTTCATCAAGGATTGCACCACGCAGAAAGGATATGAGGGCTGCCACCAGTGCAAAGATTTTCCCTGCGAGCATATCGAGAATTTCCCTCTGCCCGTGGGGAAAAAGGTCATTCTGCGGGTAGTGCCGAGATGGCGTGAGATTGGAACAGAAAAAGTTATCGAGGAAGAAGAAAAAAGATATATCTGCCCGGGTTGCGGTTACAAGCTGTTCCGCGGAGCGAAAACCTGCCGGAACTGCAAAAAGCCGGTGGATGCGGATTAATACAAATTAAGTCATAACAAGGCAGGCGCTGGCTTCAGCCGCGAATCTCACCATTCAAAAAAAACGCACCCTAAAGGGTGCGGCTACCATTTCCCGAAGTTTTTCAGAACTTGAATTGCGGACAGCTCCCGATATTTTCAGAAAAGGATTTATTTTATTACCACCTTGGCCAGGTTGGTCCGAACCGGGGAAGGAGCGCCGCTCTTTTTCGTCTTGCGGGAACCGGCGGGTTTCTTCCGGGAACGGCCGGCGCCAGAAGGCGAAACCGCGACCGCCTCTTCAAGAGTGACCAGGAAATCCCGGAAGGAATCCAGGGTCGTGACCAGCGATTCGCAGGCCGGGTTTGCGGAACTGGTTTCCAGCACCTGTCCGGCCAGCTCGACCAGGCCCACCACCCCTTTCAAGGCCTCTTCCTGGGCACGGAAAAAATGCTCCTGGATTTCCCTTAAATCCTGGACGTGATCAGGTTTGGCCTGCTTCCGGGCCGGGCTCATTTCTCCTCCTTCTTCTGGAAAGAAAGCCGCAGGGTCTGCTCTCCGAACTCGGCCTCCTGCATCACCAGGGCGGCCAGGGTTCTCGGCAGGAATATGTTACGTTTTACCCCCTGATACTTCAAGACCAGTTCGTCCCCTTTTCTCCAGAGCTCGATTTCCTCCCTCCGGGCCGCCGGGAGCTTGATCGAAAGCGTGTAGCCGCCATTCACCCGCTTGATGCCGATCGGCTGTCCATTGTACATCACCCGGGCCGGGTCCTTCTCACCGAACAAGGTATGGGCCACCTTCCGAAGGGAAGGAATCCCCAGGATTTCCCCGAAGTTGAGCGGCTGGACCAGGACCGGAAGCGGATAGAAATAGGACCGGGTTCTTTCCAGGTAAGCGTTCTGAACCGCCTGCCAGGATTTCAAGGCTTCATTGCCCTGGGAATCCTGCAGAACCCGGTTAACGATCACTCCGTCCACCGAGTAGCCGTACAGGCAGAGATAGGTCAGGGCCCGCTCCGTTTCCCGGAGAACGATTTTTTCCGGGTTGGCCACCAGGCGGACCGAAGCCATGGCGGGGTTGGTCAAAATCTTGGCCGCCTCCAGGACCTCCTGGTAAAGTACCTCGGCTGAGCTGATCAGCTCGTCGTTGGGCATCGGAACCTTGCTGATCTTTTCCGCCAGGGGCCGGAGCAGTTTGAAGAGCATCCGGTCGCGTGGGTAGAACTTATCCATGTACCACCTGATCATGTCCGGGAAGGAAAGCATCCGGATGGTGTTCCCCGTGGGGGCGCAATCGATGATCACGACTTCGTATTCTTTTTCCCGAACCAGCTGATTCAGTTTCAAAAGGGAAAAAAGCTCCTCCAGCCCGGGCAGGATCGCGAACTCTTCCGCCACCAGCTCTTCAAAACCCTGGCCTCGGAAGAAGGCGGACACGTAATTCTGGATCTCGCCCCAGTAATTACGAAGCTCCAGGTCCAGATCGATTTCCAGGGCGTCGAGCCCGGGGGCCACCTTGGTCGGCGACCCGGAAAGCTCCACCTCCAGGATATCCGAGAGACTGTGGGCCTGGTCGGTGGAGATCAGGACGGTTTTGCGGCCGAGCTCCGCGGTTCGGAGACCGGTGGCCGCCGAAACCGTGGTTTTGCCCACCCCGCCCTTGCCGGAATAAAGAATAACCCGGACGTCCGGCCCCTTCTTACTCGATTTCTTCGAATTCATCTCCGGTTACCGTCAACAGGAACAAAGGACGTATCAGTTCCCCGTTGGGGGAGGATTTGATGTTCCCGGTTGCCCCGGGGAAGCCTTCCACCCCCAGCAGGCTCTCCCGCAGGGACTCCCGATCCTTCACCCCGAAATGACGTGACAGGGTGATCAGCAGTCTGGTCACGTCAAAAGCCTGGGCGGAAATGAGAGTGGGATCTTCCCCGTAGGCTCCCTGGTATTTCTGGTAAAACTCCCGGGTCGCCGGCCGCCCGCTTTCCCGGAAAAAGCCGTCAGCCAGGATTGTCCCGTTCACGTAGGGTTTCCCCAGGCGGAGGTAGTCCGGGTGATTAAAACTGCCGGTCCCTAAAATCTTGACGTCGGTGACGCCGTAATATGCCAGCTGGGGAGCGATCAACCCTCCATTCCGGTAGGAATCAGGGATAAAAACCGCGTCGAAATCAACGATGGGGGTAAGCTCAATCCCGGCTTTTTCAAAGAGTTTAACCTCATCCTGGTTGGGTTCGGAAATCCCGGCCAGGGCCTTGATCTGGTCCCCGAAATCAGTGCTTTTGGGATCATATCCCTCCACCCCCCGGATCTCCCCTCCCCGCTTTTTTACCTCATCCCAGAAGCGGAAAATAAAATCCTCCCCGTAAGAATCCTTGGGGTAAAGAATGGCGAATTTCCGCATTCCCAGGGTATCCATCGCGTAGGCGACCAGGGATTCCACCTGCTGGGAATGGGTGAGTCCCAGGCGGAAAACATACCGCCGGGACTTGGTCAGGTCCTCCTTCTGGGAAAGAGAGATGAGCGGGATCTTCAAAACTTCCGCCCGGCGGGAAGCCGCTTCGGAAGTGGGAGAAAGCAACGGCCCGACAATCGCCAGGACATGGTCCCGGAGGACCAGGTTCTCGACCGCGCGGGTAGCCGCCTGGGGATCACTTTCCGCATCCTGAATCACCACCTGGAAAGTCCCCCCTTGGGGGGAATCCCCGCCAAAAACCCCCGCGGCCAGGAGAACCCCCTTTAAAGCCTGTTCTCCAAACGGCTGATAGCGTCCGGACAGGGGCACAATCAGCCCGATCCGGTTGGGATTGGCCGCATTCCAGTCCTTGATATTGGCCAGAAAGGATTCCACTTCCCCCCGGCGGTAAAAGGCCTTGGTGCTTCCGAGCTCATCCGCGAGAAGTTTGTCCGCCCCCTTCCAGTCCTGGCGGTCAATCTTCCGATGGGCAAGCTCGATCAGCGCCTCCGCTAAAAAATATTCAGGGATAAGATCATTGAGTATCCGTTCCAGTTCATCTTCCGATAACTTGTTTCGGATAATGTCCACACCTTTTTTCCGGACTTCGTCCGCCTTATCGCCTTCCAGATAAGGCAGGGCCTTCTGGTAAAAAAGCAAAGCCTGGTCGGATCGACCCAATTTTTCATAACCCTGGGCGAGAATATAATCCAGGGTCGACCGTTCCTTTTCGTCCACCGATTCCCGGGTCTCGGAGAGGATGGAAACCGTTTCCTGCTCCCGGCCGAGTTGATGATAGCAAAGAGCCTGGCGGATGAGGGCATTCCGGGTGAGATCGCTCATCGGGAATTTTCGGACAAACTCGACAAACAGGGTCAGGGCTTCCGGATAATTCTTTTCATTTAACCGGATCTCCCCCATCCGGAAAAAGGCCTGGTCCGCGAGTTTGCTTTCGGGATAGGTTCCCAGAATATGCTCAAACTCCGGGTAGGACTTCGCCCAATCCTTGAGTTGAAACTTGGCTTCGGCTTGGGCAAAATCCATTTTCGCCGCCACTTCCATGGGGATTCTCCTGCCATCCCGGATCACCATCTTGGGCCCGCAGCCCAGCGCCACTGCCGCCAGATAAAACGCCAGGCCCAAACCCAGAACGGGGAAAATCTCCCGGGCCAGGAGGCGGGATTTGCAACTTGACTTCAACATAGTCTTGACATAATAATCCGTAAAACCTGGGTTTCGCAATTAACCGCAAATCGTGAGTTGATGAAGAAGCTTTCCGACAGTGAAATTGACGATTACCTCTGGGGGACGGGAATGGTGGAGGTTGAGATCGAAGACCAGGTCGCGGAAGGCGAGATCTTCGCCTTTCTGAAAAAGCAGGGCGGTTTTATCGCCACCAAAACTGGTACTTATCGAGTCACGCGGGAAACGTTAAAATTAATCCTGGACCGGGGCTATCCGATCCGGGAATTAACCAAGGAGAAAAAGTGAAAATCCGACTGGCCCTCCCTTCCGGGAGTCTCAAGGAATCCACTATGAAGCTTTTCCGGCAGGCCGGGATCGAGATGACCGTCCGGGAACGTTCCTATATCCCCTATTTCGCCGATCCCGAGCTGGAAGGCTTCCTCCTTCGCGCCCAGGAGATCCCCCGCTATGTCGCCAAAGGGGATTTTGACGCCGGGATCACCGGCCGGGACTGGGTCCGGGAACAGGGGGTCAAGGTCAAGGAAGTAGCCGAGCTTAACTACGCCAAAACCGGGCTCAATCCGGTTCGCTGGGTGGTGGCAGCGCCGAAGGATTCCCCCATCCGCACCATTAAAGACCTGAAGGGAAAGCGCATCTCCACCGAAGTGGTCAACCTGACCCGGAAGTTTCTAAAGGCCAATAAAATTAAAGCCGAGGTGGAATTTTCCTGGGGAGCCACCGAGGTCAAACCGCCTCTCCTCGCGGACGCGATCGTGGAGCTCACGGAAACCGGGAGCTCCATCCGTGCCCACAACCTGAAAGAGCTTGCCGTGGTCATGATCTCCACCACCGTGGTCATCGCCAACCCCGTCTCTTTTCAAAATCCCGCCAAGCGCCAGAAGATCGAAAACCTGGTCATGCTTCTGTCCGGAGCCCTGGCCGCCCGCTCCCGGGTGGGGCTGAAAATGAACGTCCCCCGGGCCAAGCTCAAGCAGGTCATGTCCCTGCTCCCGGCCCTGAAGAACCCGACCATCTCCAACCTGACCGATCCCAAGTGGGTCGCGCTGGAAATAATTGCCGACGAATCACAGGTCGGCCGGATGATCCCGAATTTAAAACGGGCCGGGGCCATGGGAATCATTGAATACCCGCTGAATAAGTTGATATATTAATTCTTAATTTTTTAATATGGCGAAATTTAAATTGCCGGGTTGCGTCGATAGGTTGCGCTGCTCGTTTCGTGTGTCGGTTGAGTCCTTCGGCTTCCAACCGAAACCTAATAACGCAACCAAAACAAGCCGCGTAACCGCAACCAAAAAACCTTCTTAAATTATCTATGATCCGAGTACTTAAGCCCGCCGAAATCCGGAGAATCTGCGACCCCAACGACATTACCTGCCAGAGCACCAAGGAACTGGGTCCCCTGGACCAAGTGATCGCCCAGGAGCGCGCCGTCCGGGCCATCGAATTCGGCCTGGGAATAACCGAGCACGGGTTTAATATTTTTGCCGCCGGCCCCCACGGCACCGGGCGGGTCACCACGGTGAAAGCGGCGGTGGAAAAACTGGCCCGGACCAGGCCCGTGCCCGACGACTGGGTTTACGTCCAAAACTTCTCCAACCCCCTGGCCCCGGACGCCCTCAGCCTGCCCGCCGGCAAAGGCCGGGAATTCAAACGGGACATGGAGAACCTGGTCTCCGATCTGAAAATCGAGATCGCCCGCGTTTTCGAAAGCGATGAATACGAGAAGCAGAAAAACCAGATCGCGGAAAGCCTGACCGAGGAACGCAACCGGATCGTGCATGAGATCGAGGAAAAAGCCAAAGCCAAGGGCTTCTCCCTGCAGTCCACCCCGATGGGGTTTGTCGCCCTCCCGGTGGTGGACAACAAGCCCCTGACCCAGGAGGAGTTTTTCGCCCTCCGCAAGGAAAAGCAGGATGAGATCAAGGGACGACAGACCGAGCTTCAGCAGGAAATGAATCAGGGCCTGAAGAAGATCAATCGTTTCGAGCGCCAGCTCCGGGACCGGGTCAAGGACCTCGACCGCGAGATCGCCCTGAACGCGGTCGGGCAGATCCTCGAAGATCTCCAGGAGAAATACCGGGACCATTCCAGGATCCCGCCCTACCTGAAAGCGGTGAAGGAAGACATCCTTCAGAATATCGATGACTTCCGGAAGACCGAAGAGCCTTCCCCCCTGCCCTTCCTGAAAATGTCCCCCTCCTTCGACCGTTACTCGGTGAATCTCGTAGTGGACAACGCCGAGCAGAAGGGCCTCCCCATCGTCTACGAATCCAACCCCACTTTCCCCAATCTTTTCGGCCGGGTGGACCGGAAGGCCCAGTTCGGGATGCTGACTACCGACTTCTCCATGATCCGCCCGGGGGCCCTGCACCGGGCCAACGGTGGGTTCCTGATCCTGAACGACCGGGATCTCCTGACCCGGTACTACGCCTGGGAAGGCTTGAAGCGCGCCCTCAAGGAAGAAGAGATCCGGATCGAAGACATTTCCGAACAGCTGGGATTCGCCACCACCGAGACGATCAAGCCCCAGCCCATTCCCTTCAATATCAAGGTGATTATCGTCGGCGAGCCCATGATCTACTATCTCCTTTACGCCCATGACCCGGACTTCCGGGAGCTTTTCAAGATTCATTCCGCTTTCGATTACCAGATGGAGAGAAGTCCCGAGGCAATTTCTCTTTATGCCGGTTTTATCGCCTCCCGCTGCCGGGAATTGAAGCTCCGCCACCTGTCCCGGGAAGCCGTTTCCCGGGTGATCGAATTCGGCTCGGAGCTCTCCGACGATCAGGAAAAGCTCTCCACCCGCTTCTCCGATATCTCCGATCTCCTGGTGGAATCCAACCTCTGGGCGGAAAGATCCGGAAGCGGGGAAATCCAGGCCGCCAACGTGGAAAAAGCCCTGGAGGAAAAAATCTACCGTTCCAGCCTTTACGAGGAAAAGGTCCGGGAAATGATCGCCCGGGGCTATATCCTGCTGGAGGCGGAAGGGGAAAAGATCGGACAGATCAACGGCCTCTCGGTCATCTTCCTGGGCAACTACATGTTCGGCCGCCCCAACCGCATCACCGCCCCGGTCTCCCTGGGCCGCGAGGGGATTATCGATATCGAGCGCCGGGCGGACCTGGGAGGGAAAATCCATTCCAAGGGCATCATGATCATCTCCGGGTTCCTGGCCGGCCGTTACGCCCAGGACAAGCCCCTTTCTCTCTCCGCCTCCATCTGTTTCGAGCAGAGCTACGAAGGGGTGGAAGGCGACAGCGCCTCGGCGGCGGAGCTGATCGCCCTGCTTTCCAGTCTTTCCGGAGCCCCGATCAGGCAGAGCATCGCCATTACCGGGTCGGTCAACCAGATGGGCGAGATCCAGCCGATCGGGGGGGTAAACAGGAAAATCGAGGGCTTCTTCGAGGTCTGCAAGATCAAGAAGGTCAACGGTGTCCCGGGAGTGATTGTTCCCGAGTCCAACGTGAAAAATCTCATGCTCAAGCCCGAGGTGGTCCGGGCCGTTTCCGAAGGCAAGTTTCGGATCATCGCCGTTTCCCACGTCGACGAGGCCCTGGAGGTCCTGACCGGGATCCCGGCCGGCAAACGCACCCCCGAAGGCAAATGGGAGGAAGGTTCCCTCAACGCCCGGGTGGATGCCCGGGTCCGGAAGATGTCCGAAGAACTGGCCCGCCTTTCCCGGCCCAACCAGGGGAAGGAAGACACGGCCAAAGAAGAAAACAAAAATCCCAAGTAGCCCCAATTCATCTCCGTTCAGACGCAAATTTCCCTCTCAACCTCCCTTCTCCCCAGTGGGGAGTAGGAAAAGGATGAGGGGTCTGGTAAGTTTTTGGACCGCATCAGCTTGCTTGTCCTGAGCGGAGTCGAAGGGTTTATCCTGAGCGCTGTCGAAGGGCTGATGCATTTCAATAGCAATCCTTCACTTCGCTCGAGGACAAGGCTATTGCACTCCATAAGGTAGCCATTTTATTGCCAACAACAGATAAAAAATCAAAATCAAGAATTGATTTATATATCCGTTTTATGGCCCCCTCTCCCCCACCCTCCCCCTCGAGGGGGGAGGGAAAGGGTGAGGGTGATATTTCAAAACCAAAAGCAATGAATTGTCTTATAATTTAAGAACCAATGTCTCGAAAGAAAAAAACTGAGGAAACCAGGCCTCCGGCCGCCGAAGATATTTCCTCCATTTTCGGTCCCGAAGGCAGGATCTTCACGGTGATTGCCAGCCCGGAATTCCGCCCCGGTCAGAAAGAAATGGCGGAGCGGGTCCGGGAATTCTTCGACTCCGGCGGTTTTTCAGTCATCGAAGCCGGGACCGGGGTCGGCAAAAGCCTGGCCTACCTGGTCCCGGCCGTCCTTTCCGGAAAAAAAACCATCATCGCCACGGCCACCAAAAACCTCCAGGACCAGCTGCTGGACCAGGATATCCCGATGCTGAAATCATTGACCGGGGCCGACCCGAGCGTGGCCCTACTCAAGGGCCGGAAAAACTATCTCTGCCTCCGGAAATACCGCGCCCTTTCCCGCCAACGTTCGCTTTTCACCGAGTCTGGAGAGCTGCTTTCCGAATTTCTGGCCTGGGGAAGCCTGACCAAAACCGGGGACCGCGCCGAGCTTTCCACGCTTCCGGAGAACCTCCCCTTCTGGGAAGAATTCTCCGCCCATCCCGACGCCTGCCTGGGCGGACGCTGTCCTGTTTTCAGCGAATGCTATCTCGTCCGGGCCCGGACCCGGGCGGCCCAGTCCGACCTGGTCGTCACCAACCATCACCTCCTGCTCACCGACCTGTCCCTCCGCGACCAGCTTTCCACCGGTCTTCTGCCGGAGGCGGATTTTCTGATCCTGGACGAGGCCCACAACTTGGAGGAGATCGCCAGCGAAATCCTGGGGGTCACCTTCGGCCAGGCTGATCTCCGCCGGCTCATGGGACAGGCGCAGAAGATCATCCTCGAAAAACCCGATACCCTCTGGGGATCAATCCTCTCCCGGGTGGAAAACGCCTGGAAAAGCTTCTCCAGCCTCTTTCCCGCGGAGGATTTCCGCCGCCGGCTCGCGCCGGGACAGTCGGCCGAAGCGGTAAAAGCCGAAGGCCAGATCCTGGCGGAAGCCATCCGCGCCCTCTCCTCCCGGGTCAGGAGCCTGAAGGTCAAGCCTGTTGCGGAGGAAGACCTGCCGGCTCTTTCCGAGCAGGCGGAAAGAACCGCGATCGCCCTGGAAACCATCATCTGGCGGGAAGATCCGGGCCTGATTTTCTGGGTGGAGCGGCGCGCACAGTTCCTCAACCTTCATGCCACCCCGATCGAAATCTCTTCCGAACTCCAGGACAAACTTTATCCGCTCTATCCGAACATCCTCTTTACCTCAGCCACCCTTTCCACCCCGGGAAGAAACCAGGCGGACTTTTCCTACTTCCGCTCCCAGCTGGGCCTGCCGGAAGAGATCGAGGCCCATTCCTTCCCTTCCCCCTTCGACTTCCAGACCCAGGCCCTGCTCTATCTCCCCCAATCCATGCCGGAGCCCAACCAGCCTTCTTATCAGGAAGCGCTGGCTCAAGAGATGGAAAAACTGGTCCAAGCCAGCCGGGGCCGGGCTTTCCTGCTTTTTACCAGCTTCGCCAACCTGAATTACGTCGCGACCTTTTTGGAGGGGGAGATCCCCTACCCAATCCTGATCCAGGGCGAGGCCCCCAAGGCCGAGCTCCTGCGCCAGTTCAAGGAAAAAGGCGACGCGGTTCTGCTGGCCACCTTCAGTTTCTGGGAAGGGGTGGACGTTCCGGGGGAATCTTTAAGCCTGGTGGTGATCGACCGCCTGCCTTTCGACGTCCCCAGCGAACCGATCATCGAATCACGGATTGAAAAGATCCGGGAAAACGGCAGAGATCCGTTCCAAAGCTACCAGCTGCCGGCGGCGGTCCTGCTCCTCCGCCAGGGGGTGGGGCGCCTGATCCGGCGGAAAACCGACCGGGGCGTGATCGCCCTCCTCGACCCGCGTCTCCGCACCAAGGGCTATGGGAAATTCTTCTTAAGAAGCCTCCCGCCCATGCCGGTGGTCAATGATGTTGGTAAGGTGGAAAACTTTTTTGCAGTACCCTGACTCAATCCTTCCAATTCCACCATTTTAATAATTGAGGTTTAGGATTGGGGGTTTCAGAGAAATAAACCGCGCATCTGAAGGAATACAAAACGCACCGATCAATCTGTTTTTTATTCATTTCACATAATTTTCGATAGAGCGATTCGGGATTTTTGCCTTTTAAATCCCTGACGCGGTTTATTCCGATGCTGATTAATTTCTTCTCCATGCTTGGACCAATGCTAGGGACTGATTGAAGATCCGAACCGGCCTTAACCTCTTTCATTTTTATTTCTCTTCTTGGCGGTCTTTACTACATTCAATGTCAAAAAGGCTTTTACATCGTTTATCGTCATTCCTGCGACTTGTCATGAGTATGTTCGAAGGAAAGCAGGAATCCAGGCACCGTCTTTTTAAAAGCAATGGACAAAAGATTCTTTAAAAACATGAAATCCTGGATTCCGCATTCCCCCTTCGCTAAGGCTTCGGAGGACAAGCAAGTGCGGAATGACGAGGGCAAAGCAACCCACTATTCTCTATGGGTTTTTTTGTAAAAATTCTCCGCTCGATCTCAGAACAATGCCGCTTTCTTTATATTTTTTAATGAGCTTATCCCGTTTTTCATCCGTCTGGAGAATATGGCCGTCCCAGAGGACACTGTCGGTGATGATGTTCACGGTGTATCCCCTGTTCAAAGCCCCCCGGGCAGTCGAATAAACACAATATTCGGCATCCAAACCAACGAGATAAAGCTCATTAATCTGATTTTTTATTAAAAAGGACTCCAATTCCGGATTGGCAAACGCGTCTCCTTTCGGCTTGGGAAAAATATAATTGGAAACCAGGGAGATTCGTTTATCGATCTCCGCTCCCGGTGTTCCTTTTCTGCCAGTACTTTTGGTAAAAGCCCGGGAGAATATCATCCCCCAAAAGCCGGAGAATTCCTGCTTAATATAAACAACCACAACATTATTTTTGGACGCGCTTTCAATCAGTTTATTTGCGACGGTAATCAATTTTTCCGAGTCCGGTAAAGGAAAGGGGGGCTTGGCCGCGGTCCCGGTATAATCCTCCTGAATATCAATCACCAGCAAGGCCTTTTGCGGGCTGGGGTATTTCCCGATTTTCGCGCCTTTGGTCGGTATTACCGTATATGAGATCGCGCCGGCCAGAAGTCCCAAAAGAAAAAGAATCAGGATAACCAGCACAATCAACATTTTCTTTATTCCGCCCATATATCCTCCATTATTTATTCTGCCGGTTTTCTTATCCCCCGTAATAATGCCCCGCGAGATCCCAGGTTGTCAGTGGGTCCCCTCCCCTGACTCCTTCATTAATTACCTCACCAACAAAAACGGTATGGTCGCCGGTTTCGACCGACTGGACCAGTTTGCATTCCACGAAACCGACGCATTCCTTCAGGACCGGGGCGCCGGTTTTGAGTTTTTCATAGGGAACACCTTCGATGGTTTTATCGTCGATCCTTTTCTCGCCCTTGAATAATCCCATCTGGCCGGATTGGTTTTTATCCAGGACGCAAAGTGAAAACACTCCGCCGTCTCTGATCAGATCATGGGAGCGGCGTTCCTTCTTTACCCCCACGGCAATGAGCCGGGGCTGGAAAGATACCTGCATGACCCAGGAGGCGATCATCCCGTTAACGCTGTCGCCGGCCCGGCATCCCAGGAAATAAATCCCGTAGGTGAGGAGACGAAGACCGTTTGTTTCTTTGGAGGTGATCATTGGTTTTTCGAAACCATTTAGGTTCACCGTTCAGGGTTCACGGTTCAGAGTTAAAACCCATGATTTTTTAACCTTTAACCGTGAACGTTGAACCTTGAACCTGAAAACCTGAGCCTATTGTTCCTGCTTTATCTTTCGCTTCCAGATCGCTATCGCCCCGTCTTTTCCGAAAAAGATCTGGACCAGCTCCAGGCCTTTTTTCCCTCTCAGATTCAGGATCTCCTTAAGCTTCTGAAACTGATCCCGATCAACCTCTTCAAGTTTGCACGCCCCGGTTTCCGAGCAGAAAAAGGCCAGGTTCTGGAATTCCTTGAGCGGATGCCGGGTGATCTCATATTCAATTAATTTTTTGATCTTCATGATTAACTCCTTTCTTTTTAAACAAGCAAGGCTGAAGCCTTGCCCTACCAGATCACTTTTCCCGGCGGATGATCCCCTCCAGGAGTTCCAGGCGCTTCACCGGAGCGGGTCCGAAAAAGGACTCGATCTGTTTGGCGTCGCGCATCCTTTTCTCCTGGCCGTAGTCTTCGATGTAGCCATAGCCTCCGAGCGCCTGGACCCCGTCCGAGACGGCCCGGCTGGCCAATTCGGTGGAAAGGATCAGGCCGGTTTCCCCCAGCAGTTCTTCCCGTCCTTCGTCCACGGCCCGGGCCATGGCACCAAAGATGGTCCTTCCGGACTCCGCGATGACGGCCACGTTGGAAAGCAGCAGTCTGACCATTTCGTGATCGATAATAATCTTGCCGGCCTGGTAACGTTCGCGGGTGTAGGCTTTGGCTGCCTCGTAGGAACCGGCGGCGACCCCCACGGCCAGGGCCGCGGCGGCCGGGCGGAACCTCGCGGCGAGACCGGGGTATTCAGAGCCGGCATCGGGACAGAGCAAATTATCGGCCGGAACCTCCAGGCCCGCGGTTTCCAGATCCGCCGCCGGGACGCCCCGGAGACCGAGGCTCAGGACCGGTGCACTCCTGGATATCCCCGGGTTATTAAGATCAACCAGGAAAAAAGCGATTTTTTCCGTCCCCTTGAGGACAGCGGGAATGACCGCGGCCTCGGCTACCGGGGCGAGGGCCAGGTATTCCACCTTTCCCTTGAGGACATAGCCATTCCCCTTTTTCTCCGCTTCCATGCCCTTCGGCAGGTCCGAGGGAGAATCATAAACCGGAAATGCCAGGAGGTCGGCCGACAGATATTTTTCTTGCAGGGAAGGCTTTCCCCACTTGAGGATCGCCCCCTGCCCCAGGGCGTTGATCAGGAGAATCGCGGCGACGCTGGCGTCCGCCTCGGCCAGGAAGAAAAGAATCTCGCTGAAAACCTCCATCCCCTGGCAGGTACCGCCCCGTTCTTCGGGCAGGAGGACCTGCGAAAGCCCCACCTCCCGGGCCGCCCGGACCACCCCGGCGTTGAATTCCGCGTAGGGATACCGGTCAAAATCGAGAGCCCGGGTTTTCAGTTCTTTCTGGGCGAACCTCTGCGCGGTTTCCCGGAAAGCGGCGAGACAGGCTTGGTCTGCGGTGCCCATAATCACCCCCTTACTGATTATTTAGACGCGGATTACACGGATTAGCACAGATCATAAATTATTTGTTGTAATGAAAATCCATAAAATCCATGAATATCCGTGTCTAATACTTAAATTAGAATACTTCCACCCCGGGAATATGCCGGGCGAGATAATGCGTAAAAATATTCAGGCGATTCAGCTGATTGGTGCCTTCGAATATCTGGAGGAGCTTGGCGTCGCGGAAGATCTTCTCCACCCCCTGGTCGTGGCGGAGCCCGGCCTGCCCGAGAAATTCCGTCGCGAGCTGGCAGTTTTCCATCGCCATGTCCGAGCCCACCACCTTGGCCAGGGAGGACATCTGCTGAACCCGCGCGTCCTGATCCTCCGAGATAGAGGACCTGACGTAATCCATAATTTGGCCGTGCATCCAACGCGAGCCCAGGAATTTCCGGTACCAGTTTTGCCGAAAAAGCCAGTAGAGAATAGCGGAATCATTCATCCACGAAGGAAATCCTATCACCAGGGGGATTCTCTCGAACCCCCGCATCAGCACGAACTGCGAATTGAGATAGGCCCCGCGGGCCATCATCACGTTGATGTGCATGTTGGTAAGAAACGCCTGGGCCCACTGCTGGTGAATCAAAGTCCGGCCCTTGTACTTGATCCGCTTGGCCAAGTAAAGCGCCCGGTCAAATGCTCCCCGGGCCGTGCCGGTGGACCAGGCCCCGACCGCGGTCCGGGTGATCCCGAGGACCCCGTGCAGGACCAGCTTGAACTGCTGCTTGAATTTTTCCTCCGGGAACTGTTCCTGGGCGAGCAGGATGTTCTCCTCCGGGACCAGGCAGTTGTCGAAGATCAGCTCGCTCGCGGAGCCGGCCCGCTGTCCCATCTTTCTTTCCATCCGGCCGAGCGAAAACCCCGGGGTGCCGTTCGAAACCAGGAAACACCCCATGGTATTTTCAGCGTTCTTCTGGTCGAAGGGCATGATCACGATATGATCCGTGGCCATGTGGCCGGTGCTGATGAAGACCTTGCGGCCGTTCAGTACCGCCCCGCCGGAGGCGTGTTTGGCCTGGCACATGAGCCGGGCCTTGGGATAAAGCTCGACCTCCTCCACGTCCGTTCCGGCGGTGGGTTCGGTGATGGCGCAGTCGATCACGTAGGGTTTTTCGTCGTTCTGATGCTCCGCGATCCGGTCCGCCACCCGCCGGAGAACCCCCAGGTTAAGACTCATGAACACGGCCGCGAGGCCCAGGCCGTGCCCCCCCATCATCCCGCAGAAGGCGCAATCGACCGAGGCCTGCTCCTCCAGGTTGACCATCATGGAGATGCCGAGAGAGTTCCCCTTTCCCCCCATGAATCCGGGGATATACTGGACCAGGCGTCCGTGCCGGCCGGCCAGCCGGAGCATTTCCCAGCTGATGTGATCGGGGTTCTGCGCGTGCTGAAGGTCCTCGGAAAGCACCAGGGGGGCCAGGTGCTCGCGGACGAAATGCCGCTCATCTTCCCAGGACTTCCGGACCCTCTCTACAATCGTGGGCTCGTACTTGGCGAGGGCCGCGAGACTGGGGAAGTTGTCGTCAAAATCGAAACGCTCGTCCTGGTCGAAATTAAGCTGGCTCATGATTTGAACCTCCTCTTAAACCCGTATACGGCAGACGGTAGACAGTAGACGGGGAAAAGCAGGAATAAATTCCTGATATTTGATTATTCGAAATCCTGCTTTCCAAATAAATTCTCGTATAGTTAATGATTTTCTTTTATATTTCCTTTCCGGTATGCCGTATACCGTCTACCGTCTACGATTTATAGATCACGCTACCTACAATTTCTCCAGGATATGGATGCACATCGCGGCTTCCTCGTTACCGATGACGCCGCCGCCGTTCTCGGCCAGGGCGATCCGGGCCCCCGCCACCTGCCTTTTCCCGGCCTCCCCGCGCAATTGGGTGGTCAGCTCATGGATCTGCGCGATTCCGGAAGCGCCGATGGGATGACCGCGGGACAAAAGACCCCCGGAAGGGTTGACCGGGATTTTGCCTCCAATCTTGGTCTCTCCCCGCTCGGCGTTTACCCCGCCCTCCCCCCTGGGGAAAAAGCCCAGGTTCTCGGTCTGGGCGAGCTCCCCGAAAGCGGTAGCGTCGTGGACCTCGCAGACCTGGATATCCTTCGGCCCGAGGCCGGCCCGCTCATAGGCGATTTTCGAGGCCCGGACGGAGATATCGATATCGTCCCACTCCCGCTCCCGCCCGGAGGCCAGGACCGAAGCCCGAATTTTGATGGCCCGGGAGGAAACCCCGAGCCGCTTGACCACTTCCTCGGAAACCAGGATGGCCGCGGCCGCCCCGTCCCCGATCGGGGCACACATGCTCCGGGTCAGCGGGTAGGAAACCAGCCGGTCTTTGAGAACATCCTCGATGGAAATGTCGAAGTTATACTGGGCATTCGGGTTCATGGTGGAATGCCAGTGATTCTTGGAGGCGACCGCGGCGATCTGCCGCTGGGTGGTCCCGAAGGTTTTCATGTGCCGGCGGGCCGCGTAGGCGTAAACATCCATGAATGGAGAACGATCCCCTTTCATCCCCACCCGGACCAC
>JAQTNV010000038.1 GCA_028713675.1 bacterium
GGATCAGCTCCCCCACCTGGAACTGACCCGGGACATCGCCCGCCGCTTCAATAATTTCTACGGGGATCACCTGGTCGTCCCCGAGCCGATGATCACGGCTTACCCGCGGGTGCCGGGGATAGACGGACGAAAAATGAGCAAAAGCTTCGGCAACTCCATCTATCTCTCCGACCCCGAACCCGTGGTCAGGGAAAAAATCCAGCGGATGGTCACCGATCCCGCCCGGGCCTACCGGAAGGACCCCGGCAACCCGGATGTCTGCATCCTTTACCACCTGCACAAGATCTACACCCCGGAGGAAATCCGGAAACGGATCCAGCCCGAATGCCGGAGCGCCGCGATCGGCTGTACCGATTGTAAAAAAGAGCTTCTTCGTTACCTCCTCCCGGCGATGGAACCGATCTGGAAGAAACGGGAGGAAATATTGAAAGACCCGGATCTGTTCCTGAAAATCACGCAGGCCGGCGACCAGAAAGCCCTCGCCTCCGCCCAGGAAACCATGAAAATCGTGCGCGCAGCGATGAAAATAAATTATTAAAATGTTTCGGGTTTCTGGTTTCGGGTTTCTAGTTAAATAAAAGATATAAAAAATATTTTAAAGTTTTTAATAAGAAGCTACAAACCCGAAACTAATAAAGAAGGGAGAAATGAAGATGGCAACATTTAATTGTTTTGAAGATATTGAAGCATGGCAAAACGGGAGAACACTGACTAACTCAATTTACAAAATTACCGGTAGTGGTGCATTTGCGAGAGATTTCGGATTGCGGGAGCAGATTCGTAAAGCAGGTGTTTCGGTTATGTCAAACATTGCTGAAGGTTTTGAAAGGGGTGGCGCCAAGGAATTTATTCAGTTTCTCTCTGTTTCTAAGGGCTCAGTAGGAGAGGTAAAAAGTCAGTTATTTGTTGCCCTTGATCAAGGATATATTAACAATGTGTTATTCGACCAAATATATTCTTCGGCAACTCAAACCGGGAAACTCATTGCCGGATTGATGAATTATCTGAAAAAATCAGGAATTAAAGGAAGCAAATATAAGGAATGAATAACAAGAAAGATTTTTATTTCTTTCCTGTTTGTAACCCTAAACTCGAGACTCGAAACTCGAAACTGTAAAAGTGGAATATAGAGTTCAACTTGATCTTTTCGAGGGTCCTCTGGACCTTCTCCTCTACCTAATCAAGAAAAACGAGCTGGATATCACCGATATCCCCATCGCCGACGTTACCGAGCAATACCTCCAGTACATCAAGATGATGAAGGATCTCAACCTGGACATCGCCAGCGAATACCTGGTCATGGCCGCCACCCTCACCCAGATCAAATCCCGGATGATCCTTCCCTCTCCCGAACCGGGGGAAGCCGAGGAGGAAGATCCCCGGGCCGAGCTGATCCGCCAACTCCTCGAATACCAGAAATACAAGGAAGCCGCCGATTCCCTCCTCTCCCGGGAAATCCTCGGCCGGGACACCTTCGTGCGGTCAGTGCCGGAGGAAACGGTGGTGGAGCCGGAAGGACCCGGGGTGGAAGCCAGTCTCTTCGACCTTCTCGATGCCTTCCGCTCGGTCATGAAAAAAGCCACGGACCCGGGCGCGGGGGAAGAGGTTTTGGCCCTCGAGGAAATCTCCCATTACCGGATCAGCCTCGCCCAGCGGATGGACGAAATTCTTCTCCTCCTGAGTAAAGCCGTGGAAAAATACCCGGTGGAGCAAGGCATCCCCTTCGAGGACTTGTTCGAGGGAGAAATGACCCGCGCATTCATCGTCGTGACTTTTCTTTCCCTGCTGGAACTGATCCGGCAGAAACTGGTCCGGATCTTCCAGATGGAACTCTTCGGACGGATCTGGGTCAGGCCCAGGCTCGCCCCTATCAATGAACCGGAGCCGGAACCCCCTGCTGAGACTCCCGAATTACCCTTATTTCCCTTGGAGAAACCCGCGGCGGAAAACCCGGTTGAGCCCGCGATTGCCCCCCCGGCCCCGGCTGAAACCCCAACCGAACCTCAGCCCCCGGCCGAACCTCAACCCACAAATGAGCCCCAACCCCCGGCTGAACCTCAAAAACCTGAGGAGCCTCAACCTTCAACCGAATCTCACTCCTCAATCGAGCCTGCCCCTCCACCTGAACCCCAGGCCCCGATTGCCGACTCGCCGGCTCCGGAAGAAAACAGTGAAGTTCCGGGAAAAGTTAATGAAGACCCTGAGACAGGAAGCGGGACACAAACATCCTGAATGACGAAGTTTACAATCAGAATATCCCGATAGCTCAAAGGCCCATCGGAAAACTGTTATGATGATATAGAAACATAAAGGGTTGCCCTACAATGGAAAAAGGAAAAATCGCGGGAATCATTGAAGCCCTGGTCTTCACCGCCGGAAACCCGGTAAGCGTAAAAGAACTCATCGCGGCCATGCCCGACATCCCACCCGAGGATATCCGCATTGTCCTGGAAGAGCTGGTCCAGGAATACCAGTGCCACCCGGACCGGGGGCTTAACCTGGTCGAAGTCGCCGGCGGTTACCAGTTCCGGACCCGGGCCGAGTTCGCCCCCTGGGTCCTGCGTCTGAACCTGCAGAAACCGGCCCGCCTCTCCCGGGCCTCCCTCGAAACCCTGGCCATCATCGCCTATCGCCAGCCGGTGATGAAGAGCGAGGTGGATGTCATCCGGGGAGTGGAAAGCGGAGGGGTGATCCAGACCCTGCTGGAAAAAAACCTGGTCCGGATCCTGGGCCGCAAGGACACCGTCGGACGTCCCCTGATTTACGGCACCACCCCGGAGTTCCTCGAAATCTTCGGTCTGAAGGACCTTTCCCACCTGCCCACCCTGAAAGAAATAGAAGAATGACAATAATAAGAGTTTCGAGTCTCTAGTTTCGAGTTTCGAGTTAAAGAATCAAAACCAGAGACCGGAGACAAGAGACTTAAGACTAAAGAATATTAGAAGTTTCGAGTCTCTAGTTTCGAGTTTCGAGTTAACCAGAGACTAGAGACAAAAGAAGTTTCGAGTTTCGAGTTGAAATATAAGAAGGGAAAAAGGTTTCAAGTCTTTAACCAGAAACCAGAAACTACAAACCCGAAACTATAGTTATATGGAATATGCGATCGGCATTGATCTCGGCGGAACCAACCTCCGGCTCGCCCGGGTGGACCGGGAAGGAAGAATCTCCTCCCGCCGCCAGGTGAAGACCGCTCAATTCCATTCCTCCCCGGAGTTGATCGACGGGATTTCCCGGGAAGCGCGAGCCCTGATCCGCGAAGCGGAACACGCGGGCGACCGGGTGCTGGGCGCGGGGATCGGGGTCCCGGGAGGCGTGAATCCGGAGGGAGAAATCGTTTATTTCCTGACCAACTTTCCCAGCGGGCGCGATATTCCCATGCGCCGGCTTTTGGAAGAAAAAATCGGATGCCGGACCCGCATGGGAAACGACGCCAACATCTGGGCATACGGGGAAGGCTGGCTCGGCGCCGGGCGCGGCCGGAAGAATCTGGTCCTGATCACCCTGGGTACCGGAGTGGGCGGGGGAATCATCATTGACGGGAAGATTCATGCCGGCCACTCCGGCATCGCCGGAGAAGTCGGGCACATCACGATCGAGCCGGAAGGCTCTCCCTGTGGATGCGGGGGACGGGGATGCCTGGAAACCATCGCCGCGGCCGGGGGCTTCATCCGTCTGGCCCAGGAACAGCTGGACCGGGGAAAACCGAGCCTGCTTTCGCGATCCGAGGAATTCAAGCCCCTTTCCGCGCTGAACGTGTTCCGCGCCGCCCAGAAAGGCGACCAGGTCGCGTCGGAGGTCCTGAACCGGGTCGGGCGCGCCCTCGGAATCGGCATTTCCATCGTGATCAATGTTCTCAACCCGGAAATCATCATCCTCGGCGGAGGCGTGGCGGAGGCGAGGGAACTTTTCACCCCGTCGATGGTCGAAGAGATCAAGCTCCGGGCCTTCTCCCAGAAAGGCAAAGAAACCCAGGTGGTCCCCCCCCTGTTGGGAGAAGACGCCGGCATCCTGGGAGCCGCAAGACTCATCTTTCAAATTGACGAATGACGAGAAAATCAATTGACGATTGCAGATTGACGATTGACGAATGAAAACCCAAAAGCAATAAGAACGTAATTAATAATGAATTAATAACAGAGAATATGAATGGTTTTATGTTTCTGCAATCTACAATCGTCAGTCGTAAATCATTAATCTATTAGGTTGGATATTGAATTTTGAATCTTTAATCGTCAATCTAAGTCTGCAATTGTTAGATATATTCGTGATCGTCAATTTATTCGGTGTTCACTCATCAATCTACAATCGTCATTCGTCAATCGTAAATTTTTATGATGAATCCTGAACTGATCCGCAATTTCTCGATTGTCGCCCACATCGACCACGGCAAATCCACCCTGGCTGACCGCATCCTGGAAAAGACCGGGGCTATCTCCGTCCGGGAACGCCGGGAACAGTTCCTGGACAAGATGGACCTCGAACGGGAAAGGGGCATCACGATCAAGTCCCACCCGGTGCGGATCAACTACCGCGCCCGGGACGGCCAGACTTACTGCCTGAACCTGATTGACACTCCCGGGCACGTGGATTTTTCCTACGAAGTCTCCCGCTCCATCGCCGCCTGCGAAGGGGTGGTGCTCCTGGTGGACGCGGTGGACGGCGTGCAGGCCCAGACCATCGCGCACGCCTACCTCTGCTCCGACCAGAATCTCAAAATCATCACCGTGATCAACAAGACCGATCTCCCCAGCGCCGACCCCGACCGGGTGAAAAAGGAAATCGAAGGGATCATCGGCCTGGACACCAGCAAAGCCATCCTGGCCAGCGCCAAGGAAGGCTGGGGGACCGAAGAAATCCTGGAAGCCGTAATCCGGGACATCCCCCCCCCGGGCGGGTCCGGGCAGGAGCCCTTCAAAGCCCTGATTTTCGACAGCTGGTACGACTCTTTCCAGGGTGTGATCATTATGATCCGGGTTTTCTCCGGTCAAATCTCCCGGGGAATGTCCATCAGACTATTCAACACCGGCAATCAATTCCTCGTTTCCGAGCTCGGGATTTTCTCCCCCAGCCCCCAGCCGGTGGAATCGCTCGGTCTGGGGGAAGTGGGCTACATCATCGCCGGGATCAAGGATATCCGGGAAGCCCCGGTGGGAGACACCGTGACGAACTCGGACTCCCCCACCCTCACCCCCCTGCCCGGGTTCCGGCCCCTGAAGCCGATGGTGTTCACCGGGCTTTACCCTCAGGACGCCTCCCAGTACCAGCTCCTGCGCGAGGCTTTGGGCAAGCTCCGCCTGAACGACCCGGCCCTGACCTACGAGCCGGAGACCTCGCAGGCGCTGGGTTACGGCTTCCGCTGCGGCTACCTGGGGCCGCTCCACTCCGAAATCGTCCAGGAACGCCTGGAAAGGGAGTTCAACCTGAGCTTGATCAGCACCGCCCCCACGGTGGCCTACCGGATCACCCGGAATTCCGGGGAAACCGAGATGATCGAAAATCCCAACCTTCTCCCCGAATCCCATCTTTTCCAGGGGATAGAGGAGCCGATCGTCGTGGCCACGATTCATAGCCCGACCCTCTTCCTGGGAGCGATCCTGAAGCTCTGCGAGGAAAAACAGGGGGTTCAGAAAAAATTGGACTATCCTACCCCGAACCGGATATTGCTGGTGTACGAATTGCCCTTGAGCGAGATCATGCTGGATTTTTACGACCGTTTAAAATCATTGAGCCGCGGCTTGGCCTCCCTGGACTACGAACCGATGGGTTTTCGCCCCGGAAACCTGATCAAGCTCCAGGTCCTGGTCAACGGCGAACCGGTCGATCCCCTTTCCATCATCGTGAACCGGGACCAGGCCGATTACAAAGGCCGGGACCTGATCCAGAAGCTCAGGGAGCTTATTCCCCGACAGCTTTTTGATATCGCCATCCAGGCGGCGATCGGGGGCAGGATCATCGCCCGGGAAAGCATCAAGGCCAAGAAAAAAGCCGTAACCGCCAAGTGCTACGGCGGCGACATCACCCGGAAGCGAAAACTCTGGGCCAAGCAGAAAGAAGGGAAGAAAAGAATGAAACGGATCGGGGTGGTGGATATCCCGCAGGAAGCTTTCCTGGCGGTCCTGAAAACCGGCCAATCATAAAAACAAAACCCCAGAAACAAACACCAATAACCAAATAAAGGTAAAACAACAAATGAACGACATTCAAAACCCCAAACCAAAAGATTCGGGAAATGATGCCGCGACCCCTTCCCATCAGCCGGCGCCGAAAACCCGGATGCAGATTGTCCGCGAGTATGCTTATTCTTTCGCGATCGCGATCGTCCTCGCGCTTTTCATCCGGTCTTTTTTCGTCCAGGCCTTCAAGATCCCTTCCGGATCCATGGAACCCACCCTGCTGATCGGGGACCATATCCTGGTCAACCGCTTCATTTACGGTTTCCGCATCCCCTTCACCCGGGTCAAGTTCCTGGAATTCAAGGAACCCCGGCGGGAAGATATCATTGTGTTCAAATATCCCGAGGACCCCAGCAAGGATTTCATCAAGCGGGTAATCGGCCTTCCGGGTGATACAGTTGAAATCCGGGACAAAAAAATTTACATTAATAACCAGTCAATGGAAGACCAGCATGGGACCCATCGCGACCTGGTTCTGCTTCCCAGGGATATTTCGCCGCGCGACAATTACGGACCGGCCCAGGTCCCTCCCCACTCTTTTTTCGTGATGGGAGACAACCGCGATTCCAGCCTCGACAGCCGTTTCTGGGGGTTCGTGGATAAAAAAGCCGTCGAGGGAAAGGCTTTGATCATTTACTGGTCCTGGAACCGGGAAAAAACCCTGCCCCGCCTGGGACGGATGGGAAACGTGATTCGCTGATCAACATTTTAAGGGGGGACGAAAATGCATCTTAAAACTGGTACCTGGATCATTTTAATCATACTCGCGCTGGCGGCTTTCGCCGGCTTGAAATTCGCCCCTCCTTTCATCCGCAACATGCAGTTCGATTACCTGCTCAATAATGAAGCCGGCGACGCGGTCAAGCTGACCAACGATGAAATAATCCGCGACATCACCGCCAAGATTGAGGAATTGAATCTGCCGATCGATCCCAGTAACGTGGTCCTGGTCGAGCAGAAGAAAAATGACCTGGAAGACAATCCCTACGTTTTGCTCGAACGGGGAAAGGACTATTTCTCCATTAAGTCGGAATACCAGGTGACCGTCCATTTTGTCGGGAAATATGAACTCGTCCTGAATTTTTCCCCGGAAGCTTACGCGGACCTTTCAGGGGATAAGCAATAATATCCCCGGCCCCGGCCGGGATAACCATGACCCAGAAAAAAATCATTGACGCGGAAGGGCTCGAAAGGATTCTCCGCCGGATCGCGCACGAGATCTCCGAAAGAAACCAGGGCACCCGCAACCTGGCCCTGGTTGGGATCCCGACCGGCGGCGTTCACCTGGCCCACCGCCTGTCCCGGATCATCAAGGAAATGGAAGGCAACCAGGTCGAGACCGGGGAACTGGATACCACCCTTTACCGGGATGACCTTCCCCTGAAGGGACCGATCTTCCGCCTGAAACGGACCGATATCCCCTTCGATCTGAACGGCCGCCGGGTGATCCTGATTGATGACGTGCTCCAAACCGGGCGCACCATCCGGGCCGCCCTGGACGCGATTACCGACTTGGGCCGTCCCCGGAATATCCAGCTCGCGGTCCTGATCGACCGGGGCGGCCGGGAACTTCCAATCCAGGCCGATTATACCGGCAAACTCGTCACCCCGACCGGGAACGAGGAAATCGAAGTCAGGCTCCGGGAAAGCGACGGAGCGGATGAAGTGATCGTCCGGGAAAAGAAACCGGACGAAAAACCCAAGGATTAAGGATCCGGCGCAAATATTTATGACGTTAAAATCCCGCCACCTGCTGGGACTGGAACGCCTGACCCGGGCGGAAATCGAGTATTTCCTCGACACCGCCGGGTCCCTGAAAGAAATCTCCTCCCGGGATATCAAGAAAGTCCCTACCCTCCGGGGCAAAACCGTAATCAACCTCTTTTTCGAAGCCTCCACCCGCACCCGCACCTCCTTCGAGATCGCGGCCAAGCGCCTCTCGGCCGACACGATCAATTTCAGCGCCTCGACCTCGAGCGTAACCAAGGGGGAAACCCTGATCGACACCGCGAAAAACATCGAGGCCATGCGGCCCGACCTGGTGGTAATCCGGCACCCCGCCTCCGGCGCCCCTGAGCTCCTAACCCACTGGCTCGACCTGCCCATTATCAACGCCGGGGACGGCTCCCACGAACACCCGACCCAGGGCCTGCTCGACCTTTTCACCGTCCGGGAGAAAAAAGGGAAAATTGACGGGTTGACCCTCACCATCATCGGGGACATCACCCACAGCCGGGTGGCCCGCTCCGATATTTACGGTTTCCAGAAAATGGGGGCCCGGGTCCGGGTCTGCGGCCCGCCCACCCTGATTCCCCCCGGGATTGAATCCCTGGGCGTGCAGAAATTTACCCGCCTGGAACCCGCCCTGGAAGGCGCGGATGTGGTAATGGCTTTAAGAATCCAGCTCGAGCGTCTGGCGGCCCCTCCCTTCCCGAGCCTCCGGGAATATTCCCGCCTCTTCGGGATCAACCTGGAGCGGCTCCGCCTCCTGAAACCGGGCTCGATCATCATGCACCCGGGTCCGATCAACCGGGGAGTGGAAATTTCTCCCGAGGTGGCCTACAGCTCCAGCTCGGTTATTCTCGACCAGGTGGAAAACGGGGTGGCGGTGCGGATGGCGGTGCTTTACCTGCTTTCGGGAAGAAGTGTCGACGCCCAGTAGGCATTTTCCATTGACGATTGACGATTGTAGATTGGCGAATGAAAACCAAATAAACCAGAGAAACCAGAGAAACCAAAGAAACCAAAGAAACCAAAAAAACCAAAGAAACCAGAAAGTAAGGCAGAAGGAAATAATACGTAACCATGATCACGAATCAAACTACTAAACTGATCCGCGGCGGGAGGATCCTGGATCCGGCCTCGGGCCGGGACGGAATTTTCGATCTCCTGATCCAGAACGGTCAGATCGCCCGGATCGATCCCCAGATCGCCCCTCCCCCCGGCGCGGAAATTATCGACGCCACCGGTCTCCTGGTGGTCCCGGGCCTGGTCGATATTCACACCCATCTCCGGGAACCGGGATACGAATACAAGGAAACGATTCTCACCGGCTCGCAAGCCGCGGCCGCCGGGGGCTTCACCAGCCTGGCCTGCATGGCCAACACCGACCCTCCCAACGACAATTCCTCGGTCACCGAATTCATCCGGGAACGGGCCCAAAAAGCCGGGCTGGTCAATATTTACCCGGTGGGCGCCGTTTCCAAGGGGCTGAAAGGAGAAAGCCTGGCGGAAATCGGTTCCATGGTGGCCTCCGGGATCGTCGCGGTTTCCGACGACGGCAACCCGGTGATGAACAGCGGCCTGATGCGCAATGCCCTGGAATATACCCAAATTTTTGATATCCCCGTAATCTCCCACTGCGAGGACCTGGGCCTTTCCCAGGGCGGACAGGTCAACGAAGGGCTGGCCTCCCTGCGCACCGGGCTGGCCGGCATTCCCGCGGAGGCGGAGGTTTCGATGGTCGTGCGGGACCTCCTGCTCGCCCGCCTGACCGGGGGAAAGCTCCATCTCGCCCATATTTCCACCGCCCGGTCGGTGGATGCCATCCGGGCCGCCAAAGCCCAAGGGCTGAAAGTCACCGCGGAAACCGCCCCCCATTACTTCACCCTCACGGAAGAAGCGGTTTTGTCTTTCGACACCAATGCCAAGGTCAATCCCCCCCTGCGTTCCGCCGCGGATCGGGAAGCGGTCCGGAACGGCCTCCGGGACGGAACCATCGACTGCATCGCCTCCGATCACGCCCCCCACAGCTTGGTCGAGAAGGACCTGGAATTCACCCAGGCCAGCTCGGGAACCGTGGGATTGGAGACAACCCTGCCTCTGACCCTGAAACTGGTCCAGGAGGGTCTGCTTTCCCTCTCCCAGGCGATCGCCCTGCTCTCGATTAATCCCGCCCGGATCCTGAATCTGAAAAAGGGCTCGCTCTCCATCGGGGCGGATGCGGATATCACCGTGATCGACCCCGGCCGCAAATTAACCGTCGACCCTGAAAAATTCCGTTCCCGGGGCCGGAACACCGCTTTCCCAGGCTTGCAACTTCAGGGCCGGGCGGCTATTACTCTAATTCGGGGAGAGATAACATTCAGGGAATGAACCCGGATCAGGATAGTTTTTCCTTTTACTTCGAAAAACTCATCGCCTTTTTTTCCTCCGCGGAATCTTCCGATGATCTCGCCCAGGCCCGCGAGGAGTATTTTTCCCTGATCAACCCGGTGCCTCCGGACGGCCCCCTTTACGAAAGCCGGCTGGCCCTGTTTCTGGACTGGTTCATTTTTGACCGTAAATTCCGGAACGGCAAAGTCGCGGCCCAGTATTTTTACGAAAGCCAATCTTCACAATTCACCCCGGAAGAAGAGGAAATCTTTAAAAATTTCCTCAACCATTACCACAGTATTTTCCTGATCAAGCAGGTCAACCTTCCGGAAATCAAAATCCAGGATCTGGTGGATCAGCAGATGTACACGGTTAACGAGCGGAGAAACCTGAATATCCAGGAAGGAGACCTTTGCGACTGCCGCCTGGTCCCCTTCCAGGGGAATCTTTATTTCACCGGGGCCTTCTGCTACCACCCCCGGGAGGTCCAATCCTTCCTGAAAAAACTGCTGAAGCCCGTCCAGCAGAAGCAAGCCGTGGCCACTCCTTTCCTGATCCGGTGCATTTCCCTGAACAATACCTGGAACCTGCACTACCCCCACGCCAACCCGAAAGAGGTTTATGAAAAGTACGGATCATAGCGGATGTAGATTGCGGAATGGATAATAAAAGTTTCGGGTTTCGAGTTTCTAGTTTCGAGTTAAACTATAAAGACTAAAGAAACCAGACAGACCAGATGGACCAGACAGACTAAACAGACTAGATAGACCAAATGAGGAGGTGAAATTATGAATATGTCGGTCAATTACAAGAATCTTCAATCCGATCCGAAAATTGAGGATGCCTGCCAGAAGGCGGCGGACAAAATCAGCAAAATACTCTCCAAGTTTCCCGATGATTCCGTCAATTTAAAAATCAATCTCGAACGCAATCCCAAGCGCCAGCAGTTTTTTTCCACCTTTTCACTCCATCTGCCGGATAAAATCCTGACCGCCACCGATTCCAGTTTTGACGATATCCGGACCCCCATAACCGAGTGCCGGGAGGAAATCATCCGGCAGGTCAAAAGGTTCAAAGCCGACCTCTATCAAGGTCCTAACCTTCGGAAGGCTGAGAAGCAAAGCCGCCAGCAAACGGAAGAATAACTTCGAGTTTCGGGTTTCGAGTCTCTAGTTTCGAGTTAACCAGAGACTAGAAACCAGAGACCAGAGACTGTTAGCAAAATCGTCAATCAACAATCGTCAATCGCAAATACCTATTTGAGCATCCTTCATCTTGGAAAATAACCATTCTCCATCCCGGTTGTATCCCGGTTACTTCAAAATTATCTTCGCGGTTCTGATCTGGAGCTCCTGGGGTATTATCATCCACCGGCTCAAGCTCCCGCCCGCGCTCATCTCCTTCAGCGCTAATATGTTCGGCTGGATTTTCCTGGCCTTCCTCGGCTTCGGGCTCGGTAAAGGGGAAGAAATCCGCTCCGGCTTCCGGGAAATCAAGACGATCGGCCTCTTTCTCCTGCTGGGGGTCTTCGTCTCGCTCAACAACGTCCTATATTTCCAGGCTTTCCTCTACACCACCGTGGCCAACAGTGTTTTTTCCCATTACCTGGCGCCGGTTCTGATCTTTATCCTCGGTCCCCTTATCCTCCGGGAAAAGCTCGAAGGCCGAGCCTTTTTCTCCCTCTCTCTCTCCGTCCTGGGCCTCTACCTGGTAATCAACGGCCCGGGCCTGAAAATCACCGCCCATGATCTCACCGGCATCTCCCTCGGCCTGGGCTCCGCCCTTTTTTATGCCCTGGTCGTGATCATGTTCCGGAAGTTATCCCACCGGTATTCCCCCCTTTCCCTGAACCTCTTCGCCAACCTGGCCTCCTCGCTCCTCCTCCTGCCCCTGGTCGCCGGGCAGATTCACCTCATTTTCGAACCCGGGAAGATCATCGCGCTGATCATCATCGGAATTATCCTATCCGGGTTTATCCCGATGCTTTATATTTCCGGGCTCAAGGAGGTCCCGGCCCATCACGCCGGAATCCTGAGCTACATGGAACCCATCGGAGGTATCTTGCTCGCCTTTTTCCTGCTTTCCGAGCCGATCGGGAAAAATACCGTCTTCGGGGCCGCCCTGATTCTCGGAGCCGGCTATTACTTAATCAGACCAAAAAAATAGTTTCGAGTCTCTAGTCTCTAGTTTCGAGTTAAGCTAAAGGAAACAAGTTTCGAATTTGTAGTTTCGAGTTTCGGGTTTGGAAGAAAAAGGAAAAAGGTATTAAGTATTGAACTGGAAACTAGAAACTAGAAACCAGAGACTAAAGAATGTCTCGAGTTTGGATCGAGAATATTTTCTTTGAGAATTTTTAACTCAAAACCAGAAACTCAAAACCAAAATTGATGTTAAAATCAGAAAACATAAAACCCGGTTTTTATTACGGCTGGGTGATTGTGGCCTGTTCCTTCGTCGCCATCTTCATGGCCACGTCCTCCCGTTACTGCTTTTCGATTTTCATGAAGCCGCTCTCCGAAAATTACGGCTTTACCCGGGCCGAACTCGGGGGAGCGATGAGCCTGAACAATATCCTCTACGCCCTGCTCTCCCCCGTGGTGGGAATCCTGCTGGACCGGATCGGAGCCAGGATCATTCTCCTGATCGGGGGCGTGCTGATGGGATTGGGGCTCTGGCTTTTCGCTTCCACCCAAAGCCTGTTCGGGCTTTATCTGACCTTCGGAATCCTGACCGGGGTGGGGCTGGCCTTCACTTACTTCGTCCCGACTTTCTCTCTGACCCGGAAATGGTTCCAGCAAAAAGCCGGGATGGCGAGCGGGATAGTCGCCTTCGGCTCCGGCCTGGGCCTGGCGGTCATCGCCCCCCTCACCAATTACCTGGTCCAGTCTTTCAGCTGGCAGACCGGGGCGAGGATCATCGGAATTTCTACCTGGATCCTGGTGGTCCCCCTGGCCGTCCTTTTCATCCGCAACAGCCCGGAATCAATCGGCCTTCACCCCGACGGGATCAAACGGGAAGGGAATCCCCCGCCCGCATCCGAGCCGCATCCGCCACTTTCGGAACTGCTTCCCTCTTTTTTCTCCCGTAACTTTATCCTGCTCTTCATCTTCTACTTCGCCTGGTCCCTGGCCGTCTGCGGGGTCCTGACCCATTTCTTTCTCTGGGGAACCATGGATTTGAAACTGGACGGGGGGCTGGTAGCCCTGGCCCTTTCCCTGCAAACCTTGTGCGCCTCCGGGTCCCGGCTTCTGGGAGGATGGCTCTCCGACCGCTGGGGCCGGCTGCCTTTCATCGCCGTGGCGCTCTTCGGCCTGGCCCTGGCCATGATCCTCGGAATTTACACCCAGAGCCGGGCCGAGCTTTACGCTTTCGCGGTGATTTTCGGGATTGCCTACGGTTTGCCCCTGGCGGTCTTCCCGGTGTTCGTCGGAGACCTCTTCGGGCGACGGCTTACCGGCTCGCTCTACGGAGGCCTGATCCTGGCCGGGGGACTCGCGGGCGGTCTGGGAGCCTGGGCCTTCGGGTTCGCCTTCGACCGCCTGGGCTCTTACCACTCGGCCTATTTAATTACCTCCGCCTTCTGCTTATTCTCCTTGTCTCTCATGATTTTCTTCCGCCGGGGGCAAGCGTTCTCTTCGCCTGAGGGGAGGGAAATATGCTGATCAGTTCCACGGGGGAAATAACCCCCCGCATTTTCTTTTTGGGCAACCTGGTTCAGCAGGTTTTTCTGATCCGGGGCCGGGAAAACGCCCTGATCGACGCGGGCATGTCCATCGGCGGGCCCCTGATCCTTTCCGACCTGAAACAATACCTGGGAGACGAAAACCTCCTGCACTGGAATCTTTTGACCCATTCCCATTTTGATCATGCCGGCTCCACACCCTACCTGAAAAGGAAGATCCCCGGGCTGAAAATCGGCGCCTCCCCGGTTGCCAGCCAGGTCTTTCAAAACCCCCGGGCGGTGGAACTGATCCGGTCCCTGAACCATGACCTGGAACTGGCCGCGCACCTGGACGAAAACGTTGCTTTCACCGGAATCGAGGTCGACCGGACCCTCCAGGCGGGGGACACCCTCGACCTGGGAAAAGGGGTGGAAATCCAGGTTTTGGCCACGCCCGGGCACACCCGGTGTTCGATCTCATTTTATCTTCCCGGGGATCAAGCCGTTTTCTGCGCGGAAGCCGGGGGTATGCCTGACCGCGACGGCGACATCATGCCGGAATTTCTCGCTTCCCTCCCCGATTACATTGATTCCCTGGAGCGCCTGTCCCGCCTCCCCGTGCAATACGTGGGCCTGGCCCACGGGGGAATTGTCACCGGGGACGAAGCCCGGTCCTACTTTTCCCGTTCCCTGGATTCCACCCGTTCCTTTCAGAACGAGATCACAGACCTCTTCCGGAAAGGGCAGGAAAACCGGGAGGTGGTCCGAACCCTGAAAGAAAGATATTACGACAGCGGAAAAATCAGTCAGCCCTACCGGGCCTTCATGCTCAACCTGGAAGCCATGGTCAAGCAGGTCAAAGAAATTCTGAATGCTGAATAACCCAAGAAAGTTTCGCGTTTCGGGTTTCGAGTTTCGAGTTGGAATACAAAGAATTAAGAACAAGGGTTAAAGTTTTGAACCAGAAACTAGAGACCAGAAACCAGAAACCGATTGCCGGGTTGCATTTATCAGAAAAAACAAGATAATTTATTAGTTTAGATTAAAGCAACCGAGGAGGAAAAATGCTGAGTGTGATCCGAAAATACTCTGGGTCCTGGATAATCAAGGCCATGCTGATCGCGGTGGCCATAACTTTTTTCAGCGGCTGGGCCCTGCTGGGCTACTTCCGCCGGGGAGGATTCAAGAGCGGCGAATACGCGGCCATCGTCAATGGCGAACGGATCCCCACCGACCGCCTGGAAAAAAGCTACAAGAATCTCGAGGACCGTTTCCGGCAGAGAATGGGGGAGCAATTCTCCGAGGAACTGGCCCAGCGTCTGCACCTGAAACAGCAGGCCCTGAACTTCCTGATCAACCGGGAGCTGATCCTGGGCGAAGCGGACCGCCTGCATCTCCAGGTTACGGACGAGGAGATCAGGGATTCCCTGGCCCAGTTCCCGGCTTTCCGGGACGCCGACGGCAAATTCAGTCCCTCCCGGTATCAGCAGGTGCTCCGTTTCCAGCGCATGACCGCGGATGAATTCGAAAGCAACGAAAAAATCGCCCTGCAGATCTCCAAATTCGAACACTTCATTAAAGATTCGGTCCGGATCACCGATCAGGAGGTGTATTCGGATTTTGTCCGGCAGAACGAGCGCGCCAAAATCCAGTATCTTAAAATCGGTCCGGAGGAAGGATCCCGGAGAGCCAAAGTGACCCGGGGCGAAGTGGAAAAATACTACCAGAGCCACCTCCAGGATTTTCAGACCCCGCCCCGCCGCCGGGTAGCATACATATCCCTGGACCCGGCCAGCTTTGTTAACCAGGTCAAGGGGGTTTCCGATCCCGCCCAGATCGAGGACAAAGCCAACCGCCTGGCCTTCGAAGCCGCCCAGAAACTGCAAAAGGATATCCAGGGCAGCGAAAAGCTCTCTTCGCTGGCCCGGCGCTCCAATCACCCGGTCAAGGAAACCGGCCTGATTTCCGCCGGCGACCAGATCGAGGGCTCGGGGGAACTGACCGGCCGGGTTTTCGCCCTCAACCCCAGCGAGATCAGCCCCGTCATTTCCGCGGGTGGAAAATATTTCCTGGCCCAGGTCACGGAAGTAAGCGCGCCCCAGGCCAAGCCCTTTTCCGCGGTCTCCGCGGAAATCGAAGGCAAGCTGAAAATGGAAAAGGGAAAAACTGAAACCCTCGCCCTGGCCACCGAAGCCCTGGCCGCCGTGCAGGGAGCCAAGAACCTGGAGCGGGCCGCCCGACGTTTCAACCTTCGGCCGAAAACCACCGATTTCTTCCCCCGGGGGAGCAATTCGATCCCGGATATTGGAAACGCTCCCGAGATAGTCGAGTCCGCCTTCCTGCTGAGTAAAGAAAAACCCATCGGGGAAAAAGTCTATCCGCAGGACAGCAATTATTACATTATCTCCCTGGTGGAACGGCAGACCGCCGATCGGGACAAATACCTGAAGGATAAAGACGACATCCGGGACAAGCTCCTGGGCATGAAGCAGGATATCGCCTTTCAAGGGTATATCATGAACCTGCGGGAACAGGCGGATTTAAAAATCAATTTCGAGCTTCTCGGCGAACCCAATCCGGCCGATCAGCAACCGGCCAAGCTCCCCGCACCGCCATCCGGCAAGGAAAAGTAGAACCAAAGAATTGACGATTTACGAATGACGATTGACGAGTGAAAAACAAAGAAGAATTGACGAATGAAAAATCATAACCTCATTCCCGTCCCGCATCGGAGTACGGGATAAACTGCAGCGGGAATCCAGGTTTTTGATTTGGGATTAAACCTTATGCGCTATGCTCTATGCTCTTTGCTAAAAAGGACCAAAGACTAAAGAAAGAAGGTTTTTATTCAGAGAATAGTTCATCAGGGCCAGGCCTCAGTCTGGCCCTGATTTTTTTCATATGTTTTTGCCGTCCGTCTTGACATAGTATTTACTATGATATAATTTCGTTGACTAAAGTAAAAAATTTAAGGATTAAATATTGTATTATAAGAAAATCCGGGAAATTGTAAGTCCAAGTCAAGAAACGGAGGTGAAAAATGATCTCATTTGAACCGGATGACGAACAAAAGATGTTGAAGGAAACCCTGGAGAATTTCTCCACCAATGTGATCAGGAAGGCCGCTCATGACTGCGAGGAAAAAGGGGAAGTCCCCGCAGACCTGGTTAAGAAAGGCTGGGAATTGGGCCTGATCATGAGCAATATCCCGGAAACCTGCGGGGGAGCCGGGATGAAACGCTCCGCGGTCACGGGCGCCATCGCGGTGGAAGCCCTGGCCTGGGGAGACTTTTCGATCGCGATAAACATCCTCTCTCCCTCCCTGGTGGCTTATCCCATTCTCGAATCCGGGACCGAGGAACAGAAGCAGAAGTATCTGCCCCAGTTCTGCTCCGAGAATTTCAAGCCCGCCACGGTCGCCCTGGTGGAGCCGCGGATGTTCTTTGACGCCTCCCAGCTTTCCACCAAGGCCGTCCGCGAAGGCGATGAGTATATCCTGAACGGTGACAAGTGCCTGGTTCCCCTGGCCGACAAGGCTGATCTCCTCCTGGTTTTCGCCGCCACTTCCCCGGGAATCGGCCAGGCCGGAGTGGACGGATTCATCATCGCGAAAGACGACGTCTACGGCATCGAAATCAAGGAAAAGGAAAAGAACATGGGGATCAAGGGCCTGGAAACATTCGAGGTCTCCTTTTCCGACTGCCATATCCCGCTCGCCAGCAAACTCGGCGGCGACGAAAAGGGCGGGACTTTTACCCGTTTCCTGAACCGCTCCCGCGTGGCCCTGGCGGCCGCCGCTGCCGGGATGGGCCGATCCGCCTGGGAATATGCCCTGAATTATGCCAAGGAAAGGGTGGCCTTCGGCGAGCCGATCGCCTCCCGGCAGGCCATCGCCTTCATGCTGGCGGAAATGGCGATTGAAGTGGACGCCATGAGACTCCTGGCCTGGGAAGCCGCCTGGAAGATCGACCGGGGCGAGGACTGCGGCAAGGAATCCTACTTGGCCAAGAAGTATTCCCAGGACATGGTCCTGATGATCGCCGACCGGTCGGTGCAGATCCTCGGAGGCCACGGTTATATCCGGGAGCATCCGGTCGAAATGTACCTCCGGAACGCCCGGGGATTCTCCACTTTTGAAGGCCTCCTGATGGTTTAGGCATCGGGAACCAGGAACTACACCTACTTTCCAGAAGGAAGAAGGAGGTATCAAAATGATAGATTTTGAACTTTCAGCGGGAACCAAGATGACCAAGAAACTGATCCACTCGTTCGTGGAATCATCCTTTCGGTCCGTGTCCCGGGAATTTGACGAGAAGGAGCACACCGACCCTGCCGAGCTGATCAGCTCGGTTCATCAATTAATGAAGGGCGGCGGGATGACGGGAATGGCCTCCTCTGCCGGCAGTGATGAAACGGACGCCAAGAAAGGCTCCAAGCCCAAGAAGCCCAAGGAAGCCAACCTCCAGGGCGTGATCCTGGCTGAGGAGCTTTTCTGGGGCGACGCCGGCCTGGCATTGGCGATGCCCGGGCCCGGGCTGGGCGGGGCGGCCGTGCTGTCCACCGGCACCGCGGAGCAGAAGGAACGGATCATGAAACGCTTCAGCGAGGACAAACCGGCCTACGGGGCGATGGCCATCACCGAGCCCGGCTGCGGTTCGGACACCTCGGCGATCACCACCACCGCCACTCTCGATAATAAGACCAACGAATGGATCCTGAACGGGGAGAAGATCTTCGTGTCCATGGGCAAGCGCGCCACCGAGATCTACGACGGTTTCGTGGTGGTCTGGGCCACCCTGGACCGCAAGGCCGGCCGGGCCGGGATCAAGCCCTTCATCGTGGAAAAAGGCACCCCGGGGATGAAGGTGACCAAGCTCGAGCACAAGATGGGCATCCGGGCCTCGGACACCGCCGCCATGGTCTTCGAGGACTGCCGGATTCCCCACAACAACATCCTCGGCAGCGCCGAGGTGGCGGTCGACAAGGGAAAGACCGAGGGCTTCAAGGGCGTGATGAAGACCTTCGACGCCACCCGCCCCTTCGTCGCGGCCATGGCCATCGGGGTCGCCCGGGCCGCCTATGACATGGTCCGGGAAATCCTGGACAAGGAGGGCGTCCGGATCCGCTACGGGGCCCCCGTTGACCAGCTCACGGTCCTCGAGCGGGATGTCCTGGAAATGGAGGTCAGCCTGAAAGCCGCCCGGCTTCTCCTCTGGCGGGCCGCCGGGATGCTCGATAAAGGCGAGAGAAACAATCTGGAGGCCTCCATGGCCAAGGCCAAGGCGGGGATGGTCGGCACCAAGGTGACCCAGAAAGCAGTCGAGATCCTGGGCCCCCTGGGCTATTCGCGCAAGATCCTGCTGGAAAAATTCATGCGCGACGCCAAGATCAACGACATCTTCGAGGGCACCGGGCAGATCCAGCTCCTGGTCATCGCCCGGAATATCCTGGGCTACACCCGGAAAGAATTGAAGTAAAAACAGTCAGGCAGGTCAGACCAGTCTGACCGGTCTGACAAAATAATCATAAAAAAAGGGCGGGTGATTGAATCACCCGCCCTTTATATTCGGCGTAATATTGTTCGGCGGAAATTATCCGAGGAGAGCGCCGAGTTTCATCGCCAGGCTCATATCCCCGGCGAATTTGATCTTCCCGGCCATGAAGGCAGCCTGTGGGTCGAGCTTCCCGGCGGCCATGTCCTTATAATCGGCGGCGGCCATGGTGATGGTGCAGTTGGCCTTCGGGGCCTTGCCCTTCTCCACGGCGAGGGTGCCCTTGTCCACCTTAATCTGCCATTCGCCGGCTCCGGTAATGTTGAACTGGAAAATAGCGGTGGTGGTGGCGAGCTTCTGCTTGGCATCCGGGCGTTTGGCGAAACCCCAGGCCATGATCACTTCAAAAGCCTGCTCGGGGGAAGCGTCCTTCACGCATTCCCGCATCTGCTTCTTGTCCTTAATGTCCGTGATTTCCTTCTCGAGAGTTTTGATTACTTCTTCCTTCGACATCCCAGGTGTTACCGGCATAATTTCCTCCTTTGTTAAAATTTGCCAAAAACCTTGGGTTATTTATTTTAGTAAGAAGAAATATACTATTGTAAAAATCCTTGTCAAGTCCTTTTTAAAAAATTATTTTTCCGGGACAGTTTTCTTGCTTGACAGTATTTTGGTTTCTAATATATAAGAGACAGGAAAGAAAATTACATGCCTTATCCTCAAAAATTCCTCGCCTTTTTATTAATGCCGGCCCTGTTCTTTCTCTCCGGCGGCTGCGGCAGCGAAAAGTTCACTCCCGGCGAGGCCATTCCCTGCGTCACCGCCGATGACACCGCCTATATTCCGGGCGGGAACAAATATTTATTTCACCGGGACCTGGTCTGGGACAGCTCCACCGGCCAGGACCTGTTTGCCGATCTTTACCTGCCGGAAAAAGGCGGGCCCTTCGCCACAGTGATCCACATCCACGGGGGAGCCTGGATCTCGGGAAGCAAGGGGATGCCCATGGCCACCTATTTCGGAGAGCACCTGGCCTGCCGGGGATATGCCTTTTTCGATGTCCGGTACCGCCTCGGCCCCGAAATCAAATTTCCCCAGGATATCCAGGACATCAAATGCGCCATCCGCTGGCTCCGGGGCAACGCCGAGCAATATAACATCGATAAGTCCCGCTTCATTTCCATGGGCGGCTCGGCCGGCGGCCACCTGAGCGCCATGGTCGCCCTGACCGGAAACGATCATTTTTTCGACCCCGTCTGCCCGGGCTATCCCGATGAATCCTTCCAGGTCCAGGCAGCCATCCCCTTCTACGGGGTTCATGAATGGGTTAACTGGATGGATATCCGGATGTTCGGCCTGGACCATTCCTATTTCAATCTTCCTGCGAATGCCACGGATGCGGAAAAGCAGGCATTGCTGGTTAAGGTTTCCCCCGTAACTTATGCGGCGGACGCCCCCGGTCCCTTCTTGATCATCCAGGGGGACGAGGATGTGGGAGTCCCCGTTCATCAAGGGCAGGCCCTGAATGACGCCCTCGTGGCCGCCGGGAAAGAAAGCCGCCTGGTTTTCATCGAAGGGGCCAATCACGCTTTCGACATGTGGCGGGATTCCCCTTTCACCGCGAAAGCCACCCGGGAAGTGGATGACTTCCTGGCGGAGGTCATGCCATGAAGAAGGCGGCATCCGTCTGCCTCTGCCTCCTGCTTCTGACTTTCGGCTGCGGAAGCAGCGCTTCACACCTGGAGAAAGGCAAGGCTTATCTCGAAGCCGGCCTCTTCCGGCCGGCCCAGGTGGAATATTACTCCGTGATCAACCCGGACAACGGCTCCGATCCGGAGAGCTGCGAAGGCCATTACGGTTTTCTGCTCTCCCTGGGATCCGAGTTCGTCGAGTTCGGGGGCTGGATGGACATGATCGGCATGAAAATAATCCCATATGGAGACTTCCTGCCTGACCCGTCCGCCTTCCCCTCCTTCAGCCCTTCGCTCCCCCCGCTTCCCGGTTCCGCCGGCCCCGGAGACTCCCGGGTTTCCTTCTCCCCCGCCGCCGTCTTCCCCAACCAGTTCCAGGTCCCGCCCGAATCGTTTGACAGCATTATCGACACCTTCATCACCCCTACCATCAACCAGTTCCTCCTCCCCCTGGAGAATTCGGCCAAGTTCGTGATTGAAAATAATTGCCGGTTTGAAACCGCCGGGATCCCGATTTACATCAACGGGGACACGTTCGATTCGAGAACGATGCTGGTCGGGAAAAAATTCGGGCCGGCGGAAGCCAATCTCTTCGGCGCGATCACCGCGCTTCAGCTCGCGGTGTTTTATTACCTGACCTCCCTGGACTTCCGCGCCGATCCCACCCCCTACATGCACCTGGTCAACAAGGATTACACCTCCGACCTGGTGGGCTTCGTCCGGCAGCTCGGGCCCGCCCTGACCGGCTACCCGGATTTTCTCAATTTCCACGCCACCCGCGGGGTGAATTTCAACCAGGTGGCGCCTAATCTCGCCCTCTTCTTCGAAAGAACGGCGGCAACCATGCGGTTAACCTTCCTCGAATCCGAAAACACTACCGCCGAGGAAGCCCAGGAACACTTCCTGGGCTACTATGACACCAACGGGAACGGCCTGTTGGACTCCGGCGACAAACTCTACCTGGGAATACTGGACGTCGACCCGCCTATGTCCTTGGCCTTTTTGGACTCGTTCATAGATATTTCCCAATACCCGATCAATGTCCTGGAAAAAAGTTTTGTCTGGACGGTGATCTCGGGCAACCTCCCCGAAAAGGCCGAAGCCCTCTTCCTGGAAATCCGGGACAAACTCACCGGGGCCAACCCCGATCTCTTTAATCTGGCCGAGATCAACAACCTGCTCCCGCCCGGATGGCAGATCCTCCCCGCCACCTTCGCCCTGGATCTGCATACCCTGTTTCCGCCGGATGTCAGCCAGGCCAAATCCTTCCGCGAGTTCTTCCCGGCCTGGGGAAGCTACGATCCCCCCGGCGGAGCGGGAACGACGCTCGGTGATCAACATACGGTTGTCCTCCTGGAAGGTGAACTGGGGCTGGCCGGCACCCCGGCCGACTACCTGTACGAAGTGGCCGGCAGCCCGACGGATTTCGCCTATACCCACGGCCCCGGCCTCCACTTTCCCTCCGCGGTTTACGGACCCGCGGCCGGCTATTTTTCCCTGGATTCCGAGGTCAAAGGCCGGCTGCTGGCATCCACCGGTTCGGACGAGGTTGTTCCCATTCCCGACGATTGCGTGCAGATGCAGGACGTCAGCGCCTCGTTCCTCGGGGTCCCGATTCCCTTGATTTATCTTTACTGGCAGGATCCCTCATTCAATCAGAGCCTGTACGTCAACCTCCAGAGTCTCCGCTCCTCCGGAGGTTCCTGTGAACTTCTCGATGCCGCCGCCTCCTCCACGAGCTGGGACCCGGCCACCAACAGCTGGCCCAGGGAAGACAAGCTCCTGGCCAATGAGTATTCCATAAACAAGGCCATGAACGCTTTATTGAATACCATTCTGCCCCTGCTCGGGAGCCTGTCTTTTTAATATCATAATTCCTTTCTTGACACCCCTGCTCTTTTTGCATATATAAAGGTATTCTCTTACCAAGGAAAAACATGAATAAAAATCACCAAATTCCGACTGCGATCATGATTGTTTTTATTCTGGCCCTTCTCCTGCCCGGATTCTCCCGGGCGGCCGAAGGCCCGGCCAAAGCCAAGTACGTGCTCAAGATGGCGGCGATCGCGCCGGACGGCACCAGCTGGGCCGACATCGGGTCCAAGTTCAAAGCTTATGTCGAGGAAAAAACCCAGGGGCAGGTCAAGGTCCTCTGGTACCTGGGAGCGGTGATGGGAGACGAGCCGGATGAGATCCGCAAAATCAAGCTCGGCCAGCTCCAGGGCGCGGGTTTTACAATCATGGGCCTGGGCATGATCGACCCGGCTTTTAAGATCCTGGAGATCCCCTTTCTCCTGCAGAATAACGAAGAGGTCGATTTCGTGGTGAACAAGATGAAGCCGACTTTTTCCCGGATGCTGGAAGCCAAGGGTTTTACCCTGGCCGGGTTTCTGGACGTGGGCTTCGCTTACATTTTCACCAAGGAACCCATCACCTCCCTGGACCAGCTCTCCAGGTTCAAGATGTGGTCCTGGGCCGGGGAACCGGTATCGGAGGCTTTCCTCAAGCGGGCCGGGTTCGTCAATCTGATCCCCACCCCGTTGACCGAAACCCTGACCGCCCTTCAAACCGGGATGGTCAATTCCTTTTTCGTCACCCTCTACGCCGGGGTCGGCCTGCAATGGCATACCCAGGCCAAGTACATCTCCAATTTCAATTTCGGCTATACCCCGGCGGCGATCCTGATGGACAAGAAATTTTTCGATTCCCTGCCCCCGGAATTCCAGAAAATCATCATGGACGCCTGGAACCAGAACCTCCCCGAGCTGATCCGCCTGACCCGGATTGAAAACGACAAAGCCTACAAATCCATGCTCGCGCGGGGAATCAAGGTCGGTAACACCCCGCCCGAGATGATCGAGGAAATCCAGAAGCGCACTCTTCCCCTCCGCACCGAGCTGGCCGGGAAATATTATCCCGACTACCTCCTGGCCGGGATCCAGGGCGCTCTGAATGAGTTCCGGATCAATAAAGGAATCAAATAATCTCCTCCCCGAATAGGGAAGGATGAAATACCATCACCCGGCTCTTTCCTGCTGTCACCGGAAAACCAGGGAACATTCATCAAAGAAAGGGGAATCATGTCTGCCAAGCCCGATGGATATCGCTTATTCATATTCTTTCTTTTGTTTCTTCTTTTCTTCGTCCCTCTGACTTCCTTTGCCCAGGACAAATCCAAACCCTACGTGATCAAGTGGGGCACGATCGCCCCGGAAAATACCAATTGGGGAGATGCCATCAACAAGGCCTCCCGTGAAATCGAAAAGCAAACCAACGGCCGGGTAAAAATGGTCTGGTACTTCGGGGCGGTCATGGGCGACGAGCCGGACATGATCAGGAAAATGAGGATCAACCAGCTGCAGGGATTGGCCCTGCTCTCCGTCGGCCTTTCCAAAATCGCCCCTGAAATGATCGCCTTTTCCCTCCCCGACCTTTTTCAAAACTACCGGGAAGTGGACTGCGTCTTCGAGCGGGCCTGGCCCCTGGTCGAAAAGGTGATGGCCGAAAAGGGCTTTGTGGTCTTCGGGCGGGCGGATGTGGGGTTCAGCGTTTTATTCAGCAAAAACGACCTGCGCGTTTTAAATGACTTTAAAAAAGCCAAGTTCTGGACCTGGGAGGGGCTGGAGGTGGACAAGGCCGCAGCCCGGCTTTTCGGGGTGGACAAATTGACCCCCCTCGCGCTGCCCGAAGTCCTGACCGCCTTGCAGACGGGGATGGTGGACACGGTTTATGCCACCTACTACACCTCGATCGCCCTGCAATGGAACACCCAGGTCAAATACATGTCCGATGTAACCCAATTCGGCGGAGCCTATGCCCCCGCAATGCTGGTCCTGAAAAAGGACACGTATGATTCCCTGCCTCCCGATCTGCAGAAAATTATCAGGGAAACCACCGGCAAACTCATGCCCCCCCTGCGGGAACAGCTCCGCCAGGACGAGGAGAACGCCATGAACTCCCTGCTCAAGCGGGGGGTCAAGATGATGCGGCTCGATCCGGCCCTGGTCGCCGAGACCAAGGTCCGCGCCCAGCAGATCTACAAGGATTGGGAAGGCCACTATTATCCCGCCTGGTTCCTCCAGGGGATTCTCCAGGCCCGCAACCAGTGCCGGGTCGAAGCGGGGAAATAGATCCTGATTAATCCGAAAGACACGGTTGTTTTTTCCTAAAGCTTCATAGTCGCCCGATTTATTTATCCCGTCACTGGGCGGGATCGGGCGCTTTTGAAAACCGCCGATCAATCGGCAGGCTACAAAATATCCTTACACGAATGACGGGAAAATTGATTCAATCGTATTTTTCGGATTAAATATTCTTCATCAAAGAAATATATATTCAGCCCGGGTCCCGTCCCGGGTTATCTTCCTTTCCGCGCCGGTATTTTCCTGAAATCCCGTGATCGAGGTTGCATTAATATCTCTTTTCATTAAAAATTCCTTTACCTATGTTTCTGGATGAACTTGTTGGCCAGCTGAAAAGCCAGAATCCCAAGACCAGGCGGGAGGCCGCCCGCGCGCTCGGGGAGTTGAAAGATCCCCTGGCGGTGGAGCCCCTGATCGCCGCCCTTCCCGGCGGCGGCGAAGCCCGGCAGGACATCATCTGGGCTCTCGGCGAGATCCGGGACATCCGGGCCATCGACCCTCTCCTCCCCTATCTTGAGTATAAAGACTGGCATCTGCGGGGGCAGAGCGCCGAAGCCCTCGGAAAGATCGGGGGCGGGGAAAAGGTGGTGGACGCCCTGATCAAGGCCCTGCCCGATCCCCAGGAAAACGTCCACTGGAAGATCGCCTTCGCCCTCGGAGAAATCGGCGACAAAAAGGCGGTGGATCCCCTTCTGGCCTTCGTCACTCCGAAAACCTGCCCCCGGTGCTGGCACGCCGCCTGGGCTCTGGGCCGCATCGGAGATAAGCGCGCGACCGGGGCCATTCTTTCCCTCCTCGGTCACCCGGAGACCGTCGTCCGCCGGCATTCCGTCATGTCCCTGAAAATGCTCCGGGACCCGGCCGCAGTTGACGGCCTTCTAGGGCTGCTGGAAGACCCCGACTGGGAAATCCGCCAGTATGCCTCCGAAGCCCTGGTTGAGATCGGGCCGTCCGCCATCCCCTCAATCGACAACCGCAAAGGCGCATCCGCCCCTGAGCTCAGGAAGAAGCTCGACTGGATCATCGAAACCATCCGCGAAGAATCGTGACCGGTTTCTGATCTGCCAATTTTTCCCCCGGCTTTTATTTTCACCGGTAAAGCACTGATTATTTATAGGTTATGCCTATTTACAAAAAACAATTTTTATTATATATATCATTCTGGGCATATATAATTTTTTCAAAGAATATTCAGGAAAGGGCAATTTTTAACATTATTTGGAGGATATTATTTTCAGCGTCAATAAACTTTCTGAAAGGAGCAAGGCAATGAGAAAGCTAAGTTGGTTTGGAGTCGCGGGAATCCTGGTCTTGAGTCTGGCGATCTGGCAATGCGGGGGAGATGGAAATGATGTTGTTTCCAGCCGCGCTTATAAAGGCCATGCCACCGATCAGGATATCCTCAATTTCGTCAAGCAGTATCCCGACACCGCGGGAACACGCCTGGACGACTGCCAAACCTGCCACACCAGCGGGACCTTAACGACTGCGACTAAATCCACCTTTAAGAACGCCTGCGATTATTGTCATTTAATTGAATACCCCGACTCTGATACGACTGCTACCGGCGCCCCGGCCGACTTCGCCGACACCCTCAATGATTACGGCACCGCATATCTGAATGCCGGAAGAACCCAGAAAGCCGTCAAGGATATCGGCACCCTGGACAGCGATGGTGACGGCGCCACCAACGACGTCGAGATCGCCGCGCTCCGATACCCGGGTGATTCCGCGAGCAACCCCAGCCAGCTGGTGGCCGCAATCAAGATCGTTTCCATGGATGAGCTTAAAGCCATGCCCCCCCATACCGAATTCCTGCTCGCCAACGCCAGCAAACAGGCCACCGATGAATACGCTTCCTACACGGGAGTAAAAATCCAGGATCTGCTCATCTCCCTGGGGGTGGATATCACCCAGGTCACCGGGGTCACCGTGATCGCCCCTGACGGCTTTACCAAGGATTTTGACTTGAAATACATCACCGCCGCCTATCCGCAGGGACTCTACTATGCAGGCCTGGATATCGCCACCCTGGGATCAACCTGCGGCTTCGTGGATTACCCTCCGACCATCCCGGCCGGGGTTACCGGGACCGTCATCCCCGACGAACAATGGCTCATGCTCGCCTATGAGCGCGAAGGCGCCCCGATGGAAGCCAGTTATCTCGATCCCGCCGCCGGCAAGATCAACGGTGAAGGCCCGCTGCGGATCATCGTTCCCCAGGCTACCCCTGGTTCCCCCGACCGCGGCTCCAACTTCTCTCAGCCCTCCTGCAACGACTCGTACGACTACAGCAAGAACAAAGACCACAACGCCGGCTCAATGGTCAGGGGGGTCATGGCCATCCGGATCAACCCGATGCCGGCCGGTTACGAAGATTTCGACTACACCAACGGGGGCTGGGCCTATATTGACGCCGAGCAGCTGGTTGTCTATGGTTTCGGCATAAACTAGTCAGTATATGAGAATAAGAATCCTAAAAAGCCCAACCATCTGCGGTTGGGCTTTTTTTCTCCTCTTTCTGGCCCTGGCACCTTCCCTCCAAGCTGAGGAAAACCCGGTTCTGCCGAAGATTTTCGGATACCTGCAGACCTGGTGGACCATTTCCGAACAAGTCAAGAACGGCATCCGCCAGGAAGGCAGTTCCGACCCGGCTGCCCAGGAAGCCTTCGGCTTCAGCCTGGCCCGCGCCCGGGTCGGGCTCAGCCAGTCTTTTCTCGATGATTCCCTGGGTTTCAAGCTGGAAGTCAAGCTCGAAGAGGGAGTGGAGCCCCTGGATTATTACATTTATTACAAACCCTTCCCCTTCCTTAACCTCTACCTGGGCCAAATGAAGATTCCCTCCACTTACGAGGTTTTGCAGAGCGATTCCCAGTTGGATTTCATCTCCAGGACGCAGATTTCCGACCGGATCCCCGACTGGTCTCTTTCCCGCGATCCCATCGTTTTCGACGCCACCTCCATGACCGGCATCCTCACCCGCTCTCGCGATCTCGGACTGGCCCTGAAGGGGCAGTTCCGGGAAGAGAAGTTCCAATACTTCCTGATGATGAGCAACGGCCTGGGGGCCAACCGCTTCATCAGCGGAAGGGAGAAGAAGGGATTTTTCGTTTCCAACGGCCCGGGAAACATGTTTTACGGACTGCGCCTGGAGGCAAAACCCCTGTCTTTCTTTTCAGCCAACCGATACCTGTCCCTCCTGACCATCGGCGGTCATTTCAATTATAATCACCACCCCAACATGCTTTATAACGATGAAAGGGTTGTCTTTGATCTGAACCGGATCAGTTATTCCGGCGACCTCCGGGCGGAACTTCCCTACCGGCTTTTTTTCACCAGTCTGTATGCCGGAGGAAAGGCTGACAACAGCGAAGGCAGCAGCGAAACCGATTATCGATATCAGGGTTACGAATTTAAGGTAATGGAAAAGCTCTTCCCGGAAAAACTGGAGTTGGGCTTCCGCTATGACCGTTACCGGTACAAATTCAGCAACAGCAATACCGCGATTAACCAGCAGAAATGGACATGGGGAGCCAATTATTACCCTTATAAGCTGATCAAAATCCAATTGGACTACGTATTAAAAGAAACCGACGACCCGGAGCTGGCATATCAGGACCCCAGCAGTCTCGTCTACGCGAATTTCCAGGTCTCCTGGCCGTAGGAAAGTGAGTTTGAAAGTTTGAAAGTTGGTAAGTTGGTAAGTTGGTAAGTTGGTAAGTTGGTGAGTTGGTAAGTTAGCACGATGAAAAGTAGGAAAAATAAAACTCTGCTTTTTGCGCTTTGTGATTTGCGCTTTGCGATTTGCGCTTTGTTCCTGACCTTTTGCTCTTGGCTTCTGGCCATGCGTTCTCGCAGGCTTCCCTCGGCCACAATGCCTCGGGATCTAATCGAAAAGCCTGCGGCTGCCGCTTTTATATTTATCCTCTTAACCTTTCACCTTTCAGCTTTCACCTGTCCAGCTGCCGGGGCTGGGGAACAGCGTTTAAAGCTGGCCACCACGACCAGCACCGAGAACACGGGGCTTTTAAAGGTTCTCCTTCCGCCCTTCGAGAATAAATACGGCGTCCATGTCGATGTAATCGCGGTCGGGACCGGAAAAGCCCTGAAGCTCGGGGAAAACGGCGATGTGGATGTCGTCCTCGTCCACGCCAAAGCCGACGAACTCAAGTTCGTCGAGGCCAGGTTCGGGGTGGACCGCCGGGAAATAATGTACAACGAGTTTCAGATCGCCGGGCCCAAATCCGACCCGGCCAAAATCAAGGGGATGAAGGACGCCGGCGATGCCTTCAAGAAAATCGCCCGATCCCAATCCGTCTTCGTCTCCCGCGGCGACAATTCCGGGACCCATGTGAAAGAGAAGGAAATCTGGGCCAAGGCCGGAGCCAAGACCAAAGGGAAATGGTATGTCGAGGCCGGCCAGGGAATGGAGCAGACCCTCCAGATCGCCAGCGAGAAACTTGGCTACACCCTGACCGACAGCGCCACCTTCCTCGCCTACGAGGATAAAATCGAGCTGGTGATCCTGATGGAGGGAGACCCGATTCTTTATAACCTTTACGGAATAATCGCGGTCAACCCCAAGAAATACCCCCAGGCAAACTACCGGATGGCCGAAAACCTAATTGAATGGATCTCCGGCCCGGAAGCCCGGGCCATCATTGAAGGTTTCAAAATCAAGGGCAAGGTCCTTTTCCATCCCCTTTAAGAAGGATTATGTTCCGGCTTTTCCGCGGTCGGCGGTCTGCCGTCGGCGGTCGTCTTTAAAACTACCACCCTTCCACAACAATATCGTCGAGATACGCCCCCTCGGCGCAATGGCCGGAACCGTCGCTCTCAAAAAGGAATTGAATGGCGATCTTGGCCTGGCCGGAGAAAGATGAGAGATCAACATAATCATTCATCGCCCACCCATTTGATTGCCGGCATATTTGCCAAAGGTCGGACCAGGCCCCGGCTTGATCCTTGGCCCTGACCTTCAGGCAATCATCGGGATCCGCGATCTCGAGCCAATACCAGAAGCTCAAAGTCAGAAGTGAATGCCCGCCCGGATAGAAGACCATTTCCAGGAAAGCCTTCATTTCATTGTCATATTTATGAATTGACAAATTACTTGCCCCCACCGCCCCGCATTCATCATTGCTCTGCGTCCCGTCCGCGGCGCACCAGGCGCTGTACATTCCTGAATGGGATTGTTTATCAGCTTTTCCCCAGTGATCATCACCGCCGGCGGAGTCCTCATCTCCCGAGGTCCAGTTCGAGGTCAATATCGCCGAGTCGAAAGTTTCGCGGGAAATCTCTTCCGGGTAGAAGGTAAATTGCCGGGGCAGGCTCGGCGCGCTGTAATTCCCCGAGGCGTCCCTCGCCCGCACCCACCAGCGATAGTTCCTGACCAGGAATGAGGAAGAATTCATCTGGTAAAAAGCCGAATCCGTTGCCACCGTAATAGGATTTGCATAAGGATCACTCATATTGAGCAAGGAAATCTGGTAAGCGCCGGGAGCACTCAAGCGGCAGTTGTCGGAACTGACGGTCCAGCTGAAAGTGATGGGGAGAGCATGAAACGCGGACCCGTCCGCCGGAGTCAAAAGCTCCGGAGCCGAAGGCGGGATCAAGTCAGAATCATTCCGGCACTCGCTC
>JAQTNV010000039.1 GCA_028713675.1 bacterium
CCACCCCATAGAAATCCTGTGAGGCCAGGTACCAACGGGAAAAAGACGGTCCGCCGTCTTCCTTCCAGTCGGCCATTTCCTCGTCCAGGGCATGGGAACCGGTCAGGTGAATTCTTCCATCGGCCAGAACCACTTTCATGTTGGTCACCTGCACCTCGGGAAACTTGGCCGCGCCCTTGAGCACCTCCCGGTTGACCAGGCTTTCCATTACCGAGTCGGATCCGCCCGCCACCGGCACACCGACCCTGAGGCCGAGCGGCTCCAGGACTTGCTGAAGCTGAGCAAAGGTCACCCCCCGCTGCACGTGCGCCATCAGGTTCAGGGAATCCACCCTTTCGATCTGGTTCATCTTCTGAAAGTCGATGGCCACCCCTTCCGCGTTCGCCACTGATTCCGGGAAATATGGAGAATATTTTGTATAAACAGAAATCCGGTTTTCCCGGGCCCAAGGCAATAGTTTTTGAACCTCTTCAGCTTTATCGGGCTGAACCACGGCCAGCCCGGAAGCCTCAACCGGCCGGGTAAAGAGGCTGCCGACCTGGTCTTTCCGGGAAATGACTCTGTCTTTTCCGATGATTTTTTGCAGCTCGCTGATATTGATCCCCATATTCACCCCCAGTTGAATAATTCTTTCTTCCCGGGCCGGTCCCGAGTTGCCGGGAACAGCTTAAATCCTTCCCTCAACCTTGATGGTCGGATATGAATCCACCCCCGGAATAGCTAGTCGCCCCGACTGCATGAAATGTCTTCTCACTCTTTCCGAGCTCTTGACCATGAATTGTTCCATCATCCCGGTCCGTAAAGGCATCTGTTCAAAAATCCTCCGGGCGATCCAGTTTTTCCTCCAGTTCCGAGTGTAAAACTTGAAGTCATTGAGCGCTTTTTCCCGGTTTTCCACCGCCAGGGCGGCTATCTTCCCGGAGATGAGCGCCCCCACGATCCCGAAAAGGATCATCGGGTCCATCAGCCCCGAAAGTGTCCCGGCAAGAATTTTATCCTCCGCGAAAAGACGAGGGTTAGAAACGGATTCCATCGGTACCTGATTTTCGATATATATCCACTCTTTCAGTTTCAGCCCCTCCCGCTCCTCCAGGTATTCCTGGCAGCGCATTACCGCCTCCCGGGAAACCGGCTTCCGCCTCTGGAATATCAGCCCGAAAAAGAACCCGTTGATGATTCCGTGGTAATAATATTCCCCGATATATTTATCAAAATAGGCAACATACTCGTTGGGTTTGTCTGATTCGAAGCGCGCGACGTAACCGTAGATCCCCTGGGCAGGGACTTTCAGGGATTCGAACATCTCGGGGAAAAGACCTGTGGCGATGATGCTCCCGGGCGGCAATTCCTTATGGTTTCTGATCTCCCGGGAAAATTCGAATTTCACCCCGGCCTTCCGGGCTTCCTCGTAAAGGTAAATATCCATCGAACTTTTCCGGTTGCCCCGCTCCACGCCGTACTGGTCCCGCGCAGGAATCCGGTAGCCGTTCTTCCCGAAATAAACCCGGAAATCGTAGGACTCATGAAAATGCGCGGACATGTCCACCCCGATGTAACTGTTAAGCTGCGGCAGATCCACCGGGGTGGCGTGAATGGAGGGATGAAAAATCCCGGCCCCGCCGATCCGCTTGGATTTGTCGAGGATCAGGACCTCGTATCCCTGCCGGGCCAGGTTGATCCCGGCCACCATCCCCGAAAGTCCCGCGCCCAAAATGTGGATTTTCTTGCTCATGGTGATTTTCCTTTCTCAAATTACTGCCTAACCACCATTTCCCGCCCTTTTCACCGGTTTACGGTTACCGGCATTTTTCTTCTTTTTTCTTACTTCTTACTTCTCCATTTTCACTTTTTACTGACCTCGGCGTCTTTCATCAGGAGCCCCGCCCCGTACCAGGAACGATCCGAAACATCATTGGGGTCAAAGGCCCTTTTGATCCTTTCCTGCCAAAGATGGAAATTCCCATAATGAGGGCCCATGTCCATGATCCGCTGCTGGGGGGACTTCTCGTAGTCCCCGCAGGTCAGACCGATGTCGTTGGGCTCGAAGCCGGATTTTTCCAGCCGGCGCTGGTTCCGCTCGTCGGTAATGCACTGGCGGGAGGCGTCCACCGACTCGGGGTTGGAGGCGTCGTAGTGAAACTCCATTTCCATGTAAACATAGGCGTTGTTTTCGAAGGAATTATGGTAGGTGGAATCCGCCCCGTCATCCAGAATCTTTCCGCTCTTGGCCCATTTCCCCTTGATCTCCTCCTGGGGGATCCCCATGTGCTTCACCACCGACTCGTTGGTGCCCATGTAACCGGAGCTGATCACGAAACCGCCGGCGTGGTGAATGAAGAGGGTGCAGTTCCCGATCAGGGCCACCGGCATCTCTTTCATCATCAGCTCCTTCATCGGCCCTTCGGTCATGACCTCCAGGATCTTCCCCCCGGTCTCCTGCACGATCTCGGACATCACCTTTTTCCGGTACTCGAACTCGCGCCTGGAGTTCGCGAAAATCATCGCCACCGCGGGATGCTTCATCTGCTCGGTCAGGGCCTGGACCATGCCGGTGGCGTAAAACGCCTCGTAGATGTCCTTGTTGGAGGTGGCCCCCATAAGGGAGATCATGTGCTCGGCGCTCCCCACCCGCATCAGCACGTAGGCAAGTTCCGCGTCCCCCACCTGGTAGAAGAAATCAATCATCTGCTCGTAGGTGTCGAAACAGGGGATAACCATCTCCATGAATTCCGGGATCTCCTTCATCAGGTAGGCGGTCATCATCCCGCCGGTTTCGGTCTCGAGCTTGGGCGGTCCGGGCCAGTGGTGGAGCTTGATCGCACCCTTGGTGAAAACCCCCATCCCCCCCTGAGCCCCGCAGTGTCCCCGCATTACGCCCCGGAGGGAAGGTCCCGGACCGTCGCCGGTGAACCATTCCCCGGGAGGCCCGAGCTTGAGCAGGTCGCCGGTGGGAAGGACCCATTCAATCCCGAGGGCATTCCGGCCGTTATGGCCTCCGTGATTGCCGAAGGTGTTCATCCCCCAGCCCGAGGTCAGGTTCGCAAGCACCGAGGCCTGGGAACCGGCCTGCACCGGGGTGGTGAAGAGCCCGCGCTTGATCACCTCGGCCTCCAGCTGTGCCCAGGTCACGTAGGGCTCGACCACCGCAAACTTGTTCTTCTCGTCGATCTCGAGGATCCGGTTCATCCGCCGGAGGTCCAGCACCACCACCCCGGGCTGGCCGGGAAGGGAGTGGGATCCGTAGCCGGTGGAAAGGGCCTTGAACTTGATCCCGTAACGGTTACAGGCCCGGACGATGGACTGGACCTCCTCGGTGCTTCCGGGAAGGAGCACCGCTGCCGGCCGATGGGGAAGAAACTTTCCCGGGGCGCAGAGGTTGTTGAACTCGTTCAGCCAGTTGAAGGTGTAGCTCTCCAGGATCGCCGGGTCATCGGAGATATTCACCGAACCCACGATGTTGGAAAACATTTTATAGATATGCGGAGCTAGTGCCATTGGCCTTCCTCCTTGGTTGTTCCGGCTGTCAATATTTTGACTTTACCTGTCATCTGCTACTTGCTACCGGTCACTTTTTATACCTATTCAACCGATTGAATCAGAAGATCCACCGCATCCACGACCTTGAGCTCGCTGTCCGAGTCCCGGATCCCATCCTCAAAGTTCTTCTCACACCAGGGGCAGCAGGAAACGATCGTCTCCGCCCCGGTGGCCCGGGCCTCCTCCAGCCTTTCCTTGACCGTGTCCATCGCGAGCTCGGGGAAGGCCGACTTCACCCCTCCCCCCGATCCGCAGCACCAGGCGTATTCCCGCCTCCGCTCCATCTCGATTAGCTTGATCCCGGGGATGCTCTTCAATACCTCCCGGGGCGGCTCGTAGACCCCGTTCATTCCCATCACTTTGGGGATGTCCTTGATCGGCATCGTGCCGAGTTCGTAATGCTCCACCCCGTGGGAGGGGATCCGGGTATCCGACATCCTCCCCAGGTGGCAGGGGTCGTGGTAGGTGATGGAGAGGTTGACCTCCTTACTGGGCTTCAGCTTTCCTTCCTTGATCAGTTCGTTCAAGAATTCGATCGAGTGCTGCACCTCGAATTTCATTTCCGGACCCACCCGGGGATACTTGGACTTGATCAGCCCGAAGCAGCCGGCGCAGGAGGTGACTACTTTCTTCACCCCCAGCTGATTGAAGGTGTTGATGTTCTCGATGGCCATTTTTTGGAAGAGTTCTTCGTCCCCCACCATGAAAGCCGGGCTGGCGCAGCATTTTTCATTGGCCCCCAGGGTGCCGAAATCCACCCCCGCCTTGTTGAAAAGGATGGCGGTGTTCTTGGCCACCCGGCGCATCTCCGGATCGAGGGAATAGGTGCAGCCCACGAAATAGAGCACCTCCGCTTTTTCCTGGTTAAGATCCTTGACCTTGAGCCCCTTGGCCCAGTCAGTCCGCTTCCGGCGGGGCTGCTGCCAAACGTTGTCGTAGGATTTGATGCTTTCCACGATGGAAACGTGGGGGGCAAAGCGGTTTTTCTCGTTCTTTTGCCAGGCGTCAATCCGGAACTCGTGCAGGACTTCCCAAAGTTCCTGGTCCGTCCCCACCTTGCAGGAGAGATCGCACATCCCGCAGAGCGTGCAGTTATAAAGGATCTCCATCACTTTGGGTGAATATTCAATCCGCCCTTCCAGGAGCGAAAGCGCCATGATCAGCTTTCCGCTGGCCGAGAACGAGTGAAAATTATGCTTGGCGATCGCCGGGCACCCCTGGGCGAAACGCCAGCTCTTCAAGAGGGACGGAATGGGGATAAACTTGCAGGTGGAGCACCTGACACATCGCATCATATCCTTTTTGTAATCTGCCAGAGCCATGGGTTCCTCCCTTGCTAATTTATTCTTTTTGACACGGATTTACACAGATTCACACGGCTTAATTTGATTTTTCTTCATTATTGTTAATTCTGACGTGATCATTCCGTGATCATCCGTGTTATCCGTGTCTACTCTTGGAGTTTTTCATCAGAAACAGAGCTTCCCCGGGTTCAGGATGTTTTTCGGGTCGAAAACCCCCTTGACCCGCTTCATGGCGCTCACAAACTCGGTATTCTGCGAGTAAACCATCGGGGCCCAGGACCCGTAGGGCCGGGAGAACCAGGCCCCCTGCTTCTGGAAAGCCAGGCTGGCTTTTTCGATCAGGCCGCGGATCCGGGCTTTTTCCCGGGCATCGCCCTGGGGACAGGGGAAATCAAACCCCAGATGACAGCTGGTCCCCTGCACAACCGGCTGGATGTAGATCCCGATCTGGGAAGCCGGGTAATTCTCCTGGACCGCCATCTCCCTGAGCGCCGGGATAAAGGATTCCACCCGGTTCAGGGTGGTGATAAAAAAGAGTTCATAATTCTCGCCCCCGTAACGCAGTTTCCAGTAAGGTTCCGCGGAAGCGTTGCGGATCACCCGGAGCAGGACCTCGGCCTTGACCTCTCCCAGGGATTGCACCGGGGTCATGCCCTGCTTCTGGATCAGATCCCAGAGATCCTTTTCCTGGTAGTCCACCTTTTCTTCCGGGTGACGGTTGTAGCCGCAAACCGTGAAGGCCAGGATCCAGGGCGGCAGGGTTCTGATCAGCCGTTCAATCCCTTCCCGGTTGGGGGCCAGGAGAGAGGCCAGGGTAAAGTTATTCAGGAGAAAAACCTCGTCCCCGAGATCCAGGCGGATCATCCGGTAAGCCGCCTCGATCAGACGCTCCAGGCGGGTATCGGAAAGAAAATAGAGCTTATCGATCGCGGGATATAGCTCGCACTTGATTGAGGCCCAGGGAACGATCCCGATGGTGCCCTGGGACCCCTGGATCAGCTTGTGATAATCCACCTGGTGCGGCCCGAGAGGAAATTTCTGCGCGCCCCCGATCTGCCATTGCCCCTCGAGGCCGCCGGGGCCCGAAGCCTCGCCGGTCTGAAAAACCTCCCCCGTTCCGAAGACCACCTCCATGCAGAGCAGAGGATCGGCGGCGTCCCAGTGAAACCGGGGGATAATCACCGGCTCCCGTTCGAGTCCGCTCGCGAGGACCGACTTGTTGGCCCGGGGCGAGAGCGGAAGGTTCAGCCGCAGGCCTTCCTTCTTCAATTCCGGGATCAGTTGGCCGAAGGTAACCCCGGCCTCAATAACCGTGACCCGGTTTTTCCGGTTGATCCTGAGGATCCGGTTCAGGCCGCCGAGATCCACGACCACTCCCCCGATGGAGGGAACCGTGTCCCCACGGCTGTGCGGCGCTCCGGAGCTCATCGGGATCAGGGGCACATTCGCCTGGTTGGCCCAGGCGACCAGGCCCTGGATGTCCTTCACCCCCCTGGGTTTGGCCAGCAGATCCGGAGAGCGGGAAGGGACAAAGCTCATGTCCCCCGCCAGGGCGGCGATTACCCCCGGGTCATCGGAAACCCGATCCGCCCCGATCAAGCCACTGATTTCCTGCTTAAGGTTCATATTTACCCCCCCGTGGATTTTCTGAAGAGGCCTTCATTGACACAATGCGTTAGAAATAATAATACCGGGTTCTACTTTAAAAGCAATCAGAAAATTCCCACTATATTTGCAGCCTAATTGTTCAGATGAAAGCGAAAATTCCGGGGAAGATGGGATTATATTTTTGTCACGGAAAAATACCGGTCGGGAGGCAGGCCGGTGGACACCACCGCGCCCGGGCAGAGCACCACCAGCTTTTCTTCGAACTGGTCCCCGAGCAAATCAAAAAGTTCCACGCAGGCGGAGCAGACCCGGAGCGTGGAACCGAGCGAATAGGGAATTATTTGATTATTTCTTTCATGGGGGAGTCCCTCGGCGGGCTCCCTCTCCGGGCGGCCGCTGAGGGCCGTCCCTACTTTTTTTTCCTTTTCGATAAAGAAATGCGGTTCGATAAAATTGGCATGGTTGGCACAATGACCCGGGAAAACCGAATCGAAAGCCTCCCCCGATTCTTCCGGGGTGGCCAGGCCGAGCTTCAACAGTCCCTGCCGGAGAAGCCGGGACTGTTCCCGGTCAAAGTCATCGATCCTGTCCCATTCGGCCGGTTTGACCTTGGAGTAAGCGGGCGATCGGGCCAGGAGCCTGATTTCTTCCGGGCCTGGCCGCCGGGAAGGCTGAAAATCGCTCGGCGCGATCTTTACTCCCCGCCGTCCTTCCAGAGGAAAACCTGTCACCACCAGGACTTCCCCGTTATGACTTGAGGCCCGGTACCAGGAACCCTGGCGGCGGCAGTTTTTATTCCAGACCTCGGGCAGGGCGATCCCGGCCTCCCGCTGGGGATGCAGAAGCTCGCAGACCATCCGCCGGGCCCTGTAAATTTTCGCCGGCCTGCCTTTTAAACCCGCTTCGACCCCGGGCAATTCTTCCGGGCCGAGAAAATAAGCGTATTTGCATTCAAACAGCATTTTTCTAAAGCCCGAAAACAACCCGGGCGTTTTCCTCGAGGAGCCGGGAGCGGGATTCCTCCTTGATCGGGATTTCCTTGAGCTCATCCAGGATTCTTTTCCGGGAAAGCAAGGGATGATCCGAACCGAACAGGGCCTTTCTCGATAAAGGCCCGTTAATGTACTGGATCACCATCTCGGGAATGTACCGGGGGGCCCAGCCGGCGATATTGAAATAAACGTTCTGGTTCCGCTGGCAGATCGCCAGGGCCTCGGCGAACCAGGGAAAACCGAAATGGGCCAGGATGATTTTCAGGTTTGGAAAATCCACCGCCACCTCATCCAGGGGCAGAGGCAGACAGTATTTGAGCTTTTTACCCAGGTGGTAGTGCGTGCCGGTGTGAAAGAGCACGGGAAGGCCGAGTTCCTGGGCCGCCTCGTAAACGGGATAGAAAAGCCGGTCGTCCGGATTAAGTTCGAGCAGATGCGGGATGAACTTGAGCCCCTGGAGCTTAAGTTCCCGCGCCAGCCTTTCCACTTCCCGGACCGCCAGGACTCCTTTATGCGGATCCACGCTCCCCAGGCCGATCAGCCGGCCCGGATATTTTTCCACCGCCTGGGCGACCAGGTCGTTGGGGATCCGGTAGCCGGAAACCGTCTCGGCGTCGATCGCGACCACTACTGATTTTTCCACCTGGGCGGCATCCATATCCGAGATCGTGTCCTCCGGGGCGCCCTTGGCGAAAAAGAAGCCGTACCCCATCGCGTCCATGCCGGGAATCTCGCCCCGGTTGAAAAGGTCAATCAACTCTCTGGTGAAAAGCTGGGCATGCGTATCGATAATCATCAAAACTTCCTTTCAAAAATATATTTTCACACTGATTTACACGGATTTGATGGATTTCCTCCTTGGAAAACAATAATGGCCGTCAACAATCATTTTCGCTTTCTTTTGTCATATCGAAATTATTTTTCCAAATCCGTGGATCTCCGTGCCATCCGTGTCGAAATCTCTAAAATCACCGGAGCAGGTATTTTATCATTTCGATAAAATCCTGCGGGGAACGGATATTCTCCTTGACCGTGCTGGCCATGATCCGGGGCCGGGAATAAAAACGCAGGTAGGCGTACCTCTGGTATCGCTTGATCGCCCGGGAAGAAATCCCTTCCGCCGGGAGCGAGGGGGAAAAATAATGGCAGCTGGAATAATCCAGGTTCTTGAGTTTCCCTTCCTGTTCCAGTTTTTTCGTGATCTCGGCCCCGGGGTGAGGTGAAAAAATATAGAACTGGGCCAGGTCGAGCGGCAGATCCAAGGCAAACCTTATTGTTTTGCGCAGGTCCTCCCGGGTTTCCCGGGGATATCCCAGGATGAAAAACCCCCCGACCGTCATTTTGGTTTCGCGCTTGACCAGGCTGATCTTCTCCCGGATTTCCGCCAGGTCCGTCTTGCGGTGCATATCCCGGAGAATTCTTTCCGAACCCGATTCGACGCCCATGGAGATATAAAAGCACCCCGCCCTTTCCATCATCCGGAGCAGCTCCGCGTCCAGGGTATCAAGCCGCACCGCGTTGTTTCCGCAATCCCATCTTATTTTCAGGTTCCGCTTGAGGAGGGCTTCGCAAAACTCAATGACATAATCCCGGTTTTCAGAAAAAGCATCGTCCACAATCGCGAAATTCCCGGCGCCGTAATCCTTCCGGTATCTTTCGATCCATTCCATCAGGAAATTTACCGAGTGACGGCGGACCTTTTTCCCGGAAACCAGGGAAGACGCGCAATAACTGCAGGGATAAGGGCAGCCGCGGGAGGTCATCACCGGAAGATACTGGGTTTTGACCAGGCGCAGGTTTTCCCGCAGATAGCCCGGGATATCCAGGAGTTCCAGGGCCGGCAGCCCGATCCCGTCCAGATCGGTCACCAACCCGGGGGGATTGGCTTTAACGCCGCCCTCGGTGCGGAAGATCAGGCCGGGAATCTCCGACAAGTCGCCGGTAGCCGGTAGCCGGTAGCCGGTTAAATCCTGCGACCTGCGATCTGTTACCTGCGACTGAAGCTCCGCAAGGAGCTTCGGCAGTCCGATCTCAGCCTCTCCCTGGAAAGCGTAATCCGCCTCGGGAATGTGCGCGAATACCTTTTCCCCCGCCCCGGAAGGATGGGGGCCGCCCGCCATGACCCAGGCCTCCGGAATCTGCTCCCGGATGGTCCGCATCTGGGCCCTGGCTTCGGACAAGCCATGGGTGTAAATCTTCAGGCAATAGGCGTCAAAAGATGATTTTTTAAGCCAGGAGGAAAAAACGCCCAAATCCATTTCCCGGCGCATGCAATCCAGGATCTCAACCTGGTGGCCCCGGCTTTGCAGGCTCCGGGCCAGAAAGGCCTGCCCCACGTCCAAGTGTCGCTGTTCGTAGTCCCGCTTCCGGGATGTAAACGGCTTGATCAGGCAAACCCTCATAAAAACGCTCGCAAGCCGGGATACTTGAAGGCCGGACAGCCATTCATATTATTTTTCTTTTTATTTTTCACTTCTGACTTTTTCCTTTTCACCCTTTTATGATTCTGCTCAAAAACCGCGTCAGGTTGGAAAAATCCGACCGGTCCCTGATATATCTGATCACGATCTGTCCGATCAGCCGAGGCCTCAGGAAGAAACTAAGGTAAGCGTAAGCCTGGTAAAGCTTGAGCCCCGTCAGGGAAACATCGGCCAAAGGAATGGAGGGGCGGAAATAATTGTAAAGGTCCCAATTCTCCAGATTGATTTTCCGGTCCGCAACCATTTTTTCCAATACCGGGGTTCCCGGATGAGGAGTGAAAAGGAAAAACTGCGGCGCGTCGATGGGGAGGCTCCGGGCCAAGCGAATCGTCCGCATGATATCCTCCCGGGTTTCCGTGGGATAACCCAGGATGAAAAACGCCCCGATCGCCATTTTTGACTCCCGCTTGATCAACTCGATCCCGGCCCGGATCGCCGGCAGATCCGAGCGGCGATTCATGTCCTTCAGGATCCGCTCCGAACCGGACTCGATCGCCACGGTCACGTAGAAACATCCGGCCTGCTCCATCAGATGCAGCATCTCCGGGTCAATCCGGTCAAAACGGATGGCGTTGGAACCGCAATCCCACTTGATCTCGAGCCGGCGCGCGAGGATTTCCCGGCAGAGGGTGATGACGTAATCCCGCTCCTGGGTGAAAGCGTCATCCGAAACCGAGAAATATTTGATCCCATAGTCCCGATGAAGTGTTTCAATCCATCCCAGGACATATTCGATCGAGTGCCGGCGGACCTTCCTCCCGGTAATGCGGAAAGCCGCGCAGTAACTGCAGGCATATGGACAGCCCCGGCTGGTCAGGATCGGGAAATAATCCTTTCCGATCAACCTGACCCATCTCCTCTTCCGGTGAAAATTTTTTACATCCAGGGCTTCCCAGTCGGGATAACCCAGGCTGTCCAGGTCCTCGACGAAAGCGGGAGGATTGGCCTTAACCTCTCCGTTCTCGCGATAGATCAGGCCGGGAATCTCCGACAAGTCGCCGGTTGCCGGTAGCCGGTTGCCGGTCAAATCCTGCGACCTGCGACCTGTTACCTGCGACTGAAGCTCCGAAAGGAGCTTCGGCAGTCCGGGTTCGCCCTCGCCCTGGAAAGCATAATCCGCCCGGGGAATATGCGAGAAAATTTTCTCCCCTACCCCCGAGGGGTGTGGCCCTCCCGCCGCGACCACCGCCCGGGGATAAAGTTCGCGGATCAGATCGATCTGACGGTTGACGTTGGCCGTGTTCATCGAATAAACCTTGAAACCGTAAAAATCGTCGGGGCCGCGTTTCCCGATCAGGTTCTTAAACCCCGGGAAATCCAGTTCCTCCCGGACGCAATCCAGGATCTCAACCTGGTGGCCGTGCTTTTTCAGGGTCGTCGCCAGGTATCCCAGGCCGATCTCGGGATAGAAACAGTCATCCTCCCATTTCTGAGTCGAAATCGGCTTGATCAAAAGCACCCGCATTTTCTATTCGAACCTTTCGTCCTTGATTATCCCGGCCCGGTGAAGAAAAAATCTGAAGACCACCAGCAATGTCCCCAACCCGTAAACAATCGAGCGGAACAAACCGATGGAGGAGGAATCCGGGGAGTAATGGGCCGGGGAATAAATCTCGGCGAAGCGAAAACCCCGGCTCACCATCTCGGCAATCACTTCGGAATCGAAGACAAAATCGTCCGAATTCTTCTCCAGGGGAATGGCCTGCAACGCCTGACGGGAATAAGCCCGCAAACCCGTATGCAATTCTGAAAATCCGGTTCCCAGGAAGAGATTCTCCATCCCGGTCAGAAAGATATTCCCGAGAAATTTATAACGCGGCATCCCCCGCCGGAGCGCCTCCCGTCCGCGCATGCGGGAGCCGAGGACCACGTCCGCCCGGCCCTCCACGATCGGACTGATCAGTTCCGGGATGATTCGGGGATCATACTGGTAATCCGGGTGAAGCAGAACCAGGATGTCCGCCCCCTCCGCCAGGGCGATCCGGAAACCGGTCTTCTGATTGGCTCCATAGCCGAGATTCTTTGCATGCACCACCGTCCGAATAGAAAGGCTGCGGGCCAGTTCCGGGGTCCCGTCCCGGCTGCCGTCATCCACCAGGAGGATCTCGTGAACCAGATCACGGGGAATGTCCTGATATGTTTTTTCCAGGGTTTTCCCGGCATTATACGCCGGGAGAAACACCCAGATTTTTTTACCCGCCAGATTATTCAAATGAATACATTTTCTGTTGGTTCCTGATTTTTCCGCTTTTTTTATTCTAACCCAAATTCCTCAATTCGAGGAATTTGTCCAAAGAGCCGCCCATCGTGAAGGCGGGGTCAGCCCCGCCCTCAATTCTGCCGGCGGTCTCTCGGGAGCAAAATGAGGTTCAATTGCAATTTACGGGCTAATCTTCCCGGCACTATTCGTATATAATTACAAAACTTGGCAATTGCTGGGGAAAACATGAACCTGATCCCGGACGAACTGAACAAAGCGGAAACCCCGTTTCTTATTATTAATGAAGGAAAGATCCTGGAAAACCTGGATACCCTTCGTTCCCGATTTTCCCCCGAAACCGGATTCTTCTATTCGGTTAAAACCAATTATGAGCTCCCGGTTCTGAAGACCCTGGCCGCGGCCGGGATCGGCGCGGAGGTCTCGTCCGGATTTGAGCTCTCCCTGGCCCGGGAAGCCGGATTTCCCCCGGGAAAAACCGTCATGGACGGACCGGCCTGGCAGGAAGAGGAACTGGAAGAGGCCGTCCGCGCGAAAATCCTCATGTTCAACCTTGATTCCCCGGCCATGGCCGCCAGGCTCGACGGAGTTTCCACCCGCTTACATTCCATTTCCCCGGTCACCGTCAGGATCCAGACCGCAACCTTCCCCCGGTCGGGTTTTCTTCCCCGTTTTGCCCGGAAGTTCGGGGTTTCTCCCCGCGCCCTCCGGGATCTGCTGGTTCCCCTGGCCCGGATGAAAGGGTTGAAATTGGCGGGTCTTTCCACCCACACCGGCACCGCGCTCTCCCGTCCCGGCCCCCTGCTCAAGGCCATCGACACCCTGGCCAGGCTTGCCGGGGAACTCCGCTCCCGCGACTTTCCAATAAATTTCCTGAACCTGGGCGGGGGTCTGCCCGCCCCGGGCGTGCGGTCCCTGTCCCCGTGGGATTTGCTCCGGATTCAGCTGGGATTTTCCCCTGCGCCCCTCCCGCCGGGAGAGCCGGATCTCTCCGATTTCTGCCGGGTGGTGGCCGCCAGGATTTCCCGGGACCTCCATCCGCAAAAATTGCAGGTCGCCTTCGAGCCCGGAAGATCCCTGGTCAGCAACGCCGGGTTTCTCGTTACCCGGGTCATCTCCGTCAAGGACAACTGGATTTTCCTGGACGGGGGGGTCAACCTCCTGCCGGAATCACCGTTTTTTCTTCAGCGCCGTTTTTCCCTGGCCGCCCGTCCCGGGGAGAAAAGCGTCCGGCGGTTCAATCTCTCCGGTCCCAGTCTGAATACCGCCGATGTGATCGGGTTGGGAATCCCCCTGCCCCGGCCCGAAATCGGGGATCTGGTGGTCGCGGAAAACGCCGGAGCCTACAGCATCAGCCGCGCCAACCAGTTCACCCGCCTCCGCCCCCCCGTTTATTTCCGGATGAAAAACGGTACAATCAAAACCTGCCGCCGGGCCGAGACCCTGGAAGATTTACTGAAAATATGGCCAAGCTGATAAAATCTCGGGTCAGGTTCTCAGGTAGGGGCCGATCCCCGATCGGCCTGAAGTCCGGTGCCTTCGGGGAATGCACCCTACCAATTGTAATTTTTAAATCATGCCAAAAATATCAATTATGAAACGCTTACGAAAACACCCGAAAGCAATCCGACCCCCGGCTGATCCCATTACCCCTTTCCTGGTTATGGAGGTAATGGAAAAATCCCGGATCCTGGAAAAAAAGGGGAAGAGCATTGTTCACCTGGAGGTGGGGGAACCGGATTTCCCCACCCCCCGGATAATTACCCGGGCCGGAGTCCGGGCCCTCCAGGAAGGAAAAACCCATTACACCCACAGCCTGGGGATACCCCGTCTCCGCGAGGCCATCGCCAAAAAATACCGCCGGGATTACGGGGTCACCCTCGACCCGGAATGCATTCTGGTTACCGGCGGCACCTCTCCGGCCCTGCTTCTGGCCCTGTCCGTGCTCCTCTGCCCGGGGGACCGGGTCCTGATGTCCGACCCCCATTATTCCTGTTACCCCAATTTCATCCGCTACCTCCGGGGCGAACCCCAAACCTATCCGCTGGATGAAGACGACGGTTATCAGCCCCATTGCCCGGACATCGCCCGCCGCCTCAACCGGAAAACCCGGGCCGTCCTGATCAATTCCCCCGCCAACCCGACCGGGGCCATCATCTCGAGAAAAAATCTCGAGGAAATCGCCGGCCTGGATCGCTGGATCGTTTCGGACGAGATCTATCACGGGCTGGTTTACCGGGGCCGGGCCCATTCCATCCTCGAGTTCACCGACCGGGCTTTCGTCATCAACGGATTTTCCAAGCTCTACGCCATGACCGGCTGGAGACTGGGCTACCTGATCTTCCCCCCCGATTTCCGCCGGAAACTGCAAAGCCTGCACCAGAACCTCTTCATCTCCGCCAACGCCTTTGTCCAGTGGGGAGGCATTGCCGCGCTGGAGAAAACAGGCACCGAAGTCAAAAAAATGGTCCGGGAATTCGACCGGCGGCGAAACCTCCTGGTTGACGGGTTGCGCGGGATCGGTTTCGGGATCAAGGTCCCGCCGGACGGGGCCTTTTATGTTTTCGCCAATGCCCGCAAATTCGGAAGGGATTCCCTGAAAATGGCTTTCGAGATCCTGAAGCACGCCGGGGTGGCGGTCGCGCCCGGGGTGGATTTCGGTTCCCGGGGCGAAGGGTTCATCCGTTTCGCCTACACCACTTCCCAGGGCCAGATCCGCGAAGGAATCCGGCGGCTGGAAAGATATTTCAATCGGCGGGGATCCTTCGGCTTCGCTCAGGACAGGTAAGCCCCGCCCCTACGCAATTCCTCTTTTTGCTTCCCTCGTAGGGGAGGGCTTTATGCCCTCCCGCTCATCGGGCGGGGACCAGCCCCGCCCCTACATGTCATTAATCCGGTTTAATTCCTTCCGCTTTCCTTCTCAGGATTTCCCAGAAAGCTCCCCGGTATCCCTCGCGCGAAATCGCCCGGGAAATGAAGTCGTTGTCGTCGTAGTTGTAATCCTTCTCGGCCTCGTCCCCGGAAGGAATGAAAAAGCGGCGGTCCCCTCCCACCAGCTCCCGGACCAGATTCGCAGGGTTCTTTCCGAGTTTATCCGACAGATAAAAAACCGGTTGGAGCAGATCCGGGTTGCGGGCTCTCTTCCCCCGCAGGCTGGGATCCGTCCCCATCTGTACCTCCCGGGCCAGTTTCGTTCCCGGATAAACCCGCACCCCCAGGCTCAGCCCCACCCGCTCGGGATCAAGACTCTTTATTTTTTCGATGACCGCGGCCAGGGTTTCCCGGGTTTCTCCCGGGCCGCCGAGCAGCAGATCCAGCATGACCACGATCCCCTCCTTCCGGCAGGATTCCCGGGCCCGCTCGATCTCGGTAAAACCATAATCCCTTCCGAGTTTCCGGAGCATGCTCTCCTCGGTATGATCGGTTCCGAAGTTGATCCCCCGGCAGCCGGCCGCCTTCATGACCCGGGCGAATTCCCGGTCGAACCCGGCCGGGGTGCAGTAAGCGTACCAGCGGATTTTCCGCCCCAGTCCCCGGCGGATAAATTCCCGGCAAACCGCCTCGGCGTGTTCCCGGGGATGGTTGAACTCGCTGTCGCAGGTATGGAAATGCGTCACCCCCAGGGTCAGCAATTTACGCACTTCCTCCGCCACCGATTCGGGGGAACGCAGGCGAAGCCTCCGGCCTTTGGCCACCGGGTCGGCGCAGAAAACGCAGGACCGGTCGCAGCCGCGCTTGGATTCGAACCCGCCCATCCCCCCCCGGAGAAAATAGAAACGGTTGTCAATGAAGCCCCGGTTCTCCAGGCCCAAATCATCGAGGTCTTCAATATACCCCGGCGGATTCTGCCGGATTTCCTTTCCCTCCCGCCAGACCAGGCTTGGGACATTAAACAAGTGGCCGGCAGCAGGCAGCCGGTTGCCGGTTAAATCCTGCGACTTGCGACCTGTTACCTGCGACTGAAGCTCCGTAAGGAGCTTCGGCAGGCTGGCCTCCCCTTCCCCCCAGATCCCGAAGTCCGCCCCGGTAATCCTGAGGATTTCCCGCGGAGCCAGGGAGAAGCCTGTCCCCCCGATCACTACCGGAACCCCGCTGGATTTCCTGATTTCCCGGACCAGGCTGGTCAGCCCGGAGAGGAACTCCCGGCCGCTGAACAGGTAGGCGTCATCCAGGTTGCGGAAGGTAATCCCGATCAAATCGGGCTGCACCTTCCGCAGATTTTCCTTCAGGCCCGAAGCCAGGCGGGGATCCCGGCAAAAATCCCAGAGCCGTGCCCGGTAGCCTCTTTTCCCAAGCGATGCCCCCAGATACTCCAGGGCCAGGGGCGCGACCGGCGGCCGGAGCCGATTCGGATTAATCAGGAGAATATCCTGGTTGATTGATTTCATTTTACCTAGCATAATCCCGGACTCGGGATTTTGGGAATGCTCCTCATTATTTTCACCCTCTCCCATCGAGGGAGAGGATCAGGGAAATGGGGATTGATTGACAACCGCGTAATGACTATGCTAATTATCGCCCCTGAATTTAAAATTGATATTTAGGAGTATAAATTTTAACCAAAGGAGGATTTATGGCGTTGAACAAAGAATGTCTGGGAAGATCATACGATCCGGTCGTCATGGAGGTTGACCGGGCGCAGGCAAGAATGTATGCGATGGGTTCAAACGATTACGATACCTGGTATCTGGCGGAAAAGGGCGAAGGAGCCATCTGCCCGCCTATGTACGCAGTCGTTTTTTCCGGCCCGAGTTTTATCGGCCCCTGCTTTGACGGGGACCTGGGGTGCAATTTCGCCCGCCTGGTGCACGGCAGCCAGGATTTTATCTTCCATAAACCGCTCAAGGGCGGAGAAGAAGTTGCCACCGTCTCCAAGATCATCGGGATTGAAGAGAAGGCCTCCGGCGATCTCCTCACCGTCGGTTTTGAGACCCACAACACCAAGACCAAGGAACTGGTCGTTTCCGGGCAGGCCCAGTTCTTCATCCGGGGCAGCAAGAAAGACGGCGTCAAGAAAGAAGAACCCAAGCAGGAGGAAACCCGGGGCCAGATCGTTTTTACCAGCAAGATGTATGTCACCATGGATCAGACTTATCGCTACGCCGAGGGTTCCGGCGACCATAACACCATCCACATCGATCCCGAGTTCGCCAAGAACGTGGGACTGCCGGGGATCATCCTCCAGGGGCTTTGCACCATGGCCTTCGTCCAGAAAGCCGTGGTCGCCGAGATGTGCGGCGGCAATCCCTTGAAGCTTAAACGCCTGAAGGTCCGCATGAGCAAGTCCGTCCTCCCCGGTGAAATCCTGACCACCGAAGGCTGGCTCAAGGAGAAGAAAGGCAAGATCACCGTTCTCGGGCTGGAGACCAAGAACCAGGACGGGGCCAAGGTCATTACTGAAGGTCTGGCCGAGGTCGAGACCGAATAGGATTTCCCGGATTTGACCCGGCGGGAAGCCGGATTAACCGAGACGCTTGCGGGGCCCGCTCATCAGCGGGCCCCGTTTTATTTTCCGGCCGGTTATCTTATATTGATAGGCAATTAGTCTGGCCGAAATTTCAGGAGGAACCATGCAGAGGACCGGTTACATACTTCACCCTCTTTACTACGAGCACCAGATGGGCCTGGGCCATCCGGAAAGCCCGGCCCGGCTGCAGGCGATCGAGGAAATGCTTTTTGAAACCAGGTTCTACGAAGAGCTGCCCAGACTGGAACCCCGCCCGGCCACTACCAACGAGATCGCCTATATTCACGACCGCAATTACATCCAGACCATCGCCGCCACTTCCGGGAAAACGGTTTACCTGGACCCGGACACCACCGCCAGTCCATCCACTTATGCCGCCGCGCTTCTGGCCGCCGGGGGCCTGATGACCTGCGTGGACGCGGTCATGGCCAAAAAGCTCGACAATACCTTCGCTTTCGTCCGCCCGCCGGGGCATCACGCCGAGAGCGACCATGCCATGGGCTTCTGCATTTTCAACAATATCGCCATCGCCGCCCGCTACCTGCAGAAAAAACACCAGGTGGGAAAGATTCTGATCGTGGACTGGGACCTGCATCACGGCAACGGGACCCAGCACGCGTTTTACGAAGATCCCTCGATTCTTTTCATGTCCACTCACCAGTATCCTTACTACCCCGGCAGCGGGCATTTCCGCGAGGTCGGCGCCGGGAAAGGTGAAGGTTATACCATCAACATCCCCTTCCCCATCCGGACCGGCGACAAGGAATACCTGGTCACCTTCGAAAGAATTTTCCGGCCGATCGCCGAGGCCTTCCGTCCGGAAATCATCCTGGTTTCCGCCGGCTTCGACATTTACTGTGAAGACCCGCTGGGGGGAATGCTGGTCACGGCCAAGGGGTTCGGCCTGCTGGGCGCCTCCCTCCGCCGCCTGGCCGAAGAGCTCTGCGGGGGAAGGCTGGTGCTAACCCTGGAGGGAGGATACAGCCTCACCGGTTTGTCCTCCGGGGTGCGGGAGGTGCTGAGAGCGATCTCGGGAAAACTGCCGGAAATTGATTCCCACCTCCAGGGGGTGGAACTTCCCGAGACGGCGGCGGCCGCCCGTGAATTATTCCGCCGCTACTGGAAAACCCTCTAGACACGGATTTCACGGAAGCACACGGATTTCCTTTTAGGAACAAACAGCAACGATGAAACACCAGGAGATCACCAACAAGATAATTGGAGCTGCCTATACCGTCCACAAGCATCTCGGTTACGGATTTCTTGAAAAAGTGTATGAGAACGCCCTTCGATATGAGTTGGTTTCCCAAAATCTTGAGGTCGTAAATCAGAAGCCTCTCCAGGTCTGGTATAAAAACAATATCGTCGGAGAATATCTTGCGGATACTATCGTTGAAAACTTGGTAATTGTTGAGATCAAAGCTATCCGGGAACTGGCTCCGATTCACGAAACCCAATTAGTAAATTATTTAAAAGCAACCAATATTGAAGTAGGTTTGCTGATTAATTTTGGTCCGAAAATTGAAATCAAAAGAAAAATATTCGATAACGATCGGAAAACCTCCGGGAAAAAACAGTTAGACACGGATTAACACGGAATTTATGGATTTATTCTTTTCAATAAAAGGCCCTTATATGAACCTATTTATTATCCGTGTCCATCAGTGTAATCCGTGTCTAAGATTTCGACACGGATTTACACAGATTCGACGGATTTCCTCTTTGCAAAAAACAGCAACGGACATTGATAAATATTTTGACTTTCTTTTCAATGAATTTTCATATTTGTTTCTGAACCCGTGAATATCCGTGTAATCCGTGTCTAAGAAAAGATATCGCACCTTCTCACACACTGCCGACCTGGGCCTGGAAATATTCGGCCAGGATGAATCCGAAATCTTCGCAAATGCCGGAATCGCCCTCTACTCGGTTCTGACCGAGATCAAAAAAATCCGGGGCCGCAAATCCTGGGACATTGAAGCGGAGGGCCACGATTGGGAGGATCTGCTGGTCAACTTCCTTTCGGAAATCCTCTACCGGTTCGATACCGAGCAGATTCTGCTCCGTCAGATCGTTATCCTCAAGCTCAATCCCAGGCAGGTCGCGGCCCGCGGCCGGGGAGAAATATTCGATCCTTCCCGCCATCCCATCAAGACCGGGATCAAAGCGGTCACCCACCACCAAGCCTCGATCAAAACCACGTCCGCCGGCTTCGCCGCCCGGGTAATCCTGGATATTTGAATAACATTCCGACACGGATTTCACGGATATTCACGGAAAAACCAGCAGGCGCAGAAAAGTTTAGATTGTTTTTCATAAAAAAACCCGTTGGATCCGGTTTAATCCGGGCTGAAATTTATTCTGAATTCTTCCCTTCTGGTCCGGAATAAATATATTTTCACTAAGTAATGGATACGTTATCATAAATGTGATAATCTTCGGCCAATGAGGCCTCACGGCACACCCAAAAACCTGGAAAAAAGAAGGCGAAAAGCCATTCGGCTCCTGAAATCCGGGAAAACCTTCCGACGGGTGGCGGCCGAGGTGGGGGCTTCCTTAAGCTCCGTGGTCAGGTGGAGCCAAGGTCACCGCAAGTACGGGTGGGAAGCGTTACGTCCCAAGCTGATCCCCGGACGTTCATCCTTCCTGTCCTCCCGGCAGAAAAGAATGCTGGCGAAGATCCTTCTGCAGGGGCCCCCGAAGCTCGGGTACCAGACAGATTTCTGGACCCTGGGACTGGTGGGCGAAGTGATCGAGAAGCATTTTGGAATCCGTTACTCTAATTCCAGTCTCTGGAAGCTGATGTATCTTCTGGGATGGAGCTGCCAGGCCCCCGATCCGGGCGCCCGGGAACTGAATGGAAAATCCGGCCGGAACCGGAAACGGTACCGTTGGTTTCGTTTGGTCACGATTAAAAAAACCTGGATTCCAATCCGGATTTCCCGGCCGGAACACGATTGAAGAAAGGAAGCAATGATGAAACCCAAGGTTTTCCTGGTTGATCAGCAGGAATACAAAATGGAGGAAATCCGGGACCAGGCCAAAAGGATTTTCGCCGAGGCCGGATTGAATCCCGCCGGAAAGTCGGTTTTTCTGAAACCCAGCTTTGTCTATCCGGCCCGGCCTCCCCTCAACATCGGGGTGGTGACCCAGCCCAAGCTGATCGGCGGGGTGGTCCGGGCTCTCCATGATCTCGGGGCCAGCCGGATCGACGTGGCCGAGGATACGTTTATCATCCCTTCCGAGGTCTTCTTCGGGGTAATGGGAATGAGAGCGGTGCTCAAAGGTTATGCCCACCCCTTTTATCTTTCCCGGGCGAAGCGGGTATCCGTCGAAATCAAGGACCCCATGGTCCAATCCAGCTTCGTGGTTCCCCGGCGCCTGCTGGAAGCGGATCTGTTTATCTCCCTGCCGAAAATAAAGGTCAATATCTTCACCAAAGTGACCCTTTCCGTCAAAAACAACCTGGGGCTCCTGCGTCCTAAGGCCCGGCTGCCCCACCACCACTTCGACATTCACAAGAAAATCGCCGACCTTTACCAGGTCCGGACGCCGGACTTCGTGATCGCGGATTCCATCTACGCCGGGGAAGGACAGGGGCCCATGAGCGCGGACCCGATTCATTTCGGCCTGATGGTGGCCGGGGCGAACGGGCTGGCGGTGGACGCGGTTTCCGCCCACCTGATGGGTTTTGACCCCCGGGAGATCGAGCACCTTCTTTATCTCCATGAAAAGGGCTTCGGCCCCCTGGATCTGTCCGAGATCGAAATCCAGGGACGGGAGCTTCTGGAGGCCAGGAAGAAAACACTGAAACGTCCCCGGGCCGATTTTTCCGACCTTCCCGATTCCGTCCGGGTTTTTGTCGGGCAGGAACACGCCTGCGTCGAAGGATGCCGGGGAATGGTCCGCAATTTCCTGGACCAGTGGTCCACCAAGGGAAAAGCCGATCAACTCGCGGGGTACAATTTCATCGTGGGAAAACCGGTGGAAAACCTGCCTTCCGGCCTCAATCCCTGGAAAACCCTGGTGATCGGGGATTGCGCCGTCAAGTATGAGAAGCACGGGATCTTTATCCCCGGCTGTCCCGTGCCGCCGCTGCATCTTCCCATCGTCATGATGGCGAAAGGAAAAAAGCCGCCCGTGCAGATGCGGATCAGGGATTTCATTATCGGAAGCCTGGGTTATTGAAAAATCATGGGGAGAAACGCCAAGCACGAAAAATATTTCGAGTTTTCCGAAAACCGGTGAAACAAAAAGGAAGATCTGGGCAGAAATGGATATAGCAATTAAATATATTATAATCTCCGCAATATTTTTTCGAGAATGAAATTAAACAAACAAAATAAAGGAGGCAAAGTGAGATTGAAACCATGGCTGAAAATATTTCTTTTTTCCCTGCCTTTCATCTGCCCGGGAATAGGGTTGGCAGGCGAGACCCCGGCCAAGCCCGAGTTTGTTTTTAAATGGGCGACCATCGCTCCCGAAAACACCTTCTGGGGCGACGCCGTGATCAAGTCTTCCAAGGAAATGGAGAGATTAAGCAACGGCCGCCTGAAAAATATCTGGTATTTCGGCGCGGTCATGGGGGACGAACCCGACGCGATCAGGAAGATGCGGCTGGACCAGGTCCAGGGCGTGGCCCTGCTTTCGGTCGGGCTCTCCAAGCTCGTCCCGGAGATGGTTGTCTTTTTCCTCCCCGATCTATTTCAAAGTTACGATGAGGTGGATTGCGTTTTCGACAAAACCTGGCCCCTGATTGAAAAAGTCTTTAATGCCAGAGGTCTGGTCCCCCTGGGCCGGGCCGACGTCGGTTTCAGCGTGGCTTTCTCCAAAAAGCTGTTCAGAAACCTGGAAGAAGGCAAAAGAGCCAAGGTGTGGAAATGGGCGGGGGTGGAACAGATCGAGGCGGCGGCCAAGATGTTCGGATTCGAAAACCTGATCACCCTCACCCTCCCCGAAGTCATGACCGGTCTCCAGACCGGAATGATCGACACCGTCTACGCGACTTACTACTCCTGCATCGCGCTGCAGTGGTATACCCAGATCAAATATATGAGCGATGTAAAACAATCCGGCGCGATTTACGCCCCCGGAATGGTGATTTTGAAAAAAGAAAGCTGGGATAAGCTCCCGGAGGATTTAAAGCTTATTATGAAAAAAAATATTGCTGAAAGTGTTAAGCCTCTCCGGGAACAGATGCGCAAAGATGAAGCGAAATCCCAGCAGGAACTGATCAAAAAAGGGGTCCAGATGATTGAGTTCGACCAGAAGTTTGTCGACGAAGTTCATCAAAAAGCCATGTCGGTCTACAAGGATTGGACAGGCGTTTATTATCCCGATTGGCTGTTGCAGGGAGTTCTCTCGGCCCGCAACCAATGCCGGGTGGAGTTGAACGCCGCCAAGCCCACGAAGTAGATAACCCCAAGCCGTCCCGTGGAGTCCCGTGGCTAAAGCCGCGGGACTCTTTTTTTTGCCCTCCGGTTTCTCCCCGTTCAGAACCGAAATCGAGACAAAATTCCCGTTGGGGCTTAGGCCTCCGCGATCCTTTCGTCTACCCTCTCCTTGACCGGACCGGGGTACTCCTTTCATAATTTACTTGTGTCCCCTTCACGAAAGAAATTGGACCGCCGGGATTTTCCGAAAATCTCCCTGATCGCGAATCCCTCATCCCCGGCTGTCCCGTTCCGTCGCTGCACCTTCCCTTCGTCATGATGGCGAAAGGAAATAAACTCCTGCGCAGATGCGGATCAGGGATTTCCTTATCGGAAACCTGAGATACTGAAAAATCATGGGGTGGAAAGTAAGATGCGAAAAAATATTAAAGTTTTTTTAAAACCGGAGCAGAAATGGATTTAGCAATTAAAGGTAGTATAATCTCCGCAATGTTTTTCTGATAATGACATTAAAAAAAGAAAATAAAGGAGACAAGATGAGACTGAAAAAATGGCTGAAAACATCTCTTTTCTCCCTGCCTTTTATCTGCCCGGCAATCGGGTTGGCCGGCGAGACCCCAGTCAAGCCCGAGTTTGTTCTTAAATGGGCGACGATCGCCCCCGAAAATACCATCTGGGGGGACAATGTCTATAAATTCTCCAGGGAAATCGAGAAACAAAGCGGCGGCCGGCTGAAGAACATTTGGTATTTCGGTGCGGTCATGGGGGACGAACCCGACGCGATCAGGAAGATGCGGCTGGACCAGGTCCAGGGCGTGGCCCTGCTTTCGGTCGGGCTCTCCAAGCTCATCCCGGAGATGGTTGTCTTTAGCCTTCCCGATCTTTTTCAAAGTTATGAAGAAGTGGATTGCGTTTTCGATAGGACCTGGCCCTTGATTGAAAAAGTCTTTAATCAGCGGGGCATGGTCCCCCTGGGTCGATCCGACGTCGGTTTCAGCGTGGCTTTCTCCAAAAAATTGTTTAAAAACCTGGAAGACGGCAGAAAAGCCAAGGTGTGGAAATGGGCGGGGGTGGAACAGATCGAGGCGGCGGCCAAGATGTTCGGATTTGAAAACCTGATCACCCTCACCCTCCCCGAAGTTATGACCGGCCTCCAGACCGGAATGATCGATACCGTTTATGCGACTTACTATACCTGCATCGCGCTGCAGTGGTATACCCAGATCAAATACATGAGCGATGTGAAGCAAACCGGAGCGATTTACGCTCCCGGAATGTTGGTTTTGAAAAAAGAAAGCTGGGATAAGCTCCCGGAGGATATAAAGCTGATAATGAAAAAACAGATTACTGACAGTGTTAAGCCTCTCCGGGAACAGATGCGCAAAGATGAAGCGCAATCCCAGCAGGAACTGATTAAAAAAGGAATCCAGATGATTGAGTTCGACCAGGCGTTTATCGATGAAATTCATCAAAAAGCCATGTCAGTCTACCATGATTGGATAGGCGTTTATTATCCCGATTGGCTGTTGCAAGGGGTTCTCACGGCCCGCAATCAATGCCGGATGGATTTAAAAACCGCCAAACCCGCTAAGTAGACAACCACAAGCCGTCCCGTGGATTCCCGTGGGGAAAGCCGCGGGACTCCATTTTTGTTGTCCTCCGATTTCTCCCCGTTCAGAACCGAAATCGGGACAAAATTTCCGTTGGGGCTTAGGCCTCCGCGATCCTTTCGTCCGCCCTCTCCTTGACCAGACGGGGGTACTCCTTTCATAATTTACTTGTGTCCCCTTCACAAAAGAAACTGGACCGCCGGGATTTTCTGAAAATTTCCCTGATCGCGGCTTCCTCCCCGTCCCTGCTCACCGCCTGCGGATCGAGGGAGATCCGGGTCCTGGCCCGCAGGAATCCCGGGGTCACGCCCGCCCAGCTTAAAATTGTCGAATTCTATTCGCAGAGGTCGGCGATCGGCCCTCCCCCCTCCCAGGAACTGCTCAATTTCGTGGTCCATCTCTTCTCCCCGGAGGAGGCCGAGATCGTCCAATACCTGCCCCTGATCAAGGGGAAAAAAGGAACCTCCCTCCAGATTTCACCCCGGGTCAAGCTCCCGGAACCGGAAGTGGAAGCCGTCCTCTCCCGGATCGCCGATCAGAAGCGCGCGATCATCTCCTTCGAGGAACCGGGGAAATCCAAGCAGTACGGCCTCATGCCCATCGTCCCCGGGACCATGGAACTCGTGATGATGGAGGGGAAAAACGATGACTGGCACCGACGCTACGGGCAGCTTTTCGAGGATGTCTACAACACCGGATACATCAAGAACATTCTGAAAAAGCCCATCAGAGCCGCCCGCTACATCCCGGTGCAGGAAACCATAAATCTTGTTCATGCGGCCCTTCCCAGCGACCTCCTGACCGACATGCTGAAGGAACATACCAGCTTCGGGCTGGGGGTCTGCCAGTGCCGCCAGGCCAAGTCCTTTTCGGGACACAATTGCGGGCTTCCCACCGACACCTGCCTGGCCACGGGAAAGCTGGCGGATTTTCTGGTCCAAAGAAACATCATGCGCCGGATAGATCGCTCCGAGGCCCTGGAGACCAAGCTGAAAGCCAATGCCGCCGGTCTGGCGACCATGTCGATGAACGTGGCCTTCTCCGAACCCGTGATCAGCTGTTCCTGCTGCGGGTGTTGCTGCGTGATCCTCCGGACCCTGAATCAGTTCAACACCCCCGGCCTGATCGCCCCGCCCCATTTCACCCCCCGGCGGGACGAGAGCAAATGCCTGAAATGCGGCCTCTGCCAAAGCAAATGCCCGATGGGGGCCCACTCCCTCTCCGATAAAGGCTGGTCTTTCCGCCGGGAGCGCTGCATCGGCTGCGGGGTCTGCGCCTCGATCTGCCCGGCCCGGGCCCTCGCCATGGAGCCGGTGAAAAATTACCAGCCTCCCCCGATCAACTACAAGGAATTCGCCTGGCAGATGGCCCCGGGTTATCTGAGTTACGTTTTGTAAACCACCCTTCCCGACTCTTTCCTGATTTATCCCTGGGACTCACCTGCTTCACAGGAAAATGAACTGATTTTATTACTCACCGTCGAAAGCTATGACCAATAAAAAACCCCATTAATGGGGTGAATCCAAACAGAAAATCCCGGACAATAATTTTCAGATTTCGAGGGTTTCGCCTTCGGCGGGGACCCGGATTTTTTCCTTCAGGCCCGGGCCGGCCTTCCGCAGCAATTCTTCGGGGCTGCCTTTCATGGAGAAAAGCAGAGGGACGGACGCCCCCGAGGCATAATGGATCGGGATTAAAAGCTGCGCGTTGAGAATTTCCGCGGCCCGGAGCGCGTCAGCCGGGTCCATTCCCAGCTTGAGCCCGAACATCCTGACCCCGCCGATCGGAAGAAAGGCGGCGGCGATCCTGAACCGGGAAGCCAGCTCTTTCATCCCCGGGAAAAGAACCGTGTCGCCGGCGAAATAGACTGTCTTTCCTTCCGTAATCATGTAACCCAGGCACCGGCCGGGATGCCGGGCCGGTACGGCGGTGATCGTCACGGGCGGGAGCAAAAATTCCTCCCCGGGAGAGAGTTCAGTCACGTCCGGGAATCCCAACCCGATCAATTTGTTCTTTAATCCGCGCGGGCAAACAACCCGGGCCTGCTTGGGAAGTTTACCCAGGGTCTCGGCGTGCAGGTGATCACCATGTCCATGAGAGACAAGAATCAAGCTCAAATCCTGGAGTTCTTCCGGCTTGACCTGGCGCGGCCGGGCCGGGAAAAACCGGAAATTCCCGATCAGCCAGGGATCGGTGATTATTTTCCTCCCGCCGGATTCAATAATCAGGGTGGAATGTTTGATGTATCGGATTTTCATAGTCACTGGAAATGCTTCAGGTTCCAGGTTCACCGTTCAAGGTTGGGGCATGATCCTTTTGCTTGTTCTTTTCCAAACTTCGGACTTAGGACCTTGGACCTCTGACTTCTTACGCCTTACTCCTTACGCCTTACGCCTCACGCCTTACGCCTCACGCCTTACGTCTTACTTTTGTTTATATTCCGGTTTCCTCCAGGTTCCTCCGGATTCCACCCATTGTTTCAGCTGTCCGAGCGACTTGGGTATGTCTTTCCGGCTCAAGGCGTCCTCGATGAATTTCGGGATCAGCCTCCCGACCTTGACCAGGGTCCCATAGCGGGCCAGAGTCCGGTGGTCATCGAGCCGGTAGAATTTCCAGTATCCTTCGAGTTGGGCGAGATCATTCTTAAAATCGGGGTTCAAGGCCCAACTCATCCGGAACTCCCCGGGTTCCCCGTAGTAATGCTTTACCTGGTAGCGGATATCAATGAAACTGAAGTGGAGCAGGAATTCAATGATATCCCGGTAGCCTTCCCGCTTGACCAGGATGGCCTGGTCCAGGTGGGGAAGGTATTCCTCCTGCCTCTCGGTCCGGATCAAAAGCCCGTGCACTTCCTCGATCGGTTTCTGAAAAATCAGGGCCGACTGGATGAAGGCCTTGCTTTCCTTCCGATCCATCTCCTTAAGGATGACAATCTCCCCCGCCTCCAGTTTCTTCCAATCAGAGGCGGAAAGCCCCTGGACCGCCCCGGCCTTGACCAACGCCGCGGGAACGCCCTGGGTAACCCCCGCCGGGAACTCCCCTTCTCCCGCCCGGGAAACCAGCGGGAAAAGCAAACCGCAGGAAATCGTTAAAATTATCAGGGAAAATCTTATATTTCTTTTCACTATCGCCACCCTCCTTCGGGATATTTATAAATCCCCGCCTCCCCCGCTTTCCTCCCCGCTTCCGCCCGGGCCATCCGCTCCCGTTCCCCCCGATTCCAATTCGGCTTCAGCCTCCGCCATCGTCTGGTCAAAATCCCCGCCCATTTCGTCGCCGAATTCCTTGCCCATCTTTTTCATCATTTTCATCATGCTTTTGGGGTCTTTCTCGTCCAGGTCTCCCCATTTGGAGGGATCCGCCAGGCCTTCCATCCGGCTTTCCTCCGACTTGGCTACGGAAAATCGGGACATGATCCGGGTTAATCCGCTGTTCCCGCAGTGCTGGCATTTCTCGGTGAAGGGTTTGGAGGTGTTCAGGATTAGAAAACTCTGCCTCTTCCGGCATTTATCGCAGACATATTCGTAGATAGGCATAGGCTACCTCCCATATTTAAAATATCATAACATTAAAAACAATCGCTTTTAGGTCTTATGTCTTGGGTAAAGACCCATCACCCATGACCTATCACCCATAACCTTTTCTTAACGCCTGTTCAGGCATTGGAAACGCTGCGGGCAATCCGGGCAGGGTGGCGGATAATGGCGGGCGTTTTTCTGGCTGCCCCGGGGGCCGATCCCGACAATCGCGGAAACGGATTTTTTCGGGATCATCATCAGGCTGGAAGAAAGCTTCACCCCGATTTTTTCTCCGGGGATCAGGGAAAACATCTTTTTCTGGTCCTGAATGTCCCAATCACAGTACCCGGGGCTGAAACGGAAGGAAGTCCTTCTCTTTTCCTCCTGGGCCAGGCGGTCGATCCGGAGGTTAAGATCCTTCACCGCGCCCTCGGCCGATTCCGAGCCGTAAGTATCCAGGATTAAGGCCTGGGCCAGGTGACCGGCTTCCGAAAGCCGGTCCGACTCCCGCTCCAGCTCCGGGCCGATGGTAATCAGGAAAACCGCCAGGATCTCCGCCTGGAACATGGTCCGGGCAATCCGGGGGGTCTGCAATTTTATCCCCCCGGGGAGGATTATTTCCGAATGATTGACTTTTTCCACGGGAAAAAGCGTGAAGATTCCCCGGGGATGCAGGAAATCCCCGCCTTCCTCCAGCACTTCCCTGATGATCTCCTCAACGTTGGGGGTAAGTTCCATCTTTTCCCGGTAACCCAAAGCCTTCAACAGCGCCCGGCGGCTGACTTTAACCGTCAGGTTTTGGATGACCTGTTCTTTTTCCAGTGCAATCATTCTGTTGACACGAATCCCCGGCTCCAGATTGCCGACTTACCCGAAAGCAACTAAAAGGTGTTTCCAGCTCATTATTCAAATTTCTTATATGGACTGCATCGGCTTTCCCTGGCCGGATTAGCCCGGCACGGGCAGGCCGATGCATTGCATTAGCAAGCTAATGCATTCCATAATACGATAATGAAAATAAACGATTTATCCCTATCAAAAATTTTCCCATATATTCAAGCAGTTAATTTGTAGCTGGAAATACCCTTTATTATTTTAAATCATAGCTGATAATCAATTCAGCGCGAAAGAACTGTATATATTATGACGGAAAAAACGGGAATCATCGTCGTGGGCGGAGGGCTGGCAGGCAGCGAAGCCGCCTACCAGATCAGCCGGCTGGGGGTCAAAGCCACCATTTACGAAATGAAACCCCACCGGTTTTCCCCCGCCCATACCAACCCGGACCTGGCCGAGCTGGTCTGTTCCAATTCCCTCCGCTCCACCTCCATGGAAAACGCGGTGGGGCTGTTGAAGGAGGAAATGCGGAGGCTGGGATCCCTGGTAATCCGCGCCGCGGACCAGACCAAGGTTCCCGCCGGCGGCGCCCTCGCGGTCGACCGGGAAAAATTCTCCCGGATGATCACCGAGGAGCTCTCCGCGGCCCCCGGGGTCACCCTGGTCCGGGAGGAGATCTCGCAGCTGCCCGCCAAAGGCCTGGCGGTGATCGCCACCGGCCCGCTCACCTCCGACCAGCTGGCGGCCGAGATTCAGAAAATCACCGGCGAGGAATATCTTTATTTTTATGACGCCACCTCCCCCATTATCCACACGGAATCCATCAACCGGGAAAAGGTTTTCCCCGCCTCCCGCTATGACAAGGGCGGGGACGATTACCTCAACTGCCCCCTCTCCCGGGAAGAATATTACCGTCTGATCGACGCGATCCGGATCG
>JAQTNV010000040.1 GCA_028713675.1 bacterium
CCGCCGGTCGATGTCGAACGCCGCCACCACCTGGATGTCCGAGGGCTTGTATCCCCCCAGCTCCGGGTGCATCAGACCCAGGTCCCGGTCCCGGCCGCCCTGCCGGTAATACTCAATCCCCTGCAACAGCGAACTGGCGCAATTTCCTACCCCGCAAATCGCTAACCGTATCTTTCCCATTTCTAAAACTCCTTAGTTGGTTGCCGTATTAATCCTTCTTTCAGCTTTTCAATCTAATCCCTCTTAATAAGACAATCAACCCTTTGACTTGCCCGGAGTGAACCCGGGGCGGGCTCAGGATTGATCCAAAACTGAATCCTGCCAAACGCCCCAATCACATTTAACCTTGAGTATGTTCAGGAGTCTTTTTTGGATTTTTGGTTTTCCATGATTTGGAGCAAGACTGGGAGGAAAATAAGCGCGGAGATCAGCCCTGTGATTTCCCCGACAATCGCCAGATATCCAAAAGAAGCCAGGGCCTGGTTGTCAGCGACGATCAGGACCGCGTAACCGATGATAGTGGTGAGGGAGCAGAGAAAAACCGCCCCGCCCGTGGTTTCCAGCGCGTGGGTGATGTGGCCGGAACCTTCCAGCCGGTAGCGCTGGTAAAAGTTAATGGAATAATCCACGGCGATTCCGAAAGTCAGGGGCAAAGCGATAAAATTGAAGAAATTGAACTTGATTCCCAGGAGAGCCTGGAGGCCGAACATCCAGAGAACCCCCACGACGAGCCCGGAAATGACATAAATCCCGGAACGGATTCCTCCCAGAATCAGAATCACCGAAATGATTACCCCCAGGAGAGCCAAGACGCTAGTGAGGGGACCGTCCCGCTTGATATCCCGGATAATGTCCGCGAAGACCACGGCTTCACCTGAGGAAGTTATTTTTTCTCCGTTCGGGAGGGTATTTTCCCGGATAGCGTCGGTGAAAGAGAAGAGATTCTCAGCTTGCCAGAGGTTTCGGCCCGTCTGGGGGTTGACGAAAGCGAAGCGGCCGCGGTTGCTGCCGTCCTTCTCGGCGAAAAGGCGGGTCATCTCCTCGGGCAGGTCAGGGAGGCCGAGAATCCGGGTGTCAATTCTTTTCAGAACATCGTCGATTTTGGGAATTTCATTTTCGGGGGCGAGCTCCCGGGCCAGTTTCAGATTCTTTTGAACCTTGGCGATGAGGGGAAGTTTGCCCTCTTGGTTTTCCGGAAGAAGGCTGTAAATGGAGCGGCAATATTTAAAGGGGCGTTCTTCTTCGGGACGGCCCTCCCAGCGTTTTTGCATTGTTTGGCAGACTTCCCGGGCCTGTTCCTGGTCGCGGGCGAGGATGATGGCGGGGGAAGTGGAGAAGTGGAGGACATGATTGATACGATCGTCCAACTGGGCCGTGCCGGAGCGGAGGCTGCTTTTATTCCGGAGGTTGTTGAGGTTGTAATCGAGGCTCCCGGGGAGAAAACGGGCGTAAAGAACTCCGCCGACAATCGCGAGCAGGAGGAAAATAACCAGGGCCGGGCGGGGGTGGCGGAGCAGGGGCCGGGCGATCAGGCTCGGGAGCGAAAAGAGACGGGAGGGTTGGGCTTTGAGAAATCCCTGGCTCAGGGGCCGGATTCTTTCAGTGAGCGAAAGCAGGGAGGGAAGGAAGGTAAAAGTGAAAAGCCAGCAGAGAATGACCCCGACACCCCCGATGAAGCCGAACTGGCTGAAGGCACGGATATGGGCGGCGAAAAGGGCCGCGAAGGATACCGCGGTGGTCACCGAGGCGGCCAGGGTGGCGTGGAAGGTGGTGTTCAGCGCGAGGGGAATGGCCTCCTCCATCCGCAAGCCGCGATTCCGCTCCTCCAGGTAACGCGCGAGCAGAATTATCCCGTAGTTGATCCCGGTGCCCGCGATGATCGCCCCCAGGAAAGCGGTTTGGGCAGTGACGAAGCCGATGGCCAGGCGGGTGATCCCGAAGGTCCAGATAATGGTCATGATGAGGGTCCCGCTCAGGAGGAGGATGACCCGGATCCTCGGAAAATAGAGAAAGACCGCCAGGCAGATCAAGCCGAAGCAGAGCAAGGCGGTGCCCAAAAGATCGTCTTTAATGCGATCGTATTCGTCGAGGGTGATTTTCACCGAACCGGCATACCCGATTTTCATCTGGGGGTGGTAACCCGCCGGGTTCATCCCCGCGACCAGGCGCTGGACATCGGCGAGAAACTGGCGGTTGCCCTCGATCCCGGTGACGTTGACCTTGGGCCGGATCAGGACGGCGAAAAAGGTCTGCTCGGGGTTGGCGTAGTAGCCGCCGGGGTATTCCTCCAGTCGGCCCCGGGCCTTGGATTCCTTGAGATCGGGGACCCGGAAGGTCTTGCGCCCGGCTTCGGGGTCGAGCTCGAAAGAAAAGGGTGAGAGCCGGATCAGGGCTCTTTTCCGGGCCTTGTCCACCTCGTCCACCACTTTGTTCAAATCCTCCAGATCCATATAAAGGAAGACATGGTTGGAAACGAAATCCCGGATGGGCTTGATCGAGTGATCCACGTAGCGGATCCGGTCCCCCAGCTCGGAATCAAGTTTCTTTACCAGGTCTTCAACGCAGCGGATGTTGGCCTCGCGGTCAGGAGACTCGATCGCGATCGAAAGGGTTCCCAGTCCTCCCACCCGTTCCATGATTCGGTTCAGGTCCTTGACGCTTTGGGTTTTCTCCGGCAGGAGTTCCTTGAAGTCGGTGCGGATTTCGAGCTTGAAAACCTGGAAAAGAAAGACCACGGTCAGCAGGAGAGAAAACAGGCAGACCGGGATGGAATACCTGATCAGGAAACTGGCGGTCTTGTTCCAGAAGGAATTGCGGGGATTCATTACCTTTTTCGCGGCTGGATCTTCCAGGCCCGGTGCCAGATGAGGACCAGGGCGATCAGCGAGACCGCCACCATGTTATAGAGGGAGAACAGAACATCAGCGATGGAGGAAAGTATTTTCTGCCTGAGTTTTGCGAATTCCATTAGTGCCTCCTGGAATTAAGAATCGGGGTTTTCCGGCCCGGGCGCAACCGTTTTGGCTTTGCCCGCGGTCAGGACCAGGGCCCAGGGCAGGCCGATAAAGACGACCGGGATCACCTGGAGCGCATGGTAGATGATCGCGGTGGAAAAAGCCATGGTCGGGGGGACGCCGAAAAGGGCCAGCCCGGCCACCATGGCGAACTCGAAGGGGCCGATCCCGGCTGGAGCCGCCGGAGCCATCATCGCCAGGTTCACCACTACCAGAATAAGAATGGATCCGTAGGCAGGCAGATGAATGTTTAAGGATTGCAGGGAAAGCGCCACGATCCAGGCCTGCAGGATCCAGAGCAGGAGACTCAGGGGAAACAGGCGAACCAGGGTTTTACCGGGAATGGCGGGGGGAAACCAGTGGGGGGGGCGGCGTTTGAACCAGAAGAGGGCGGCCAGCAGCAGGGTGGAAAGCCCGGCAACCAGCAGCATTCCTTTTATTACCCAGGACGGGGGCAGGGTTCCGGTCAGGAAAAAGATGGCCAGGGCGACCAGGCCCAGAGCCACGATCCCGAATCCTTCCAAGATACGTTCGCCCACGTAGGCCATGGCCGAATCCCGTTTTCGGACCCGGGCTTCCCGCTCCAGGAGCACAAAACGGGCCAGGTCCCCGGCCCGGGCCGGGAGCACGCAATTGATGGCATATCCGCCGAAAATGCTTCCCACCGCGGCCGGCAGCGGAACGCGGTATGAATGCCGGAGCAGGAGCCCGAAACGGTATCCTTTGATGACATCCACCAGGAGGTTGAGCAGAAGCGCGGCGATGAGCGGGAGCCATTTCAACGAGTGCAGGAGCGAGAAGAACTCCGGCCATTTGACCTCCCGGACGGCGAAAAGCAGCAGGATGGCGGAGAGAACAAACCCTACCAGAGCCAGAATGACCTTGCGGTTCCGGCCCGGGAGGGGAAGATCGACAGCCGAAGGGACCGCCGGGGTCAGGCCCCGGGCGGTGAGACCGGCGGCGATACCGCGAATTGCCTGCAGGGTCGGCTCGCGGTCGGCCCGGGGCCGGTCTCCGTCCCCGTCATGAAGCAGGAGGATTCCTCCGCCCCGGAGCCGGCGGAGGGCCCGGTCCGCAATGGTTTTCGGAGGCGGGCATTCGGTGTCCCATACCCCCACGGTCCAGCGGATGGGGGTCAGCCCCAGGGGTTTCAAGGCCCGGGCCAGGAAAAGGCTTTTAAATCCATGCGGGGCCCGGAACAGGGTGGGGCGGACCCCGGTGATCCGGAAAATCGCGTCCTGGGCTTTGGTGACTTCTTCTTTCACCTTTCGCGGGGAAAGGAAGGTGAGGACACGGTGACTATATCCGTGGTTTCCGATCTGGTGACCCCTCCGGGCGATTTCGCGCGCGATTTCGGGCTCGGATTCCACCCATTTCCCGACCAGGAAAAAAGTTGCCCGGATATTGAGTTCGCTCAAAAGATCCAGAAGCTTCAAGGTGGTAGTCCCGTTGGGGCCGTCATCGAAGGTGAAAGCGATCGTCCGGGGATCCTTCAGCCGGCCGATATAGCGATCGCTGAAAGTGATCGCCGGGACGAACAGATAAATAAGGAAGGCGCCGATTATGGACAGGGCCAGAGCGACCGGGAGGGCTTCGGGAAAGGGAGCCCCGAATCCGCCCAGGCCCCACGCGACCAGGCCGGAGAGGGTGGAGAGCGATATCCCTATGCCCAGAATGGTACCCAGAAAAACTCGGACAGGCATCAGGATTTACCGGAGGCGGACCGGCTCAGAACCTCAAAATAATATGACTCAATCTGATCCACGACCCGGTCCCAATCGTACCGGGCGGCGGATTGCAGAGAGGCCTGGGAGAGCCGGGTCCGGAGCGCGGGGTCGGAAAGCACCTTTCGCAGGGTCTGGGCCAGATCGTCGACATCCCCGACGGAAAACATCAGGCCGTTTTCGTTTTCAGTAATGGCATCCAGGAAGCCGGGGATCCGGCTGGCGACGATCGGAAGGCCGGCGGCCATGCCTTCCAGGATGGTCACGCTGAACGCGGCGATGATGGCGGGGAAACACATGATCTGGCAGTGGGCGAAGTAGGAAGGCCTTTCCCGGTTGATATAGCCGGCGAAGTAAACCGAATCCCGCAGGGATTCGGGGATCATGTCCTCGTAGACCCTCCGCAGCGGCCCGTCGCCAATAATGACCAGACGGGTTTTCGGAAATTCCGGATGGATTTTGGCGAAGGCATCGATCAGGAAATGCAGGCCGTTGCGGGGATCCAGACGGCCGATGAAAAGGAGGTTCAACCGTCCGTCCTGGAGAAAGGGGAGGGGCTGGATATCCTTCTGGAACCACTGGGTGTCGACCCCGTTGGGGATGACCCGGAACTCCTTTTGATAATATTTTTTAAAGGCTTGAACCGCGGTTTCGGAAACGGCCATCATGCCGTCAAACTGGTCCAGGTAAAGTTTGAGGTATTTTACCCAGGTGGTGGCGTGGACATTGGTCTCGAAATTGGTATGGATGGTCCCGATCATGGTGGTGGGACAGTATTTGATGGAAAGGAAGGGCAGGACCGGGCCGTAAGGAGAGTGGATGTGGACCAGGTCGTACTGTTTTTCCGCGAATAATCTGGTCAGTTTCTTTCCCAGGGAAAAAGAGATGGTTACCGAGGCCAGGGAGCCGTTGGAGATCACCGGGATTCCCGGGCCGACCCGGACCAGGTTCTGGCCGGGGACCAGGCCCTGAGGCGGGGCTTCGTCTCCCTTTTTCAAAGGATTTCTGACTCGGGAGGTGATGATGTCCACCTGGTGGCCGCGGAGGGCCAGGCGCCGGCTCAGGTGGTACACATGTTCGGTAACACCCCCTAAATTGGGGTAGAAAAATTCGGTGATGATGCCGACCCGAAGCGGTTTTCTTTTCGGATCCGGGCGCAGGTTTTGTTTTTCGGTTTCGACCATGGACAATCTTTCCGGGTGGCTCGCGGTACCCTTGTACCGGTTAAGGAAACTTCGACAGTGATCCGGATCGCAAATCACCCCGGTTTCCGCCGGGTTATATCAGGAAAAAATAATTCTGCCGGGGCGAAAAATCAAGGAATTTTATCTCCGGAGGAAGTGGATTTTTTAAAAAACAACCAGTTGCTTTCGTCTTTTTTCATCTTTATCAGGCAATATGTTCCGGAGAGTTTTTCGCCTTCAACCCGGAAAATCATTTCGATTCCGGGTTTGGATTCCAGCTGGTGATAGTAACCCCGGTCCCAGACCCGGACGGTTCCCGCCCCATATTCCCCGGCGGGGATTTCCCCTTCGAAAAACGCGTAGTCCAGGGGATGGTCCTCGGTCCGGACGGCCAGGCGGCGGATCCCGGGCTCGCGCGGGGGTTCCTTGGGCAGGGCCCAGGAAAGGAGAACGCCGTCCTTTTCGAGGCGCAGGTCCCAGTGGAGGCGGGAAGCGTGGTGTTCCTGGATGGAATAGATGTTGCCTGCGGTTGAGCGCTGTTCCCGGGCCGGGGGCTCCGGGCTCCGGGAGAAGTTGCGACGGTTCTGATATTCCTTGAGGCTCAAACCTTTAAAGCCGAGGGGCAGGTGGGTTTCAGCGGGCATTCCCCGCATTTGGGCCGGGGAGCCCGGCAGAATTCGGTCCCGAAGCTTTTCAGATAGAAATGGAGCCATTGCCAGTCCGGGCGCGGGAGGAGCCCCATCAGATCGGTTTCAATTTTTTCCGGATCTTTATTGGCGGTCCAGCCCAGGCGGAAAGCCACCCGGATTACATGGGTGTCCACCACGATGCCCTCGACCTGGTTGAAACCCTGCTGGAGGATGACGTTGGCGGTCTTGCGCGCGACCCCGGGTAATTCCAGCAGGTCTTCCATCCGGTTCGGAACCTTTCCCTGGAAACGTTCCCCGATCATCCGGGCCGCGCCCCGGATGGATTTGGCTTTGTTCCGGTAGAAGTTGAGCTTCCGGATCAGGCTTTCGATTTCCGCCAGATCCGCCCGGGCCAGCTTTTCCGGGACGGGGAATTTTTCAAAGAGCCCGGGAGTGACCGTGTTGACGGTCTTGTCCGGGGTCTGGGCGGAAAGGATGGTGGCCACCATCAGTTCGTAGACGTTCCGGAATTCGAGAAAATGATGGGGCTCGGGGTAGAGCTTTTTCAGAACCTTTAAGTCCGCCTGGATCCTGGCCCGGTTCATAAATTGGCCGCTTTATTTGTCCGGATTCTCGATGAATCCGCCGGCCAGGGACAGGCGCCAGCCCTTCTTTTCCTTGACCAGGGCCTTGCAGCAGTTCAGGACCTGGATCTCCTGGGTTCCCCCGGCAATCCCGATCAGCTTGGCGTCGCGGGCCAGCATCTCCACGTGGTATTCCTGCATGTATCCGTACCCACCCATCAGCTGGACCGCCTCGGAAGCCACCTCGCAGGCCGCTGCGGAAGCATAGTACTTGGCGATGGTGAAAAATTCCTCCCGGGACTTGCCTTCCTTGATCGCCCAGGCCTGCTTCATGCACAGGTTCCGCACGTTTTCCAGGTGCATGTACATCCTCGCGATCTTCTCCTGCATCAGCTGGTACTCGATCAGGTATTTCCCGAACTGCTTCCGGGTGCAGGCGTACTCGAGGGAATCGTCGAAACAACGCTCGATCATTCCCCAGGACATGGCGGGGGTGCCTTCCCTTTCGCTGGAAAGGGAATCCTTGGCCTCCTCCCGGCCGGTTTTCTCCTTCTTGCCCAGGAGCTGGTCCCGGTGCGCCCGGACATCGTCGAGGAAGATCTCCCCGGTGGGGGAGCCCCTCATCCCCATCTTGTTCATCGGCTTGGAGACGGACAACCCCGGGGTGCCTTTTTCCAGGACGAAGGGGTAGATCAACCGCTTATCCTGTTTAGATTCCTTGCCCCGGTCGATGTGGGCCCAGACCACGAGGATGTCGGCGTAAGGGGCATTGGTGATGAAGGTCTTGGAGCCGTTCAGGATGTAATAATCCCCGTCAGGTTTGGCGGTGGTTTTCAGGGCGAAGGCGTCGGAACCCGATTCCGGCTCGGTCAGACCCCAGCACCCCTGTTTCTCGAAGTTAAAGAGGGGAAGGGCGTATTTCTCGATCTGGTCGGAGGTGCCCTTGGACACGATGGTGTTGGCGCAGAGGGCCAGGTGCCCGGTGAGAACCATGACCAGGGAAGGGCAGACCCGGGAGATTTCCTTGCCGGCCACGAAACCGATGATCGGATCGGCCCCGCCCATCATTCCGCCCTCGCCCTGGAGTTCTTTCTTCAGGCTCATTCCTTCTTCCCCGGCGGCTTCCTTCTTGCGCTTTTTCTCGATCAACTTCGTGATTTCCATATTAGCCATGCCAATCAGTCCCATGTCCTCGAAGAGCTTTTTGAGCACATCGTAAGTAAGGATTTCTCCCTTCTCCATCTTTTCGACTTTCGGGGCCACCTCGTTCTGCAGATACTGGCGCATAGTCTGCTCGATCATTTTCGCGCCTTCCGGCAACTCAAACATTTTAGCGTCCTCCTCTTTGGGCGATTAAAAATAAAAAAAACGGCTTAAAACCTGTCTCCAAGCTTTAAGCCGCTATTTTTTCCGAAAGAACCGAAAATAACAAGAAGGAGAGAGCCTGGCCCGCGGTTATTGCGGCGGCTCCAGGAATCCGCCGGCCAGGGATAAACGCCAGCCCTTCCGCTCTTTGACCAGGGCCTTGCAGCAGTTGAGCATCTGGATCTCCTGGGTTCCCCCTCCGATCCCGATCAGCTTGGCGTCGCGGTAGAGCATCTCCACGTGGTATTCCTGCATGTATCCGTACCCGCCCATCAGCTGGACCGCCTCGGAAGCCACCTCGCAGGCCGCCGAGGAAGCATAGTACTTGGCGATGGTGAAATCTTCTTCCCGGGATTTGCCTTCCTTGACCGCCCAGGCCTGTTTGAAGGCCAGATTGCGGACGTTTTCCAGGTGCATGTACATTCTCGCGATTTTCTCCTGCATCAGCTGATACTCGATCAGGTATTTCCCGAACTGTTTCCGGGTGCAGGCGTACTCGAGGGAGTCTTCGAAACAGCGCTCGATGATCCCCCAGGCCATGGCCGGGGCGCCCTCCCTTTCGCCGGAGAGGGATTCCTTGGCTTCCTCCCGCCCGGTTTTTTCCTTTTTGCCCAGAAGCTGGTCTTTATGAATCCGGACATCGTCGAGGAAGATTTCCCCGGTGGGAGAGCCTTTCATTCCCATCTTGTTCATCGGCTTGGAAACGGCCAGCCCGGGGGTGCCTTTTTCCACCACGAAAGGATAAATCAGCCGCTTGTCGGCCTTGGTCCCTTTTTCCCGGTCGATATGGGCCCAGATCACGAGGATGTCCGCGTAGGGGGCGTTGGTGATGAAGGTCTTGGAGCCGTTCAGAATGTAATAATCCCCGTCAGGTTTGGCGGTGGTTTTCAGGGCGAAGGCGTCGGAGCCGGCTTCGGGCTCGGTCAGGCCCCAGGCGCCCATTTTTTCGAAGCTGAAAAGGGGTACGGCGTATTTCTCGATCTGGTCGGAAGTGCCCTTGCCGACAATGGTATTGGCGGCCAGGCCCAGCTGCCCGGTGAGGACCAGGGCCAGGGAGGGGCTGACCCGGCAGATTTCCTTGATGGCCACGAACATGATGATCGGGTCGGCCTGGGCGCCGCCCATCATTCCGCCTTCGGCCCGGAGCTCTTTTTTCATGTTCATTTTATCGTCGCCGGCAGCCTCCAGCTTGCGCTTCTTTTCCACCAGTTTCAGCATCTGGTTCCTGCCCATTTCGGTGATGCCCAGGCTCTGGAACAGGCCTTTGATTACTTCGAAACTGGAGATTTCCCCCTTTTCCATCGCCTCGACCTTGGGGGCGACTTCGTTGGTCATGTATTGTCTCAGGGTCTGCTCGATCATTTTCGCGCCTTCTGACAGTTCAAACATGAAGGTTCTCCTTTCTGGTCGGAATAAATACTATTTAACCCCCGGAAAATCCGGGAAATTCATATCCCCAGCTTAAATAGTTCGTATACGAAACAATTTCTGATGATTTTATCCCAGAGTAATCCGGGATTTCAAGGGGAAAAGAAAACTGGGAGATTAATTCCCCAGCGCCAGATCTCTTTCGATTTCAGTTATTTCTTCTTTCCGGAAGGGGAAATCGATTTTAAATTTCTGCAGGTATTGCCGGGCCTCGGTCTTGTCTCCCAAGGCGATGTCCGAATGGATCAAAACCAGGATGGCTTCGTCCCGGTATTCCTGGTAATTGTCCAGAAAGCACCGCATGAAGTTGGCGGCTTTCCGGTATTCTTTTTTCTCAAAGTAGTCGACGCCCGAGCTGTAGATGAAAGAGGCGTAAAACTGCCGGGTTCCCTGATCCTGGGCCGAGGGGCCGACCAATCTATTTAACTCTTCGCATCGGCCGGCCTGGAGGGCGATCCCGAGCTTTACCAGGGCGGGATCTTCTTCCACGACAGATACGGTCCGGTCGGGGTTTACTTCAACCCGTGGAGCCCGGGCCCGGGCCGCTTTGGGTTCCGAGGAGGAATAGGGATTCATAAACCGTTCCCCGGAGGGGGGGGGCGTCGGTTTGTCGGAGGAGGGGACGGGAGCCATCGATTTCCTGGACGGCGGTAAAGCCAGGAACATAATTACCGACAGGACGATCAGTCCGGACAGGACCAGCCAGGGCAGGTAGGATTTCCGGGGCGTGTTTCCCGGGGAGATTATTTTCCGATTTTCCGGCATCGCTTTATATTTTATCTCCGGCCGGACCGGTTGAAAAGGCGGCTTTTCAATCCAGGGAAATGATTTCTCCCCGGGGAACCGGACCGCTCAAGTCCAGGAGCCCCACCGAGCGGTAGCGGCCGGGGTAGTCTTTTTTCCCGGCGTATCCGGGGTTCAGGTAAAGGAGGTCTCCGGATTGGTGGAGGACATGTTCATGGGTGTGACCGTAAACCAGGACCCGGGGCCTGACCCGCTCGATCTCGGACAGGATGCGGGGTTCCAGCATGCTGAAGGAGTTGTAGCGGTGACAGAGCAGGATGCAAAATCCGTTGATTTCGATGGTCAGGTCGGTGGGGTAAAAATCGCGAAACTGATAATCCCCGTTCCCGCGGACCGCGGTCACGGGCGCGATTTTTTCCAGCTCCGAAAGAATGGCGGTTTCCTCAAAATCACCGGCGTGCAGGATGTTCCGGACCGGGCGGAAGATCTCGCTGATCCGCGGATCGATATACCCATGGGTATCACTCAGGATTCCAACCAGCATTATCGGTTTAACCTCACCAGCTAAAACTAAAAAAGATCGGAGTACTTGTCAAAACCTTGGCAGGGAGATTCCTGTCCATCCCAAAAAATCGGTCGCCGCAACCTTGAGATTGCGTTTATTAAATGCTAAATCCCGCAGGCTTCCCTCGACTACAGTGTCTCGGGATCTAATCGAAAAACCCGAACCTGCCCGCGATCTTATTTTTCCAATTATCCTTTGTTTCTCCTTGACAGCGAGAGAGCGCTGGCTTAATCTTAAACACTTACATTGCGGGGTGGAGCAGTCCGGTAGCTCGTCGGGCTCATAACCCGAAGGTCGTTGGTTCAAATCCAACCCCCGCTACCAAAAACAATCATGGGTTTCGTGAGTCCAGACACGGGACCTTTTTTTTGGTTCTCAGCCTGAGCTTTTCCCGGGCGCTTTTCTGCTATAATTCCACTCCGAAATTTTGGAACGGGATGGCAACGAGATGAAAATAGACCTGCATGTCCACAGCGAATTTTCCCCCGATTCGCAGTTCAGCATCGATCATATAGTCAATCTTTCCGAACAGGCAGGGCTTCCGGTAATCTGCATTACCGACCATGACAATGTGGAAGGGTGCGTTAAGCTCAAGGAAGGGTATCCGCGCCAGCCGATCCTGCCGGGGATGGAACTGGGGCTGGCCGAAGGTGATTTCCTGGTGTATTCCCTGGACCTGGATCGGTTGAGGTCCATATTGGGGAGACATGTGAAAAGCGTGTCCGAGCTCGAACGCTCGCCCGAACTGGCCATCGTGTGGGCCCATCCCCTGTCCCGGCGTTTCCGGGATTCGGACTGCGACTTCGCGGAGGGAGAAGGCCTCCGGCGGGTGATGGATCATATTGATGGGATCGAGGTATATAACTCAAAAATGCTGATCCACTTGACTCTCGGGCAGGAGCCAGCAGATTACGCGGAAAACCTGATTAAAATCGCCCGGGAATTCGGGAAAGCGGCCGTCGGGAGCTCTGACGCCCACCAGTTTTACAATTACCTGAAATGCTGGACGGAGGTCCCGCCGGAATACGCTTCCGCCGCGGGGGTGATCGAGGCGATCAGAAAAGGCCTGACCACCCCGCAATTCGATCCGGCTTATCTCAAGCGTCTGACGGATTACCTCGAAAAATCCGCGAGACTGTAAAAAACATAGGGTTCTGGGGTCAAGGGTTCCAGGGTTCGAGCGGCAAAGCTGGAATTCTGATCCTAATTTTGTATTTCTGATCCAGGTTTTTTTACCCGGATTTTTTACTGCTTCCTGCCTACTGCTTACTGCTTACTCTTAATTTGTAAGTGAGCGTTTCCACCTTCGGTGGAACCAGAACCACTGGGCCGGGTTTTCCCGGATACGGGCCTCGAGGATCTGGTTCAGATCCCGGGAAATCCGGATCCGGTCGGCTTTACGATCGCCGGAGGGCTCGAGGTTTAAAGGGGGATAAATCGTAACGGTGAAGCCGGATGAATTATTGGAATCTTTCGATTTGATGAAAACCGGGAGGATGGGGGCCTGGGTCCGGAGGGCGAGAGAGGCCGGGAGGGTGGTGGTGGCGGCGGGGCGGCCGAAAAATTCGATGAATTCTCCCCCCTCGTGAACATTCTGATCAAAGAAAATAATTATAATCTCATTTTTCGCCAGGCATTCGAGCGCCCGTTCCAGGGCGAGGCGGGGCGGGCGGTTGGGGAGGTAGGCACCGCCCATATTTTTGATATGTCCAAGAACATACCGGCCCAGCCGGGGGTCACGGGGAAAACGAAAGAACGTATTTATCGGGTAATTCCTTTTCCCCAGGGCGGGGATGATCAGCGGGAAGACGCTGACATGGCCGCCGGCCAGGATCACTCCCCGGCCGAGCTTCTGGGCTTCGCGCAGGTGTTGCTCTCCTGCAACTTCTATCTGCCGGGAGATCCGGTTATAGGCCAGGAGCCGGAAGGCGCCCTGGCCGGCCTGGGCATAGAAATCGCGGCCCAGGTTCAGGATCTCTTTTTCACTTTTTTCCTTCCCGAAGGCGATCCGGAGATTATCCTCCGCGATTTTTCTCCGGGAGGGGGCCAGGCTTCCGGCCATTTTCCCCAGTAATTTCCCCAGGGGATTGAGCAGGGGCAGGGGGATGATCTGCGCCAGGCTGTAAATAAGCTGGGTCCCCCGGTATCCCAGGTAATGTCCCAGATGTTTTTTCCATCCCCGGACCATGGGAAAGGGAAGATCCTCATCCGGGAGAATCCTCTGCCAGCGGTTTTTATCCCAGAGCCATTGATCGGGGAAGTCTCGGACCATTTTCTCCAGGAGAGAAACGGCTTTGCTGACGACATATTCGGAGGATTTCTGCAGGCCGGGATCGATCGCGGGAAAGATTTTCAAACAATAACCACGGCCTTCTGGGACCATAAAGGCGGGGACCACGGGGATCCCGAGCTTCCGGGCCAGGGAAACGGCCCCGGTTTCAAATCTCAAATCCTGATTGAAGATTCGCACGGATTGGCCCCGGTAATGCACGGCGTGGTCGATGGTAACCACCAGGAAGTTGCCTTTTTTCAGGTGCTCGGTTGAGGCGTGAATGCATCCGACCGCCGGACGGCTGGGAATCAGCTCGATCCGGCCCTCGCGCCCCTTTTTAATGAAAGCGTTGCGGACGGGCAGATTGCGCGAGAGCCGCATGATGTAACCGGAGGGATAACCGGCGAGGCTCAGGCGCGATCCGATCAGGGTGAAAGGCCCGAAGTGACCGGTGACGATTACGGCCCCGGAACCGGATTGCCTGATCCGGCGAAGTTCCTCTTCGCCTTCGATCCTGATCAGTTTTTCCATCCGTCCGGGAGCGAAAGCGGGCAGCCGTCCGGCAAGAAGGGCGGCCCGGCCGAAAGTGCGGCAGGAACGCCGGTAGATTTCCCGGGCGGCGTTGGAAGGAAGGGAAAGGCATCTCTCGATGGCTTTGGCCCCGATCAGGCGGGGTCCGCGGGCCAGCCGGGCATAGAGCTCTCCGGCCAGGGTTCCCAGGGGTAGAAGCGCGGGAAAGGGGAGGACCCGGATGAAAAGCATTACGGAATGGAAAACGAAGAGTTTAAGCAAACGGATCAAGGCCATTGGAAATATTCGTGATTTGGCGGCCGCTCAGATTATAAGGTTCAAGGTTCCCATTCGCTATGCTCAGGGCAAGCACCGTTCAAGGTTAAGCGGAACTGTACGATCTATTTTACCAGATTCCGGGAGGTGTGATTCGACGGTATAAAAACCGGGGTGAAAAATTAATTCAGGGGGAATATCAGATTCTCCTAGGCAGGCTTTCGCTTTCCAAACAATTAGATTTTTTCGTAAGAATGACCGGCCGCCCCGTAGGGGCAGGCCGTTGGCATACAAATGTGATTCAGGATATATCGCGAAGCATCTATTAAAAGATGTTTGGATTCGCTTGAGCCTACCTAGGAGAATATCCTAGGAAATAATCCCTATTTTTCCACTTCGTCGATGGTTTGTCCCGTCACCCGTTCCTCATATCCCTTCAATTCGGTTTTCCGTTCCAGGATGCAATACATAGTCGGGACGAAAACCAGCGTGACCAGCAGGGAGACGGTCAGCCCGCAGGCTACGGTTACCCCCATCGGTGCCCAGATCTCCGTTCCCTCGCCCTTGGCGAAGATCATCGGGATCATCGCCAGAATGGCGGTGAGGGAGGTCATCAGGACGGGGCGAAGCCTGACCTTGCAGGCTTCCTTGATGGCGGTTTCGATTTCCATTCCCCGGGAGCGCAGGATATTGGTGTAGTCGATCATGACGATGCCGTTTTTAACCACGATCCCGACCAGCATGATTAATCCTACGAAGGCGATCAGACCGAAGGTGAAGCCGGAAAGCAGGAACCCCCAGATGACCCCGGTAATGGCGAAAGGGACCGAGAAAAGGATGACAAAGGGGTGGACCAGGGATTCAAACTGGGAGGCCATCACCATGTAGACCAGGATCATGCCGAGAATGAAGGCGATGCCAAGGAGGGTAAAGGATTCCTTCTGCGTCTGGGCGTACCCGGCGAAAACTACGCTGATCCCTTCCGGGATCGGGAGCTTGGCCAGGCTTTTTTTCACGTCCGAGACCACATCGCTGAGGGGGCGTTTGTAGAGAGAGGCCCCGACCTTTATGATTCGTTCCTGGTTTTTGTGCTCGATGGCCAGGGGGCCGGTGGCGGGGACGATCTGAGCCAGGTTGCTGAGGGAAACGGCACCGCTTTCCAGGCCCGGGATACTGATCGGGAGGGAAAGCCCGACGGGGATTTTGAGACTTTGCACGTCTTCCACCCTTTGTCGATAGCGGGGATCCAGGTTTACGAAAATATCGTATTCGTTGCCTTTGTCCCGGTAGCGGGAGGCGATCTCGCCGTAGAAACTGGTTCTCACGGTGCTGCCGACCAGGGCGAAGGGAAGACCCAGGCGGGAGGCTTTTTCCCGGTCTACCTTGACCCAGAGTTCGGGGCTCCCCATTTTCATGGAAATGTCCGAGTCTACGGTGCCCGGGACATCCCGGATGATTTTTTCAATCTTTTGCGCCAGGGGATAGGATTTGTCAAAATCGCGCCCGTAAATCTCGATCTGGATGGCTTTGCCGCCTCCGGTCATGAGTTCGGCGAAGGGATCGTGCAGGGTAAAATCAACGGTTTGGATCCCGGGGATTTTACTGACCGACCCGGTGAGGGAATGGGAGATATCAAACTGGGATCGGGAGCGCTTGGTTTTCGGAACCAGACGGGCTCCGAATTGGATGATATTGGTATCTTCCTGATTACCGAAGGCGATCCCCATCCCATTTTCCGATTTCCCTGCCCGGGCATAGGTCATGGTTCTTTCCGGAACCTCCTTCTCGACTATCTCTTCCAGCTTATTGATGACTTTTTCCGATTCCTCGATCCGGGTTCCGGTGGGGAGTATGAAATTGCCGCTTAGAAATCCCTGGTCAACAGTGGGGAAAAACTCGGTTCCGATCAACGGCATCAGGAGGAGACTGCCGAGGAAAATCCCGATCCCGCCGAAAATAACGGTTTTTTTGTGGGCCAGCGCCCAGCCCAGGAGATCGGCATATTTGTTCTCAACCAGATGGAGATAGGATTCGGATACCCGGAAGCCTTTTTCCAGAATGTTGGCCGGCGGCGCGTTGGGATCGGGCAGGCGGGTAAAAAGCTTGGAGGCGAGCATGGGAGTGATGGTCAGGGAAACCAGGAGGGACATGCCGATAACCAGGGCGGTGACCAGGCCGAATTGCTTGAACATTACCCCGGTGATGCCGGGAACGAAGATCACCGGCAGGAGGATGGCCAGGATGGTTAAAGTGGAGGCGGTCACGGCCAGGCCCACTTCGGACGCTCCAAAGACCGCGGCCTGGCGGGGGGGCATCCCCTTATGGCGATGCCGGAAGATATTTTCCAGGACCACGATGGCGTCATCCACCACCAGTCCGATGGCGATAGCCAGGCTGGAAAGCGACATGGTGTTGATGGAGTATTTCATGGCGTAAAGGAAAATGAAGGAAACAACCAGTGAAAATGGAATCGTTAAGGCGATGATGACGCTTGCCCGGATATTCCGGAGGAAAACCAGGACGATCAGGATGACGAAAAGACCAGCATAAAGAACTATGTCATACAGGTTGTTGATGGATTGGATTACGAACTCGGAGGTATCCATCAACTCATTAAAGTGGACGTCCGCGGGGACCATTTTCCGGATCTGTTCCATTCCCTTTTTTATGTTCTTTGCCACCTGGACGGAGTTGGCCCCAGAGGCCTTCTGGACCATGAAGAGGGTGCCGTTCATTCGATTAACGTGGGTAACACGTTCCGATTCCTTGAAGGTATCCTCAACCCGGGCCAGGTCGCGGAGATAAATGGGGACTCCGTTCCGGATGTCCACCACCACGGTGTCAAGCTCTTTGATGCTCTTGAATTCCCCCGGGACCCGGAGAATGTAGTCGGTTTTTCCGAACTTGATGTCTCCGGCCGGGATGTTCAGGTTCTCGTAACGGATGGCCTGCACCACCTTGGAAGGGGAAATCTTGTAGGCTGCCAGGCGGTCCAGGTTCAAGTTGACCCGGATTTCCCGGATGGGGGCGCCGATGGTTTGGGTCAGGGCCACGCCCGGGAGGCGTTTGAGGGCCGGGGAAACCTGATTATCGAGAATATCGCTGAGGTTGCCGTAGTTCTGCTGGGCGCTGACGCCGTAGATCAAAACCGGGTACATGGACATGTCGATCCGGAGAAAGATGGAGTCTTTGACGTCGGTAGGAAGATAGGATTTGACGAACGAGATTTTATCCCGGGCATCCACCAGGGCAGTATTCATGTTGGTGCCCCAGGTGAATTTGAGATTGATGACCGAATATTCCTCGGTCGAGGTGGACTTGATTTCATCCAGGTTCGAAACCGCGGCCAGGGTGTTTTCCAGGGTTTTGGTCACGGTTTGCTCGACGTCCACCGCCGCTGCGCCCGGATACTGGGTAATTACCACGAGATTCGGCACTTCCAGGTCGGGCATGGTATCAATAGGGAGGAGATAGAAACTCATTGCCCCCAGCAGGGTCAGCCCGATGAAAAACATCGTGACCAGGACCGGCCGGCGCACGCTCATTTCAGGAAGCTTCATTTAATTAATACCTCCTTAAAAAACTCCAATTACCAAAACCAGATTTCAATTACCAACAAATATTTCACTGCTTTTTGTTACCTGTTATCTGCTACCTGCTACCTGCTACCTGCTTAATCTTTAATAATTTCCACCGCCGATCCGTCGGTAAGCATTTCCTGGCCGACAGTGACGAGATCTTCCCCCCGGGAAAGGCCGGAGATCACCTCGACTTTTTCTTCTTCCCGGATTCCCAGTTTAAGTTCCTTTCTTTTGGCGATCCCGTTTTCGATCACGAAAGCATAATCTTTCGATTCAATTTTCAGGACCGCGCGCACGGGCGCGATCATCAGATTCTTTTTTTCATTCACGATCAGGTTGACCCGGGCGAACATCCCCGGCCGGAGCAGATGCCCCGGGTTGGGGATCTCGATTTCGGCCCGGGTGGTCCGGGTGAGGGGGTCAACCACCGGGGTAATCATCGAGACGCGACCGGGGAATTCCCGATCGGGAAAGGCGTCAACCTTGATTTGCGCCGAGAGATCTTTTTTGAGCTTGGAGGTCTGGTACTCGGGGATGTCGATCAGGACTTTGACCTTGTCCACTCTCACAATCCGGACGATCGGGGTGCCCATGGACATGCTCATGGTGGGGGGGCTCAGGCCCGCGCCGGGGTCGTTGAATACCTTAGCGATGGTTCCGGAGATGGGAGCGGCTACTTCCGAAAGCTCGTATTTCATCCCGGTGATGTCCCGGTCGACCATGGCGACGACCTGGTCCTTTTTGACCTGATCGCCTTCCTTGACCCGGTTCTCGACGAGTTTGCCCGGCACCTTGGGAAACACATCCACCTCGTCCTGGGCCTTGATGTCGCCATTAAAATAGATAATATCCCGGATATTCCCCAGTTGAACCGGCTGAACATTCACGGGGACCTTCTTTACTTCGTCAGACTTTTGAACCTGTCGGGCTTTGATAACCTGGTATCCGCGGAAAATGACGATGCCGGCCACGATGATCCCGAGAATGATTAGGATTTTCTTCGTTCTCCCCATTTTTCCCTCCGATTAATGACAATCCACTTTAATAATCAGGCACGGATTTGCATGGATTACCGTTGTATAAATGAATTCTTTAAATCCTTTTATTTTTTTAACCATAATTAATTAAAATCTGTGTGATCCGTGTCAAAAATATTTTTTCTATTGGGTTTTCAGCTCTTTTCCCCGATCGTGCCCATGGCTTTTTCCATCTGGGCCTTGGCGATAATGAAATCATACAGTGCCTTCAAATAGCCGGTCCGGGCCTGGGTGAGCGCCAGCCGGGCCCCCATCATGTCCAGGCTGGTGATGTAACCCACGGCATACTGGGCCTTGGCAATTTCCACGCTCCGCTCGGCTTTCGCGACGGTTTCCTGGCCGGCCTGGACGATTTCCCTGGACTGGTTAAGGTTCAAATAGGCCTGTTCCACCTCGAGCCTGATCCCGTCCTTAAGCTGGTTCAGCCCGATGGAAACCGAGGTGAGAAGACCCTTGGCTTCATTAATTTTGCCATGGGTGTAAAAACCGTTAAAAATCGGGATAGAAAGAACCAGAAGGCCGTTATATCCATACTCCCATCCTTCACTAAAATGGTTGAAAGATTGCTCGGTAAATTGAAAAACCGCGGCCAGGTCCGGACTGTAACCGGCCTGCGCGGATCTGACCAGGTGATTGACGATTTTTTTCTGGTAATTCAATTGCGCCAGTTCCGGACGTTTTTCCATGGCGGTTTGAAGGCAATTGTTAAGGTCAGGGTTAAATTCCGGCAGGGTCAGGTTCCCTGACACTTCGATCTTTTCCCCAGGATCCATCCCGAGAAGAAATTTCAGGCCGGAGTTGGCCAGTTCGAGCTTGTTCTTGGCTTCGATGAGCTGGGGCTTGAGATTCAAAAGCTCCACCTCAGCCCGGAGGACTTCGAATTCCAGGGTTTCCCCATTGCGGTACCGGGCCCGGATAACCTGGAGATTCTCCTCGGTGAGACTGATCGCTTCCTGCATGACCTGGATGTATTCCCGGGCCAGGATTACCCCGTCAAAGGCCTGGGTGATGGAAAGGATCAGTTCGTTCTGCGTCTGGCGGAGCTTTTCCCTGGATACCGAGACATTGAGGGAGGCTTGCTGATTGGCATGCCAGATTTTGCCCCCGGTAAAGAGAGGTTGTACAAAATTCAATTCCAGTGAGTATTCGTTAGTCATATCGAGGTCGGGCATAACACTTTTGAATGCTTCAGGAACAGCGGTTTTTTCGAGGCTGTTAGGCATGTAGGTGGCCTTGGCATCAATTTTCGGGATCAGGGCCGAGCGGGCCTGGAGTGTCTGGCTTTTCGCGACATTGATATCTTGCTCAGCCCGCAGGATGTTGGGATTCTTTTCCAGGCCGATGCGGATGGCTTCATCCAGGGTGAGAGCCTGGACGGAGGCGGGGAGGGAGAAAGGGATTAAATAAAAGGAGATGCTTATTAATATAAGGAAGAGGGATTTTGGTAAATATCGATTCATCTTTGCCTCCTCAAAGCGATGATTCTTAGGACGGGATAACGCTCATTTTTTCTTCTGGTCCGGTGGAATTTCCACGCTGTCTAAAAAGATTTTGATAATGAAATCGGTATTGCCGGAAAGACTTTCCTGGAAGCCGGAGCGGACCCATTCATTGACGAACCCGTTGATAATCCCCTGCAGGGCGACGGCCATTTTCCGGGGTGGAAAATTCCGGAACACCCCCAGCCGGATTCCTTCCAGAAATATTTTTTCATTCGCTTCCAGGAAACGCTGGTAGGTGGATTGCACTCCCGACCGGAGCTGACTTCGGGTTTCCTCGGGGGAGGTGGGGGAGTCGAACTCCGCGGCCATCAGGCGGATGAATCCCTTGCTTTCCTCGAAAATTTTCATCTGTTCGGTGATCATGTCCTTGATTTTGTCGACCGGATCGGAAGATTTCCGCGTGGCCAGGGTAAGGACATCCATGATCGCTTCGGCCTTTTCCAGGATCAGGGTGGTGTACAGTTCTTCCTTGCTGGAAAAATACTGATAAATGGTCCCCATCCCGAATTCCGCGGCCAGGGCAATTTCGCTCATGGTGGTATTGAAAAAACCCTTGCGGACGAACACGTTTTCAGCGGCGGCCAGAATTTCCTGGCGGTGACGGGTTCGCTCTCGTTCTTTTCGACCTGAATTAGGCATTGGCGAATAAATATTCGATAAATGAATAATGGTTCAAAAATAATAGCTACGATTCACGATGTCAAGCACCTCGTAATAAAGGATATGATTAAACATTGAAATTAACGTAAAGGGGGATTAAATATAGAGCTATGTTTCCAGTTGATTTTGTGGATTTGAACAGGATCCAGGGCCTGCTGATCACCCTGACTCTGAAGGCGGGTATCATGGCCTGTTTCGCGGCGGTGGTGGCGTTGAGCCACCGTTTCCGCCGGCTCCTGTTGCAGGAAAAGAAGAACCGGACCCAGTGGTTCGCTTTCAATTTTGCTTTTGGCGGCATGCTGCTCCTGGGTTTCTTTTCCCGCCTGATTTACGGATACCAGCCCGCGGACCTGACCCTGGAAGGGGTTTTCCTGCTCGGGCTGACCGAGGGCTGGCCGGCGGGACTGATGGTGGGATCCATCATCGGCATGTTTTCCCTGTTGACCGGGGAGCATCTTAACCTGTTGTTTCTGGTCATCGCCGGGATCGCCGGGGGGATGATTTACAAGGCGCGTCCGGTCAAAATGCACCCTTATAAGACCTTCCCGCTGCCCCCGTTGACCGTTTACCGTTTCTTCCGGGATTACCTGCGCGATCGCAGCGTGCCGTTCGAAATCTATCCGCTGCTCACCTTTCTCCTGCTCGATTCCCTCCGGATGATTTTCTCGTTTTTCCCCGGGATGGTTTTCGCACTGACCAGCACCAATCCCCTGGCGGTATTTTTCATCCTGCTCTTTAACGCTTCCTGCGTGGCGATTCCGCTTATGATTTGGGATCACGTCCAGATCGAGGAGCATCTCTCGCAGAGCAATGCCAAGCTGGCGCAGGCCCGCCTGGAGGCTTTGCGGCGGCAGATCAATCCCCATTTTCTTTTTAACACGCTGAACACCATTTCCACCCAGTCCCTGACCAACCCCGAGCGCAGCCGTTTCCTGATCGGTGAGCTCTCCGGGATGCTCCGGCGGCTGTTCGACGATCCCCGGGAGATCATCCCCCTGAAGCAGGAATTGGAATTCGTCGATGATTACCTGAATATCGAACAGGCCCGGTACGGATCACGCCTGCAGATCCAGAAGGAAATCCATCCCGACACCGAGGACGCCCTGATTCCCACCATGGTTCTGCAGCCCCTGGTGGAGAACGCGGTCAACCACGGGATCGCCCCCAGCCCGCAGGGGGGGCAGGTGGATATCATCACCGCCCCGCAGGATGGGGGGGTGATCATCCGGGTCCGGGACAACGGGGTGGGGCTCGAGAGCAGCCAGGATTTCGCCGCGGACATCGGGGAGACCAGGCTGGGCGAGGGCGGGGGCATGAAAAACGTCGAGGAACGCCTGCGGACGATTTATGGAAACGACTACCGGCTGACGATCAAGAATCGTCCCGGGGGAGGGACCGAAGTGGAGGTGTTCGTCCCCGGGTATGGATTCATTCACGAGGCTTTGCTCCGGTGACAAACAGGGAGATATTCCCGGAACGGGGAAGGTGAATATGGGTGAAATCGAAAAACTCCGGGTGGTGATCGCCGATGATGAATCGCCCGCCCGGGAAGGCCTGCGTTATTTTCTCGACCAGATCCCGGGGGTGGAGATCGTGGCCGAAGCCAGCAACGGCAAGGAGGCCCTGGAGATGATCGGGAAGAACGCGCCGGACCTGGCTTTCCTGGATATCAGGATGCCCGGGCTGGACGGCCTGGAAGTGGCGCAACACCTGAAAGACCTGGAAGAGCGGCCCCGGGTGGTGTTCGTGACCGCCTACAATAAATACGCCCTGAAGGCCTTTGAGTCCTGGGCGATGGATTACCTGCTCAAGCCGGTGGATTTCAACCGGTTGAAGGAGGTGGTGGAGCGGGCCCGGCAGGAGCTCTCCGGCCGGGCGACGGCCCAGACGCCGCCCTGGGAAGACCTCCTCCGCCGGCTGGGTTCGCCCCTGGAACAGCCGGAGAAAAAACGGATCTCGATCCGCAAGGCGGGGAGCGCGGTTCTGATCAACCCGGACGATATCATCTGCTTCGCCATCGAGGATGGGGTGGTTAACGCTTACGGTTCGGATTTTAAAGGAATGGTAAACTACCGGACCCTGGAGGAAATCGAACGGGATTTCGGCTCCGGGAAATTTTTCCGGTCCCACCGGGGGTTTTTAATCAACCTGAACCGGATTGACCAGATCAACCGGACCAAGCTGGGGAGTTACGAATTGACTTTAAGCAACCGCAAGACCGTGCCCTTGAGTCGGAGGAAAGCGCGGGATTTACGAAAATTAATCAAGTGGTGAACAGCATTGACGAACGGCATTTGCCCTATATAATTACTTCCTTATGAAAGGGGTGATACTGAATGACATATGTTCGGGTTAAAGAGAACGAGTCATTTGAAAGCGCGCTGAGAAGATTCAAACGGCAATGTGAACGCGAAGGGATTCTGTCCGAGATTCGCAAGCGCGAGCATTTCGAAAAACCCAGCGTCAAGCGAAAGAAAAAAGCGATCGCGGCCCGGAAACGGGCGGCCAAGCGGATCAGAATTTCCCGGGCTTAATCGCGATTTGGGTTTGACCAATAAAAATAACCAGCTTCTTTTTTCAAACTTTAGTCTGGATATCCTGTTCCCCTTTGGGATCGTGCTTCCGGGGGGAAACAAACTCAACTTCAGAGGAGAGGATTCCCCTTGGGATTTTCTCAGACCGATATTGAGTTAGTCCGGAACCGGACCGATATTACCGAAGTCATTTCCGAGTATGTCCATTTAAAAAAAGCGGGCCGTAATTTCACCGGTCTCTGCCCCTTCCATTCCGAAAAAACCCCCTCTTTCTCGGTCAGCCGGGAAAAGCAGATGTATTACTGCTTCGGATGCGGGGAGGGCGGGACGGTCTTCAACTTCCTGATGAAGAAGGAGTCCCTGTCTTTTCCCGAGTCGGTGGAACTCCTGGCCCGCCGCGCCGGCATCAAGTTAACCCCCCTGCGCGATACGAAAGAGGCGCGCCGCTACCGGGAGGAGAAGGAACTCTTCCTGGAAATCAATACCAAGACCCGGGAATATTTCCTGAAAAATCTCCAGGGAGAAGAGGGCCGGACGGCCCGTGAATACCTGCTTTCCCGCGGAGTCAGCCGGGAGATGTGGGCCGCGTTTTCCCTGGGTTACGCCCGGCCGGAAGGATCGGGCCTCCGGGATTACCTGGCCCGGCAGGGGTTGAACCTCTCCCTGATCGAGAAACTGGGCCTGGTGATCCCGAGCCGGGGAGGGGGAAAAGGCCTGGACCGGTTTCGCGACCGGATCATTTTCCCGATCGAGGATCTGCGCGGCCAGGTGGTGGGCTTCGGGGGGCGGGTTTTGCGGGGCGCGGGCGGAAGCGGAGACCGGGAAAGGTTCGAACCGAAATTTCTCAATTCCCCCGATTCCCCGGTTTATCAGAAGGGGCGGAACCTCTACGGACTCACCCAGGCGCGCAACGCGATCCGGGAAAAAGGAGCCGTCGTTCTGGTGGAGGGATATTTTGACCTGATTATCCTGCACCAGGCCGGAGTGAACTATACCGTGGCTACCCTGGGAACGGCCCTGACCCTGGACCAGGTGGGGATGCTCCAGGGCCTGGGGGAAAAGGTGGTGGCCATTTATGACGGCGACGAGGCGGGGCGAAGGGCGGCCTGGAGGTCGCTCGCGCTGTTTCTGGAAAAAGGGCTGTCCGCGGAAGGGGTCCTGCTCCCGGAGGGACTGGACCCCGATGATTTTGTCCGGAAGCGCGGGAAGGAACAGTTCCAGGAGCTGGTTGATCATTCGGATTCCCTGCTCGGTCTTTTTCTCCAGCACCTGGAGGCCCGGAACGGCCGGTCTACCGCCGGGAGGATGAAAACCCTGGAGGAAGCCCTGCCTTACATCATCAAGGTCGGTGACCCGGCGGTCCAGGGCCTTTTCCTGAAGGAGATCTCCGAGCGCATCGGGGTGGATGAGACCCGGGTCCGCGAAAAAGCGGAGACCCAGCGCCGCCAGAACCGTTCCCGTCCCGGGGGGGAGCCCGCGCCGTCCCGCCGGGCTCCGGCCGAGCCCGGATCCCAGCTGCCGGTGCAGGAGAGATTGCTGATGGAGATTGTTCTGCTGGATCCCTTCCAGATCGGGAAGATGGCCGGCGAGATTGAAGAATTTTTCTCCCACCCGGGACTCCAGGAGTTGGCCCGGATGATTGGAGACACTTTGAAGGAAGGAGCCAAGGTCGAAGCGGCGCTCCTGGCCGATCGGCTTTCGGACCGGGAGGTCAAAGCCTGGCTCTCGCTCTGGGCGGTCAAAGGGAGCGAACTGGAGTCCCTGACTCCGTCGGGCCGGGAGAAAGCGGCCCGGGATTGTTTTCTCCGAGTCCATTTGGTTAAGCTTAGGGAAGAACAGATAAATATTTCCGGGCAGATTGCCGATGCCGAAAGAAAGGGGGACGCGGGTAAGATCCGCGATTTGCTTTTGGAGAAGAAGAACCTGATCCAAAAGGAGAAAACGCTGGAGCGGGATCTCCAGCGGAAGGGGGAGGGGCAAAATGGCGGAAGAGATTAAAGAAGACTTGCATCACCAGGAAATTAAAAAACTGATCCGGATGGGAAAGGAAAAGGGCTTCCTCACCTACGAGGAGGTCAACGACCTGCTGCCTCCGGACCTGGTCTCCCCGGACCAGCTCGATGACATGATGATGATGTTCGGGGAGATGGATATCGAAGTAACCGACGCGGTTCCTAACGTGCGTTTGTATCCTGCCGGGGCGATCGAGGGCAAGGAAGAAGAAATCGAGGTGGCGCCCGGGATGCCCCTCCAGGTTTCCGTGAATGACCCGGTCAAACTCTATCTCAAGGAGATGGGGCGGATTGACCTCCTGACCCGGGAAGGAGAGGTGGAAATCGCCAAGCGGATCGAGGAGGGAATCCAGCGGATCCGCAAGGCGATCCTGAACTCCTCCATCGCGATTCCGGAAATCATCGAGTTGGGGGAAAGGCTGGTTCAGAAGCGGGTGCGGGTGCGGGAGATCAACCGGGACTCCAACGAGGAAGAGATCGACCCGGCCAATATCGAGGAACGCCGGAAGCGGGTCCTGGCCCTGATCAAGAAAGCCCGCCGGCTGAATCGGGAAAAGGTCGAGACGCAGCAGGCCCTGCGGTCCGCCCAGCTCTCCCCGAAGGCCCGGGAAAAATACCGGCGGCGGCTGAAAAAGGTCCAGGAACTCCTCCTGGGGGTCCTGGAGGAAATCGATCTTTCCGACCGGCAGATCGAGAGAATCATCATCCGCCTGAACAGCCTGGTTTCCCGCGTGGACAAGGCCGAGGAGGAAATCCGGGGAATCGAGGAACGGATGGGATTAAAGGTCCCGGAACTCAAACAGGTCCTGGCCCGGGTTTCCCGGGGCGAGACCAAGAAAACCGGGCGGATTCGCTGCCTCAAGACCGGCACGGTTTTAACCCCCGAGTGGGCCGGGGAGATGAAGCGGGTGATCGAAGCGGCCGAAAGCCGGATCCGCAAGGTGGAAAAAACCGCGGGTTCCAAGGCCCGGGAACTCCGGGTCGTGCTCCGGGAAGTCAAAGCCGGGGAGGAGATCGTCCGCGAAGCCAAGCGGGAACTGGTGGAAGCCAACCTGCGCCTGGTGGTGAGCATCGCCAAGAAATATACCAACCGCGGCCTGCAGTTCCTGGACCTGATCCAGGAAGGGAACATCGGCCTGATGAAGGCGGTGGAGAAATTCGAATATCAGCGCGGCTACAAGTTTTCCACTTATGCCACCTGGTGGATCCGTCAGGCGATCACCCGGGCGATTGCCGACCAGGCCCGGACCATCCGGATTCCGGTTCACATGATCGAAACGATCAACAAACTGATCCGGACCTCCCGCTACCTGGTCCAGGGGATCGGGCGCGAGCCCACCCCCGAGGAAATCGCCGTGCAGATGGAACTGCCCCAGGACAAGGTTCGCAAGGTTCTGAAGATCGCCCGGGAGCCGATCTCCCTGGAAACCCCGATCGGGGAAGAAGAGGACAGCCATCTGGGCGATTTCATTGAAGATAAAAACATTGTTTCCCCTCTGGAGACGGTCAGTTCCGACAACCTTTCCGAGCATACGCGGAGGATTTTGTCCACGCTTTCCCCGCGGGAGGAGAAGGTGCTGCGGATGCGCTTCGGGATCGGGGAAAAATGCGATCATACCCTGGAAGAGGTCGGCCGGAATTTCTCGGTTACCCGGGAGCGGATCCGCCAGATCGAGGCTAAGGCGATCAAGAAGCTCAGGCATCCCTCCCGCTGCAAGACTTTGAAAAGTTTTGCCGAGGCTTGAGGAAGGGACGGATGACCATCCCGGACCAAGCGGACCGAATCACCGGGCCCATAGCTCAGTTGGTAGAGCCACCGGCTCATAACCGGAAGGTCCCAGGTTCGACCCCTGGTGGGCCCATCGTTAAACGGGATTGAGGTCAATCCGAGGAGAAAGCAGAGAGTGGATCCCAACATTCAGGTAATCATCAAAAAGCTGTTCGAACTGCAGTTTCTGGATCGCCAACTGGGAGAGGCCGAAAGGAAATACCGGGAAAACCCGAAAAAGGTCCTGGAGTTGGAGGAAAAGATCCGCAGCCAGCGGGAGAAAATCGAAAAAGACAAGGAACATTTAAAAAGTCTCGAGTTGGACCAGCATCAGAAGGAAAGCGACCTGAAATTCCGGGAGGACAAAACCAAACGGATCGAAGCCAAGATCCGGGCGATCCGCACCGGGAAGGAATACCAGGCCCTGCTCCGGGAAATCGCCCTGGCCAAAAAAGACAACAACGTGATTGAAGAGGGGTTGCTTCGCCGGATGGAAGAACTCGAACAGAATCGCCTGGGGCTGGCGGGCCAGGAAGAGTCATTGAAGCAGGGAGAGGTGGACATCCAGGTCGAGATCCAGAAGCTGCAGCAGGAAGTCGAGGGGATCGAGGTTGAGATCCAGAAGTTCCAAGAAAACCGGGAAAAAATCGTGGAAGGCCTGGAAAAATCGCTCCTGGATAAATACAACCGGATCCGGGCGCGGGTTTCCTGGAACGTGGTTGCCGAGGTCAAGGGTGGAATCTGCCAGGGGTGCTTCGTCCATATTTCCCCCCAGGTTTATAACGAGGTGATCCGGAGCGACAGCCTTTACCAGTGTCCCAACTGCCAGCGGTTTATCTTTCATGACGGAGGCCAAACAGGTGGGCGAACTCCTGAAGCGGGTTAATGATCCCCGAGACCTGAAAAATTTTTCCCCGCCGGAACTCGAAAAACTAGCTCAAGAAATTCGGGAAGAAATCATCCGGACGGTTTCCCGGACCGGCGGCCACCTGGCCTCCTCCCTGGGGGCGGTGGAATTAACCCTGGCCCTGCATTACATCTTTGATTCTCCCCGGGACCGGCTGATCTGGGATGTCGGGCACCAGACTTACTCCCATAAGCTCCTGACCGGACGGCAGGAGGAGTTTGCCACCCTCCGCCAGCTGGGCGGGATGTCGGGCTTCATCCGCCGGGGGGATTCCGAACACGACTGTTTCAGCGTCGGCCACAGCTCGACCTCCATTTCCGCCGCTCTGGGCATCGCCGAGGCCCTGGCCCGGAAGAGCCAGCCGGGCAAGGTGATCGCGGTGATCGGGGACGGGTCTCTGACGGCCGGGATGGCTTTCGAGGCCCTGAACCAGGTCGGGCACCTGGAACGGAACCTGATCGTGGTTTTAAATGACAACGACTGGTCCATCGCCCCTTCGGTGGGGGCTTTTTCCTCGTTTCTCTCCCGGAAGATGACCGGCAGTTTTTTTCTCAACCTCCGCCGGACGCTGAAACATTACCTGTGGAAGATTCCCGTGATCGGGGAGACCCTGGTCGCGATTATCCGCAAATTCGAAGACGCGCTCAAGGGGTTCATTACCCCCGGGATTCTTTTTGAGGCCCTGGGCTTTTATTATGTCGGCCCGATCCTCGGCCACCGGATGGACCGCCTGCTCGAGACCTTCGGCAATGTGAAGAACTGGGACGGCCCGGTCCTGGTCCATGTCTGTACGACCAAGGGCAAGGGCTACCTGCCCGCGGAGAAAAACCCCGAGCATTTTCACGGGGTGGGTCCGTTCGAGATTGAAACCGGGGAAAACAAAGAGAAGAGCAAAGTCCCTTCCTATACCGAAATATTCGGAAAAACCCTGGTGGACCTGGCCCGGGAGGACCGGCGGATTGTCGCCATCACCGCGGCCATGCCGGAAGGCACCGGCCTCAATTATTTCCGGGAAACCTTCCCCGACCGTTTATACGACGTCGGAATCGCCGAACAGCACGCCGTGACTTTCGCGGCCGGGCTGGCCTGCGAGGGCCTGCGCCCCCTGGTGGCGGTTTATTCCACTTTTCTCCAGCGGGCTTTCGACCAGATCCTGCATGACGTCTGTTTCCAGAACCTGCCGGTGGTTTTCATCCTGGACCGCGCCGGGATCGTCGGGGCCGACGG
>JAQTNV010000041.1 GCA_028713675.1 bacterium
CCGCCAGAACCTGACCTCCTGCATCCTCGCCGGCGCCAACCTGACCCGGGCGAACCTGTCATCCGCCATCCTGGAAAAGGTTGATCTCTCCGGCAGCCGGCTGGACCATGCCGTCCTGGCCAAGGCCCTGATTAAAAACGCCAACCTCAAAGGCTGCACCGGGGAACAGGTCGACTTCTCCGGAGCCAACTTGAGCGGCGCGAACCTGACCCAAGCCAGTTTCAACCGGGTGAATTTTTTCTCGGCCGACCTGAGTCAGACCACCCTGATCCAGATCAATCTCTCCAATGCCGATCTCTCCGAAACCGACCTGAGCAACGCCAAGTTCACCCGGGCCAATCTGGACACGGTCCTCCTGAAAAACGGGGATTTGAGCGGGGTGGATTTCCGCGGCGCGGTATTAAAAAAAATCAACCTGAGCGGAGCCGATTTAAGCCGGGCTAATTTCGAGACCGCCGAAACCAGCAATATCCTGGCCCGGACCGCCTGCTTTTTCCAGGCCAACCTCGTGAAGGACACTTTCTCCCCGGCGGATTTTACCGGTTCCGACTTCGAATCCGCGAATCTGGATGAAGCCGATCTTTCCCAGTCCCAGATCGCCTTCGCCAATTTCCGGGGCGCCTCCCTGAAAGCCGCCGACCTCCGGAAATGTAACCTCACCAAGGCCGAACTGGCCTACGCCGACCTTGCCAACAGCAATCTTTCCGACAGCAACCTGACCTCGGCCAACCTGAAAGGCGCCGGGCTTTCCTCCGCGGTCCTTCGCAACGTCAAGGGGATCGGGGCGGATTTCAGCGGGGCGGACGGGGTCAAATCCAATTTCATCAATGCCCAGCTCAAGCGGGCCAAGTTCCTGAACGCCAAGCTGGTCGGGTCCGACCTGACCGGGGCCGATCTCGAGGGCGCGGACCTCTCCCACGCTTCCTTCGAAGGCGCCGAATTGCAGGGAGCCAACCTGAACCAGGCTTTCCTGCCTTCCGCCCGCCGCCTGGTCGAATGTCCCTATTGCGGGATTCCGCAGGAACCAGGCGAGATCTGCATTCATTGCAACCATCCCCTGCTCCGGAAATTTCTGGGGCGGAGGCGCTCCCGCCTGGCTTACGCCGCTTTTCTCACGAGCCTTTTCTCCGGCCCGGTCTTCCTGATCTTTCTCTTTCTCTGGCGCTCCCTGCTCCCCCACCACCCTCTCGGTTCCCAAATCCTCGCCATCGGCCTGGCCGCGGGCATTCTCGTCACCCTGCTGGCTTTCATCCTGGGAACGATTTCGCTGGTCCTGCTCCGGATCCGCCCGGAACTGAAAGGCAATTCCTATTCCCTGACCGCGCTTTTCCTGGTGCTCGCCGTTGTCGCGCTCCTGGTCATAATCCTTGAGCTGCCCCGGTGGCTTACCTGATCCATAAAGAATCCGCTGATACTTTTCAGATGTTTCCGATCCTGGGGTCGGAGTTCAACATCGGCCGGCTCCCGGAAAGCGACCTCTGCCTTCCGGAGGTCCCGGTTTCCCGGAAACACTGCCAGATCCGCCGGGAGGAGGATTCCTATATCCTGGCCGACCTCGAAAGCCTGAACGGCACCACCCTGAACGGGGCCCAGGTGAAAACCGCCGAACTCCGGGACGGAGACGTCATCCAGGTCGGAAACAGCACCCTGGTCTTTCACCAGCCCGAATCCCGGACGGCCCGGCCGGGACCGGATGAGCAACCCCCGCCCTCCCCCTCGCTCCCGCCTCCTCCCCGGGTGGAGAAATCCTCCCCCGACCCCGATCTCGACTGGGCCGAGATCGCCCGCCGGGTGGAGGAAATGAGGTCCGACGACTCCAAGCTCGTCAAACCCGAATTCCGGAATTTCTATCTCCTCCGCGACCTCTGCCGGGTGATTATCCAGGCCAACTCGGAGGAAGACCTGCTGGAGGTCGCCATGGACGGCATCTCCCGCGTTTTTTCCTTCCAGGTAGCGGGGATCTTCCTCCGCGATCCCAAGGTCCCGAACCGGCTGGTTCCCAAATTCATCCTGGGAACCAATCCCAAAAACCCGGAGATTTCCACCACCATTCTTAAATACGCCGGGGAGAAAAACCTGGTCCTGCTTTCCACCGATGCCCGCACCGACCCCCGCCTCCTCAGCGGGGATTCCATTTCCGATCTGGGCATCCACTCCGCCCTGGCTGCCCCGCTCTGGGACGGGGAAGAAAACTTCGGGGTGATCTACCTCTCCACCCGCAAACCGGAATCCAGTTACCGCGAAAACGACCTGGAGCTTCTCTCCGCCCTCGCCAACCTGGTGGCCGCGGGGATCCGCAAGCTCAAGCTCCGGGAAGGGATGGAGAAGGAACAGCTCCTCCGCTCCCATCTCGAGCATTACCATTCACCGGAAGTGATCGACCTGATCATGAAGCAGGCCAGCGACTCGGAAGGCAAAATCCCGGCTACCGTCCGGGAGATTACCATTCTTTTTGCCGACATCCGCAATTTCACCTCCCTTTCGGAAAACCTTCCGCCCCCGGAAATCGCCGAGCTGCTGAATGAATTTTTCGCCTATTCCACCGAGACCATCTTCCGCTATCATGGCTCGCTGAATAAATTTCTCGGGGACGGCCTGATGGCCATCTTCGGGGCGCCGCTTCCCCGGAAAAACCACGCGGAATCAGCGGTGCGGACCGCGCTCGATCTGATGCGGGAAACCGAGAAATACTGCGCCCGGCTCCCCGTTTCCAAACGTTTCGCCATCAAGATCGGGATCAACACGGGAGAAGTGGTGGTAGGATCCTTCGGTAACCCCAAGAGGATGGAATACACCGCCCTGGGCGACGAGGTGAACACCGCCTCCCGCCTCGAGAGCACCGCGGAGGCCGGGCAGATCCTGATCAGCGAACGAACCCGGGAGATGATCCGGGACCTCTTCCCCACCCGGGAGATCGGGTACATCACCCTCAAGGGCAAGGCCCGCCAGGTCAAGGTTTTTGAAGTGATTACCGGGTCCGGACGGACTCCGGAAAATCCGCCCCTCCGCGAATACGGGGTATAATTTCCCCCGCCTGCATTGCTATCCTAATTCTTTTCCAAGCAAGCTTTTCCATTGGTTTTACAAAACCCCGGGGGGAGGTTCTCGCGACCCAAACTTCTTTATACCTGGATACCGACAAATTCGATGGCTCCTGATAATTGGATCCAACGAAGGCGAGGCCCTGCGGGACCGCCGCCCGGGATTTCGTGATCGCACATATTGGTTTGGGGAGCGAAACCTTCCCCCCAAAAAGAAGAAAAGGGCTATCGGAAAAGGTAAAAGATAGATTCTTCGCCAGAGGCTCAGAATGACAAGGAGGGTGCTTACTGCCTACTATTTCAGATTCCCTCGAAATGCGAGAGGCGCTTGAATTGATGGTAGCGTTCCTCGATCTCGGGATAGGTAAGCTTGACCAGGCGGTTCAGGCTGAAATCCTCGACGTTAAAGGAGGCCATCACGCTCCCGAAAACGATGGCCCGCCGGAGATTCTCGGAGCCGAAATTCCGGGTGTTCACGAGATAACCCATAAACCCGCCGGCGAAGGTATCCCCCGCTCCGGTGGGGTCGTAGACCGTTTCCAGGGGATAACCGGGGGCGGAAAATATCTGGTCTCCCTCGAACATCAGGACCCCGTATTCGCCCTGTTTGATCACCAGGATCTTGGGGCCCATGGCCTGGATCCGGCGGGCCGCTTTGACCAGATTGTATTCCTCGGATAGTTGCCGGGCCTCGGATTCATTGATCGTGAGGATATCCACACGCTTGAGCAATTCGAGCAGGTCCTTCCGCTTTTCCGCGATCCAGCAGTTCATCGTGTCGGCGGCAACGATATCCGGGCGTTTCAACTGTTTCAGGACCTCGAGCTGCAGCGACGGTTGGATATTGGCCAGGAAAAGAAAAGGCGTTTCCCGATAAGCTTCCGGAATCCGGGGGCTGAAATCGGCGAAAACATTCAGGCCCAAAAACTGGGTCTGGGCGTCGGAAAGGTTAAATCCATATTTTCCCGTCCAGCGGAAAGTGGACCCGGGCTTTTTCTCCAGTCCCTGGAGGTCGATCCCGCGCTTCTTTAAAGTCTGGATGTGTTTATCGGAGAAATCATCCCCCACCACGGCCACCAGCCGGACGTCGGTGAAAAAACTGGCGGAAACCGAGAAATAAATGGCCGAACCGCCCAGGACCTCTTCCACCCGCCCGAAGGGTGTTTCCACGGTATCAAGCGCCACCGAACCTACGACTAAAATGCCCATGATAATCCTTTTCTTTTAATGACCAACAAACCAAATTCTAAATATCAGCTATCAGCGGTCAGTTGCGTATGAAGCAAGTAGGGGAGGGCCTAGTGCCCTCCCGGAATTCTTCGGGCGGGGATAAACCCCGCCCCTACCGCTTCAAACTCGAAACCCGAAACTCGAAACTTCTTTTATATTCATCATTCGTCAATCGTCAATAGATAATTTTCAATTCTTCCGGTCTTTCCCTAACCACCCAGCAACCTATCAACCTAGCCACCCTGGTGGATTATTCTAATCCCGGTATTTTCCTCGACCATTTGATTTCCGACTCCAGGGCGGAAGCCGCCGAGAAGATTCTCTCCTCCCCGAGCGGAGGCCCGATCAGATGCACCCCGATCGGAAGCCCGGTCCGGCTGGCCCCGCCCGGGAGAGAGAGGCCCGGAAGACCCGCCAGGTTAACCGGGATGGTGAAAATGTCCGAAAGGTACATCTCCAGCGGATCCGTGGTCTTCTCCCCCAGCTTGAAGGCCGGGGTGGGTGAAGTCGGGGTCAGGATCAAATCGCATTCCTTGAAAGCGTTTTCAAAATCCCTCCGGATCAGCGTCCGGACCGCCTGGGCTTTCCGGTAATAAGCGTCATAGTAGCCAGAGGAAAGTGTGTAGGTGCCGATCATGATCCGGCGCTTGACCTCGTGGCCGAATCCCGCGGTCCGGGTTTGGAAATAGGTGTCGATGAGGTCTTTCCCTTGAGGAGAGCGAAACCCGTATTTCACCCCGTCGTAACGGGCCAGGTTCGAGCTCGCCTCGGCCGGGGCGATGATGTAATAACAGGCCACCGCGTAATCGGTGTGGGGAAGCGAGATCGAAACCGGCCGGGCCCCGAGTTTTTCCAGGGTCCGGACTGAATTCTGGACCGCCCCATCAACCTCCGGGTCCAGCCCCGCGGGAAAATACTCTTTAGCCAGCCCGATCCGGAGACCCTTGACCCCCGCCCGGAGAGCCCGGCGGTAATCAGGGACAGGCTGGGGGATGGAGGTCGAATCCCGGGGATCGTGCCCGGCCACCGCCTGAAGCATGATCGCCGCGTCCTCGACGTCCTTGGCCAGGGGACCGACCTGGTCCAGGGAGCTGGCGAAGGCGATCACCCCGAAACGGCTCACCCGCCCGTAGGTCGGCTTCATCCCCACTACACCGCACAGGGAAGCAGGCTGGCGGATGGAGCCGCCGGTGTCGGTGCCGAGGGCGGCGACGCACTCGTCCGCCGCCACCGCCGCCGCCGATCCCCCGCTCGATCCCCCCGGAACCCGTTCCCGGTCCCAGGGGTTCCGGGTCGGCCCGAAGCCCGAGTTTTCGGTGGAGCTGCCCATCGCGAACTCGTCCATGTTGAGCTTCCCGGAAAAAACCGCGCCCTGCTCCCGGAGCTTGGCTACCACGGTCGAATCGAAGGGCGGAATAAAATTTTCCAGGATCCGGGACCCGCAGGTGGTCTTCACCCCTCGGGTCAGAAAGATGTCTTTAAGGCCGACGGGAATACCGTCCAGCAACCCCCGCGATTCTCCCCGGAAAAACCTTTCTTCCGCTTCCCGGGCTTCCTTTAAGGCGGAATCGGCGGTCACCGTCAGGTAGGCATGAATCTCCGGATCAAGCTTTTCCATCCGGGACAGAACTTGCCGGGCAACCTCGACCGGGCTGGCCTTCTTCTCCCGATACAGCTGATTCAGTTCGTGGATTGTCAGTCTAAATAATTCCATTGTTTAACAGGTCATGGATCGTAGGTCATAGGTCATGGGTTATAAAATCTTTATTCTTTCAACCTTGAACGTTGAACGTTGAACTTTGAACCCTGAACCCTTATTCAATAACCTTCTTTACTTTAAACATCCCCTTCCCTTTTTCCGGGGCGTTGGCCAAAGCCTCGTCGACCGGAATGGATGGACGCGCCTCGTCTTCCCGGAACGGCCAGGTGAGCTCCACGGCGTGGGCGGTCGGCTCGATCCCGGCGGTGTCGACCTCCTTGAGGCGTTCAAAAAAACCCAGGATGGAATCCATCTCCTGGGTCAATTTATCGATTTCCTCCGGTGAGGGAGAAAGCCGGGCCAGGCGGGCGATGTGGAGAACCTCTTCCTTACTGATCCGTGATCCGTTTTTCATTTAATTCCCCGCTCTTCCCGTCATCCCGGCGGAAGCCGGGATCCAGACTGGAAATGCTGGATTTCGTTTAAAAAGTCACAAAATTATAAACCAAACCCGGTTTGGATGAAACCAAAGACTCTGATATATTATTCGTTGTGTAAAGCATGGCACTTATTGGCATTTAATCCGGAGTTTTCATTCCTGTCCATAAGTGCCTTAAGGATTTTCTTTCGGTTTCGTCATCCCCGCGAAAGCGGGGATCCAGAAAATTAATTCTGGATTCCGGGTCAAGCCCGGAATGACGATCTAAAAAATCGAATCCTGAAATTAGTAAGGAGGAATAACATGGCTATTAACGACGTCCCCCAGAAATTCTTTTCCCGTCTCAACAGCGCGCTGAAAACCGGCGACTTCAGCCTGGTTCTGGACGTTTTCGTCCCGTCCTCGATCATGGAATACAAAATGCGCGGGCCCCAGAAATTCATCAACCCCGAGCTGATTACGGACGGCCTCAAGTCTATGGTTAAAAAAGGCGCTAATTTCGTGATTTCCGAACCCGCCGTCGGCGGCAACCGCGTCGCGGTCAACTTCGATCTCTATGACTCCGGTCCCGCCAAAATTACCGGGACGGTGATCTTCACCGTCAATGAGAAGGACAAAATCACCTACCTGGTTTTCGAGCCCGGCTGGAATAAGTCGGGGGGATAATCTGGCAGTTTCGAGTTTCGGGTTTCGGGTTTAAAAGTTAATGATATTTTTTAAGTATTTTGTAGGGGAGGGCCTTGTGCCCTCCCGGAATTTTTCGGGCGGGTATCCTTCGGCTTCCCTCGATAGAACTCGGGATAAATCACTCAGGACAGGTAAATCCCACCCCTACCTCATCATAAATTCCCCCTTTGTAAAAAGGGGGACTAAAGGGGATTTTCAAAATTAAGCGTAAGCATTGTTCAATCTCCCTCACCCCTCTTTGATAAAGAGGGGAATTTGTTTTTGAACTTATAACCTTGAACCATGACCGACGACCCAGAATTTATTGAACTTCCTATTGACGGTAAACTGGACCTGCATACCTTCAATCTCTATTCCCCCTCTCCCCTCGTGGGAGAGGGCGGGGTGAGGGGGCCATCTGAAAACCGATCATGAAACCCCGCCGGACCTGATTGAGTTTCCCATCGACGGCGAACTCGATCTGCATACCTTCAAGCCGGGGGAAGTGAAAGACCTGGTCAGCGACTATATCGAAGCCGCTAAAGAGAAGGGACTGACCCAGATCCGGATCATTCACGGCAAGGGCACCGGGGCTTTGCGCAAAACCGTCCATGCCCTGCTTTCCCGCCACCCGGGCGTCCGGGAATTCCACCTCGCCGATGAAACCGCCGGCGGCTGGGGCGCCACTATTGTTACATTCAAAAAGTAATTTCAGTCTCAAAATCCATTGACAAAAAAAAGGAGGCCGTTTTCGGCCTCCCCTACGAAATCAAAGATTGTCACCCTCCCCTTCATACCCTCCCCTCAAGGGAGGGGAGAATGAGGAAGGAATCTCTAGCTGATTAGTCTTTTCCCTTTTCGAATCCCATCGACTCGGCCACCAGCTGCATGATGTCCACCACCCGGAACTTGTGGTCCTCGCGCGACTTGGCCGCGTCCCCCAGGTTGTTCTCGCAGAACGGACAGCAGGAAACAATCGTATCCGCCTTGGTCACGTCCCGGGCCTCGTCCAGCCTCAGGTTGGCCGTCTCCATCGCCAGATCCGGGTAGGCCGTCTTCACGCCTCCCCCGCAGCCGCAGCACAGGGAATACTGCCGGATCCGCTCCATCTCCTTGAAGTTCACCCCCGGAATCGACTGCAGCACCCGCCGCGGCGGATCGAAGATCTGGCTGTATCTCCCGATATGGCAGGGATCATGGTAGGTGGCCACGATCGGAAGCTCCTTCTCAAAATTGATGTCGCCCTCCTGGATCAGGCGGTCGAGGAACTCAACCACATGCAGGATCTCGAACTTCAGGTCCCCGGCGTAGTTATGGGCGAAGGTGGAATGGCAGCCCGAACAGGCCGTGACCATGGTCTGGATCCCCAGGCCGTTCAGCATCTCGATGTTTTCCCGGCGGTACTTCTCGAACATCTCGTTCGCCCCGGTCCGAAGGGCCGTGGAGCCGCAGCACCTCTCCTTCGCACCCAGGATCCCGAAATCCACCCCCGCCAGGCTCAAGACCCGCGCCGCCGTCTCGGCCACCGGGATCAGGTCCGACACGTACGACTCGTTGCAGCCCACGTAAAATAGGACCTTGACCTTGTCCTTCCCGGCCTCCTTGATGTTCACGTCCCGCAGGCGCTTCGCCCAGCGGGCCCGCGCCGCCCGGGGCGAAAGCCAGGGATTGTCATAGTTCAGGATCGACTGGATCAGGGTCTGGTGGGCCGGCATCGGCCCTTCCTTGTTCACGATGTAGTTCCGGAGGGCCATCATCGCGTTGGCCGGCTCCAGGTCCTTGACCGCATTGCAGATCTCCTGGCAGTTTCCGCAGATCGTGCAGGTAAAAATAATCTTCTTCAGGTAATCGTCGATCTCCAGCTCGGGCGGGTCGCAGGTCAGGGCCCGCACGATCTCCTGGGTCCCCGTCCCGGCGTAGGACTCGAACACATGCTTGATGTTCCGGGGACAGCAATCGGAATATTTATGGCTCTGCAGAAAATCGGGATGGGTCATCCGGCACATCCCGCACCGGATGCATTTCCAGGCGTCGTTGCGGTACTCGAAAAGAGGCTTGATATTCCGCGCGATCTTCGCATTATATGCCATGTTTTCCTCCTCCCTTTATACTTATTCGGTTTTCTTCCCCGTAAATTCCGTCTTGAAATCGATCACCCCCGGATGCATCAGGTCGGCCGGGTCCATGACCTTCCGGAACCGCTTGAAGATTTCGGTGTAAACCCCCCAGCGGGAAAGCTGCATCTCCCCCAGGTCATGCAGGTTCCGGATGAAAAGCCCGCCGTGGTCGAGCTGGAGCTCGCCCGCCTTGCGCACGATCTTGGCGGCCCGTTTGATCGTGTCGGGGTTGCCGTGGTCCCACCACCAGTCGAACTCGCAGGCGCCGCCGCGGGCGAAGGGCATCGGCCCCTGGATACCGCACCCGGACATGGCCATCTCGATGCTGAACTTGGGATCGGCCGGCCTCCAGTACTTATCGATCTGCTGCTTCCACTGCTGGGCGATTTCCGGGACCTTTTCCACTTTGAGGTAGCAGGCCAGCCACTGGAAGGACCCCCGGTAGGCGGTCAGCTTGTTGCCCCGGGTCCCGAGGCTCCGTTTCATCTGGTCGTTGTGGGCGAGGTCCGGATTCCCGAGTGTGGCCGGGTCGATTACGGTCATCCCGTATTTCTCCGCGATCTGCTCGAATCTTTTCGTCCTGATTTCAACCTGTTTTTCATCCAGTCCCGAGAAAAGCGCGAGGAAAAAGTGTTTGGGGACCACCTCCACCACGTTGAGGGGATCGGCTCCGACCAGGCTGGCCGTGCCCGCGGCCAGAATCCCGGGGTGGAACTTGTACGTGTACTCGGCCAGGTTGTCCTGGCAGACATCATACATCGTGTTGCAGGAATTCTGGCAGTCGGTGTAATCATCCACGAAGGAAGCCGCGCCCAGGATCCGCTCGCCCTTCAACTCGGGGAAAAGCTTGATCCGCATCTCCGTGCAGATCCCGAAGGCCCCGTCGGCGTTCAGGAACATCCCGGCGATCTCCGGGCCGGGACCGTACTGGTAGGCAATCCCGTCCGTCCCGGGAACCGAGTTCGGCCCGACCTCCAGGACCTCGCCGTTCGGGAGAACGAATTTCATGTCCACGATCAGCTCGGCGTTGGGGCCGTACTTGGCGGCCGAGCCCGCCCCGCCCCGGGAGACATAGTTGGCCAGGAGGGAAATGCTCCCGAACGTCATCGGTAAAATCGGCTTGAGCGTGTTGTACTCTTCTTCCAGTTTGTGGCAATCCATCCAGAGCGCCCGCATTTTGACATTCGGCTCGATCACCGCGGTCATGGAATCGGGGTCGATTTCGACCAGCCGGGTCATCCGGCGGAGGTCCACCATGATCCCCCCGTGCCGGGGCAGGGTCAGGCCCCCGTGGTTGAAGCCCGTGGAAAGGGGCACCACCGGCAGGCCGTAATCGTATGCCACCTCCATGATCGCCTGGACATCCTTGGTGTTAAGAGGCAAGACCACGACATTCGGGCGCTGGCCCGTGACAACGGTGAAATCGTGGCCGTAACTGGAAAGATCGGCCGGGCGGTCGCTGACCCATTGATCCCCGATGGCCTTTTTCAGCGCGGCCACCGCCTCCGTCAGGGTTTCCTGGGTGAGTGGCGGGATATCGAAGTTGGACTTTTCCACCTTCTTCGGGTCAAAAAGATATTCCACCTGGGGGTTCAGAATCCCCTCGGGATCCATCAGCTGTTTGATCCGGCGGAGATGGCGCCGGTAGCCGGGGATGGACTTGTAAACCTCCCAGGCCAGGTTGCCCTGGGGCAGATCGAAGAAAGCCCCGGCCTTCTTCTGAAAGATCTGGAGAGCCAGTCTATCGGTGTCCGCTTTCCCGCCCTCCGGGAAAAGATCGAACATCGAATAGCAGTTCCGGCCCCGGCAGACGGAAACCAGGCATTCCCCTACTTCCGATTCTGGGAACCTGGCTTCCTGCAGGCTTTTGTTCACCAATCCCCGAAGCTTCAGATTGTTCCGGTAGGCAGAAAAATAAGCCAGATGGTTCGGGGATGCGGATTTCCAGGCGATATCGATGATGTCGAGAAAATCCTTTTCCCATTCCCGGGCTTCCTTCCCGCCCCGTTTCTTGACTTCCTTCTCCACCCATTCGTTTTCGTTGTCCGCCAGTTCCGCGAAGGCCTCGATCCCGACCACCAACATGAATTTCGGAAAACCGGCTTTGTCCTTTTTCAGGATCGACCGGGCGAAGCGGGCGTTCATCCCGAGATATTCCTGCCCGACCTCCAGGCGCGGCACCTCGTGCATGGCCTTGATCAGATCCTCGTAGCGGTCGAAGCTGAAAACCCGGACCAGGCGCTTTTCCATGCAAGGAAAACAGTAAACCGTAGCCCGGGTAACTATCCCGAAGCTGTCCTCGGAACCGTAATACCACTTGGAAAGACTGGGGCCGGCGTCTTCTCGAAAATCCACCCCGTCCTCGGAAATTGAGTGGGTCCCGGTCTTGTGGATCCGGCCGTCGGCCATGACCACCTTCAGGTTGCTGACCGCCATCTCGGAAAATTTCGCAATCGCCTTCGACACATTGCGGTTGATCAGACATTCCGCCGCGAATTCCGAGCGCGCCGCCACCGGGGTCATGATCCGTATCCCGTGGGGCTTGAGTTCCTGGTTGATCTGCTCGAAAGTCGCCCCCCGCTGAAAATGCACGGCCAGGTTCCGTTTATCAATCCTTTCGATTTTGTTCTGCTTTTTAAAATCAATAATGATGCCGTCGCTGGCCGCAAGCTTGGCCGGCAGGAGGGGGCCGTAGCTGGTATAGACCGGGACCTTCTCCTTCCCGGCGAAAAGTACCAACTCCTGGACCTCTTCGGTGGAAGCGGGTACGGTTACGACAACCTTGGCTTCCGCCACCTCCCCGTCGAAATAAGGCGAAACCGCCTGGGGGTCGGTCACAATCTTATGCTTCCCGATTAACTGGCCAACGCGATCGCTCAATACGCTCATGTTCCCCTCCTTCAGAATGCGCCTTTGACTAGCTGCGTCAAGGCCAAGTATATAGCACTATTTTTTCATTGGAAAGCAAGTGAATAATAGCTGCGCGAAAAAAAGGGAGGCCGTTTCCGGCCTCCCCTACGAAAATCATTTTTTAAAGTTTCTGGTTCTGATGTTTAGCTTTGACCTTTGAACTATTTTAGTCTTTTCCCTTTTCGAATCCCATCGACTCGGCCACCAGCTGCATGATGTCCACCACCCGGAACTTGTGGTCCTCGCGCGACTTGGCCGCGTCCCCCAGGTTGTTCTCGCAGAACGGACAGCAGGAAACAATCGTATCCGCCTTGGTCACGTCCCGGGCCTCGTCCAGCCTCAGGTTGGCCGTCTCCATCGCCAGATCCGGGTAGGCCGTCTTCACGCCTCCCCCGCAGCCGCAGCACAGGGAATACTGCCGGATCCGCTCCATCTCCTTGAAGTTCACCCCCGGAATCGACTGCAGCACCCGCCGCGGCGGATCGAAGATCTGGCTGTATCTCCCGATATGGCAGGGATCATGGTAGGTGGCCACGATCGGAAGCTCCTTCTCAAAATTGATGTCGCCCTCCTGGATCAGGCGGTCGAGGAACTCAACCACATGCAGGATCTCGAACTTCAGGTCCCCGGCGTAGTTATGGGCGAAGGTGGAATGGCAGCCCGAACAGGCCGTGACCATGGTCTGGATCCCCAGGCCGTTCAGCATCTCGATGTTTTCCCGGCGGTACTTCTCGAACATCTCGTTCGCCCCGGTCCGAAGGGCCGTGGAGCCGCAGCACCTCTCCTTCGCACCCAGGATCCCGAAATCCACCCCCGCCAGGCTCAAGACCCGCGCCGCCGTCTCGGCCACCGGGATCAGGTCCGACACGTACGACTCGTTGCAGCCCACGTAAAATAGGACCTTGACCTTGTCCTTCCCGGCCTCCTTGATGTTCACGTCCCGCAGGCGCTTCGCCCAGCGGGCCCGCGCCGCCCGGGGCGAAAGCCAGGGATTGTCATAGTTCAGGATCGACTGGATCAGGGTCTGGTGGGCCGGCATCGGCCCTTCCTTGTTCACGATGTAGTTCCGGAGGGCCATCATCGCGTTGGCCGGCTCCAGGTCCTTGACCGCATTGCAGATCTCCTGGCAGTTTCCGCAGATCGTGCAGGTAAAAATAATCTTCTTCAGGTAATCGTCGATCTCCAGCTCGGGCGGGTCGCAGGTCAGGGCCCGCACGATCTCCTGGGTCCCCGTCCCGGCGTAGGACTCGAACACATGCTTGATGTTCCGGGGACAGCAATCGGAATATTTATGGCTCTGCAGAAAATCGGGATGGGTCATCCGGCACATCCCGCACCGGATGCATTTCCAGGCGTCGTTGCGGTACTCGAAAAGAGGCTTGATATTCCGCGCGATCTTCGCATTATATGCCATGTTTTCCTCCTCCCTTTATACTTATTCGGTTTTCTTCCCCGTAAATTCCGTCTTGAAATCGATCACCCCCGGATGCATCAGGTCGGCCGGGTCCATGACCTTCCGGAACCGCTTGAAGATTTCGGTGTAAACCCCCCAGCGGGAAAGCTGCATCTCCCCCAGGTCGTGCATGTTCCGGATGAAAAGACCGCCGTGGTCGAGCTGGAGCTCGCCCGCCTTGCGCACGATCTTGGCGGCCCGTTTGATCGCGTCGGGGTTGCCGTGGTCCCACCACCAGTCCATCTCGCAGGTTCCCGCGCGGGCGAAGGGCAGCGGCCCCTGGATGTCGCACCCGGACATGGCCATCTCGACGTTGAATTTGGGATCGGCCGGCTTCCAATATTTGGCGATCACCTGCTTCCACTGCTGGTCGATTTCGGGGACCTTTTCGACCTTGAGATAGCAGGCCATCCACTGGAAGGCCCCCCGATAGGCGCAGACCTTGTTCCCCCGGATCCCGAGGCTCCGTTTCATCGAATCGTTGTGGGCGAGGTCCGGATTCCCGAGCGCCGCCGGGTCAATTATGGTCATCCCGTATCTCTCCGAGATCTGCTCAAACCTCTTGGCTTTTATTTCGAGCTGTTTTTCGTCCAGCCCCGAGAAAAGACAGAGGAGGAAATGCTTGGGGACAACTTCCACCACGTTGAGAGGGTCGCCGCCGACCATGAGGGCCGTGCCCGCGGACAGCACTCCGTGATGGAACTTGTATGTGAACTCGGCGAAGTTGTCCTGGCAGACGTCATACATGGCGTTGCAGGAATTCTGGCAGTCGGTGTAATCATCCACGAAGGAAGCAGAGCCCAGGATCCGCTCGCCCTTCAACTCGGGGAAAAGCTTGATCCGCATCTCCGTGCAGATCCCGAAGGCCCCGTCGGCGTTCAGGAACATCCCGGCGATCTCCGGCCCGGGGCCGAACTGATAGGCGATCCCGTCCGTCCCGGGAACCGAGTTCGGCCCGATCTCCAGGACCTCGCCGTTCGGGAGAACGAATTTCATGTCCACGATCAGCTCGGCGTTGGGGCCGTACTTGGCGGCCGTGCCCGCCCCGCCCCGGGAAACGTAGTTGGCCAGGAGGGAAATGCTTCCGAATGTCATCGGTAAAATCGGCTTGAGGACGTTGTACTCTTCCTCCAGCTTGTGGCATTCCATCCAGAGCGCCCGCATCCGGACGTTCGGCTCGATCCTGGCGGTCATGGAATCGGGGTCGATCTCGACGATCCGGGTCATCCGGCGAAGGTCCACCAGGATCCCGCCGTGCCGGGGCAGGGCCAGCCCCCCATGGTTGAAGCCGGTGGAAAGGGGCACCACCGGCAGGCCGTAATCGTAGGCCACCTCCATGATCGCCTGGACATCCTTGGTGTTAAGAGGCAGGACCACGACATTCGGGCGCTGGCCGGGGGTAATCGTAAAATCTCTGGCGTAGCTGGAAAGATCGGCGGGCCGGTCGCTGACCCATTGTTCCCCGATGGCCTTTTTCAGCGCGGCCACCGCCTCCTGCAGGGTTTCGACGGTAAGGGTAGGAATATCAAACTGGGACTTTTCCGCCTTCTTCGGGTCGTAGAGATAATCCACCTGGGGGTTCAGAATCCCATCGGGGTCCATCAGCTGTTTGATCCGGCGGAGATGGCGCCGGTAACCGGGGATGGATTTGTAAATCTCATTGGCCAGCTCGCCCTGGGGCAAATCGAAGAACGCCCCGGCCTTCTTCTGAAATATCTGGATGGCCAGCTTCTCGGCGTTCACCTTCCCGCCCTCCGGGAAAAGATCGAACATCGAATAGCAGTTCCGGCCCCGGCAGATGGAAACCAGGCATTCCCCCACCTCTGACTCGGGAAAACTGGCTTCCTGCAGGCTCTTGTTCACCAACCCCCGAAGCTTCAGATTATTCCGGTAAGCTGAGAAGTAGGCCAGATGGCTCGGGGAAGCGGGCTTCCAGGCGGTATCGATGATGTCGAGAAAATCCTTTTCCCATTCCCGGGCTTCCTTCCCGCCCCGCTTCCTGACTTCCCTCTCCACCCATTCGTTTTCGTTGTCCGCCATTTCCGCGAAAGCCTCGATCCCGACCACCAGCAGGAACTTCGGTAAACCGGCTTTGTCCTTTTTCAGGATCGACCGGGCGAAGCGGGCGTTCATGCCGAGGTATTCCTGCCCGACCTCCAGGCGCGGAACCTCGTGCATGGCCTTGATCAGATCCTCGTAACGGTCGAAGCTGAAAACCCGGACCAGGCGCTTTTCCATGTAGGGGAAACAATAAATTGTGGCCCGGGTGAAGATCCCCAGGGTGTCCTCGGACCCGTAATACCACTTGGAAAGACTGGGGCCGGCATCTTCCCGGCAATCCACACCGTCTTCGGAAATCGAGTGGGTCCCGGTCTTGTGGATCCGGCCGTCGGCCATGACTACCCTCAGGTTGCTGACCGCCATCTCGGAGAATTTCGCGGCTGCCTTGGATATGTTCCGGCTGATCAGGCATTCCGCCGCCGATTCCGAGCGCGCCGCCACCGGGGTCATGATCCGCATCCCGTGGGGCTTGAGTTCCTGGTTGATCTGTTCGAACGTCGCCCCCCGCTGGACATGCACAATCAGGTTTCGTTTATCGATCTTGTCGATTTTTGTCCTCTTTTTGAAATCGATGATGATCCCGTCGCTGGCCGCGAGCCGGGCCGGCAGGAGGGAGCCGTAGCTGGTATAGACCGGGACCTTTTCCTTTCCGGCGAAGCGCACCAATTCCTGCACCTCCTCGGTGGAAACCGGCAGGGTCGCCACCACCTTGGCTTCCGCCACCTCCCCGTCGAAGTAAGGCGAAACCGCCTGGGGGTCGGTCACAATCTTATGCTTCCCGATTAACTGGCCAACGCGATCGCTCAATACGCTCATTTTTCCCTCCTTAAAAATGGAAAATTGACTAGCTGCGTCAAAGGCAAGTATATAGCACTATTTTTCGCTTGGGAAGAGGAAAATTGGAAAAAATAACCTTACTTTTTCTTCCGGACGGGCAGGGCCGACGAATCCTCCCGTCGCTGTTCCGCCAGCGTCGGTAATAATAGTCCGGCCCGGGGGGTAAAATCGGAGGGGAAATGGGGGCCTAGAAGATAATGCCTAAGGTATTCTACCTATTAGATAATCCGGTCACCGGACGGGATCGGGGTGGCCATTCCGGAAAGGCAGGAATTGAGCCCGCGAATGGAATGCAATCTGATCCGTGGTCTCATCTAATAACTTATTTTAAAGAGCTTGACCTGGCGGCTTTCCACCCGGGCGGAGATTTTGCCGTCTTCAACCTTGACCTTTTCCCCGAGGAAAACCTCCTCGATCTTGCGCGGGGACGACAAATTGAGGAAACCGGTCTCGACCCCAATATCCCGGGCGTCTTCTTCCCAGTTAAAAAAGGCCAGGTAACCCTCCCGGTCCGGGCCTTTCAGCCACCAGATTGAGGGTGCCGTACTTTCCCCCGCGAGATCCATCACCGGCGAGGAAAACAGTTTTTGACTCGCTGCATTGAAAAGGTCCAGCGGGACCGCCGGTTTCCCGACTTTCGCGATCTCCAGAATTACCGGATCGGTGGCGATTGCCAGCCGGTCTTCAGTCAGGCCGGCCAGGTTGTCCCCGAGCAGGAAGACCCCGCCGGCCATCACGTTGGCCACCGCGGACATCTTCGCTTCTTCAAGGGTGAGGGGTCCCCGTAAAAGCAGCTGATCGGGGGCGTTCAGGAACCAGTTTCCGCCGGTGAAAAAGCGGGAAGCGGTATTCCGGGCCTCTTGCACGAGGAAATTGTAGCTCGGGTTTCCTCCTCCAACCGCTTCGTAGGCGATGTCGGGGCCGGTGCGGAAGGCATGGGCGTGTCCGAGGGTGGGAAGCATGGAAGCCCCGCAGGCCAGGATGAACATATCCTCCCCCGCCGATTCCCGGATGATTTCCAGCCCGCGGTGGTAGGCCTGCATGCTGGTCACTTTCAAATCATGGCGGACGCCTTCAAAAGCCTCGGCGAAAATGAAATCTATTTTAATCATACGGAATCCGGCATCCCGAATCCCGCCGATCACGCCGCGGAGCCAGGCTTCCGCGTCCGGGTGCGTCACATCCAGGATGGCGTGCGTGGCGCTGGGCGGCTGTTGGTAGGCAATCATGCCCCCATTTTGATCATGGAGAAACCAGTCCGGATGATTATCAACCAGATTTGAATCCATGCTGACCAGGAAGGGAGCGATCCAAATGCCCGGCCGGAGCCCGGCGGATTCAATTTCCGCGGCGACGCCAGTAAGCCCGGAAGGGAATTTCGAATTGTTCGTCCATTCCCCCCAACGGGGCATATAGCCGTCGTCAAGCTGGACCAGGTTGAAGCCATAGGCGGAAAGCTCCTCCCGGACGAAATCGAGGTTTTCAACGAGGTCTTCCTCTTTCACCTGCGAATAATAGTAATACCAGCTCGCCCACCCCCAGGGCCGGTCCCCATTCCAGACCAGGGGCGGGGTGATCTCCGCCGCGGCCCGGGCGTACCGGTTAAGTCCGGCCACCGGGTCCTGGTCCGCCCCCAGGTAAACCGGTTCGAATTCCAGCGATTCCCCCGGCGCAAGTATCACCCGGTCCCCGGTCATTCCCTCGATCACCCTGAGAGATACGGTATTTACGATATTATTGTGTTCTACTCCAATATAGGTTTTAAAAATATTTGCCGAAAGTGCACCGACGGTAAGAGTATATAGGGGACCAGCTGCGATACATGGGCCAGGATCGCAGCTAATGATCGTCTGCGAAAGGGATCCGACCGAAGAGGCACCAGATAAGTCCGGAGCCTGTAGCGCGGCAACCCACCAGGAAAGACCCGGTTGATCCCCGAACCAGTCATCATTGTCGCCTCCAGAAATAAAAGTGCCGTTATCTCTCGGAAGCACATAATTATTTAATCTGACTTTCACTGGTCCGGAAAAGCTCCAGGATTGGTAGCCGTTGTGGAGAAGGTTTATTTCATTTCCAACTCCGGTGGCGAATCCTACCGCACCTGATGAATCCGAGGAAAAAGAAGGAAACTCCCCTCCGAGGATGATAAGGTCATTTTCGCTTTCATTGGTTGCTCTTAATTCAAGGACCAGATCTGCGGTCGCAGGATTTTGGATGGCTTTTATTTCCAGATTAGGGGCCCCGCTTTTACCTGAAAGACTCCATATTGTTGAATTATCAATTACATTCGTGTATTGGTTGGGGTATTCTTCCGAAGAAATCCATCTTATTCCGGTCGGCTCTGAAATCGCGATCCGGATATTTCCAAAACCACCGGCCATTTCATCATCAGTAACAAAGTAAAATCGCCCATCCTGAAAAGGGGTGAAATTCAAAGGGGAAGATGTAATAGGAGCTTTAGCTTTTTCCGATCCCCCGCCGCAACTGAACATTAATAAGGAGATCGGAAGAAGCATTAATATCGTTAGACGTGAGACGTGAGATGTGAGACGATTCATCGCGTTTCTTGAGTTTATTGGGTTCTTTAGGTTTTCGCTGCTTACTGCCTACTGCTTACTATTTTAAGTCTACCGTCTACTTGTTTGCTATCCAGAATTCCATCTTCTCGTGCTTTTTAGCGATGAGCTTTCCTTCCTTCTGCAGACGGTCCAGAAGCTTCTCCGCTTCCTTGATTTCCAGCCCCATCCCCGCGGCGATCTCTTCCGCGGTCACCGGCCGGCGGGAGGCCGTTTCCAAAATTCTCTCTTCCACCGATTCTGATTGCACCTTGGCCGGAGAATGCCTGGACCCGGCGATTATTTCCGCCGGGGGCCCGAAAAATTCCTTGAGCTTCTGGAGATGCTCATCCGCCAGCGGCAGGGCCGAGTCTTCCGTGCCCGGCCGGGCCACCGTGTTCAACTGGACCCGGTCCGGACGCAGGGAATGGGACAGGTCCCGGAGCAATTCCACCTCTTCCGGCTGATCATTCAGTCCCCTGACCAGCAGGATCTCCAGCCAGATCTCGCCCGTGAATTCCTCCCGGAACTCATGGAGGCCGGAGATGATCTGTTCCACCTCCAGCGCAGGATGGGGGCGGTTGACCCGGGCAAAAGCCCCGGGGGTCACCGCGTCCAGGGAAGGCAGAACGATATCCACCGGGAGCAGAGCGCTTCTCACCTTAGGATCGTGGAGCAAAGTCGAGTTGGTAATTACCGCCAGCGGAATCGAGGTAATTTTTTTCACCTCCGTGATTATCTCTTCCAGGTCCAGGTGCAAAGTCGGCTCGCCCGAACCGGAAATGGTTATGCAGTCCGGCCGGTTCCCGGTCCGGAGAAATTGAATCAGCTCCCCGATAATTTCCCGGGGCGGGACGAAAGACTGACGCTTTACCGTCCTATCGGTGGTTTTCCCCAGTTCACAGTAAACGCAGTCCAGGGAGCAGGTTTTGAATGGAAGCGGATCGATCCCGAGAGAAAGCTTCAGCCGCCGGGAAGCCACCGGCCCGAAAAGGTAGCGGTATTTTTGGGGATTAGTCATCTGATAAAGCAGTGAGTTAGTGAGTTGGTAAGTTGGTTTATAAATTTTCGAGAAATTCAGATTTCATACTCATTGCTCGTTGCTCGTTGCTCATTGCTTATTAACTTGCTTGAGCAGATTAACCACCGCTTTCGCAAATTCCCGGGCGGCCGCGGGACCGTTGCCGGTGATAATCCGCCCGTCCGTTTCCACGGGATTTCCGGTGTAGGTGGCCCCTCCTCTAAATAGTTCCTCTTTCTCCGATTCGTAAACCGTGGCCCTCTTCCCTTTAAGCAGACCGGCCCGGGCCAGGATAACGGGGGCGATGCAGATGGCCCCGACTATGCCCCCCTGCTCCAGAGCCTCCTGGGCCAGGCGATGAGCGTCGCGATTATGAAAATATTCCGAAGCCCCTGCTCCCCCGACGAAAAGGACGGCGGCCAGGCCCCGGGTTTTCAAATCCTGAAGCAAAATATCCGGCTTTACCTTCATCCCCAGCATCCCGGTCGCTTCGGAAAGGCTGGAAGAAGCCACGACTACCGTGGCGCCGGACTGGAGCAAAAGATTTCTCGGTTCCTTGAACTCTTCATCCCGGAATTTATCGCTGGCGACGACCAGGGCGACCTTCTTGCCCGCCAGGGGCTTATTCTCCAGCCCGGCTCCTGACACGCTCAGTGATCCAACCACCCCGAAAAATATGGCAAAAACCGCGGCCAGGCTTTTCTTCATTGCACGTGCTCCTTTCCCGGGCAAAATTATAGCAGGGACTGCCCCTTAATCACCGATAGTTTAACCGGCATCCGTCTACCGTATCGAAGTGAGAAGCCCCTTGATCTCGTGGGCAAACTTGTCCTTGCCCCCATCCGAGTCCCGGAGATCCTTAACCAGGCGGAGAAAGTAGGAAAACGGAAGGCTGAAGATGATGTCATCCTCCCCGAAACCGCCGAACTCCTTTCCGACCGTCTCGGGGTAAGTGATTGCAGGTTTTCCCAGGGAGATCGGATTGGCAACCGCGCCCTGGCAGATGGCCGAATAATAATGGGGGATCGCCAGCGTTCCCTCCCGAAAATTTATAATGGAATGTATCCGATGCGCCTGATGGGCGTTGACCAGCAGGAGAACAAGTTCCGGTTCGCCTTCCTCTTTCTCCAACGGCTTTAAGACTAGGTACTCCCGGGGGGCCGGCCGGGGCGGGGGAATGGAATCAAACCACTTTTCCGCCAGTTCCTCGTTGGCGAACAACTTTTCCCCGTGGGTAAGAAACATGACTAAACCCGGGCGGTAATTTTCAAATCCGAACCAATGAACCGCCCCGGGACAGGTGGTGGAATCCCGATTGATACTCACCACCTTCCCCCGGAATGCTTGACCGATGGCGTTGCAGCCGAAACGCTTGGAAACGGGCGCCGCCGGATCCGGCCGGTCACGATAGCTGGCCGCGACCAGCGGATACTTCAATCCCAGGTAATCTTTTACTTCCTTTACCGCCCCATCCCAACGCGACATTTATCAATCTGGTCCCTGGTTTTTAGTCTCTGGTTTTTAGTCTCTGGTTTTTAGTCTCTGGTCTCTAGTCTCTGGTTTTAAATTAACTCGAAACCCGAAACTAGAAACTCGAAACGAGTTTTCAGGTTAACTGATACCCTAATCCCCTTTTGTTGCCCCTCGCCCTTTACTTTCGCAAGGCTAAAGCCTTGCCCTACTCGAACCCTGGAACCCTCGGCCCCTAGAACCCCGCTTTTTTCATTCCGCAATCCTTCCGGGCCGTAGGCCCTACAGGGCCGAAGGCCGAAATCCGCATTCCGCAATTTTCGTTATTTTCTCCCCACCCATTTTTCCATGGACTTGCTCGTACCCAGAAGGTGCGAGATCCGGTCAAACCGGTTGACGGGCAGGATTGCCTTGATGAGGGGAACAAACTTGACCATGAGCGGTTCCCGGATCAGGGGGGCGTCTTTCTTGAAGGCCGCGTAAATCTTGTCCACCATCTGTTCCGGGGTAAGCCACTTGGTCATCTTGGGCGGTTTGACCCCCTCAAACATCCCGGTGGCGACAAAACTCGGGCAGACCGTCGTGAATTTCACGTCTTTCAAACCCATTTTCTTGGTTTCCTGCCGGATGGCTTCGGTCATCCCGACCACCGCGAACTTGCTGGCGCAGTAGGCCGCCAGGTTCACCACCCCCATCAGCCCGGCCGCGGAGGCGATGTTGATCACGTGCCCGGACTTTTTCTCATACAGGTCCGGCAGGAACGCCTTCATCATCCACATCACCGCGTTCACGTTGACGTCAATGGTCTTGAAAAGCTTTTCGTCGTCGGCTTCCACGAACGGGGATCCCCAGACCACCCCGGCGTTGTTGACCAGGACATCGATCTTGCCGATTTTCTTGTGAACATCGGCGGCCATCTCATAGACCTTCTTCCGGTCGGTGATATCGCCAACATAAGTGAAAACCTCCGCCCCCATCTTTTTGAGTTCGGCGGCGGTTTTGTCCAGGGCTTCCTTGTTCAAGTCGATCAGGACCAGACGCGCCCCGTCCTGGGCGAATTTGATGGACAACAAGCGCCCCATCCCCATCGCCCCCCCGGTGATCACCACGATTTTGCCTTTGACGTCTTTCATCACTCCTCCCTTCGTAAGGATATTTATTTACCTAAAAGATCCCGCCAGGCGGGAATTATACCAAAGCCATCAGCGGCTTTTATCCCCCGGCGGATGGCGTCCGCCAGCAGGACGGAGGCGGTATGACCCAGGGTGTTGAGATCGGCGGGCTCGGCGCCGGCCGAAAGGCAGATGACCAGGTCGCCGTCGTAAAGAGTGTGCGCGGGGGAGATCGCCCGGGAGATCCCGTCCTGGGCCATCTGCGCCACCTTGATCGCCTGCATCCGGTCCAGCCGGGCATTGGTGGCGATCACCCCCAGCGTGGTGCATTCACCCCGGGCGTCTTTTCCCTTTTCCCCGTGCATCAGCCTTTCCCCCATCCGGACAAATTCCTTTCCTTCCGGGGAGGTCCGGGCGCCCGCCAGGATTTTCCCGTCGGGTTCGACCACGTCCCCGAAGGCATTCACCACCACCAGGGCCCCAATCACCAATCCGGGGGCCGGGGAAAAACTCGCGGTCCCAATCCCCCCCTTCATCCCGAAGGGAGCCCCAAAAATCTTGCCCACGACCGCCCCGGTTCCCACTCCCGCGCTCCCCTCTTCCACCGGTCCCGAGGCGGCCGCCTGGCAGGCCCGGTAGGCCATGTCCGCGTCCGGTCTCCGGCGGGAAAGAAACAGATCGAAAATGACCGCCGTGGGAACGGTGGGAATATGGGTCTGGTAGAGCGGGAGCCCCTGGCCATTCTCCTCCAGGAATTTCATCGCCCCGCCCGCCGCGTCCAGCCCGAAGGCGCTGCCTCCGGTCAGGAGCACCGCCTGGATCTCGGTAACCAGGTGAAAGCCGGAAACCGCGTCAAACTGGCGGGTTCCGGTCGCCCCTCCCCCGAGATCGGCCCCGGCCACCGCCCCGGACTCGGTGAGAACCACGGTCAGGCCGGTCCGGTTTTCCCGGTCGGTAAAATGCCCGACCTTTATCCCCGGGACATCGGTAATGGCGTTATGCCAATTGGAATCGGGCATATAAATTATGGCGTTTAATTAACCGGTTGCGGTTGCGCGGCTCGTTTCGGTTGCGTTCTGCGGTTACAGTTATCAGACGAAAGACGATGTAGGGGCGGCCCTCCGCGGCCGCCCTGAGCTTGGGGTTTTTAACCTTGAACCTTGGACTTTGAACCTTGAACCATCATTTAGGGCGTTTTCGTCCGGTAGACCCCGTGATACTCGGTGCCGACATAGATACGATCCAGGTTGTTGGGGTCGACCGCGATGGACCGGATCGCTGCCCCATCCGGCAACCCCTGGTTCTGGGCGGTAAAAGTAGCCCCGCCGTCCCGGGATCTCCAGATTCCCTTCTCGGTCAGGCCCACCAGAACCGTACCCGGATAATCCGGGTCCGCGATGGGGAGAATGGCCCGGGGATAAGAGTTGGTGGTGCCGATGAGGATCGGCAGAAGCCAGGTGGTCCCGCCGTCCACGGTCCGGTACAGGCCCTGGTTGTCCACTCCGACATATATTTTCTGGGAATCGGCCGGGTCAAAGGTGATTACCCGGGAAGGACTGCTCAAATGCCCGAAGAAACTGTTGTCTTCCCAGGTAACCCCCAGATCCAGAGATTGAATGATCGCGTTGAAATAGGCGTTCCCCGATTTCCTGAAAACACTGGCCAGCATATGAGTGCCACCGGAGGCCAGATCAAAAACCCTGATTAAATCGGTAATTCCATTCGAATATACCCAGGTTTGCGCGTCATCGTTGGAAAAATACAGCGGGCCCAGGATCCCGGTACCGATGGCGAGGCCGGAACCGGGTCCGGCCCAGATCTTTTCCTGGGAATCAAGCTCCAGGGAGAAAATCCTCCGGTATTTACTCGGGATGCCCGAACTCATTTCATGCCAGGAAATCCCGTCATAACGAAAAATACCGGCGGTCGTGGCCGCGAACATGTAGACCTGGCTCGTCCCCGTTTTCGACCGAAGATCCAAAACCCGGAGTTCGGAAAGACCGGTGCTGATGTCAGCCCAACTGTTTCCCAGGGGGGAATAGGCGTAAACTCCGTAACCCTGGTCCGGAACGGGATTGGAAACCGGATCATAGAAACTCGAAAACCCCGCGTAAACCTGCGACGAATAGGGATCCACCGCCAGGGAATTAACCACCGCCTGCGAAAGCCAGCTCGGCAAATCCCCCGCCTTTTCCCAGTAGAGAATATCCTCGATTTTCAGGGGAATCGGGCAATTTACGGTATAAGTGGGAACGCTGGCATCGGTCACCGAAAATTCCATCACGTAATTGCCCCGCGAATCGAAATCCGGGGTAAAAGAAAAACTCGCATTATCATTGAGTGGGTCGACGACGATATTGGTGACCCCCGCCGGCATCTGTCCCTGCCATCCGAACGCATAGGAAAGGTTGAAATTGTCCTCGGGATCCGGATCGGAAGCGCGGAAAGTAAGCTGCAGTTCGGCCAGCTCCGCCACGGTTTGGGAAGCGATGGTCGGGCAGATCGGGGCACGGTTCACATTCTTGACCGAGATCAGGATGTCCTTTCGAACCGTTCCCGATTCCGTCCCATCGTTGGCCACTACCGAGATGGAGTAATCCCCCGCGTCGCTGTAACCGGTTTGGTACCTCCAGATCGGGCGGGTGGGATCGCTGACATCCACGGAATAACCCTGCGGGGCCCAGCCCCGGAAACTGATGGTCAGAATGTCGGCCGGATCGGGATCGGAGACCTGCGGTTGGATTTCAATCAGATCACCCTCGTTCACGATTACCGGTGCGATCGGCGGGATAACCGGGGCATTGTTTCCCGGAGCCTTCCATTCCTTGTTCGGCAGCTCCATGCAGGCCGAACCAAATAAAGCAATGAGAAAGGAGCAACGAGCAATGAGCAAAATATTTTTATTAAAGGCAATTTTCATTTGTTAAAACCGAACACTGGTGGAAAATCCGATTCCTTCCATCGCCCCGGAGGAATTCGCCGGGGCGAACGGCACCAGGCTGAAGCGCCGGTCCGGAGCGCTTTTTGATCTCTGGATGATAAAGAGGTATCCCGTTACTCCCAGGAACAAACCGGTCAGCCCCAAAGAAGCGTAATAACCGTTTCGATAATGGGTGAAATCACTTTTGGCGCTATTCCCCTGGTTTTTATATTTGGTCAGGTCGGTGCTGGCAGAGCAGTTTTGGGTCGCTTCACAGGCAGCCCTGGCTTCCGCGTAATTGTCCGCGGCCCGGGAATAATCACTGCCGGCCCGGTCACCCAGATAATAGAAGACCCCGGCTCCAACCAGGGCCACCCCGCTTAAAGTCAGGGCTCCCAGCCGGTAAACGCGTTTCTGGCTGGCCGCCCGGATAACCGGTGGAATCTGGACCGGAAGAGTGATCGTCGGCAAGGAGGATTCAGAGGAAGAAAGTGATTGCAGATGTCCCCGGAGAGTCATGCTTTTCCCGGCTTCCACCGTGATCCGGGTGGTAAATTCCTGATAACCTTCGTAACGGATCCTCAGTTCGTGTTCGCCCGCCGGCAACGGCAATGATTCGAGGGGTGATTTCCCTAAAAGTTCCCCATCCACCCGGATCTCCGCCCCGAAGGGCTGAATCATCAGGGAAACCTTTCCCTCCGCGGGTTTTTCCTGAGCCAGCAAAGGAGGTGCCGAACCCTGGATCAGAATAGGGATAAGCAAAAAGACAATTAGACGTTTAATCATTCGTGTTAATAGTAAGGTATTCCCGGATTTTGCTCAAGGATTTCGGCCCGATCCCGCGGATGTCGAGGAGACCGGACAATTCCCGGAAATCCCCATGTTCTTCGCGGTATTGAAGGATTCTCTCCGAAAGACTCGGCCCGATCCCGGGGACGGCTTCCAGATCCCGGCGGCCGGCCTGATTCACATCAACCTTCTGGCCCAAAAGCAGGAGGTGGCTTCCGGGCATTTTTTCCAGACGGAAAATCAGGGGCTGACCGGAAATAATCCGGACCCGCGTGCCGTTTTTCAGCGGTTTTTCCCCCTCCTGCCCGCATCCGGGTATTACGTCCGCCAGAATGGGCGGGGAAAAATATCCGCGGACAAAGGGAACCTGGAAAGGATATTCCACCTCCACCCAGGTTTTAACCGTCTCCGGAATGGAAACCGGCGGGGAAAAAATCTCTTCGGATCCGGAATAAATTTGCCCGGCCACCAGCAGGGCGGCCAGAACCGCCGCCGGCAGAAGATCCGGGGCCCATCGCCTTTTTTCCGTCTCGATAATCAAATGTTTTTTTCCTTCAGGACGCTTTCGGTCCGCTTCAATTATTAATCACATGTAGATTATTCTCCAATCTGGAATATATAAATATATAATATGAAGTTAACATACTGAAAAAAATCAATCCGCGAGGGATGGTAAGAAAGGGGCTTTCCATGAATAAAAAAATCGGGATCCTGACCGGCGGCGGGGACTGCCCGGGGCTCAACGCCCTGATCCGGGCGGTGGTGAAATCCGCCATTCATAAACAGGGTTGGGAAGCGGTGGGCATTCTTGACGGTTTTGAAGGCCTGCTCTGGCCCGGCCGCCACACCAAACTCAGCTACGACAAAGTTTCCGAAATTCTGACCTTCGGGGGAACCATCCTGGGAAGCTCCAACCGAATCGATCCCTTCCATGTCAAGGAAGAAAAAGGCGGGGTGATTAATACTTCTGACCGGTCCGGGGAAGTGGTCCGGGTGATCAAGCGGCTGGGCCTGGATGTTTTGTTCGTCAGCGGCGGGGACGGAACCATGACGATAGCCTCCGGAATTAACGCGCTCGGGGTGCCGGTAATTGGAATGCCCAAAACCATTGATAACGACCTGCGGGGAACCGATTTCACCATCGGTTTCGATACCGCGGTGACGATCGCCAGCGAGGCAATTGACCGGTTGCGCACCACCGCTCAGAGCCATCACCGGGTCATGGTGGTGGAGGTGATGGGCCGGAACGCCGGCTGGATCGCCCTCGAGTCCGGAATCGCTTCCGGGGCGGATGTCGTTTTGATCCCCGAGATTCCATTCTCCTATGAAAGCATCTGCCAAGCGATTGAGCTCCGCCGCCGGAAAGGCCGTCTTTATACCATTGTGGTGGCGGCTGAAGGCGCGCGTCCGCAGGGGGGTAAACCGGTGGTACAGCGGGAAGTCAAAACCAGCGCCGAGCCCATCCGCCTGGGCGGGATCGGCGAGCTCGTAACCCATGAAATCGAATCCCGAACCGGGATTGAAACCCGGGTCACCGTTCTGGGGCACGTCCAGCGGGGCGGGACCCCGACTGCCCGTGACCGGAATCTCGCCACCCTCTTCGGGATCGAGGCGGTTCGGGCCGCCGCCGAGGGGAAAACCGGCATCTATGTCGCGTTGCGCGGAAAGAAGATTATCCGGCTCCCACTCCGCCAGGCGGCTCAGGGTATTCGCCGGGTTCCCCGGAACTGTTCCCGGGTTGATGCCGCCCGGGCGATCGGGATGAGATTCGGAAACGAATAAAAATCCCCCTTCTCCCCCCCCTTTTGACAAAGGGGGGAATGGGGGGATTAGATTTTTTCTGCTGGTTAATTACTTTGTGTACTTGTTGGCCAGATCGAGCGTGTTCTTGACCCGCAGGCGGTCGAAGATCAGGGCGAAGCGGGCCTCGAGTTCCTTCTCCAGTTTCTCCCGGGTCTTCTCCGGCAGGTCCCAGAGGGCCTGCTTGAACGGGCCATAAACCTTCTTCCGGGTTTTATAAATGAACTGCTCCTCCGTCATCCCCGGTTTCTTCTCGTCGGCGCACTTCTGATCGAGGTGCCGGTACATCTCCTCCCGGAGCTCCCGGGGGAAATTCGGGCTGTCGATCAGGAGGTTCTGAAAACCGGTGGCCAGATGCACCTCGGCGCACTCCACTTCGGGGAAAAGGTGAAAGGCCTCCTCGGGAAGCGTGGAGGCCCCGTGCTGAACCGCCCCGGCCATCCCGAACTCGGAACGGGCCAGCGCGGAAAGCTTTTTCAGCGTTTCGAAGTCCAGCGTCACCTTGGCCACGCTGCCGTCCGCGAGGGGAACCCCCCCATGGGTGGTGCCGGTCTGGATGCTGATCTTGGAGATCCCCTCCAGCTTCGAGCCGGATTTCTTCAGCTCCCGGGAATAACCCTCCATGAAGGCCCGCAGATCTTCCTCGGTTGAGTTCTTGGTCCCCACCTCCCCGATCTCCCCCCCGACGGAAACTTCCTTGCCCCGGATTTCCTTTTCCCGGATGAAGACCGTGAGCTCGGCGGTGATCTGGCAGTTGTTTTCCTGCTGGGCGAGAATCGTGGGCTGTTTCAGGTCGACCACGGTGGAGGCGTCAATATCGATATTATAGAAACCCGCCTCCAGCGACTCGGAGATCAGCTTCTTCAGGTTTTCGATCTCAGCCTGTCGGTTCTCCCGGAAAAGCCGGGGCCGGACCTGGTAATGATCACCCTGCAGGCAGACCGGCCCGGGAAACTTCTCCGCGGCCGCGGCGGCGATGATCTGGGAGGCGTATTCCGCCGGGTTCTGAAAGGTGTAATCCATCTCCGAACGGGCGATTTCGAAGACCAGGAGTC
>JAQTNV010000042.1 GCA_028713675.1 bacterium
ATAACCTCCTTCTCCAGGGCTTTCCCGGACCGGTTTACCCGGTCAATCCCAATGCCCCGGTGGTGGCCTCGGTGAAAGCCTATCCTTCCATTCTTGAGGTTCCGGGCGAGGTTGATCTGGCCCTGGTCGTGGTTCCCGCCGACCTGGTGCAGTCCATGGTGGAACAGTGCGGGCGGAAGGGGGTGCGGGGGATAGTGGTGATCTCGGCCGGGTTCGGGGAGAGCGGGGAGGGGGGAGCGGAGAAGCAGAAACTGATCGTCGAGGTCGCCCGCCGCTATGGGATGCGCCTGGTCGGTCCCAACTGCATGGGGGTGATCAATACCGATCCGGAGGTGAACCTGAACGGGACCTTCGCCCCGGTTTTCCCGCCGGCGGGCAACATCGCCATGTGCAGCCAGAGCGGGGCTTTGGGCATCGCCATTCTTGAATACGCCAAGTCGCTGAACCTGGGCCTTTCCAGCTTTATCAGCATCGGGAACCGGGCCGATGTTTCCAACAATGATCTGATCCAGTACTGGGAGGATGACCCGGCCACCAAAATCATCCTGCTTTACCTCGAGTCCTTCGGGAATCCCCGGGAGTTCGGCCGCGTCGCCCGCCGGGTGGCCGCGGTCAAGCCGATCGTGGCGGTGAAAAGCGGAAGGACCGCCGCGGGGAAGAGGGCGGCGGCTTCGCATACCGGAGCCCTGGCCAGCGCCGAGGTGGCCTCCGAGGCTCTTTTCCGCCAGGCCGGGATGATCCGGGTCGATACCCTGGAGGAATTGTTTGACGTGGCCAACCTGCTTTCCCACCAGCCCATCCCCAGGGGGAGAAGGGTGGCGGTGCTGACCAACGGCGGCGGCCCGGGGATCATGACCGCGGACGCCTGCTCCGCGCGGGGGCTCGAGCTGCCCCTTCTTTCCGAGAAGACCTCCGCCAGTTTCAAGAAAATCCTGCCCAACGGGGCGGCCATCACCAACCCGGTGGACATGACTGCGGGGGCCGGCCCGGATGAGTATCGCCAGGTTCTGCAGACCTTCCTGGAAGAAGATTATATCGACATCGTGATCGTGATTTTCATCCCCCCGATCGTGACCCATCCGGAAGAAGTGGCCCAGGCCATCCGGGATATGGCCCCCGCTTTCCGGCGTCAGGGCAAGACCGTGGTGGCTTCCTTCATGGGGGCCCGGGGAGTTTCCTGGGAGCTGGGAAGCCGGGAAGAAGGCTATATCCCGAGCTTCACCTTTCCGGAGGCCACGGCCACGGTGCTGGCCAAAGCCTGCGAATACGGGGAATGGGTGAAGAAACCGAAAGGGATGATCCCCAGGTTCGACGACATAAACAAGGAAAAAGCGGAGGAGATTATCAAGAAAGCCGTGCCTTCCACCCCGGGCCGGCCGATCTGGCTGGAGGCTTCCGCGACCCTGGAGCTTTTCCAGCATTACGGGATCCGGACGGCCCCTACCCGCCTCGCCGTGACCGTGGGCCAGGCCGCCCTCGCGGCCCGGGAAATCGGCTTCCCGGCGGTGATCAAGCTCCTTTCCCGGACGATCACGCACAAAACCGAGGTGGAGGGGGTAAAGGTGAATCTCAAATCGGAGGGCGAAGTCGAACAGGCTTTTCTGGAATTGAGAGAGAACCTTACCCGGCTGGGAAAAGCGGCGGAGATGCAGGGGGTAATCGTGCAGAAAATGATTCCCAAGGGCGTCGAGGTGATCATCGGGGTAACCCAGGATCCCTCCTTCGGTCCGCTCCTCATGTTCGGCCTGGGGGGAATATACGCCGAGTTGTTCAAGGATGTGGCTTTCCGCCTGCACCCGCTCACGGACATTGATTCCCAGGAGATTATCCGCTCGGTCAAGGCCTTTGAGCTGCTCAAGGGATGGCGGGGGTCGCCACCCTCTGATATAAGTTCCGTGGAAAAATTATTGTGCCGGATCTCGGCCCTGATCGAAGACCATCCCCGGATCGCGGAACTGGATCTGAACCCGGTGATCGTTCAGGGGGAAGGTCAGGGGTGTCAGGTGGTGGATGCGAGAATACTGATCAACTGATCGCAAAGGGCGGGAAGCAAAGGCGTCCATCGGGTCCATTGAGTTCGTTGTGTCCATTGTGTCAAAAGAAAAAAATAATCATTAATATTCTTTGATTTCCAGAAGCCCGGGGGGTAGGTTCTCGCGACGCAAACTCTTAGGATAAAAAGCTGCAATAAATTCGATGACAAAGTATTTCTCGATACTGGCTAGACCCTGCGGGTCAGCCTGCCGGATTTACGGCACGGAACCTATTGTGCGCGGAGCGAAACCTACCCCCCAAAAAGAAAATAAATGCTAACGAAAAACGATATTGCCACACCCCGTCAGGGAAGGGGTTTACAATGACGATATAAAACCGATAGCTGCGTTTCCTAATCCATGACCTATGACCGGTGATAAGTTGAACAGGAAAACCATGACTCTGCACGATCTTTTCCACCCCCGTTCCGTGGCCCTGGTGGGGGCGTCGAGCAATCCTCTTTCCGGGGGGTACGCCTATGCCATCCACCTGGTGGAGGATTTCCGGGGCGAGCTTTACCTGGTCAATCCCAACGTGGAAGAAATTCTCGGGAAGAAAGCCTATCCGAGCCTGGCGAGCATTCCGGGACCGGTGGATTACCTGGTTTCGAGCATCGCGGCGGACAGGGTTTTACCGCTTCTGGATGATTGCGCGGAAAAAGGGGTTAAAATCATCCATTTTTTCACCGCCCGGATGTCGGAAACCGGGCGGAGCGAGGGGGCCGAACTCGAGCGGGAAATCACTGAAAAGGCGAAGAAGCTCGGGATCCGGTTTCTCGGGCCGAACTGCATGGGGCTTTACAATCCCCGGGTGGGGCTTACCTACGGGTACTGGTTCCCTCCCGATCCCGGCTGGGTGGGCGGCCTCTTCCAGAGCGGGGGCGCTTCCACCGATTTTATTCACTACGGCGCTCTCCGGGGCCTGCGTTTCAGCCGGGTGGTCAGCTACGGGAACGGCGCCGATATCGATGAGTCGGAACTACTGGAGCATTTTGCCGCCGACTCGGAGACCCGGGTGATTGCGGCGTATCTCGAGGGGGCCAGGGACGGACGGCGCCTGGCTCAGGCCCTGGCCCGGGCCGCGCGGACGAAGCCGGTAGTGGTCCTCAAGGGGGGGAAGGGAGAAGCCGGGAGCCGGTCGGTCCTTTCCCACACGGCTTCCCTGGCCGGGCGCGAGGAGATCTGGCGGGCGGTGTTCCGGCAGGGCGGTGTTTCCGAAGTCAGCAGCCTGGGCGAACTGGTCGACCAGGTTCTCGCTTTCAGTTTCCTGCCCGAATTTACGGGAAGGCGGACGGCGATCGTCGGAGGCGGGGGCGGGAAAAGCGCCCTCTCGGCGGATCTCTGGGAGAAAAACGGTTTTGTCCTCCCCGACCTGCCCCCGGTGATGAGGGCCAGGTTGAAGGCGTTAGCTTCCGGGGTCTGGGACTGGCTGAAAAACCCGGTCGACGTTTCCATCCTCCAGGATTCGCCGGTTTTCCCGGAACAGCTTTTCACGATGATGAATGAGAGCGGCGAATTCGATGTGTTCGCTTTCAACCTGACCGAAGACGATCCCATCCCCGGCGAGATGTGGAAAATCTGGGCCGGGGAACAAGTGGCCGGCGTGGTCCGTTTCCGGGAAGAGAGCCGGAAACCGGTGGTTGCGGTGATGGCGATCGGGGAGGTTACTTCCGGGCAGATGCAGGAATGGCGCTGGGAGATGATCGGTGAGGTCAGGAAGCAGCTGATCGACGCGAAAATCCCGGTCTTTTCCTCCCCCGAACACGCCGCCCGCGCGGTCTTCCAGGTGACCGAATACTACCGCCGCCGTCAGAAACCTTCGCCCGGCCGCAAATAAAATTTGTGTTTTCGTCATTCCGGGATTTGACCCGGACTGCCCCCGCCCTGGGCGGGGAGAATCCAAATCAAAATTCTGGATCCCTGCTTTCGCAGGGATGACGGATTAAATCTGGATCCCCGCCTTCGCGGGGATGACAAATATTTTAATTATCCAGGTTGATTACAAACGGGACCCCCGGCGGGGGGATGACCATTTTTACCTGCGGATATTCCCGGCCCAGGAATTCCCGGAGCGTCTCCAGGTCTCCCAGGGGGGCGAAACCGGGATAGAACTCGTCGAAATGCTGCGGGACCAGCACCGCCGGCTCGAGCATCTTCAGGGCCAGGCCGAAAACCGGGAGCATGTCGGAGCGCCCGGCGTAGGGGAGCAGGGCGACATCGGCGTGAAGGCCCCGCAGGGTTTCCTCCCCGAAACCGGCGCTCCCGCTCAGGTAGACCGAAACCCCGCCGTAACTCGCCAGAAAATCAGAATCCGAACCCAGCGGGTATCCGAGGCCGAGCCGGAGGACCTCCAGCGTCCGGAAGGATCTGATCACCCTCCCGGCGATCGTGGCGACCAGGGCCGGGTTGAACCGAATATGCCGGGAATGGACGATGCGGACCGAAACCTCTCCGATCTGGAACCCGGATATGGTTTCGTTGGGGTGGAGCAGCTCCGGCGGGTAACCTTTTTTCTCCAGTCTTCGGATGACCGGCCGCGGGGCGTAAACTGGACAGGCGGCGGCCCAGGCGATGTTTTCCACGTCCGCGGCGTGATCGAAATGTCCGTGCGTGATCAGGATGGCGTCGAGGGGCAACAGGTCCTCGATCCGGGTATTGATGACCGGCTTCGCCTTCGGATGTCTCGAGATGTAGGGGTCGACGGCGAAACGGGCGCCGCCCCATTCAATCATGAACCCGGCGGTACCGAGCCAGGTGAGCCTGATCCCCGCGGACGGGGTGATGGGGGAAGGAGAAACAGCCGGGATAATATGAGGATCGGAGGGCGGGGCCGGGGACGCGCCGGTCAAAACTGCAGCCGACAGGAGAATTAAGAAGAGGGGCTTAAGCAATGGGATTTAAGGTTTGTTCCCGGATTTACGGACTGCCCCGATCACATTGGGGATGGGCCAACCCTTCGAAGGATTCTCAAAATTTCCCAGGCTGGATTCATAGCTGCCCAGGAATTCGTAAACCTTGTTTTTCGCCTGAATATAGAGCTGGGCCTCGGGACCGCCCTCGGTATACATCAACCGGTCAATTTCCAGCGGGAGGCCGAGCACGATTTCAACCAGGTCGTGGGTGCTGTAGGGGGACCGGACATGGAGGAACAATACCTTCCCGTGCTGGTCGAGCCCGACCGCGGCGGTACTCCATTTTTTGGGGCTTTGGTACCAGACGTTTGCGCCCGTGCAGGAAATCATCCGGATGCTCTGCACCAGGGTCCGGTACTGGTTCCGCCAGAAGGAAAAATCATCGCAATCCACGTCGAGCAGTTTCACCGGGGGCAGCGCGTCCGTTTCCGGGTCAAAAACCAGGATGTTTTTATCCTTGGAAAAATAAGAATTGTTGACGTGGTCCCCGGTTTTCATCAAGGAGACGCTTCGCAGAAAATCCTGCTGGTACATGCTGGCGTTGATGGCCGCGGCCAGGTGGTTGCGCTCGGAGAATTCCCGGGCGCTCAGGGATTTCTTGTCGGGGGAGGCGGAAGCGTTGAGCAGGCGCAGTTGAAAATACTTCGGGTTAATCCGCAGGACCCGGATGATCGAGTCGCCGGATTCGGATTTTACCGGGGCGGCGAATTCCCCGAGCTCCAGGCCCGGTTCCAGCTCCTGCCAGGCGGAAGGAGGGGGAGAAGGGGGCGCGGGACTTTCGCCGGGGGAGACGGGAAGGGGGGAAAGAAAAAACAGAACGAGGGTCAGGAGCGGGACATGGGTCAATCGAATTGAATCCAGGATCATCATTGGCATAAAATAGAAAGTGATAGGACTATTATCCGGGGTTTCGATTAATCCTGCAATGAAAAGAATCAGTTTTTGGATCCGAAAAAACCGCTGGACCGTGATCACGGGGATGGTTTTGGCGGGGGTGGCGGTCCTGGCCTTTTTCTCCTGCGGAGAGGGGAGAAAGGCAAATCCCGATTCGGATCCGGACATTTTCGACCTGGCCTTATGGAAAAATCCCCCGGCGCAGTTCCGGCCCTGTTTCCGCTGGTGGTGGCCGGGCGGAAGCGTCAGCGAGGATGAGCTCCGGCGGGAACTCGAGCTTTTCCGGGACCAGGGCTTCGGCTGCGTGGAGATCCAGCCCTTTGCCTACGGACTGACCCCGGCCGACCTGGCCTCCGATCCCGAGATCAAAACCGTCGGGTCCGGTTCCTTCTTCCGAAAGGTCGGGGCCGCCTGCCGAATCGCCCGCGGACTCGGCCTGACTGTGGATCTCACCTTTGGAAGCAGCTGGCCTTCGGGTGGGCCGTTTATCCGGGAGGGCCGGGAACGTCAGCTCCTGATCTCCTCCCTGGAGCTCTCCGGGCCGGTTTCTTACACGGGCCCGTTGCCCCCGGTGATTAAACCCAAATACCAGGGGGTTCTGGAAATGATGATGAACGGCATGGCTCCTTTTTCCGGAGAGGCGGAGCTGGTGGCGGTCACCGCGGCCCGAGTGGTGGATCCCGGCCGGGTGCCGGTCGAGATCGGGGAGATGGTGGATCTTTCCGATTCGCTTTCCGGATCCCGGTTGAACTGGAGTGTGCCCGCGGGGGATTGGATCCTTTTCGCCTTTTACGAAAACGGCACCGGGCAGCTGGTGATGAACCCGGCCTATCCCGGGGCGCTGACCGAGGCCCTGATCCTCGATCATCTGGACCGGCGCGGGCTCGAAGAAATGATCACGGGGTTCGGGGAGCCGCTGGCCGCAAACCTGCAAGATTACCTCGGCGGCACCCTGCGGTCCGTCTTTGTGGACAGCTTTGAGCTGGTGGGCGAATTGCCCTGGACCGCCGGATTTTTGGACAGCTTCGCTTCCCGGAGCGGGTACGACTTGAGACCTTATCTGCCCCTTCTGTTCCGGGAATACGGAGAGGTCAAGTGGCTGGAGGCGGCCGGGCCGAGTCCCGCGGTGTATTCCGCGGACGCCGTCGGGGAAAGGGTGCGCGAGGATTACGAAAAGGTCCGCGGCGAATTGTTCCGGGACGGGTTTATCCTTCCGTTGCTCGAGTGGGCTCACGCCCACAACCTCCAGGTCAGGCTGCAGAACCATGGCGGCTTTGAGGATTTTCTGGAGGGATATGAGCTGGTGGATATCCCGGAAAGCGAGGGGCTTTACGCCGGGGGGAGTTATGATTTCCTCAAGCTGGCTTCCTCGGCCGCCCATACCGGGGGGAAGAGGTACGCCTCTTCAGAAACCTTCGTGGCCATGGTCCAGGATCCCCAGGGCCTGACCCGGGATGATTTCTACCTGCTGGCCGGGAGAGCCCTTTCCGCCGGGATCAATAAAATCATCCATCACGGTTACCCTTATTTATATCAGCGGACGGATGGCTCCCGCTGGTATCCCTTCGATGGGGCTTACGCCCCCACCTTCGGAATGAGTTCCACCTTTTCCAGCTTCAGCGATGAAAGCCATCCGGTCTGGCCGGATTTCCCCGAGCTGAATGCTTATATCGCCCGGCTGGCCTATGCTTTTTCCCGGGGAAATCCCCGGTCCGAGATCGCCTGGCTGTACCCGGAACGGGTTTTCCCGGATCTGATTGCGACCAGCTCCCAGGGGTTTTCCGCCGGTCAGGGCGACACCCCGGTTACAGCCGCGCTCAAGGCGGCCGGCCTGACCTATGACCGGGTTAACCGCGAACGTTTGACCGGCGCGACTGTGGTCAACGGGAAACTGAAAATCGGCGCGGCCGATTATTCCGGACTTCTGATCACCGGTCTCCAGGCCGCGTCCCCTGAGCTTCTGGAAACCGTCGAAGCAGCAGCCCGGGCGGGGATTACGGTGGCGGTACTGGGGGGCCTGCCCCAGCGGGTCCCGGGTTTCGGGACCGACGCCGGGGGGGACCAGAAGGTGGCGGCCATCTCGAAACGCCTGGCGGGGGAGGTGAGGGAAGTCGCCGCGCCGGATGAACTGGGAGAAGTATTTTCCTCCGCGGGAGTTTCCTCCCCGGTCCTGACCGTGGAGGGGAAGCTTCCGTTCCTGCTTAACCGGCGGGTGCTCCGGGAGGGGGAAATAATTTTACTTTTTAATGAAAGCGGCCAGGACCTGGCCGAAAACATTAAATTGGATATCCCCGGCCGGAAAGCCAGCATTCTCGATCCCCAGTCCGGGGAGAAGGCCGGAGAGCAAACGGAAAAGGATTCCTTCGGGCGTTTTTCTTTTCAGATCCGGATTCCTTCCCGGCGGGCGATGGTTGTCTGGGTGGAAAAATAGAGCAAGAGGCGTAAGGCGTTCGTAGTGTCCATAGTGTCCATAGTGTCGAAAGAGACAAAAACAATCCGTTAAGTTTATTGGGTTAATTTGATTTTAAGAGAACCCGGGGGGTTGGTCCTCGCGACACAAACTCTTTGTTACCCGGATACCGACAAACTCTATGATCCTTGATAATTGGATCCGACGAAGGCGAGCACCTGCGGTGCCGCCGCCCGGGATTTCGTGATCGCGCACATTGGTTTGGGGAGCGAGACCAACCCCCCAAAAAGAAAAAGAGATCAACGATAAAAAGAAAAACAGACGGCGATAAAAATTGGCAAGAGACCATAGTAAAACAAACAACAGCTCTGGGCTTTTGACTTCTGAATACCATTCCTTGACTTCTAAAGGTGGTAGGGGAAAATAGGGACAGAATGGAAGGTTTTGAACCCGGCGCAGCGAGGAAAAATATCTTGATCGGGAGCGGGCAAAATGAAGGATAAAAACTTTTTTTCCGGGACTCGGCCGGGGGAAAAGTTGAAGATCGGGAATCTCCTGGTGGAGTTTCCCATCCTCTACCGGCGGGACGACCTCCTGACAGCCTTCTTTGCCTGCAGCCTGAAAAGGGTGAAAGAAATCCTGCCCAGCGAAAAGCTCAAGCCGGTCAGTCTCGGGCTGGGCCGGGCCGTGGTCGGGATCGGGTGTTTCAATTACATCGATACCAGCATCGGGTCTTACGGCGAAGTGGGGGTGATCATCCCGGTGGTGCATAACCGGCCCTGTCCCCCGTTTTTTCCCCTGCTCCTGGAGGCCAAGTACCCGAGCCTGGGGTTCCTGGTCATGCACCTTCCGGTCACTTCCCTGGCGGCCCGGAACGCCGGCCGGGGAATCTGGGGGTATACCAAATTCACCAGCGAAATGAATTTTGAAATCACCCCCGAAGCCGGCACCTGCGAGCTCCGCGAGGGAGGAAAGGATATTCTCCGGCTGACCGTCAAGAAGCGAGGTATGGTCCGGCGCGATAACCGGCCGCTGGTGACCTATTCCGTTCTAAACCGGGAACTTATTTACACCAATATTCCCACTCGTGCGATTTACCTGACCAGCGTGGTTCCGGGTCATTCCGAGCTGGTTCTGGGAGAGCACCCCGTGGCCGATACCATCCGGGCCCTGGATCCTTCGAAGAAAGCCTTGATGAGCCGTTTTTACATTGAGAGGTCGGGAATTCTTCCCCGTGGGGAGGTGGTTGAGACCGGGGTCAGACCCCTGGATGGATATCCGGGGGGAGAACAGGAAGGAAAGCTGACGGTCACCTATTAATTTGGTGAACGCGAGAAAAGCGAGAAATGCGGGAACAGTGGGACAAGTAAAAAATATGGAACCTTTCTCGCTTATCATTGACGAGACAATCACCGCATTTGACCTTTAAGATGTGATAAAATAAAACATTGCCCATGATAAATAAGAAAAAGATATTGATTGGTTCCGCGGACCCGGATTTCGGCTTCGGGATAAAGTCACAATTGGAGGGGATGGGGGCCTTCAGCCCCGTCTTGGTTACCGGGGCCCGGGAACTGATCGAAATCGAGCAGATGTTTTATTTCTCGGTAATCCTGGTGGACGCCCTGCTGGACGATTTTCCCGGGTTCGAGGTTTGCCGGAAGCTCCGGGAGGCGGGCCGGGATACGCCCATTCTGCTTTTTTCCCGGATTCCGGAACAGGAATGCGCCAAGGTCCGGAATTCCTGGCAGGCCGATCGTTGCCTGGTCAAGTCGGTCCCCGTCCCGGACCTGTTCGAACGCATCCGGGAAGTGATCGAAGCGAAAGCCAAAAGCCCGGCGCGGGAGGCCCAACAGGGGAGAGGACAGGCGGAACAGAAGGAGGAGAAGTTCGACGGGCTGGAGGAGATTGTCAAGGAAGAGTTGCTGGCGGAAATCAGTCCGGAAACGAAGGCGGAATCGAAACCCGAGGAAGCCCCGGTCATTCTGGAGCCCGGGGCCGGGGAGGCTCCGATCGCCGAAGACATTCCGGATGATTTTCCCGAAGAACCCCGGCCGGTTTTGGAACCCTCGCCTATCCCCGCCGCCCTGGAACCGCCGAAAACACTCTCAGAAGAACTTTCCAGCAAATTAGATGAACTGGAGGAGGAAGAGGTACCCGCCTCCGGCCCCGCCCCCGTTACCGGCGCGGAAGCCAGGGAAATTGATATTCCCACCGTGAGAGAGGACGAAGAAGAGACGGCCCGGGAACCGGAGGCGGACAAGAGCGCGGAAATTATTCCCGAACCGGAGCCGATCGGGGAAATCGAACCCATCGAGGCGGAAGATTTAATTGAAGAGGAAACATCGAAAGAACCCGACCAAGGGGTTTCCGGCCTGGCCGCAGAGGAATTCCAGCCCGGTAATGACCCCGAAGCGGTGATGACAACGAGGAAAAGGGAGATGGTGCCCCCGGCGGGTTACAGAACCGGGGAGGACCGGGCCCGTTTAGTGCCCTGGGGTTCGGCGCTGAAAATACTTGTCGTCCTGGTGGGCCTGGGTTTTGGCCTGGGATATTTCCTGGCGAAGTAAAAGAACCGGGAATATTACATTTCGAGGGGAGAAAAACACCTTCAGAGCGCAGTCCCGGGGATTGCCAAAAAAAGTTTCTGCGAGAATTGGCTGCCCCGGGTATTTTATAAGGTTTTTCAAGGGTTAAGCGCGGAAAATCCGCCCGGAAATTCATTGACAGAGACCCGGGCGCTGTTTATATTTAAGGCGCAAAATATTCGGACTGACCAGGTTGAAAATGAAGGATCTGACCCAGAGACAAAAAGAGATTCTGGAGGCCATTCTCGCCGAGTTTATGGTTAAAGCCGGACCGGTGGGTTCCCGGACCATTGCCCGGAAATACGCGTTTGACCTGAGCCCGGCCACGATTCGCGGAGTAATGGCCGACCTTGAGGACATGGGTTTTCTCACCCAGCCGCATACCTCGGCCGGCCGGGTGCCGACCAACCTGGGTTTTCAGTATTACGTCAAATCCCTGATGCAGACCCGGAACCTGTCTCCGGAGGACCGGCAGGAGATCCGGCGTCAGTTCCAGCGGGTCCGGAAAGACCTGGAAAATCTCCTGCGGGAGACTTCACGGATTCTCTCCCGTTTCTCGCGCTATACCGGGATGGTCTGGTCACCCCGGCACCAGGAGACCGGGGTTTTCCGCAGCATTGATTTCTTCCCAGTTGACCCCAGGAATATTCTGGCCCTGGTGGTTTATCCCCACGGGATGGTCCGTACCCGGATGATCCCGGTGGAGAAAAAACTGGAACCCGCGGAGCTCGTCCGGGTGAGCGAATTTCTCAACCGGGAATTTTCCGGCCTGCCCCCGGAAGAGCTGAGGGAAAAGCTCGAGCAGAAAGTGGAAGAAGGAATTTGGGAATTCCTGATCACCGAAGCCCTGGGGCTCAAGGACGCCGGCCCGGACGAAGGAGAGGTTTATATCGAAGGGCAGCTCAACATCATCGACCTGCCCGATTTTTCCGACCGCGATCGGCTCCGGGAAATTCTCCGCACCCTGGAAGAAAAGCGGAACGTTATCCAGCTTCTGAACCAAATTCTGAAACAGGAGGGAATGCGGGTATTTATCGGGGTGGACGAGATGTTCAGGGAACTGAAAGGGGTAAGTCTGGTGGCGGCGGTTTATGGGGCCGGGGAAGCCCCCTGGGGCAGCCTGGGCGTCTTAGGCCCCACCCGGATGGATTATTCCCGGATTATTCCCCTGGTGGAATATACTTCCCAGCTGGTCAGCGACATGCTGATCCAGAACTAGAGACGGGATCACTTGAGCAAGAAAAAATTGAAATTGGAAGATCTCCCCGAGCCCGAAGGGGAGGAAGAAAAGTCCCCAGACCAGAACCTGGCCGACGGACTGACTCTGGAAGACTATCCTTTGGGGGATGAGGATAATCCCCTGCAGGAGCTTCTGGAGGCGAAGGAACGGGAACTGGCCGAGGCCAAGGACCGCTACCTCCGCCTGTTCGCGGATTTTGATAATTTCAAGAAGAGAATCTTAAAAGAAAAATCCGATATCTACGAATACGGCCACGAGGCCCTGCTCAAAGAGCTGCTTCCCATCCTGGATAATTTTGAAAGGGCCCTGGACTCGGCCCGGAAACAGCGGGAGGAGGGCGAGGGCGATATTACCGGAATCATTGACGGCCTGGAGCTGATTTTAAACCAATGGGTATCCTTCCTGGGACGGGTCGGGGTCAAGCGGATTGAAGCGATGGGAAAGCCCTTTGATCCCAACCTCCACGAGGCCATCGGCCAGATGGAAAGCGGGGAAGAAAACCTGGGCAAAGTGGTCTCGGAAGCCGAAAAGGGATACCTGCTGAAAAACCGCCTGCTGCGTCCGGCCCGGGTAGTGGTGGGGAAGCTGGCGGAAGTAAAAAAAGAGATTGAAACGGAAACGAAAAAAGAAATCGAAACGGAACCAACAAAAGAAATCGAAGTCGAAATGGGAGAAGAAAACCCGGAGGACAACCCGGAGGGAAACGATTTCCATGGCGACGAATAAAGTAGTCGGTATCGATCTGGGGACCACCAACTCCTGTGTCGCGATTCTGGAAGGCGGAGACCCGGTAGTAATCCCCAATAACGAGGGCGGACGCACCACCCCTTCAATCGTTGGCTTTACCGAGATCGGGGAGAGACTGGTGGGTTCGATCGCGAAGCGCCAGGCGATCACCAACCCCCAGAACACCGTGTTCGCGGTCAAACGCCTGATCGGCCGCCGCTTTAAAACCACTGAAGTCGAGTCCTTCGCCCGGAACGCGCCCTACCGGATCATCGAGGCTCCCAACGGGGATGCCCGGGTGGAGATTTCCAGCCGGGTTTTCAGCCCCGCCGAGATTTCCGCCATGATTCTTTCCAAATTGAAGGAGAATACCGAAGAGTATCTGGGGGAGCCCATCAAACAGGCGGTGATCACCGTCCCCGCCTATTTCAATGACTCCCAGCGCCAGTCCACCCGGGAAGCCGGGGAAATCGCCGGCATGGAAGTGCTGAGGATCATCAACGAGCCTACCGCCGCCAGCCTGGCTTACGGGCTGGGCAAGGATCAGGGGGAGCGGATTGCCGTCTTCGACCTGGGAGGCGGGACTTTCGATATCACCGTTCTCGAGTTTGGGGACGGGGTTTTCCAGGTTCTGTCGACCAACGGCAATACCTTTCTCGGCGGCGAGGATTTCGACTGGCGGATCGTGAACTTCCTGCTCCAGGATTTCCGCGACCGCGAAGGCATCGATCTGCAGAAGGACCGCATGGCCCTCCAGAGATTGAAGGAAGCGGCGGAAAAATCCAAGCACGAACTTTCCATTCTCCCCGAAACCGAGATCAATCTTCCCTTCATCGCCGCGGAAGGCAAAACCGCCAAGCACCTGAAGTTGAAGCTGACCCGGTCCAAGCTGGATGAGCTCTGCCTGGATCTGATCAACCAGCTCGAGGAACCCTGCCGCTTGGCCGTGCAGGATTCCGGGCTCAAGCTCAAGGATATCGAGCAGGTCATCATGGTCGGCGGGATGACCCGGATGCCGGCGGTCCTCCGGAAGGTCAAGGAAATATTCGGCAAAGAGCCCAATACCAACATGAACCCGGACGAGGTGGTGGCGGTGGGGGCGGCCACCCAGGGCGCGGTTTTGAAAGGCGAAATCAAGGAGGTTCTCCTTCTCGACGTGACCCCGCTTTCCCTGGGGATCGAGACTTTCGGCGGGGTCTTCACCCGCCTGATCCCGCGCAACACCTCGATCCCGACCCGGAGGAGCGAGGTTTTTACCACCGCCGAGGATAACCAGGATTTTGTCAACGTGCACGCCCTGCAGGGGGAACGGGAGATGGCGACCGACAACATCAGCCTGGGCCGGTTCCAGCTGGTGGGAATCCAGCCGGCCCCCCGCGGAGTCCCGCAGATCGAGGTGACTTTCGAGATTGACGCCGACGGGATCGTCCACGTCTCGGCCAAGGATCTGGATACCGGGAAGGAGCAGTCCATCCGGATCACCGCCAAGAGCGGGCTTTCCCGGGAAGAGGTGGATCGGCTGGTCAAGGAAGCCGGCGATTACAAGCAGGAAGACGCCAAGCGCAAGCAGATCGCGGATCTTAAGTCGCAGGCGACCGGGCTTCTTTATACGATCGAGCGCTCGCTGAACGAGCTGGGGGATAATCTCGGGCCCTCGGAAAAGGCGGAGATCGAGATCACCCTTTCCCGGGCCCGGACGGAAATAGACAAGAATGATTATGAAGCCCTGAAGGGCTTGATCCAGCAGCTCTCCCAGGTTTCGTCCCGGATCATGTCGGCCATTTCGGGTGGAGCCCGGAGTTCCGCGCCCCGTCCTTCCCCCGCGGCGGCTCCTCCCTCCCGGCCGGTGGGTTCCTCTCCCGTGAAACCGGCGGCTTCTCCCACCCCGGAAGAAAAACCGGCCAAGGGCGGGGATTTTGAAGAAATCAAGATGGATTTCGACGATTAATTTTCCGCAGGCATCTCCAGCCGCCTGATTATCCACCAACCAGGAAGTCCGATTCTGAAAAAAAATGAAACGTGATTATTACCAGGTTCTGAATGTGGGCCGGGACTCCTCCAGCGAGGAGATCAAGAGGGCCTTCCGGAAGATCGCCCTGGAATGCCATCCAGACCGCTGTCCCGGCGACCACGAGGCGGAAGAGCGATTCAAGGAGGCCAACGAAGCTTACGCGATTCTGAGCAATCCTGAATCCCGCCAACGGTATGACCAGCATGGTTTTGAGGGGCTCCGGGGCCATCCGGGGTTCGAGGATTTCGGGGCCCATCCCTTTGAAAGCCTGTTCCAGGATATCTTCGACGAGTTTTTCGGAGCCCGGGGCGGCCGGCAGGGCCGCCAGGACTCGCGGGGACGGCGGGGCGAGGACCTGCTTTATTCACTCCGGATCTCTTTTGTCGAAGCTTACCAAGGCGCGGAAAAAGAAGTCCAGCTGTCCCGTAATGCCACCTGCCCGGAATGCCGGGGGCATCGGGCCAAGGCCGGTTCCGGGGAAAAAACCTGTTCCAAGTGCCGGGGCCGGGGAGAGGTTTACCTCCGGCAGGGCTTCATTACGGTCGCCCAGACCTGCCGGCAATGCCGGGGCCGGGGCCGGATTGTGGATGAACCTTGCCCGCACTGCCGGGGAAACGGCCGCGTTCCCGGGGAGAAAAAGCTGAAGGTCAAAATCCCTCCCGGAGTGGACACCGGGGTGCGCTTGAGGGTGGAAAGTGAAGGGGAGGGCGGCATCGAGGGCGGGGAGGCGGGAGACCTTTACCTGCAGCTGGAGGTGGAATCCCATCCTCTTTTCAAGCGGGAGGGAGCCAACCTGCATTTGGAAATTCCGCTTTCTTTCTCCCAGGCGGCGGTGGGCGACGATCTGGAAGTGCCAACCCCGGAAGGCCAGGAAAAGGTCAAGATCAAACCCGGGGTGCAGACCGGGGACACCGTGAGCCTGAAAGGCCGGGGAATGCCCAGCCTGAATGGTTACGAGCGGGGAAACCTCTATCTGCACCTGTTGGTGGAAACCCCGACCGGTCTGACCAAGCGGCAGAAGGAACTGCTGGCGGAATTCGACCGGATCGAATCCGAGAAAGGGTCCGGCTCCAAGGTGCAGAGGTTCTGGGAGATGGTTAGGGAGATCTTTCAGTAAATTTTAAGAGGGTTACAGGGTTCGAGGATTCGAGGGTCCAAGTGAAAATCAATTGACGATTTACGAATGACGAATGAAAAAAATAAAATGGTAGCCGCAGGCTTTTCGATCAGATCCCGAGATATTGTGGTCGAGGGAAGCCTGCGTTTTTATTTGTGGGTTTTTCTTCTCGGGGATTGTCTCGCAACCTAAAGGTTGCGGCTACAATTTTTTCGTCCCGGTCAGGATGAGCGGGTTTTGCCCTTTTTCTCGGCGGGGGGCTTTTCGGCCTCGATTTCCAGCTTTATCCGCCGGGGGGATTTTACTCCCTTGAGGGCCGAAATCATCCCCAGGGTAACCTGCCGGATAAAATCGCCGACAAACGGGTTCAGGGGAATATCCCGGCCGTTTACCTCGAGTGTTACGCGGGCATTTTTCATTGACTTATACTATGAATGAATTAATAATGGTTGTAAACCCGGGAGGGCCAGGGGTTGGCCTCGTACTGACGGGCAAATCCAGGAATAAAAATGGTTGTTGTCTGCGGAAAATGCCAGAGAAAATTCAATCTGGATGACGCGAAGATCCCCGAAGCCGGGGTAAAAGTCCGTTGCTCCAAGTGCGGGTTCACCTTCCTGGTGCAAAAACCCGCTCCGCCCCAGGCGGAGAAGCCCAAAGCTCCCGCGGCCAGTCCCCGTCCTGCGGCTCCTGCCGCCGCCGCTGCTCCACCCCGGGTCGCCCCGGATGCGAAAAAATCCGCGATCATTCCGAAAGACGAGGACTTTGCCGACATTTTCCAGCCCGAGGATGCACCCGCGGCTCCGGCGGCTCCGGCAACTCAGGCAGCTCCGGCAGCTTCGGCAGCTCCGGAGGCAGAAGATGAATTCCGCGATCTTTTCGCCGAAGAGGGAAAGTCACCGGACTCCTCCCCCGAAGACGTTTTCGGGGATATCTTCGAAACCTCATCCCCGGAGGAGCCGGCCGGGCCTCCACCCCGGGCTTCCGCCCCCGCCATCCCCAAAGCTCCCGCGCCGAGAAAGGCTTCGAAGCCGGAAGAGCCCGATGACGGCCAGATGGGTCAGGAGTTCAAGCTGGATGAATTCGGCTCCACCGATGAGGGCGGGTTTGAATCCCCGGTTGCAGCGGCCGGCACCGATATAGCCCCGGCTTCTCCTCCGGTTCAATCTGCGCCGTCCTCCCCGGCTGAAACCCATAAGACCCCGGAGCCGGCCAAAGATGTCCCGGAATGGGGGTCGATAAAATTCGGCGAAGAAACCGCCGCGGACGGTCCGACATTGGAGTTGGCCGGCCCGGCCAAACCGGCGGAGCCCGCACCGTCCGCGGAAAAACCCAAGGCCGTTCCGGAGCCCAAGAAGGTGGCCGAGCCCAAGAAAGCTCCGGAACCCCAGAAGATGCCCTCTCAACCCGCGCCCAGAGTCAAATCTTCCATTGCGCTCGGGCAGAAGGCGAATTATCTCCTCCATACCGCCTTTATCGTTTTGATGCTTTTCATTCTCATGGGGGTGGGCGAAAGATTCATCCTCAAGAACCCCGTGATGCTCAAGCGGATCGGATTGGGAAGCCTCGCGGATGACCTTTACTACCGGCAGATAGCCAAACAACACCAGCTGCTTCCCTTCGGAGTGAAGAGTTACTGGATGGAGAACCAGACCCGGCTGCCGGTCCTGGTAATCGAGGGGAGGGCGTTCAATGGAACCGGCTCGCCCCTGGATGTTTCCCAGATTTCCGTGGAGTTATCCCAACCCGGCGGAAAACCCCTGGCCACGCGGGTTTTCCCGATCGGGGTTCCCATCGAGCTGGAGGAGATCAGAAATCTCTCCCCGGATGAGCTGGAGGCCCAGATCCAGAAAAGGGCGGTGGGAATCCACCTGCCCCCGAGCAACGAGTTCGCCTTCCGATTCCCCCTTCCGGGGATTGCCATCCAGGAACTGGATTATCGCCTCGAGGTAAAGTAGAAATTTGAAATCCGAAAAATCCGCTCCGGAGAGAAACGCCGAGCGGGTGGTCGACCGGGCTTTCGGGGTCAAGGATCGCCGGATGCGAACCGCCATCCTGGGGGAATTTTTAAGCCTCCTGCCGGTGGACGAATTCCTGGAGGTGGTGCGCATCATCATGGAGCGCTCCGAAAAGAAATCCCCGCGCTACCAGGAAGCCTATTTCAGCCTGATTGATTCGGAATTTTTGCTGCCTTGGCTCGGGCCGGAGAAAGTGGATGAAATTATCAACCGGGCCCGGGAAACCGGTTACCATGAAATTCTGCGCCTCTTTTCACCCCGCCACCCGGAAAGTGAAAAACTGGTTCCGGGCGACCTGGAAGTCCCGGCCGGTCTCGAGTATCTGACCCTGGGGGAGAAAAAAAGCCTGGCCAAGGGCAAGCGGACCCTGATCTGGGAAAAGCTGCTCTTTGACCCCGATCCCACCGTGATCCGCAATGTCCTCCAGAACCCGCGGATGACCGAGCTCGAGGTGATCCGGATCGCCTCCCGCCGCCCCGTGCCGGCCGCGGTCCTGAGGGTGATTTTCGACAACCACCGCTGGATCCAGCGCTACCGGGTGAAGCGGACCCTGATTTTCAATCCCCACACGCCGGTGGATGTCAGCCGGAATCTCCTGGGATACATGCTTCAGCCGGACCTGGAGGAGATTTCCCAGGATCTAAGCTTGAATCTTCAGGTCCGGGAAGAGGCGGTTTCCCTGCTGGAAAAAAAGAAGCGCAAAACAGATCAAAGGTGAAAGCTCAAAGGTCAAAGGAAAAACCTAAGAGCCAAGAGCAAAATTCGTTTGTCGGGTTTATTGGGTTTAAACCTATCACCTATCACCTATAACCATGTTTTCTGCTTACTGCCTACTGCCTACTGCCTACTGCTCACTCCCTACTTTCGGTCTGCCCCCAAAAAGAAACGCGGCCCGGAGGCCGCGGCTGATTCTTTTATCTTTTATCTTTGAGCTTTAAGCTTTGAGCTTTGAGCTACCCTTTCCCCTTGTCCTTGCCTTCCTCGATGGCAGCCTTGTCATCCTCCTTGGTGGCTTTCTTGAAGTTGCGGATGCCTTTGCCGATGGCGGTGCCGACATCGGGGAGCTTGCCCGCGCCGAAAATAATCAGGACGATGACCAGGATTATGATTAACTCAGTCGGACCGATATTGCCAAGCATATTTCCTCCCTTTTTTACTGATAAATCTTTGGAACTGGTTGTATTCTAATCCAAGGGTTCCGATTTTCAAAGCCTTTCTTTGTCTTTCATAAAATGTAGGGGCGGGGTTCATCCCCGCCCTAAGGAGGGAGGGCACAAGGCCCTCCCCTACGAATTAAAGGGATTCTAATCGAATGTTTCACCGGTTAAAAGAGGAAGCTGACGGAAGTGACCAGCCGGTAAAGCGGGCGCTGGCTTTCCATTTTGATGGCATTGACGCTGGCGGAGGCGGCTTTCCCGGGATAGAAAAAGCTGTTGACCAGGTCGATTTTGATATTGGGGGAGGGAGTGTACTGGAGATCCAGGTCGGCCTCGGTTCCTACGAAGGTGCTTGCCAGGGAGTTATGGGGGTTCAGGGTGAGCGCCGCCCCCAGGATCAGCGCGGGCGTGATCTTGGGGGTGACCGGGTAGCCGATTTTCGCGTCCAGGAGCAGGAACCCGCTTCGGAGCCGGAAGAAATTGCCCCGGGATTCGCCGGTCTGCTCGCCGATCAGCTCATCGAGGTTATCTCCCCAGTCCCGGATTGGATCCTCGGTCAGGATCATGGTGGAGGCCCGGGACTTGCCGGAGTAAAGAAAAGCGTAATTTTTTTCATTGCGGTCGAAATCATCATCCGGGCTGAGAGCCATTACTTGCAGGTCCAGCTGGAGAGGCGAGGGCCGGAGCCGGGCGTAACCCTGGGCGGCCCAGGCCAGGGTTTTTTCGATATTTCCGCCGAACGCCGCCAGTTTGGATTCGCCGTATTGGAAGGCGATATCCCCGCCGATCTCCCGACCCGGGGTATTTCTCCGCACGCTTAAGACCGGCGTGAAGAGCCAGCGGGCATGATCGATCTCGGAACCGTCATAGAGATAAGAAAGCCCGACCCCCAGGTCATGATCTCCCGGGAGCTGGCGCGCGACCGTCACGGAGCCGGCCAGGATATCGTTATGGAAATTAATCCGGTCCAGCTCGAAACCCTCGCGGGTCTGATCGGGAAGCTCGCCGAAAGCGATATTCAGGAGCACCGGGCCGGTGGCGATCTGGGAGCTGGCCGCCCCGATCCAGTGATTGAGGAAGAGCCCGGAAGGATCCTCGAGACGCTGGTATCCCACCCGGAGGGAGAATTTGGGGGTGAACTCGGTCTCGCCGTAAATCTGGCGCTGCTTAAAAATGAGGGCGGTCTGATTTTCACCGGCGGCGAAATCCGGGTTATTCCGGCTCCAGGCATCCATTCCCAGTTCGGATTCGTAAAAAATCCAGGTTTCCGGGTTGAGGGAATACTGCAGCTTGGGATTCACGAAGGTGACAAATTCCCCTACCGTTTGACCGGATTTATTGTAGACGGGATGGGAACCGTCGAAATCGCTGTCGGTCTGGAAGCGGAGAATGTTCTGGAATGCGCCCGAAAGCTCGACCTTTTCGCCCAGGCTTTCTGCCCGGACGCGGGCGGAAAGGCCGAGAAGGAGGATTGCGCCGCAGATAATCAGGATTTTTTTATTAAATTTAAGAAACATTTTTACCAAATAAATTTTGTCATTCCCGCGAAAGCGGGAATCCAGGAAATACTGGATTCCGGGTCGAGCCCGGAATGACGATAGAATACACATATTATTCAAAATCCCCGGGATTCCCGCGGCTGAGCACTCGGTCATCCTGGAAGAAATACTGCCATCCCAGGTTTTCCTGGCCGTCGAGCGGCGGGAGGATCCGGATTTTGTGGATGTGTCCGGGTTCGTCGGCGGTGGGGTAATAGAAGAGCGTGGTGTTTTCATGGTCGTAAACTGCGTAACCGTCGGTGATCCAGAGATAGAAACCGGCGGAGTAGTAGAGGTCGTAGGGAATGAAGATCTCGGTCGGGGCGTTGGTTTCCTTGCTTTGAAAGGAAAGTTCGTATTCCCCGAGCCGGTTGACCTCGCCCTTATCCCGGTCGAAGTAATGGAGCTGGGAGTAGAAATGCATGGAAACCGGCTTCCCGGAAAGGAAGGTCGGATGCGGGCGGCTGTAGGCCTCCTCGCCCCGGGGCTCCCAAGCCGGAGCCGGACCGATCACGGAGAAATCCTCGTTGTTCCAGCCCTCGCCCCGGGCATAGGTGACTTCCGGGGACCAGCACCACTGCATGTGGCTTAAAAGCATCTCCTCGAAGTTCTCGTAGTAATTGTCCAGGATTTCCTGGGAGACCGGGTAATCGACCTCGGGGTCGGTCGGATTGACTTGGGTAGCTTTTAAAATCCCCTTATTGTCTCCTTCGGTAAGCCAGCCATTGAAGTTGTATTCGGTCCCGTATTCGCCCAGGACCACCGGGATGTTGCCGAGGGAGTATTTGGCCTTCTTGATCGCCCCTTCGAGGCTGGGCTTGAAATCGCGGAAACGCCATTCCGCGGAGGTAAAGTTCCGGGGGCCCGTGTTGAACCCGAGGTTCGGGTAAATATCCGGATACCAGTGGGGTTCGTAGACCACGTGGTTCAGGCCCGCCGGGCGGGTCATGTTCTGTTCGTAATAGGAGATCCCCAGGGTTCCGCCCAGGGCGGTATCGAGCCCGATGGCCGGCTCGATCCAGATGACCGCCCGCGGGTCCACGGTCTGGATCGCGGCGCCGACCTTCTCGAAGAAGGGCTGCATGTAATTCTTGTCGAACCCGATGTTCAGGCCCATCATGCCCATCAGGCTGGCGTCCTGGAACCCCCATTTTTCCTTGGTGGCGGGCAGGTTGTCCGGAGGAATTATCTGCAGGGCGACCAGGAGATTAAAGAGGTCCTTGACCATCTGCATCATCTCTATATTGGGATGGGATTGGGCGGGGTCGCTCATGTAATTGAGCATCTCGACGACTTGGTCGAACGCCCCCATCTCGAAAGCGGCCGCGGCCAGCGTCAAGACCAGGAAGAACCCGACCGGCTCATTGATGATGTCATAACCGATCACGTTGGGATAATCTTTGACCTTTTTCGCGATCTCGACCCAGGAAGCGGTGTATTGATCCTGAAGGAAATCCTGAATGTTTCTCCCATTGGCCGAACGGTGGCCCTGCTCGTCGACCAGAAGAGTGGGATAGACATCCCGGCCGGCGAAGAAGGAGGCGAAGCACCTCTGCATGTCGAGGGAAATGCCCCCGTTGATTCCCCACATGGTCAGGGGGAGGAAGTCGCTGGTCTCGGTGATGTCGAAGGGGCCGTCGGGTTGGACCATTCCTACCATTTCAGGGGGGATAGAAAAGCCCGACCCCAGGAATCTTCCCGCCAGGCTGTTGATGGTGGCCAGATCCGTCGCGTTCAGGCGCCCGAATATCCGGGGAGTTCCCCAGTGCCCGGAATCCAGGTTCTTCTCGGGCATGATGGCCTGCACCGCCCACTTGGGGGCCCCGTCGCCGCGGACCGCGTTGTTATAAGGGGGTTTCAGGGCCAGAACCATGGCTTCCATGCTCCCGGGCTTTACGAGTCCGTTTTTGATGAAGTCAAAAGCATCATTGAATTTACTGATCATGAAGCGGCTGAAGAGATCCTGGTGCATGTCCATCAGGACATAGATGTGATGCTCGTTGGCTTTGGCCACGATCTGCTTGATGTATTCCAGATAAGCTTGGTCGAATTTCCCGGGTGCCTCCGGCTGGACGGCCTCCCAGGTCATGATCAGGCGGATGGAATTGAAGCCGAGGTCATGGAGCTGTTGAAAGTGCCGGTCGGCCTGGTCCAGGGGAAAGGGCTTGCCGACATAGGAGGGGATGCCGTCCGCATCATTGATGACGAAGCTCTGCTGGTTTTCGTTGGCCGGGAACTTGGCGCTGGCGCTGGCGTTGACCCCGTGGAAAAAGACGTAGCGCCCGAACTCATCCTTTATATAACTGAGATCGGTATGAACCCGGGTCAGCTGGTTGGACTGGAAGTCGGGTTTCTTTCCCTGGCAGCCGGAGAAAGCCACGGCACAGACCAGGAAAAAGAGGACTGTATGTCGATAAACGACTCTCATGGTGATGGAGTAAGAATTACAATAATCGGGAAAGAGTGTCAATTCTTCCCGCTACTTCTTACGGTAGTGGATTTTCCGGTCTTTGATCTCCCGGATAATCTTTCCCTGTTCCTCCAGGACCTCGGCGTTCCCGACCACCTCGGAGATGGCCAGGATGACCTCGAAAGCCGAAACCCCGGGGAAGAGTTCCCGGGAGATATCCATCGGGGAGAGTTCCTTGCTTCCCAGGATGGACATGATTTTGCCTTGCCGGTCCTGGTAGAAGCGGCCGAGATCGAGGAGAAGCTGGCGGTGGTTCACAATCGGTTCCCCGTGGCCGGGGAGAACCAGGTCCAGGTCGAGGGCCAGGACCCGCTGGATCGAAACGAGGTACTGGATCAGGCTCTGGAACCGGGGGAAAGGGTCCGGGCCGGCTTCCCCGTTCTTGGGTTCCGGGGCCGGGGAAATAAGGGCCGCGTCCAGGTCGGGCAGGGGATTAGGCGAGATATCAGGTAGGATATGGTCGCCGGAAAAGAGGATGCGGTGGCGGGGTTCGTAAAAGTTGATCATCCCCCGGGTGTGCCCGGGAAAGTTCATCACCTTGAGGGTGACCTGCCCCCATTTGATGATTTCACCGTCATCCACCATTTCCAGCCTCTCGAGCGGAATGGCGTGGTGCCGGATGGCTTCCGAAATCTGGAGAAGATTGTCCACCTCTTCTTCCGGGAAACCCGCTCCCACCAGGTAATTCTGGTAGAGGGTTTTTTCGGCTTTCTGTTTTTCAGGAGTGGGCGCCAGGACCTTGGCGCGGTCCAGCGGGTGGATAAAAACCTTGGCTCCGGAGAGGTCCTGAATTTTGCGGGCGACCCCGTAATGATCCAGGTGGCCGTGGGTCAGGTAAATCCGGCGGACTTCCGCGAAGGTGTGCCCAAGCCGGGCAAAATCCTTTTCCAGGGTTTCCCAGGTTTCGTCATCGTTCAACCCGGTATCGATCAGAAGCAGGCCGTCACCTTCGATCAGGTAGGCGTTGACCTGGTTGGGGACCGGGTAGGGAAGACGGGTGGGCAGGGGGTGAATCCCGAGCGATTTCAGGAAGCGCCCGACTTCCGGGTCCTGCGGAGATTTGAATCGGTTGTTCTGCTCCATATTTTAATGGCCCGCTCTACTCTCCGAGCCGTAGGCTCCTACGAGCCGGAGGCCTAACCCTCTCCCGCAAGGGGAGAGGGGAGAAAGAGGGCGAAGAAAAGCCCCGGCCTAAGAATAACCGGGGCTTTTCAAAAAAGATATTATTGAAAAACTCTATTGCGCCATATGCTCGGCCACCAGCTCGACCACGTCCTTGAGCTGGACCTTCCCTTCGATGTCCTTGACCTTCATCGCGTCCTCGAACATGGTCAGGCAGTAGGGGCAGGCGGTGACGATCATCCCGGGATCGGACTTGAGCGCCATTTCCAGCCGGAGCTGGTTGGGCTTCCCGCCCTTCTCGAATTCCGCCCACATTCCGCCGCCTCCGGCTCCGCAGCAGAAGCTCTTGTTGTGGTTCCGCTCGATCTCGACCAATTGGGTCTTGGGGATGGCCTGGATCAGGCTGCGGGGCTGCTCGTAAATGTCGTTGTAGCGGCCCAGGTAGCAGGAATCGTGGTAGGCGACCTTCAAGTTGAGCTCTTTTTTCATCGTGATTTTTCCCGACCGGACCCATTCGCTGACCAGCTGGCTCTGATGGTAGACCTCGTACTTGCCGCCCAGCGTCGCGTATTCGTCTTTCAGGGTGGTGAAGCAGTGGGGGCAGGCGGTGATGATCTTCTTCACCCCGGCCTGGTTCATGACTTCGGTATTTTCCATCACCAGCGTCTGGAAAAGCGATTCCTCGCCCAGCCGGCGGGCCCATTCGCCGCAGCACTTCTCCTGCTCGCCCAGGATCGCGAACTTGACCCCGGCGGCCCGGAGAATCTTGACCATGGCCATGGCGATTTTCTGGGCCTTCTGGTCGTAGGTGCCGGCGCAGCCGACGAAATACAGATATTCGAAGTCGCCTTCGCTGGCGCGGGGGATTTTCAGGTCGGCGGCCCAGGCGGCCCGGTCGCTGAAAGCGATGCCCCAGGGGTTGTAATTGTTGGTGGTGTTCATCAGGGCCTGGCGCTGGAGCTTGTCGATCTTGGATTCGCCCACCAGCGAGCGGCGGAGATCAATGATGAACGGGATGTGCTGGATGCCCACCGGGCAGTGCTCGATGCAGTTCCGGCAGGTGGTGCAGGACCAGAGGGTCTCGGCCTTGATGGATTCCTCGTGGAGGGGCTTGGGCGTCTCGCCTTTGGCGAGGGCCTGGGCCTTCTCGAGCATGTGTTTTTTCAGGTCCTGGATCAGTTCTTTAGGTGAAAGCGGCCGCTCGGCGATAAAGGCGGGGCAGTTGTCCTGGCAGCGCCCGCAGCGGGTGCAGCCGTCAAGGGAAACCAGCTGGCTGAAGGTGAAGTCCTCGATCTGGTCCGCCCCGAGCTTGAACTGCACCTCGGTTGTCGCTTCCATCATTTCCTTCAGGCTGAAGGGGGTGGAGAGGGCGCCCTTGACTTCGTCCACCGGCGCCAGGTAGAGCGTCATCGAGGAGGTGATGATATGGAAAAGCTTGGTATAGGGAATGATGGCGATGAAACCGAGCGCGGTGACCTGGTGCATGAACCAGACGGGGACATAAAGACTGCTTCCGATGCCAAGCTGTTTCAGCACGGCGGCAATTCCGAATCCGACGAAGGAATACTCTCCCCAGGCGGGCTGGTCAATCACCTGCCCGAGGCCCTCGAGCAGGAAGCCGGAAAGGCCGACAAAGAGCAGGAGCCCGAGCACCAGGGCGTCTTCCCCCTTGGTATCACTCAGACCCGACGGGCGCTGGATGTACCTCCGGAAGATGGCGATCGCCGGGCCGAGCACGAAGCCCAGGCCGACGAATTCCAGGAAGACGGAGAAGCCGATGTAGAAGATTCCCTTATTAAAATGCAGGGCGGGAGAGAGGAAGAGGGAGATATAATGGTCCATCGCGTCTACCAACGCTCCGACGAGGAGGATGGCGATTCCCCAGAAAATCAGGATGTGCATCAGGCCCGGGTAGAGTTCCCGGAGGGGCCGGAGCTGGAGGGCGCCGTCCCGGATGAATCTCCAGACGCGCTTGAAGTAATTGCTCATGATGGAAGGGCTTTCCAGCAGGAGGAAAACGTCCTCCAGCATCCCTTTGATCCCGGGCTTGAAAGCGCCTTCCCGTCCCTCGATTTTCCCCATCCGCCAGACATTGAAGCGGCGGTAGATCCCGTAGGCCAGGAAGACGACCGCCAGGACCGACAGGATGTAATGACCGATCTCCAGCGCGTGGGGGATATGACCGAATACTTCCCTCTGTGCAGTTTCAATCATGGTTATTTACTCCTGGGCTTTCAGGGTGTTAATCCTGAGCTTTCAGTTTTTTAACCTCTTCGGTCAGGACCGGGACAACCTTGAACAGGTCGCCGACGATCCCGTAATCGGCTTTCTGAAAGATCGGGGCATCCGCGTCCTTATTGATCGCGACGATGAACTTGGAGGTGCGCATCCCGGCCAGGTGCTGGATGGCCCCGGAGATCCCGCAGGCGATGTAAAGGGTGGGGTTGACGACCTTGCCGGTCTGCCCGACCTGCATGTCGGCGGGGGCGAAACCGGAGTCGACCGCGGCGCGGGAAGCGCCCACGGTGGTCCCGGACCCGAAGGCCTCGGCCAGTTCCCAGAGGATCTTGAAATTATCGGCCGCCTTCATGGCCCGGCCGCCGGAAATAATGACATTGGCTTCGGTCAGGTCCACGGTTTCCTTGGCGCCCTTGACGATCTCTTTCAGGATGGTCTTCAGGTCCTTGGGGGCATCCACCGCCACTTTTTCGATCGCGACCTGTTTGCCCTCCTGCTTCGGGGCTACCGCCAGGACGTTGGGCCGGACGGTCGCCATCTGGGGCCGGGCTTCGGGGATATTGGCTTCCACCAGCGCTTTGCCGGCGTACATCGGCCGGACCGGGGAGAGGAGCTTCTGGCCGTCCAGCTGGATCTTGATGCAGTCGGAGGCCATCCCGGTGCCGAGCTTGGCCGCCACGCGGGGGAAAAGATCCTTGCCCTGGGCCGAAGCCGGTCCGAGCAGGATGGCCGGTTGGTGCTGCTTGGCCAGGCCGGCGAGGGTCTGGGCGTAAGCGACGGCCAGGTAGCTCTTCAGGGCCTCGTTCTCGGCGATGATAACCTTGTCCGCCCCGTAACACCCCAGCTCCTTGACCATTGCTTCCAGGCCGCACCCCAGGGTGACCGCCACCAGCTGGGTGCCGAGATCGTTGGCGAGGGAACGGGCGCCGGAAAGAAGTTCCAGCGCGCTCTTTTTCAACTTCCCGTCTTTATGTTCAGTGTATATCCATACCTCGTTTGCCATGACGTCATTCCTCCTTCTGAATTAGTTCGGTCGCAAGTCCGTTGGCCTTGCGAGGTTAAACGACTTTCGCCTCTTCCCGCAGCATTTTCACCAGCGCCCGGGCCGCGTCTTCCGGCTCGCCCGGGACGATCTTTCCCGGCGCCTTATCCGCGGGGAGGGAATATTTTTTAACTTTCAGCTTGGCCCCTTTGGCCCCGACCTCTTCAGCCTTCAAGCCGAGGGCGGCCAGGTTGACTTCCTTCAGGGGCTTGGACTTGGCTTTCATGATTCCGGGCAGGGAGGCATAACGAGGTTCGTTCAAACCTTTTTCCGCGGCGATGATGGCGGGGAGTTCCACTTCCAGGACTTCCTTGGCCCCGCCCTCAACCCGGCGGTAACAGGTGGCTTTTTTCCCGTCATCGGAGATAATCAGTTTTTCAATGACCATGGCCTGGGGGATGCCCAGGAGCTCGGCCACCGTCTGCGGGACCTGGGCGGAGTCGTCGTCGATCGCCTGTTTGCCGCAGAGAAGCAGATCGAATTTTTCCGGCTCCAGGACCTTGGCCAGGGCCTTGGCCGTGGCATAGCAGTCGGCGCCTTCCAGGGCCGGGTCGTCAATCAGGATCCCGGTGTCGGCGCCCATGGCCAGGCCGGTGCGGATGGCTTCCACCGAGCGCTTGGGGCCCATGGAAATGATGGCCACGGTGCTCCCGGCTTTTTTCTCCTTGATCCGGAGAGCCTCTTCGACAGCGTACTCATCGTATGGATTCATGACCCACTTAATTCCGTCCGTGACGATCCCGGAGGCATCGTCCTTAATCCGGATTTTGGTTTCGGTATCCGGAACCTGCTTCATTAAAACTCCGATCTTCAC
>JAQTNV010000043.1 GCA_028713675.1 bacterium
CCGAAGCGTCGGGTCGAGCGTGATCGCGAGCTCGACCGCCAGGAGCCCGAAGAGGGTGGTGAACTTGATGATCGGGTTCATCGCCACCGAGGAGGTGTCCTTGAAGGGATCGCCCACGGTGTCGCCGACGACAGCGGCGGCATGGAGGGGGGTGCCCTTCTCTTTCAGCTCGGTCTCGACCAGCTTCTTGGCGTTGTCCCAGGCCCCGCCCGCGTCGGCCATGAAGATCGCCTCGTAAAGGCCGAAGATGGCGATCGAAATCAGGTAGCCGATGAAAAAGAACTCATTCAGGCAGGCAAAAGCCAGGGTGCCGAAGAAGACGGCGATGAAAATATTGAACATGCCTCTCTGGGCGTACTGGGTGCAGATCTCCACCACCCGCTTGCTGTCCGCCATCGAGGCCCGCTCGGTGTCGAGCTTGATGTTCTTCCGGATGAACTCAACCGCCCGGTAGGAGCCCGTCACCACCGCCTGGGTGGAAGCGCCGGCGAACCAGAAGATCACCGCGCCGCCGGTAATGAGCCCGAGCAGGAACGGGGCATTGAGGATCGAGATTTTATCGATATTTTCGGTCAAATGGTTGGTCAGCATCATGATCAGGGAGAAGATCAGGGTGGTGGCGCCGACCACGGCGGTCCCGATCAGCACCGGCTTGGCCGTGGCCTTGAAGGTGTTGCCGGCCGAGTCATTCTCCTCCAGCCAACCCTTGGCCCGGTCAAAATTGGGCTCGAAGCCGAATTCCTTCTTGATCTCGGCCTTGATGTTGGGAATCTTCTCGATATTGGAAAGTTCGTAAACGGACTGGGCGTTATCGGTCACCGGCCCGTAGGAATCCACCGCGATCGTGACCGGCCCCATCCCCAAAAAGCCGAAGGCCACCAGGCCGAAGGCGAAGACCGCGGGGGCCACCATCAGGGCGGAAACCCCGAAAGTGCTCACCCCGTAGGCGATGCCCATCAGGGCCACGATCGAGATCCCCATCCAGTAGGCGGAGTAATTGCCCGCCACCAGCCCGGAGAGGATGTCCAGGGAAGCCCCGCCCTCCTTGGCGGAGTCGAGGATCTCGCGGACATGCTTGGAATGCATGGAAGTGAAAACCTTGACCAGCTCGGGGATGATCGCCCCGGCCAGGGTTCCGCAGGTGATGATCAGGGAAAGTTTCCACCACATCGTCCCGTCGCCCACGGTGGGGATCAGGAGATAGGAAAGCACGAAGGTCATGGCGATGGAGATGATCGAGGTCAGCCAGACCAGTTTGGTCAGGGGCGTCTCGAAATTGAAATTATCCAGGTTCCCGTAGGTGGACTTGGCCCAGGCCTGGTTGATGTAGTAAGCGAGAAGGCTGGTAATGATCATGCCGATGCGCATCACAAAGATCCAGACCAGGAGCTGAACCTGGACCATCGGGTCGCTCACCGCCAGGATAATGAAGGTGATCAGGGCGACCCCGGTGACACCGTAGGTCTCGAAGCCGTCGGCAGTGGGGCCGACCGAGTCGCCGGCGTTGTCGCCGGTGCAGTCGGCGATCACGCCCGGGTTGCGGATATCGTCTTCCTTGATCTTGAAAATGATCTTCATCAGGTCGGAACCGATGTCGGCGATCTTGGTGAAGATCCCGCCCGCGATTCTCAGGGCGGCGGCGCCGAGGGACTCGCCGATGGCGAACCCGATGAAGCAGGGCCCGGCGTAGTCACCGGGGACCCAGATCAGGATGAAAAGCATGATCACCAGCTCGACGCTGATGAGGAGCATCCCGACGCTGATCCCGGCCTGAATGGGAATCGCGTAGGTCGGGAAGGGCTTGCCCCCCAGGCTCGAGAAGGCCGAGCGGGAATTGGCGAAGGTGTTGATCCGGATCCCGAACCAGGCCACCGAGTAGCTGCCCAGGATGCCGACGATGCTGAAGAGGATGATGATCACGACCTTGAAAGCGGCCATGTCGCTCAGCACGCCGAAGTAGACCACCATGATCACCGCGATGAAGGCCCAGAGGAGGGCGATGAATTTGCCCTGGGTGATCAGGTAGGTCTTGCAGGTCTCGAAGATGAGCTCGGAAACCTCCCGCATGGACTTGTGCACCGGCAGGTCCCGGAGCTTGGTGTACTGCCATAGCCCGAAGAGCATCCCCAGGACGCAGATCACCAGGCCGCCGATCAGCAGGCTTGAGCCCGGCACTCCCAGGAAGGACACGGAACCCATGTCCGGGAGAACCAGCGAGGCCTCACTGGCCTGCGCCACGGTGCTGAAAAGCAGGGTGAGCACCGGCACCCCCAGCACGGCCAACCAGGCGGCCAGCCGGCTCTTTTCGACCCTTTTTTCCATTATTCCCTCCTTATTATTATGATATGACCAGGCGCGGAATCTTCCGCGCTCCTTATATATTAATGGCCAGATCCCGTTCCGGCGAAGCTACCCCTTCCCCGAAAACCTGAGGGAGACCAATTTCGTGCATCCTAAACAACATCCCGGCCGATGTCAATTGTATACAAAAAAGGGGGCTTGCATAATGGCCCCCTTTGGGTCGTGGGTCATAGGTCATGGGTGTTGGGTTAAAGATTAATAGGCGACGCTAATTACTAAAAGATCAAAGCTATTGGCTCTTGGTGTTGAGCTTTTACCTATGACCTATCACCTATGACCTATAACCTGTTTTTTAGTCTTTAGCCGGACCGGATTTATATTCGGACTCGATCCGGTCCTTGAATTTCTGGAAGACGAATTTCCGCTTCAGTTTCATCGTCTGGGTCAGAAGCCCGTTCTCCAGTGAAAAGCCCTCGGTCAGGAAGATGAATTTCTGAGGAATTTCGTACCCGCCGAATTTCCCCTTGAGGCCCGCGAGGATCTCCCGGGTCAGCAGGTCCTTAATTTCTTTGCTTTTTACCATTCCCTCCGGGTCCTTCGGCAGGCCTTGCTTCTCCGCCAAAGTCGCCAGGGCAGGGAAGTTGGGAACGACCAGGCAGACGTTGTAGGGGCGGTTCGACCCGTAGATCATCGCGTTTTCGATCAGCGGATTCAGTTTGATTTCTTCTTCGAGGGAGGTGGGAAAGACATATTTCCCGTTCTCGAGCTTATATTGCTCCTTGATCCGGCCGGTGATGTAGAGGTACCCGTCTTTATCCAGCTTGCCGATATCCCCGGTCCGGAAGCCCCCGTCCGGGGTCATCACCTCCGCGGTTTCCTTGGGCTTGTTATGGTAGCCGACCATCACGTTGGGTCCGTAGATAACGATTTCCCCTTCCTCCGGCTCGCCGGTCACGGTCTTGTCGATCACCACCTTCACGTCCTGAATCGCCCGGCCCACGCTCCCCGGCCGGTTCCCGAGGGTGTTGTTGACCGTGGCCGCAGGCGAGGTTTCGGTCAGGCCGTAGGCATCGTAAAGCGGGATTCCCAGGTCGGAGAAGAAGTGGGCGATGTGGATGCTGTTGGCCGCGCTCCCGGTGAGAGAACCCCAGAGCCTGCCCCCGAACCTTTCCCGGATCTTCTTGAATACGATCGCGTCGGCGACTTTGAATTTGAGCTCTGTCCAGAGACATTTTTTCCCCTCGGCAGCCAGCTCCCGCCGCCGGTTTCCGGCCGCCACCCCCATCTGGAAAAGAAACTTGGCCAGGCCCCCTTCCGCGTCCATTTTGGTCTGGATCCCCGCATAGACCTTGTTGAAAACCCGCGGGACGGCGATCAGGAAAGAGGGCCGGACCAGACCCATGTCCTCGGCCAGGGTGGCCACGCTTTCCATGAACCCGATCGATCCCCCGAGGAGGATAAAACAGTAAAGGTCCGCGGTCTGGCCGAAGGCATGGGCCCAGGGCAGGATGGAGAGGCCTCGATCCTTTTCAGAGAGGCGGGGAAAGCCCTTGATCGCCGCGAGGACGTTACTGGTAAAATTCCCGTGGGTTAAAAGCACCCCCTTGGGGTCGCCGGTGGTGCCGCTCGTGAAGAGCAGGACCGCGATATCCTCGGGCCCCGGCCGGACGGAGGGCACCGGCGCCGCCGCGCCCATTTTCTCCAGGGCCGCCAGGCTGCCTTCCCCTTCCCCGTCAATGAGGACGATCTTTTCCAGGGTCTTGATCTCGGCCGGAAAATCTTTGACTTTGTCCCGGATCTCCGGCTTGGAGACGAAAAGCACCTTGACCGCGCTGTCGGTAATGATGTATTTCCAGACCTTCTGGAGCTCCTGCTCGTACATGGGCACGAACCAGGCCCCCAGGCCATAGGCGGCGAAAGCCACGACCGCGAACTCCACCCGGTTGTTGGCGATGATCCCGACCGAGTCCCCCTTCTTCACCCCCAGCCGGGCCAGCGCGCCCCGGAGGTGATCAACCCTTTCCCCCACCTCCCGGTAGGTGACCCACTCGTAAACCTTCTGGGCGTTCTTCTTCCCGAACAGGGGATTGTCGGGGTACTTGGCCACGCTGGCTTCCAAAAGCTCAACGAGATTGTCGGGTTTCTCGTAGTGGTATTTCATTTTTCCCTTCCTTATTAAATGGATTTAACCGTTTCGCAATCCTTTGCCCTAGTGTTACTATAATAATGGAATTTCGTAAACCCTCAAAACTTGAAAATGAAACTCAACGGAGCGGAAAACCCCCTGGAGGAATGGCGGAAAAAGTACCCGGAGAAGTTCGCCTCCGAGGACCAGATCTTCAACCGCATCCACCGGGGCAGCCATATCTTCATCGGGACCGCCTGCGGCGAGCCGCAGTACCTGATTCAGGCGCTGATCAACTATGTCAGTTCGCACCCCAAGGTCATCTTCGACGCCGAAATGATCCACATCTGGACCCTGGGGGTAGCCCCCTACGCCGAAAAAAAGTTCTCGGACAACTTCCGTCACAATTCCTTCTTCATCGGGAAACACACCCGGGAATCGATCAATCAGGGCCTGGCCGATTACACTCCGATTTTCCTCTCCCAGCTGCCCGATCTTTTTTACCGGAAAATCATCCCGATCGACGTGGCCCTGATCCAAACCTCGCCCCCGGACCGCCATGGCTACCTTTCCCTGGGGGTGAGCGTGGACGTGGTCAAAGCCGCCGTCGAAGTGGCATCCCTGGTCATCGCCCAGGTGAATTCTCATATGCCCCGGGTGCACGGGGACGGATTTCTTCCGATCAGCGACGTGGATTTTCTCCTTCCCCACGACGAGCCGATCCTGGAATACCACGGCGACCCGGATGACGAGGTGATCCGGAAAATCGGCAATTACGTTTCCCGCCTGGTCCAGGACGGAGACACCATCCAGGTCGGCTATGGCTCGATTCCCAACGCCATCCTCGCCAACCTCAAGGAGAAAAAACATCTGGGGATCCATACCGAGCTTTTAAGCGACGGGATCGCGGAACTCCTGAAAATCGGCGCGGTGGACAACTCGAAAAAAACGATCAACCGGGGCAAAACCGTGACGTCCTTCTGCATGGGCAGCCCGGAAACCTACGCCTACATCCATGACAACCCGGCCATCGAGTTCCGGACGATCGATTACACCAACAACCCGCTGATCATCGCCCAGCATGACAACATGGTCGCGATCAACAGCACCCTGGACGTGGATCTGACCGGCCAGGCCACCGCCGAATCCATCGGCCATGTGTTTTACAGCGGGATCGGGGGCCAGGCCGACTTCATGCGGGGCGCGATGCTGGCCCGGAACGGGAAAACCATCCTGGCCCTCCCCAGCACCGCGGAAAACGGGGCTATTTCCCGGATCGTGCCCTATCTGGAGGAAGGTTCCGGGATCACCCTCAACCGGGGCGATGTCCATTACGTGGTCACCGAGTACGGGATCGCCTACCTGCACGGAAAAAATATCCGGGAACGGGCGATGGAGCTCATCGCGATCGCCCACCCGAAATTCCGCGCCGGGCTGATCGAGGAAGCCAAAAAATACCACCTGATCTATTCCGACCAGGAGTTCATCCCGGGGGAAAAAGGCGAGTACCCGGAAGAGCTCGAAATTCTCCGCACCCTCAAGAACGGCCAGGAAATCCTCCTCCGGCCGGTCAAGATCAGCGATGAACCCCTCCTCAAGGATCTTTTCTACTCCCTCTCCGACAAGAGCCTGGAGCGCCGCTTCCTCTCCATGCGCAAGGACATGCACCATGATCGTCTCCAGAAATACGTCATTGTGGACTATTCCCGCCAGATGTTCATCGTGGCCGTGAAAAAACAAGAGGACAAGGAAGAAATCCTGGGTCTGGGGCAGTATATTCTCGAGGCCAATTCCCAGAATGCCGAAGCCGCCTTCATCACCCGGGACGACTGCCAGGGGCAGGGCATCGGGCGGGAGCTGCTTTCCTACCTGACCCTCCTGGCCAAGAAGCAGGGCCTGCTCGGGTTCACCGCCACGGTCCTGGCCGAAAACCGGCCCATGCTCCACCTGTTCGAAACCATGGGATTCGACCTGACCAAGCACATCGAGGACGGGGTTTATGAATTGAAAATGGGGTTCAAGCCGGGGACGGAATAAGCAGGTGAAAGGTAAAAGGTAGCCACAGGCTTTTCGATCAGATCCCGAGGCATGGTGGCCGAGGGAAGCCTGCGCCTTAAGAATTTACCAAATGTCCTTTTTCTCTCATTGCCACGCCCGTATCTTCATTCCTCTCTTCCTCCTGGGAATCGTTCTAATCTCCAACCCGGCAAGCGGGGCGGAAGAACTCCCGGGCCGGACCACTTTTCCCCGCCTGGCCTCAGAAACCGTGAACTTTCCCCTCCCGGGAAAAACCGCCGCGGCCCCGGAACTCCCGCGCCTTTTCCCCGGGAACGTCAAGAAACTCGAAGTCGTGGTCGATCCCGGCCACGGCGGGAAAGACTGGGGAACGGTGGGGGTCTGCAACCTCCTGGAAAAAAACCTGGTGCTTGATATCGGAAGATTGCTTTTTGAAATCCTGAATTCCGACCCCCGTTTCGAAGCCGCCCTCACCCGCGATATCGATGCCTACCTCACCCTCGCCAACCGCAAGCGCCTGGCCCAGTACCTGGCCGCCGACCTTTTCGTGAGTATCCACGCCAACTGGGGAGAAAGGATCACCGCCGACGGCCCCGAGGTCTTCTTCATGAACATCAAGCCGACCGACGAGGCGGCCCTGGAAGTGGCCCTCAAGGAAAACCGGGAAATCAAGGCCGAGGAAAAACCCCTGGACCGTGAGCCCATCCTGGAAGCCATTCTGAAAGACCTCACCGAAACCTCCTCCCTGAAAAAAAGCAGCGAACTGGCCGAGATCATCTATAAGGAGCTCCGCCAGTCCCTGCCGGGAGAATTCCGGGGGGTAAAACAGGCCCCCTTCATGGTCCTCAACGGCGTCACCCGCCCCGCGATCCTGATCGAGGTCGGGTTTCTTTCCAACCAGGAAGATTGTTATTTTTTAAGCACCGATTACGGGAAAAGGATCATCGCGGAGAAAATCGCGGAAGGAATCCGGAAATTCGGCCTGATGGTTCAGGAAGAACGCAACCTGAAGGATCGGCAGCAAAAACCCACCATCAATAACCAATCACCAACAACTAAGCAATAACCAATTACCAAATAATGGCCAAATTTTTTAATTATTCGGATAACGTTAATCGGTTGGGCTGCTCGTTTCGTCTAACGGCTGCGTCATTCGGCTTTATTACCGGAACCGTAAAACCCAACCAAAACGAGCCGCGCAACCGCAGCCGGTTAACATAACCTTTATTGAAATGAATATTCTGATCGCCACCACGAACCGCGGAAAGCAGAAAGAATACTCCGAGCTCCTGGCGGACCTTCCCTGGGAACTCAGCTTCCCCGGTCCGGAAAAGGACAACCCGGACCTGGAAAACGGCCTGACCTTCAGGGAAAACGCGGTCAGCAAGGCCCGCCACTACGCGCGGACGGGAAAGGTCCTCACCCTCGCCGATGACTCCGGCCTGGAAGTGGACGCCCTGGGCGGCCGGCCCGGGGTATTCTCCGCCCGCTTCGCCGGCCATTCCGGCCCGGAAGGAAAAGACGAGGCCAACAACGCCCGGCTCCTCCGGGAGCTCGGGGACCTGCCCCGGGAAAAACGGGGGGCGGCCTTCCGCTGCGTGATCTGCGTAACCGACCCAGCCGGCCGACTTCTGGTTGTCGAGGGGATTTTAAGAGGCTATATTAATTTTAAGCCCCGGGGTCAGAACGGGTTCGGCTATGACCCCCTGTTTATGATTCCGGAATTGGACCGGAGCGTGGCCGAGCTTCCCCCCGGGGAGAAAAACCGGATCAGCCACCGGGGGCGGGCGGTGGCCGAGCTGAAAAAAAAGTGGCCGGAATTTTCCCGCACTCTATTCCCTTCCCCTTGAGGGGAAATTTAAGCGCGGGAAGGTCGACGGTTTCAAATTCAGTTTTCGAGTTTCGAGTTTTACCGTCGGGGCGTAGCGCAGCCTGGTTAGCGCGCCTGCCTTGGGCGCAGGAGGTCGGCGGTTCGAATCCGCCCGCCCCGACCATTATGTAAAGCTGCTCTGTCGTTCGCGCATTCGATTGGGCGCATGAGATGTTAACTAAGTCGGCGGTTTTTATCCCGAGCTCAAAGATCCGAGGGACGAATCCGCCCGCCCCGACCATTATGTAAAGCTGCTCTGTCGTTCGCGCATTCGATTGGGCGCATGAGATGTTAACTAAGTCGGCGGTTTTTATCCCGAGCCCCGTCTTCTCTTAATTTCCTTCGGTCAGCATAAAATAAAAACAGCGGCTGAATTCTCAATGCAATTCCGAGGAAATATAGCTCAGCAAATATGAACAATAAAAAGAAAAAATACTTGGAACACCTTAAATTGAATTCCCGCTCTCCTGCTGATAACCCGGAGACTCCCTGAGACGAGCAAAAAAAATCTTTCCATAACAGAAATTTTCCCCGATTCCCTGGGAAATCAAGGGAAATATTCTTGACAAATCAGGGCGGTTCCGCTTTTACTTTCAAGGTAAAAATATGGAGGGGAGAGGAGAAGCAAGGATGAGAAAACAAGCGATTTTCAGCCTGGGAGCAATTCTTCTTTGCTTAACTTTTTTGTCCCTTTCCCTTCCCTCCTCCGCGGCCGAGCTGACCGGGGAGGAAATCATTAAAAAGGCCCGAGACCGGGAAACCCCTCAGACCAGCTACACCAAAATCAAGATGACCCTGGTAAACAGGAAAGGCGGGACCCGCCTGCGGGAAATGCTGATCTGGGGCAAAAAATTCGGGAAAGCCACCCGGAGCGTAACCCGTTTCCTCTCTCCCCCGGATGTCCGGGACACCGGTTTCCTTTACCGGGAGGTTCCCGGGGGCAAGGACGAACAATTCATCTACCTCCCTTCCCTTCAGCAGATCCGCCGGATCGCGATGGAGGAGCGTTCTTCCAGCTTCATGGGATCCGATTTTACTTATCAGGACATGGAGCGCCGCGAACCCGAGGCTGATATCCATACCCTTCTGGGCGAGGAAGATATCAACGGAAACACCTGTTACCGGATCGAGAGCAAACCCAAGGACCCGGAGAGTTCCCCCTACAGCAAGGTAATCCACTGGATCCGGAAGGATATCCTGGCCCCGGTCAAGGCGGATTTTTACGACAAACAAGGCCAGTTGCAGAAACAGCTCAACGTGGAAGACCTGCAGAAGATTGAAAAGTACTGGATCTCCAAAAAGAGCGTGATGGAAGACGTCCAGAAAAAGCACAAGACGGTGATGGAGATGGTGGAAATCAAATTCGATCAGCCCATCCCGGACGACCATTTTACCGAGCGTTTTTTGCAGAAGCCCTAAGCAATCATGGTTCTCGTTCAGATCGTCTGGAAGAATCTCCTGCGGCGCAAGATCCGGAGCGTCCTGACCGTGGTCGGGATCGCCGTCGGGATCGGCGCGGTGGTTTCCCTGGTTTCGATCACCGACGGATTCGTCCACGGCTGGAAGAACATGATCAAGGGCCATGGCGTTGATCTGACCATCGTCAAGGCCGGGGGCGAGGCCAACTTTGTTTTAAACACCCTGGATGAGTCCCTGGGCGACCAGCTCCGCCAGATCAAGGGGCTGGACTCGGTGACGGAAACCATGGTCGATATCGCCACGGTCGAGGACAAACCCTCGATCATGATTTTCGGGTATACCTTGGGCGGGGATTACATTAACCGCCTCAAGATTGTGAACGGCGGCCTCTTCACCTCCAAAGACAAGGATGAAATCATTCTCGGGAGCGTGCTGGCCAAGAGCCTGAAAGTTACGGTCGGCGACGAAGTCGAGGTGGAGCGGGAGTTGTTTACCGTGGTGGGAATCTGCGAGTCGAGCAATATCCTGGAAAACGGGGCCGGGATCGTATCCCTCCAGCGCCTGCAGAAACTGATGAACCGGCCGGGCAAGGTCACCACCTTCGGCATCCGCCTCCAGAATCCCAGCCAGCTGCCGGAGATCAAGAAAGAGATCGAGACCAGATTACCCAACATTTCGGCCCTCAGCTCCCAGGAGTTCGTGGATGAGAACGAAGGCGTCAAGATGGCCCAGGCTCTTTCCTGGGGGATCTCCCTGATCGTCCTCCTGGTCGGGGCCATCGCCACGATGAACACCATGTTCATGTCCGTCTTCGAGCGGACCCGGGAGATCGGGATCCTCCGGGCCCTGGGCTGGCGCAAAGGCCGGATCATCAACATGATCATGCAGGAATCCATCGTCCTTTCCCTCTGCGGAGGCGTGCTCGGGATTTTCTTGGGGATGGGGGCGGTGCGGATGCTGAATCTTTTCCGCCAGCTCCGGGGCTTGATCCAGGCCGAATACACCACTTTTCTTTTCTCCGAAGCGATTATCCTGGCTCTGCTCCTCGGGATCCTGGGGGGTCTGCTGCCCGCCTGGCGCGGCTCCCGGCTGCCCCCCGTCGAAGCGCTCAGGTACGAATAACAGGGACCTAATGTTTGCTTAAGGAGACACCTTGGCCACCCCGGTTGTCGAACTCAGAAACGTAACCAAATCCTTCATCGAGGGCGAAGTCCAGGCCCTCCGGGGGGTGAACCTGACCATCTACAAGGGCGAGCTGATGTCCATCATGGGCCCGAGCGGATGCGGGAAATCCACCCTCCTGAACCTGGTCGGGGCCCTCGACCGGCCCACCAGCGGGGATCTCCTGATTGACGGGGTCAACCTGAACGATGTTGAGAATCTCGACCTGTTTCGCTCCCGCAAGATCGGCTTCATATTCCAGGCCTTTTTCCTGGTCCCCACCCTCACCGCCCTGGAGAATGTCGAGATCCCCATGTTTGACTCCGGTTTCGTCCTTCCCCAGGAAAAGACCCAGAAGGCCCGCCAGCTCCTCATTGATGTCGGTCTGGAGAAAAAAATCAACCAGGTTCCCACCCGCCTTTCCGGGGGAGAAAAACAGCGGGTGGCCATCGCCCGGAGCCTGGCCAACGATCCGGCCATTATCCTGGCCGATGAGCCCACCGGGAACGTGGATTCGAAAACCAGCCACATGCTCATTGAGCTTCTCCGCCGGATCAACCAGGAAAAGGGCGCCACCCTGATCGTGGTCACCCACGACCCCCTGATCGCCGCCGCGACCGACCGGGTGGTCCAGATGCTGGACGGCCAGATCATCGGCGAAAAAGACCCCAAAAGCCTGCTGAAGTAACCTCCCCAAAGGTCATAGGTCATGGGTGATGGGTTATGGGTAAAAACCTAACACCTAACACCTAACACCTAATACCTAACATCTAACACCCAACACCTATTTTTAGCTTTATGCCAATTGCCAAACCGGCGGCCCCCGGCTTATGCTTTTCTCCCATGAAGAAACCTGACGGTCACCAGGATGAGAAAATGAAAATTGATGCCCCGGGCGCTTCCGCCCCCGCCTCGAACTTCATCAAGGAGATCATCAACACCGACCGGGAGCGGGGAAAAAACGACGGCCGGGTGGCCACCCGCTTCCCCCCGGAGCCGAACGGCTACCTCCATATCGGCCACGCCAAGTCGATCTGCCTGAATTTCGGGCTCGCCGCCGAATACCATGGCACCTGCAACCTGCGCCTGGACGACACCAACCCCGAGACCGAGGATGTGGAATACGTCGAATCGATCCAGGACAACATCAGGTGGCTGGGGTTCGACTGGGAAGACCGGCTCTACTACGCCTCCGACTATTTTGAAAAGCTTTACCGGTTCGCCGTGGAACTCATCAAGACGGGCAAAGCCTACGTCTGCAGCCTGAGCGAAGAGGAAATCAAGAAATACCGGGGCAACTTCTACCAGCCGGGCCAGGCCACCCCCGACCGGGACCGCTCGCCGGAGGAAAACCTGGACCTGTTCACCCGGATGCGGGCGGGGGAATTCCCCGACGGAGCGCATGTCCTCCGGGCCAAGATCGACCTCGCGTCCTCGAACATGAACATGCGGGACCCGATCATGTACCGGATCAAGAAGGCCCATCACCACCGGACCGGGGACCAGTGGTGCATCTATCCCATGTATGACTTCGCCCACTGCCTTTCCGATTCAATCGAGGGGATTACCCATTCGATCTGCACGCTCGAGTTCGAGGATCACCGCCCGCTCTACGACTGGTTTCTGGATGAACTGAAGGTCTCCTCCCATCCCCAGCAGATCGAGTTCGCCCGCCTGAACCTGAGCTACACCATCATGAGCAAGCGCAAGCTCCTGGAGCTGGTGGAAAAAAAGATCGTCCGGGGCTGGGACGACCCCCGGATGCCGACCATCTCCGGCCTCCGCCGGCGGGGATACACTCCCGAGTCCATCCGGGATTTCTGCGAACGGATCGGGTTGGCCAAAGCCGAGGGGATCGTGGACGTGGCCCTCCTCGAGCACTGCGTCCGCCAGGACCTGGAAAACCGGGCCCCGCGGGTCATGGCGGTCCTGAATCCCCTCCGGGTGGTGATCGATAACTTCCCGGAAGGCCAGGTCGAGGAATTTGACGCCCCTTATCATCCCACCGACCCGGGCTTCGGCAGCCGGAAGGTCCCCTTTACCCGGACCATTTATATTGAAAGGGACGACTTTCGGGAGGACCCGCCCCCGAAATGGTTCCGCCTGGCCCCGGGCCGGGAGGTCAGGCTCCGCTACGCCTGCATCATCAAGTGCGTCCAGGTGTTAAAGGATGAAAAAACCGGAGAGATCAAGGAGCTCCACTGTACCTGGGACCCGGCCACCCGCGGCGGAGACACCCCGGACGGGCGCAAGATCAAAGGCACCCTGCATTGGGTTTCGGCGGATCAATCGCTTCCGGCCGAGGTCCGGCTTTACGACCGGCTCTTCAACAAGTCCAATCCGCTGGAGGGGGAGGGAGAGGCCGATTTCACGAAAGCCCTTAACCCGGACTCGCTCCAGATTCTAATTTCCTGCCGGATCGAACCCGGCCTGAGAAAGGCCAAGCCCGAAGACCGCTATCAGTTTGAAAGGCTGGGCTATTTCTGCGTTGACCCCGATTCGACGCCCGGAAACCTGCTGGTATTCAACCGGACCGTTTCCCTCCGCGATTCCTGGGCCAAGATCGAAAAATCCCAGGAAACAAAATAATAATTTTAATGAACGCAACCGAAGGGTTGCGGCAACCGGTTACTGGCTACCGGCTACCGGTTACTGATTCTATTTTCTCGTCGCTTTTACCTTCAAATGATATTCGCTCTTTCCCGCCTTGGTCTGCACGGGGAGGACGATCCCAAACTCGAATCCCGGGGCCCGGTTTTCGTAGCCGTCAAACAGGCGCTCGATATACCATCCCTCCATCCCCTGCTTGATCTTGTCGAAGGGAATAATCAGCTCATCCAGGGATTCCCGGGGCGGGATTTTCCCGGACAACTGGGGAACCTCCCGGTCCTGGAGCTTGATCCCCCGGTGGATGAGCCGCTGGGTTTTCCCGTCCGGGTCGATATAACGGGCGTCGTTCCAGTTGATAATCACCGGTTCCCAGATCAGGTTATCAATCAAGAGCCCGATCTCGTAAAAACCCGGCGTGATGATTATCCGGAGGGTTTCATCCTGCACCGCCGTGGACTCGCTAATCGCCGGCTCCACCAGGGAAAAAGCGTATTTTTGCGAAATATCCGAAGCGCAGGCCGCGAGGCAAATCCCGGCCAGCCCCAAGATCAAATTCATCCCTTTTTTCATCATTGGTTTCCCCTTGGTTTTGATAGGTCCTATGGGACCTATACGACTTATTGGACCTATTAAATTATAATAAAAGCAATTTGGAAACCTGCGAACTGAAAATAACGGGGCTGGCGGATTCCGGGGACGGCGTGGGGCGCGCGGAGGGAATGGTTCATTTCGTGCCGTTTTCCGTACCGGGCGACGAGCTGATCGTCGAGCCGGTCTCCCGCAAGAAAAATTTCATCCGCTCCCAGATCATGGAAATCACCCGGCCCTCGGCCGACCGGGTCGAGCCGCCCTGCGATTACTTCGGCAAATGCGGCGGCTGTTCCTGGCAGCACGTGAGTTACCCGGCCCAACTGGCGGCCAAGCAGGCGATTGTCCGCGACGCCCTCCTCCGGATCGGCCGATTCGCCGGGGCAGAGGTGGAGCCGACCGTGCCCTCCCCCCGCGAGCTCGGGTACCGCCGCCGGGCGCGTTTCAACCTGGACTCGGGCCGGCTCGGCTTTTCCATCCGGGGCTCCCATAAATTCGTCGCGGTCGGGAATTGCCTCCTCCTCGAACCGGAGCTTCGGCCGGCCTTCAATTTCGTCCGGGACTTTCTGAAGGAAATCCGTCCCCGTTCCCTGGCCTTCACCTCCTGCGAAATGACCCGGGACGAGGACGGGGTGGTCAGCGTGGAGTTCACCCCTCCCGCCTCCCGGAAAGACCGGGAAGAGCTCATCCAGCTGGCGGGAATGGCCGGGGTGAAGGTCGCGGTGGACAGCCGCCGACGGGCTTTCGTTCAGGCCAACCGCGCGCTCAATGAAATCCTGGTCCAGGCGGTGGTCCGGGAGCTCAAGCCCGGGGAGGAAGAGCGGGTTCTCGAACTCTTCGCCGGAAGCGGGAACTTCAGCTTCGCTTTTTCCCCCGCTTCCGGCCGGATCCTGGCCATCGAAAGGAATCCCGCCGCCGTCCGCGCGGCCGAAAAAAAACGGGCCGAGCTCGGTCTTGACCACCTCGCGTTTTCCCAGGGGGATGCGGCTTCGGAATTGAAAAAGCTGACGGAAAAGCAGGAAAAATTCGATCTGGTTCTGCTCAACCCGCCCCGGGAGGGTGGGAAAGAGGAACTGGGGCTGGCGCTGAAGCTCAATCCCCGGCGGATAGTTTATATCTCCTGCAGCCCGGCGATCCTGGCGCGGGATCTGTCCCTGCCGGCGGAATCAGGGTACCGGGTATCGAAAGTAACGCCTTTCGACATGTTTCCCCAAACCCCCCATGTCGAGGTCCTGACCGTCATCACCCGGATTTAGTTTTTTCGGTTATTTTGGTTTCTCTGGTTTCTCTGGTTTAGCCCGAAACCAGAAACCGGAAACACGAAACGGCTATTTTTCAGTCGGGACTGAGCTGGTTTCCAGCGCCGTCAGGAATTTTTTCAAATCCGAATAATCCCTGACCACCCGGACCGCCCCCTCCCGCAGAAGTATTTTCGTCCCCGTACCCACCCCCACGAAGGCGACCTTCGCTTCCCGGGCCGCCCAGACATCCCAGACCCCGTCCCCGACGTAAACGATTTTCTCGAAACGCCTGAGTTTTTCGCTTTTCAACATCGCCCGGACCGCGGCCTGCAAAATTCCCGGCCGGGAGATGGAATCGTTGGCGGAAAAAATCGGGATCCCGTCCACCGGCAAGCCCGCGTTCCCGAGCTTGACCTCCGCCGATTCCCGCCAGCCCCCCGTAGCCAGGGCAACCATCCACCGTTCCGACGCCTGCAGAGCCCTCAGCATTCCGCCGGCGCCCCGCAGGGGTTTCAGTCTGATCTTTTCCGATTGCAAACGGGCCTTGATGATCCGGACGAAGCTCTCTTTGACCTTCCGGGCCGGATCCCGGCTGATTTCCCGGTGAAAATTCATCCGGTGGATCTCCGCCAGGATCCCGGCGTCGGTGACATTGTGATAATGGGACCAGTCGGTATCCACCGACGCGATCCCCAGGACCCGCCGGACCGCCTCCACGTAACAATCGGCGTCGAACTTCATCGATTCGATCAGGGTTCCATCGAGGTCAAAAAGCGCCAGGCTTTTCATAATTTTCTGTTCCGATTGCCGGTTTTTTCTGATCATCTTGGTTCGGCTCTTAAAAATATTTATAATTATTCTGAGTAATATATGCTGATCATCGGTGAAAAAATCAACGGCACCCTGAAGGGCATCGCCGCCGCCATCAACCAGAGGGACGCGGAGGCGATCACCGCGGCCGTGCGCAGACAGGACCAGGCCGGGGCCGACGTGATCGACGTCAACGCCGGGACCGGCAAAGCCAAGGGCCCGGCCGAGATTGAAGACATGAAATGGCTGGTGGAGGTCGTCCAGAAAGCCACCGCCAAGCCGCTGGCGATCGACTCGGAAAACCCCGAGGTGATCGCGGCCGGGCTGCCACTGGTGAAGGGCCCCACTCCCTGGATCAATTCCGCCAGCGCCGCCCCCGCCCGCCTCGAAAGCCTGCTGGCCCTGGCCCAAAACACCGGCGGCCCGCTCATCGCCCTCTGCATGGATGAAAAGGGCATCCCCACCTCGATGGAGGGACGGCTGCGGGCGGCGGAAAGAATCTTCCTGGCCGCCCGGGAAAAAGGAATCAAACCCGAGTGCCTGTACTTTGATCCCCTGGTCATGCCGATCTGCGCCAACGATAAGGCCGGGGCGATGAACCTGGAGCTGATCGGCTCGATCAAAACCCGTTTTCCCGGCGCCCGGACCGTGGTGGGTTTGAGCAACATCAGCTTCGGCCTGCCGCAAAGAGAGGTGATCAATCAGGCTTTCTTGATCCTCTGCCAGCAGGCCGGCCTGGACGCGGCGATCATGGATCCCACCCGGGTCAATACCCTGATGTCTCTCCGGGCCTCCGACGCCATCCTGGGCCGCGACCGCATCTGCCGCCGTTACATGCAGACCTATCGGGCGATCTCCGCCGAGAAAAAATAAGGTTGTAGGTCATCCTTCGACTACGCTCAGGACAGGTAGGTCATAGGATAAAAGCGTCCATTGAGTCTATTAAGTCCATAGCGTCTATAGGGTCCATAGCGTCCATAGCGTTCGTAGTGTCTATAGTGTCTAAAAGACAATTCATAGAATCAAAATAAAGATTTAATATTTCGACACAATAGACTCGATAGACTCAATAGACACAACAGACAAATTTAGACACCAAGAACCCGAAGGACCCAACAAACTAGATTACCCATCACCTACCACCTACAACCTACGACCTTTTTCAAGTGGAAAAAAAAGACCCAGCCACCTTCTCAGGCGGACTGGGTCTTGTTTTTCCGCAGGAATAAGTTACGAAAAAACTATTTCTTTCTGGCCATCTTGGCCCGGGAGATGTCTCCCTGCTTGTCGATGAAATAAAGCCAGCTTTTCTCCCGCTTGATCCCGGTCTTGGAAATTACTTCGGCCTTGCCCAGATTCTGCTTCTTGGCGCCGCCCCGGGCCATTCTTTTGCGGGCGACATTGCCCTGCTTGTCAATGTAATAAAGCCAGCCCTTTTCCCGCTTTACTCCAACCTTCGTCACCTTCTCCTTGGCCATTCTTCCTCCTTGTTATTAAAGGTAAAAAAAATCGGATATCCTGTTCTCTATTTTCACTCATTTTCCGAGGATGTCAAGAGAAAAATGGAAATAAACTAATATTTCTTCCTCCAACTGCCCGTTATGCAAAAAGCAGGCCCTGGCCTCTGAAATCCCTAATTCGGGTCAGGGTCCGAACCCCAAAACTTTCACGGGAACATTCCGGGAATCCCGGGTTCCGTCCCCCAACTGTCCCTCCCCGTTGGCTCCCCAGCATTGCACGGATCCGTCGGTGAGGAGGGCACAGGTATGGGATTTACCGGCGGAAACAGACTCCGCGCCGGCCCCCAGCCCCGCGACATCCACCGGTTTGTTCCGGGACACATTGCTCCCGTCTCCGAGCTGACCGAACCGGTTGTCCCCCCAGCATTTCACCCCGCCGTCGACAGTCAAAACGCAGGTGTGGCCTCCGCCGGCGGAAACGGCGGCGGCCCCCTTCTTCAGGCCGGAAACCTTGGTGGGAGCGTACCTTTCCGCGTTGGTACCATCCCCCAGTTGCCCCAGCCGGTTGTTGCCCCAGCATTTCGCCCGGCCCAGGAAAGTCAGCGCGCAGGTATGATCCCCGCCGGCCGAGAGGGCGACATAGCTTTTCGCGAAACCCGCGACCACGCCCGGCACTTCCCGGGCGAGATTTCCCCCGTCGCCCAGCTGGCCGAACTTGTTTTCTCCCCAGCATCTCACCCCGCCCATAAAAGTCAGCGCGCAGGTATGCGCCCGGCCCGCGGAGATGGAGGTAATCCTCCGATTTATCCCGATCACGTCCACCGGCGGTTTTTTCTCCGCCCGGCTGCCGTCCCCCAGCTGCCCGGTCTGGTTATCTCCCCAGCATTGAGACTTTCCTTCCCCCGTCACTATGCAGGCGTGATTGTCCCCGGCATCCAGGGATTCCAACCCGCCCGAGAGGCCCGCGACCGGAACCGGCTTCCGGGAACCGGCATTATTCCCATTTCCCAGCTGGCCGCGCTGGTTGTCGCCCCAGCATTCCACCCCTCCCCCGGCGGTCAGGACACAGGTGGCGGACCCTCCGGCGGAGACCGCCTTGTTTCCTCCCGCGAGCCCGGCGACATCCGCCGGGATGGAGCGGGAGGTTTCGCTTCCATCCCCCAGCTGGCCGGATTGGTTGGCTCCCCAGCACCTCACCGCGCCTCCGGAGATCAAGGCGCAGGTATGGTCCCGCCCGGCGGAAATGGCGATCGCCTTCTGATTGGCCGGCTTAACCTCTTCGGTTTTCCCTCCGGCAAAAATATTCCCCGCCAGTCCCAGGACGGAGAGGATCATCAGCCCGCACAGATATTTTCTTTTTTTCTTTTCGCCCATGCCGCTATTTTTTGGTTTCAATGCTTTTCCGGATCTTCTCCACATCCAGATCCTGGATGAACTTGACCAGGGTTTTCCACATCGGATGGAACCCATATCCGCCTTCGGTCATTTCCCTGATGGCCTCTTCGCGGGACCACCCCTGCACGACCACCCGATAGGCCGCAATCATCGCGCCGGTCCGGTCGGAGCCGTGATGGCAATGGACGAAAACCGGCTGATTGCCGGGATCGTTGACCACCCGGAGGAAATCGATCACGTCCTGGTTTTTCTCATCCCAGGTTATTTCCGGAAGGCGCACGTAACGCAATCCGATCTTTTCGGCCCTCTCCCTTTCCGAATGCAGCAGCCGGAGATCCACCACCGTCCTGATCCCCATCGCCTTCAGCTGGGCAAAGCCTTTATGTTTCGGCTGGGCGCCGCGATAGAGGACCTCATTGATCTTGAACAGGTTCGGCAATCCGATTCTGTCGGTGATCGGAACGGCCCAGGATTCCGGGCGAGGAATACCGGGGGCCTGGATCTGAACCGGCGGTTTCTCCGCCCCGGGCGGAGAAACCGCGTCCGCGCGGGCCGGAACGGCCAGAACCGCCGCCCCGAAGAATAAAATCCCTCCCAACCCAAAAGATTTAATTATCGATTTGGATTTCATGTTTGAATTTTAAATGACCCCGGGAGGTTAATACAATACAGAGCCGGCCGATGAAGCTTGCCATTCCCTGCCGATAAAATCGCGGGCGGGAATCCCCCCACCGCCAATTTCCACTGAGAATGCCTTTTTTCATCCCGGCGGATTTGAATTGGCCTCCGGCCGGTACCAGATGGGAGAGGTCCATGCCCTTTCCTGGATCACGTTGGGAATCAGCGGGTCATCGCAGGTATCCGGGCGCTGGTCCGGGGCCAGGCTATGGCATTGAATGGTGCTCCAGCGGCAGGTCGGGTTCTCGATCACCCGGACATAATAAAAAGCCCTCTGCCCGGGATGAAAATCCGGATCAGTCCAGACGGTGCAGAGCGTATCGAAACCGGCTCCCGCGGTTTCGCAGGTGGTGGGGTCTATGGACGAGCCGTTATCGGGATCCCCGGCAACCTCGTAGATTCGGTAAGCCGGCTGGGTGGCGGTTTCCAGCCATCCCTTGACGACCTGAACACGCTGCAGGAGCGTTCCGGTTCTTCCTCCCCCGCCCGGATCCCGGGCCGCCAGGATTCCAAAGGTGGGGGCCGAGATTCCGGCCGGCATCGGCGGCAGGTCTCTGCCCATCGGCACGCCCTCCCGGGAGCCGATCTCCACCAGGTTGGAAGCGCCGCACATGCTGCCGGGTAAATTCCAGCCCCCGAAAAACCGCACGGAAATCCGGGGGCCGCTGGTGGCATAGGTCTCCCGCCGGAGCAGGGCATTGAAGATCGAGTCGCGGGAATTCTCTTCCGCCCAAACGGCGGTCAATCCTCCCGGATTGGCAGCGATCATTAACGGCCCATAGGTGATCAAGGTGAGCCGCTTCGAAATGCTGTCTTCGTTCCATCCCGCGTGGCCCTCATAGCGGTTTTCCTCCACCGCGCCGGGAGTGGCATTGTGGGTGTCGGTGGAGGCGATGATCCCGAGCTTGAAGGGGTTTACCCCCAGGCGCTCCTCTTCCAGCAAACCCTTCAGCAGGGCGGAGCGGATGAAATCCCATCGGGAAAGGCACCCCTGCCCCATCATTCCCCCCGAGCCAGTGCCTTCTCCGCAATCCTCCGGGGAAAACCAGTTTGATTTCTCAAAACCGCAGAGGTCATCATCCGGGCCCTGGATCCCGGAAAAGCTTTGCCGGCATTCCGAATCCCCCTTATGCTGGAAAATCTCGGCCAGGGGCTCCCTCCGCGCCCGGAGTGCGGCCAGCTCCTTCTCCTCTTCCCGGTTTTGCGCCCCCGGGTATTCGACCGCAAACATCCTGCCGTTGCTGAGGTTCGAATTGTGGGGGATAGAGATGGCTTCGCAGCCTTCCCCGGAGCCGGGGCAAATTCTTTCGAGTTCGCTTAAAAATCCCTCGGGCGTTGCCTGCTCCAGGTAACTCACCGGCAGGTCGGGAACCGCGGCGTTCCTGAAGATCACGTTTCGATGCAGGTTGCTGATCCCCGCGGTATCGGTGTACTCATAGGCGACAAAAGAAGTGAAGGAACAATCCGCGGAGCGGTCGTATGCTCCCTCCGCCGCCGCTTGGATTCTTCGCCATACGGCCCGGGCCTGTTCCGCGCAGTCTATTCCCGCCGGACCGCAGATGTCCGGAAAGCGCGCCGGGCTCGCGCTGAAAATAACATTGGAAAAGATCAGCATGCTCATGTCGTTACCGTCCCGGATGAGCGAACACGACGGGGAGTCATAGACGCTCAAACCGGGCGCCGTGCAGGCGTCGGTCTCGCCGAAAAACTCGGAATGATCGGTGATCGCGGCGAAATCGAGCGGGCGCTCGAGCTGAAGGCTCCGGGTGGGCTCTCCTTCCGGATTGAACGGTTCCAGGCCGATCCGCTCGCCCCGGGCGAAACGGTAGGCATCCTCCGGGGTCGCCCGGCTCCCCCAGATCCACGCGTCATAGGAAGATGAGGTATGGGAGTGCAGATCGCCGAAGTAAAGATTCTTGAGGGGATTGGATTTTGAACAGGGGGCCCGCTCTTCGGTATAAGGAACGCCGTGACCGCCGGGACTGGATTTGTGACTGCAACCAAATGGTCCCCCGGCGGCGAAAAAGAGCAAAATCGCAATCAAATAAATTGGCGCAAACGACGCTTCTGAATTTCTATTAATTTGAGCAATCCTTGACACGGAACCTTATCTTTTGAATCTTCTTCTCCGCCTGCCATTTTTCCTTACTCGCCCTGGATAAAAACTCTCAGACTCTTAAACAAGAAATGAATTTAAGGAGAACCGGGTTTTGAGCATTATCTGAAAAAAACGGAAAACGGTCAAACGATTTAAACCGCAGGCCATAAACAGGAAAAAACGAGAGCGGGGAAACGAAAGAACGAAGAGCGCAAAACCCGCCGGCCGGGTGATCAGCAAGAAAATCCAAGCCGGACCGGGGGAAAAATCGGCCGTCTTCCTTGACGGAGGAACGGTAAAAACCTACATTAACCTTAGGAAATAAAATGAAAAAAGAGCGCCTGTAGCTCAGATGGACAGAGCAACGGACTTCTAATCCGTAGGCCGAGCGTTCGAGTCGCTCCAGGCGCACCATCTTCTCAACAGGTTAAGGGCCAAAGGTGAAGGGTGAAAGGTGGAAATCAAGACGCCAGAAATAAAGTGAATCGGGAAACGAAAAAAGGAAAGTAAAACGTTATAATATACCCGGGATGGTTGATAATTTAGCGGATTTTGATTATAGGATTACTGCTTTTGATGGTGAGTGTAGCTCAATTGGCAGAGCACTGGACTGTGGCTCCAGTGGTTGAGGGTTCAAGCCCCTTCACTCACCCCACTCTTGCGCCCGTAGCTCAGACGGATAGAGCGTCGGACTTCGAATCCGCAGGTCGGGCGTTCGAGTCGCCCCGGGCGCACCAGAAGAATTTGGGTCGTTAGCTCAGCAGGTAGAGCAGCGGACTCTTAATCCGCGGGCCACAGGTTCGATTCCTGTACGACCCACTTTTTTTCATCTCTGATGAAAAAAAACTCCGAGCGAAGCGAGGAGCTTTGATTTTGATTTTTATAAACCCCGAGCTGACGGTGAGGGGTTTTGTTTTCAGATAAAATAATGAGTTGGTTTTTTTACATTCTTAAATGCAAGGATGACTCGCTATATTCCGGAATAACGAATGACCTCATCCATCGCCTGATCATCCACAACCGAGGCAAAGGCGCTAAGTATACAAGATCCCATCGGCCGGTTTCTCTGGCTTACTGGGAGGAATTCTCCGACAAGTCTAAAGCGAGGAAGAGGGAAATCGAGGTGAAAAGTTGGAACCGGGAAAAGAAAATACAATTAATCGAAACCAAGCGGGCCACAGGTTTTCCTCGGACAGAGTCCTCGGAATAAACGATTCCTGCTTTTTTTCATCTTGGATGTAAAAAACCCCAAGCCGAAGGTGAGGGGTTTTTAATTTCATCTCAACCGATGAGCTGGTTCTTTTATATTCTCAAATGCCGGGATGGCTCTCTGTATTCCGGCATAACCAATAATCTGGAAAATCGTCTTGATTTCCATAACCGGGGCAAAGGCGCCAAATATACGCGGTCCCATCGGCCGGTCAGACTGGTTTACCGGGAAGAATATTCCGACCGGTCCGAAGCGGCCAAGAGAGAAATTGAGGTCAAAAGCCGGCATCGAGAGAAGAAAATACAATTAATCAAAACAAAGCGGTCCCCGGGATAAACGATTCCGGGTTTATTTCCGGCTGTTTTTCCCGGGATCAGCCCCGGAGAGGCGGGAAACGCTTAAACTTGTTAGAATATATATTTTGGGCTGAGGTAGATCTTAATCGGGCGAGAGTGGCGGAAATGGCAGACGCGCCAGACTTAGGATCTGGTCCGCAATAGCGGTTGGGGGTTCAATTCCCCCCTCTCGCACCAAATTTATCGGGAGAAATATTCTCCTCACCTCTCCGGGCCGGCCGCCCGGGCAGAGGATCATGGGGATGGATAACAGCTGACGGAAACACAAATTTGACGAAAGGGAAAACGCCCATGGATACGGAACAGAAGAACCTGAAGATGGAAACCCAGGAAGTCGAGGGCCAACAGATCAAGCTCTCCGTGGAAATCCCGCCGGAGATGGTGAAGGCGGAAATCGATCATGCCTACCTGCTCGTCGGCAAGAAGGCCAAGATCAAGGGCTTCCGGCCCGGCAAGATTCCCCGCCCCGTGCTGGAAAGTTATTTCCGCGAAGAGGCCGAGGCCCATGCCGTCGAGCATCTGGTCGAGGACACCTACCCGGCCGCCCTGGCCCAGAAAAGCCTCGAGCCGGCCAGCCGGCCGCGGATTGAGACCGACAAGTTCGCCGCGGACCAGCCTTTCCGCTACCACGTCACCTTCGCCGTTCTTCCGAAAGTGGAGGCCCGGCGCTACCGCGACCTTTCCGTGGAAAAACCCCGCTTCCCGGTGCCGGAGGAAGAAGTCACCGCCAGCCTGGAGAAGCTCCGCGCGGGGCAGGCCCAGCTCAAGGTGGTGGAAGAAAACCGCCCCGTGAAAAAGGACGACCATGTGGTTATGGATTACCGGGTTCTCCTCCCCGGGGACAAAAAGGAAAAGGTCCAAAAGAGCATTACCGTCCAGGTAGGAACCAACCGTTTTCTCCCGGAAATGGAGGAAGCCCTCCTCGGGATGAAACGGGACGAGCAGAAAGAGGTCCGGGTCACCTTTCCCGCCGACCATCCCCAGAAGGGTCTCTCCGGAAAGCAAGCCACCCTGAACCTCAAGGTGCATGAGATCAAGGAAACCGTCCTCCCCGAATTAAACGACGATTTCGCCCGCGAGATCTCTTCCTATAAAACCCTGCCGGAACTGACCGGCGCCATCCGGTCCGGCCTGGAAAAGGAAAGCCAGAACCGGGAGGAGCGGGAGCTGAAAAACCGCCTCCTCGCCCAGCTGCGGGAACGCAACCCGGTCACCCTGGCCCCCGCCGCCGTCGAGGAACGGGCCCAATTCCTGGTGTACCTCATGCAGTCGAACCTGGGCCAGCAGGGCCTGGCTTTCAACCTGGAGACCGAGGAGGGGAAAAAGCTCCTCGACCGTTTCCGGGAGGAGGCCGCCAACGAACTCCAGAATGAAATTATCTTCAACTCCATTGCCGCTCAGGAAAAAATCGAGATCAGCGCCGAAGAGGTCGAGGCCAAGCTGAGCGACCCGAACAGCCGGCAGGGCGGGAAAAACCCGGAAGCAGAGCAGGAAAAGCTGAAAAATCAAGCCCGTCAGGAGCTTCTCCGAGAGCGAATCTTTGCCTTGCTCCTGGCAAATGCTAAAATAAAAGAATGAAAAATTACCTGATCCCGATGGTAATTGAGCAGACCCACCGAGGGGAAAGGGCCTATGATATTTATTCGCGCCTGCTCAAGGACCGGATCATCTTCATCGGCACGCCGATTGACGACGATGTCGCCAACCTGATCATCGCCCAGTTCCTTTTCCTGGAATCCGAGGACCCCGACAAGGAAATCAACGTTTACGTCAACAGTCCCGGGGGGGTGATTTCCGCCGGCCTGGCGATCTACGACACCATGCGCTTCATCCAGTGCCCGATCTCAACCCTCTGCATGGGCCAGGCCGCGAGCATGGCGGCCCTGCTCCTGGCCGCCGGGAACGCGGGCAAGCGTTTCGCCCTGCCCAACTCCCGGGTCATCATCCATCAGCCGATCGGGGGGGTGCAGGGACAGGCCACCGATATCTCCATCCACGCCCGGGAGATCATCCGGATCCGGCAGGAGCTGAACCAGATCCTCGCCTTCCATACCAAGCAGGACCTGGCCCGGATCGAGCGGGACACCGAACGGGATTTCATCATGACTGCCTTGGAGGCCAAGGAATACGGAATTATCGACGAGGTGATTGAAAAGCGGAAATCGGCCCGCCCCGGCGGTACGGTAGCGGGAAAAAATCCATGAACCGGAGAAACTTAAACGAGCCCCGGGAGCTTTCCTGCTCCTTCTGCGGCAAGGGTCAGCGCGAAGTGCAGCGGTTGATCGCCGGCCCCTCGGTTTTCATCTGCGACGAATGCGTCGAGCTCTGCAACGAAATCATCGCCGAGGAAAAACGGGACGACCTTTCCGTCCCGAAAAACCGTTTACCCCGCCCGGCCGAGATCAAGGGCATCCTGGACCAGTACGTGATCGGGCAGGAACAGGCCAAGAAAATCCTCTCGGTGGCGGTTTACAACCACTACAAACGGATCGACCGCAATATTTCCCCGGGCGACATCGAGCTCCAGAAGTCCAACGTCCTGATGCTGGGGCCGACCGGCTCGGGCAAGCCCCTCCTGGCCCAGACCCTGGCCCGGATCCTGGAGGTTCCCTTCGCGATCGCCGACGCCACCACCCTGACCGAGGCCGGCTACGTGGGCGAAGACGTGGAAAACGTGATCCTGAACCTGCTCCAGGCCGCCGACTACGACCTGGAAAAAACCAAGCGGGGGATCGTTTACATCGACGAGATCGACAAGATCTCGCGCAAGTCGGAAAACCCCTCGATCACCCGGGACGTCTCCGGAGAGGGGGTCCAGCAGGCCCTCCTCAAAATCATTGAGGGCACCACGGCCAACGTCCCCCCCAAGGGAGGCCGGAAGCATCCCCAGCAGGACTACATCCGGGTGGATACCACCAACATCCTCTTCATTTGCGGCGGCGCCTTTGTGGGCCTGGACAAGATCGTCTCGGGCCGCATCTCCGCGAGCGGGATCGGCTTCGGGGCCCGGATCCTGAGCAAGAAAGAGAAAAAGATCGGGGACATTCTCCGCGAGTCCCAGCCCGAGGACCTGATCCGCTACGGGCTGATCCCGGAATTCGTGGGCCGGCTCCCGGTGGTGGCCGCCCTGGACGAGCTGGAGGAGAATGACCTGGTCAGCATCATGACCAAGCCCAAGAACGCGATTTTGAAACAGTATCAGAAACTCTTCGAGATCGAAGGGGTAAAATTGAAGTTCACCGACGATTTCCTGACCGCGGTGGCCAAGGAAGCCCAGCAGCGGAGCACCGGGGCCCGGGGTCTCCGGGCCATCCTCGAGCAGGTGATGCTCAACATCATGTACGACCTCCCCTCCAAGAGCGAGGTTCGGGAGGTGATCCTCAACGCCGAGGTGCTCCAGCAGGGGAAGGACCCGATCCTGGTCTACGGGAAAACCGCCGTGGGGACGGCCTGAGCTCCCCGGTTCGGACTATAAGGAGGTAAGAGTATGGCCTTCAGTATCGACAATCACAACGGCTTCACCCCGGGCGGCAAAGGCCTGGTCATGCCCCTGCTGCCCCTCCGGGATATCATTGTTTTCCCCCACCTGATGGTCCCCCTTTTCGTCGGCCGGGAAAAATCCGTGGCGGCCCTGAACATGGCCATGACCCGGGAGCGCGAGATCTTCCTGGTGGCCCAGCGGAACGCCAAGACCAACGACCCCAAGCCCGAGGACATCTACTCGGTGGGAACGATCTCCACCATTCTCCAGATGCTCAAGCTCCCGGACGGGACCGTGAAGATCCTGGTCGAGGGGAAAAAGCGGGCCCGGGTCAAGGATTTCCTCCCCCGGGACGACTTCTACCTGGTCGAGCTGGACGAGATCCAGGACAGCCAGGAAGAAGGCCCGGAAACCCAGGCCCTGGTCCGGAACACCGTTTCCGCCTTCGAGGCCTTCGTCAAGATGAACAAGAAAGTCCCCCCGGAGATGATTGTCACCGTGGCCGGGATCGACGATCCCTCCCGCCTGATCGACGTGATTTCCCCGCACCTGGATGTGAAGCTGGACGAGAAGCAGAAGCTCCTCGAGATCGTGGAACTGAACCAGCGCCTCGAGACCATTTTCACCTTCCTCCAGGGGGAGATCGAGATTCTTCAGATCGAGCGGAAGATCCGGGGCCGGGTCAAAAAACAGATGGAAAAGACCCAGAAGGAATACTACCTGAACGAGCAGATGCGGGCGATCCAGAAGGAACTCGGCCGGAAGGACGAGTTCCAGACCGAGCTCACGGACCTGGAAAATAAAATCAAGCAGAAAAAACTCTCCGAAGAGGCCCTGGACAAGACCACCAAGGAGATGAAAAAGCTGAAGCTCATGCCCCCGATGTCGGCCGAGGCCACGGTCAGCCGGAATTACATCGATTGGATCCTTTCCCTGCCCTGGCAGGAATTCACCGACGACAAGATCGATCTGGACGCGGCCGAGAAGATCCTGGAAGAGGACCACTACGGCCTGAAGAAGGTCAAGGAACGCATCCTCGAATACCTGGCGGTCCAGAAACTGGTGGGCAAGCTCAAGGGCCCGATCCTCTGCTTCGTGGGGCCCCCGGGGGTGGGAAAAACCTCCCTGGGCAAATCCATCGCCCGGGCCACCAACCGGAAGTTCGTGCGGATCTCCCTGGGCGGGGTGCGGGACGA
>JAQTNV010000044.1 GCA_028713675.1 bacterium
AGTCCGCGTTGTAAAGGGCGATGTCGGAAACAATGATGCGGGCCAGGCGCTTGGCTTTCTCCTCTTCCGGGGAACCCGTCGCGGCGGGCGCTTCCGGAGGCTTGGCGGCCGGCGGCGGGACCGGAGGGGGCGCGGGGGTGGGAGCCGGGCCGGCCGCTTTGGGCTCGGTGAGGAGCGGAGGCGGGGGGGGAGGCGGCGGAGGAGGGGCGGCGGCTTTCGGAGGCGCGGGGGCCGCGATTGGCGGCGGAGGAGGGGTGGCGGCTTTCGGAGGCGCGGGGGCCGCGATTGGCGGCGGCGGAGGAGGGGCGGCGGCTTTCGGGGGCGCGGGGGCCGCGATGGGAGGCGGCGGAGGGGCCGGCGCCGCTTTGGGCGCAGGGGCGGCCAGGGGGGCCGGGAACTCGGCCGGGGGCGGGGCCCCGGCGGACTGTTTCTCCCAGAGCCTGGTAATGGCCGGAATCAATTCCCGGCCCGCGCCTTCCCGTTCCAGGAAGGCGTTGGCTCCCGAGAGGGCCTCGGCCGGGCGCTGGTATTTTTTCGGCCCGCGCTCGGCCCCGATCAGAATGATTTTCAGGTCTTCCTGGCGGGGGTCCCGCCGGAGCACCTGGGAGATCTCGAAACCGTACATCCGGGGCAGCTCGATCCCGATGAGGGCCAGGTCGTAAGGGTTATGGTCGAGCTCGATCAGGGCCTCGATCCCGTCCCACACTTCCTTGACCTCGAATTTCCGGGCGGCCAGTTGGGGCTGGAACTCGGCCAGGAGGGGTTGGTCGTCGAGCGCGAGCAGGATCCGGAGGCCCGGAGCGAGCGGGCCCGGGCCGGCGGTCCCGCCGGGGGCGGGAGGCGGCACCGTTTTGGGCGCGGGGGCGGACGGGGGCTTCGGCGGAGGGACGGCCCCGCCTTTGGCGGGAGGGGGAGGGACGACGATCACCGTGCCGCAGGCTTTGCATTTCATTTTCGCCCCGGAGGCGGGGATCTTCTCCTCTTCCAGGCGGTAGCGTTTCTTACACTGGCTGCATTCAACAATCATCATGCCCTCCTTTTTAGAGCTGGAATCTTTCCACTTCCTGGTGCAGGCTGTCCATTTCCCGGTCCAGGCCTTTCACCGCGGCCTGCATCTCGGAGATGCGGGTCAGGTTCTGGCCGACCACCTCCCGGATGCGCTGGATCACCTTGACCACCCGCTCGATGCCCCGGTTCTGCTCCTGGGTGGCCCGGTCGATGTAGCGGACCATCTCGGTGATCCTTTCCACCGCCTCGGTGATGGTCTTGCTGCCCTTGGCCTGTTCCTGGGTGGTCTTCTTCACCATCTGGGCCACCTCGCGGGCGCCTTCCGCGGACCGGATCACCTGGGCGCTGCCCTGGCTCTGCTCCTGGGTGGCCTTGGTAATCGCTTCCGACATCGAAGTGATCCGTTCGGCCGCCTCGGCAATCTGCCGGGAGCCCCGGGCCTGTTCCGTAGTGGCCTCGGCGATCCGGCGGGCCATGTCGACCGTGGCCTGGCTGCTCGAGAGAATGGTTTTCAGCATCTCGCCGGCTTCCCGGGAGAGGGTGACCCCGCGCTCGACGCTTTTTTCTCCGAGCTCGATGGCCTTGACCGCCCGGTCGCCTTCCTGCTGGACCGACTTGATCAGGGTGGCGATCTCCTTGGTGGACCCCCGGGTGCGGTCGGCCAGCGATTTGATCTGGTCCGCCACCACCGCGAAGCCCTTGCCGTGTTCCCCGGCCTGGGCCGCGATGATCGCGGCGTTCAGGGCCAGGAGGTTGGTCTGGTCCGCCACGTCCTCGATCACGTTTAAGATTTTTCCGATCTCCTGGACCCGTTCGCCCAGCTGGTAGATCACGGTGGCGGCCCCCTGCGAGCTTTCCCGGATGGCCATCATCCCTTCGATGGTGGACTGGACCGCCTTCATGCCCTTTTCCGCGTCCGAGCTCACCCGTTCGGAAACTTTGTGGGTTTCCGAGACCGATTCCTTCACCTGCCGGATGGAGCTGTCCGTTTCCTCGATCGCGGTGGCGGTTTCCTCGGCCAGCCCGGAAAGCGAGCGGGAGCTCTCGGCCACCTGCTTGATGGAAAGGTCCATCTGGTTGATCGAGCCCGAGGATTCCTCCACCACCCGGAAGAGATGCTCGATGGACTGGGCCACCTCTTCGATGGTGGTGCTCATCTCCAGGATGGAACTCGCCCCTTCCTCCGCGGTGGAGGCCAGGATGGTGGTGTTCTGGGAAATCTCCCGGATGGCGGTTTCCATCTCGCTGGTCGAGGCGCTGGTTTCCTCCACTCCCTGGGCCTGGGTGTTGGAACCCTCGGCGATGCTGACGGTCAGCCGGCCCACCTCCCGGCTGACTTCGGTGGCCCGGGTGGTGGCGGCGCGGATTTTCTGCACCATCTGGTTCAGGCTCTCGATCATCTGGTTGAGACTCTGGGCCAGGACCCCGATCTCGTCCTCGGAGCGGATCTCCACCTTCCGGGTCAGGTTACCCTGGGCCACTTCCTGGGCCAGGCCGACCAGGGACTTCAGGGGCTGGAAAAGGAAATTAAGAAACAGGTAGGTGACCAGCAGCTGCACCAGGATCAGGCCGATGGTGAAAAACGTCCCGGAGATAAAAACCTGTTGGAGCTTTTTCTCCACCCCTTCCGGGGTCATGATGATCCGGACCAGTCCCTGGGAAATCGTTTCGTTGGCGGCGGCCTTGGGCTTTTCCTCGGCCGGGGCCGGGTTGGCGGGGGCGGAACCTCCCGCGGGTGGTCCCGAGAGGCCGAGCCCGGAGAGCTCATCCGAGAACCCCGGTGACGGGGCCGAGGCCCGGACCACCACGACCGGGGCGTAGATTTCGAAAACCTGCCGGTGTCCAAGCTGCAGCGGGCGTTTTCCCGTTTCCTGGAAGGACTCCTCGCTCGGAGGGGGGAGGGTTTCTTCCAGCCCCTCGGTTTTGGAGACCGCGGCCAGGAGCGCGCCTTCCCGGTTGGTGACCGCGACCATGAGGATGTCCTCGTCTTCGAGGACCCCTTCGATCAGCTGTTTCAGGACGATCCGGTCTTCCGCCACCACCCCGAAGCGGGCGTTGTAAGCCAGATTTCCCGCCAGGCTGAGGCCGCGCTTTTCCATGCCGGCGATCATGATCGCGCGGGAGCGGACCTGAAAATACCAGGCGAGGAGGCCTCCCCCGATGATAATCAGGATGGTGGTGTAAATCATCAGTTTGAGGTTGAGATTAAACGATCGGAAACTTGCTTTTTTCATCTTTTTCCCCCTAGCGGAACCCCCATTTTTTTCATTTCCTTGATTTCTTCCAAACTCAAAACCTTTTCCAGGTCGAGGACCAAAATCAGCTCCCCGCCCAGGCGCACCACTCCCCCCAGAAACTCGGGGATTTTTCCCCGGATGACCCGGGGCGGGGGCAGGATCTCCGAGGCGGGGATCCGGATCACCCCCAGGACCTCATCCACGACCAGGCCGAACACCTCGTTTTCGTGCTTCACGATCACCACCCGGGCTTTCGGCTGGAGCGCGCCGGTGCCCAGGCCCAGCCGCCGGGAGAGGTTGATCAGCGGGATCACCGCGCCCCGGAGGTTGATGAAGCCCTCCAGAAAATCGGGGGCCTGGGGGATCCGGGTGATCTCGGGCAGGCGGGCGATTTCCTTGATGATCATGATATTGAGGGCGAAGTTTTCTCCCTCCACCAGCAGGCGGGCCAGCTGGATCAGCTCTGCCCCGGCGGGCAGGGACTTCGGGCGCAGGCCCCCGGTTCTTTCCCGGATCCTCATTTCGCGGTTCTCCCGCCGGATTCCAGTTTCAAAAGCTCGGTCAGATTAAGCATGATGATCATTTTTTTCCCCACCCAGCCCACCCCGGTGATGAAGCCGGCTTCCCCTCCCGCCGTCGGGGGCGGCGGTTCCAGCTCCTTGAACGGCAGGCGGATAACCTCGGTGACCTCCCCGACCTTGAGCCCGAAGGACTGTTTCGTTTCCGGGTCGGAAACCACGATGATCCGGCCGGTCTCCGCGGTCGTTCCGCCCGCGGCGGGAGGGGCTCCCGCCGGCGTCAGGCGAAGGCGGCGCTCCAGTTCCATGATGGGAATTATCTTGCCCCGGAGGGAGATAATCCCGGGGATGTAATCGGGGGAACGCGGCACTTCGGTGGCCGGGCGCGGCTTGATGATTTCTTCGATCCACTGGATTTCGATCCCGTACTCTTCCTGGCCGAGGGTAAAGCCGAGCAGCTCGTGGGCTTCCTCGGGCTCGGCGGGTTCGGCCGCCTCGCTTTCGGCCGGGGAGATCGGCGCCGGGGTGGAGAGGGCCGGTTTTTCCACGATCACCTGGGTCTCGGCGGCGGCTTCCGCGGCCCCTTCGGAAGCGGAGGTTTTTTCCGGGGCCGTCCCGCCGGCGGCGGGAGACACGGGGGCCGGCCCGGGAACAGGGATCTCTTCCGGGGCCTCGGCTTTGACGAGAGGCTCCGGCGGGGCCTGGGCCTCCAGGTTTTTCTTGCGCGCTTTGGCCTTTTCCCTGGCTCGGGCGAGATCCATAGTCTAGGCCTCCTTCAGCTCCAGTTCGCGGGCGATGTCCTCGATGATTTCCGGCCCGATCGGATCCTGTTCCCGGCCGAAGCCCTCCAGCAGGGCGCTGGCCGCCAGGTTGTTGATCAGGCGCGGGATGCCCGCGGAGTAGGAATGAATTTTTCCCACCGCCTCCGGGGTGAAGAGCTCCTGCGTCCGTCCGGCCACCTTCAGGCGGTGGCGCAGATATTTCCCGGTTTCCTCCCGGTCCAGGGGCCCGAGGTGGTAGCGGAGACCCACCCGCTGGAAAAGGGCCCGGTAGCCGGGGCGGCGTAAACGCTCCCGGAGCTCCGGCTGGCCGAGCAGGATCAGGGTGAGCAGGTTCATGTCGTCAAGCTGAAAATTGGTGATCAGACGAAGCTCGTCCAGGGTGGCCTTCTCCGGGATCAGCTGGGCCTCGTCCACGATCAGGACGGCCTGCTTCCCCGCTTCGAAAAGCTCGAAGAGCAGGTCGGAAAGCTGCTCCCAGAGGTCGGTGCGATTGGCCCGGGGTTCGCCGCCCAGGCTCTGGATCAGGGAGCGGAGCAGCTGGAGGGGGGAGAGCCGGGGATTGATCAGGAGGACCACCTTGATTTCCGGCCCCACCGCGTCCATGAGCGCCCGGGAGAGCGTGGTTTTGCCGCTGCCGATCTCCCCGGTCAGGACCATGAACTCCCGCTCCTCGACCGCGAAACGGAGGCGGGCCAGGGCTTCCTGGTGCTGCGCGGAAAGATAGAGGAAGCGGGGATCGGGGGTTTTCCCGAAGGGTTTTTCCTGCAGCTGGTAGAATTCCCGGTACATGTTTATTTGCCCGCGGCCGGGCCGCCGGCCCGGGTGGATTCCTCGATCAGGGCGCCCACGTCCAGAATCAGAATAGTTTTATGACTGCCCAGGTCCGCCGCCCCGGCGATCCCGGGGACGATATCGGCGAGCTTACCCAGGGGTTTGATGACCACGTCCTGCTGTCCGAGCAGGTTTCCGGCGAGAAGCCCGATCCGGCGCTCGGCCAGTCCCACCACCACCACGTAGAGCCGGTTCCCGTTTTCGCTCGGGATGCCCCGGGGCTCGAGCCGGAACAGCCGTTCCAGGCGGATGAGGGGCAGGGTCTTGTCCCGGAGCTGGATTACTTCCTTGCCTTCCACGGTCCGGATCTCTTTCAGACTGACGGCCAGGTTTTCCTGGATCGAGGTCAGGGGAATGGCGTAGACCCTTCCGGAGATCTCCACCAGCAGCACCCGGATGATGGCCAGGGTGATGGGCAGGGTGATCTGAAAACGGGTTCCGACCCCGGTTTCGCTGTCGAGCTCGATCATCCCCGAGATCCGGGTGATGTTGCGCTTGACCACATCCAGCCCGACGCCCCGCCCGGAAAGCGAGGTCACCTTCTCGCTGGTGGAGAAGCCGGGGAGGAAAAGCAGGCTGGCGGCGTCCTCGGGGGGAAGCTCGATCCCGGGGTCCAGAAGCTTCAATTCCCAGGCCTTTTCCTTGACCCGCTTCCAGTTGATCCCGCGGCCGTCGTCCTCCACCTCCACCACCACGTGGCTCCCGACGGAGTAGGCATTCAGGGTGATCCGGCCCTGGGGGGTCTTCCCCGCCTTTTCCCGCTCGGCCGGGGGCTCGATCCCGTGGTCCAAGGAATTGCGGATGATGTGCATCAGGGGGTCGCCGAGCTCCTCCACGATCAGCTTGTCCAGCTCGGTGTCGGCCCCGAAAATTTCCAGGTCCACTTCTTTATGCACGTCCCGGCAGGTCTGCCGGACGACCCGGGCCAGGCGCTCGAAGAGCTGCCGGAGGGGCACCATCCGGGCCTCCATGATGCTCTGCTGGAGCTCCGAGACCTTCCGCTCCAGGAGCCGGTTGGCCCGCAGAAGTTCCCGGGCGGTTTCCTCCATGCCCTTCTGGCTCCGGAGAAATTCCGCCAGGCGCCCGATCTCGGCCTGGGAAAGCACCAGTTCCCCGACGATAGCGATGATCCGGTCGAGCTTGCCGATGTCCACCCGGACCGTCTGGCTGACGCTTTTTAAACTTTCATCCGCTCCTTCCGGTTCCCGGGGCCGGGCTTCCGCGGGTTCCTCCGGAGCCGGTCCGGCGGCCGGCGCGGCGGCCGGTTCGGAGGCCGGGGCCTCGGTTTTTCCTCCGGTTGAGATCGGGTCGACGGTCACGCCGGCCCGGGCGCCGACCGCGCCCTTGATGACCTCGACGCCCTTCTGGCAGCCGACGATCAGGTCGAAAACGATTTCGTCCTCGCGCCCGGGCTGGCTGCTCGGGAGGGTGGTGATGATTTCCCCGACCTTCTTCAAGTCCTGGTTGACGGCGGTGAGATCCTGGTCGAAGGTAGTGATGGGAAAAACGGTATGGATCCGGAAGAGGGGAATGCCCTTGCGGACGTTCTCCGACAGGCGGTGTTCCTCGTATTCGGTCAAACTCTTGAAGACGGCGGGGTCCAGGCCCACGTTGGCGAAAGGAGAGGCCGCGGCGGCCGAGCCCTGGGAGCGGAGGAACTGGTTGATCCGGGCCACCATTTTCTCCGCCGCGAGCTTGTCCTCCTCCTGGCCTTTGCCGACCCCGTCGACCACGGTCTTGAGGGTGTTCATGCCCTGGTAAAGATGCTCGAGCAGCTCGGGGGAAAGCTCCACCTTGCCCATCCGGAGTCGGTCCAGGAGGTCTTCCAGGCTGTGGGAAAGCGAGGAAATCCCCTCCAGGCCGAACATCCCGGCGATGCCTTTCAGGGAGTGGGCGCCCCGGAAGATTTCATTCAGGGTGTCCGGGTTCACCTCCCCGCTCTTGGCCCCGTCCTCGAGCCCGATCAGGTTCTGGAAAATCTTCTCGATGACCTCTTCGGCCTCGGAGACAAACTCCTGCCGGGCCCGGGTCCCCCGGGCCTGCGGTTTTTTCTCTTTTTCCTTTTCCTTGCTCATGCTTTCGGCCCGGTTTTTCCCAGCAGGCGCTTGATCGAGGCGATCAGGCTCTCCGGGGAAAACGGCTTGATCAGGTATTCGTCGGCCCCCAGGGCCAGGCCCCGCTGGCGGTCCTCCGCCTTGCCTTCGGTGGTGATGACCACGGTCGGGATCTCCCGGTAGCGGGAGTTGGATTTCAGGAAGGCCAGAAGCTCGAGGCCGTTGATGTCGGGCATGTTGATGTCGGTCAGGATCAGGTCGAACTGGACCCGGGGCAGGAGCTTGAGGGCCTCGAAGCCGTTCTGGGCCTCGGTGATCACGAATTCCTCCCCCGCCAGATCCCCGAGGATGGAATCGATCATGCTCCGCATCGACGCGGAGTCTTCAACTATAAGGATGTTCTTTGCCAAGCGGAGGAACCTCCTTCAGTTTTCGTTCTAAAAAAGCCTTTTCCATGGCCAGACCGGCCTGGGAGAGAAAAATTTCCAGCCCGGTGGAGTCCCCGATCCTGCGCCGTTCGGGCAGGTTGTCCCCGTAGAGAATGATTACCACCTGGCCGCGGCTCACCATCGGTCCGAAAAACGATTCTTCCGGCTGCTCGCCCCCGAGCATCTGCATGAAGTATTCCTCCCAGGGGTTGGCCCGCCGGAGCTTGCGCCGGATCGGGAGCTTGTTTTCCACCACCTCGCGGAAAATGGAAGTCTCGTCGATGGGGATGCGGATCTCGCGGACCCGGTTTTCGGGGTTGACCCCGTCGGGGAGTCGGATCCCGAACTGGCCCAGGCCGCCGATCGCCCGTTTCCGGACCATGAGCAGCACGGCCCGGTTCATGAGCTCGCTCGCGAAACGGAGGACGAGCAGGGAAATGTCGGTATAGCGGTTGGGGTCGTTCAGTTCCTCCACCATGGACCGGAGCAGGCGCAGCCCGGGGCTGGCCATGACCGGCTCGTCCCCCCCTTCCCCTCCCGGCCGGGGGAGGTCCAGGTTTTCCCCCGTGGTCCGGGAGATTTCCTTGCGCACGCTGGCCAGGAATTCGTCCCCTTCGGGGGAGAGCGTCTCCTCCGCGGCGAAACCCTTGAAAAGCTCGGCCAGGTTTTCGGAAGCGGGAGCGGGTTTCTCCCCGGCCCCGGCGGGCGGCAGGATCATCGACGCGGCGGTGAGGCCTTTGCGGAGGAGGGGCTGGAGGGGGTCAGCGGTCAGCTTGTCGATTTCCTCGTCGGTTTCCTTGAGATCGAAATTGAAAAGGCCGTCTTTCCATTCCAGCAGGCGGCGGACATGGCTTTCGACGTAGCGGCGGATCGTGCTCTCGATCTTTTCCTGGTTCTGGTTGAACCTTTCGGAGAGGACCCAGGCCAGGTTCCGACGGAACTTGATCGTCCGAAGATGGGAAACGGCGTCCTTCAGCACCGGGAGGGTGATGACCCCTTCGCGGATCAGGAGGTTGGCGATATTTTCCTTTTCGCCGGTGCCCAGGGTGCTGATGATCTGCCCGTTCTTGAAAATGATCCGGGATTCATTGCCCCGGGTATTCAGGGTGAGCACCCCGGATTTTCCGGAAAGGGCAATGATCTGCAAAATATCAACCAGGCTGAGATCTTCCAGACGTCCTACCAGACTCATACTATGGGCCTTTCGGTCTAAACTGAAAATTTATCATAGCCACCGGGGGAATGCAAAGAATATTATTATATATATAGAGGAGTTAGGGCAAATCGCCCTTTTTCGGCCTGTGGTTTCGTATTATCTGGGTTATCCAATCGGACTAACCTACCTGACTTAAATAATAAAAAAGAGTGAAAGTCGGGATTTTTTTCTTATGTTGTCATCCTGAGCTATCAAGCGAAGGATCTCGCTGTGTCCTTTTTTCTTCTTTGGGGGGAAGGTTTCGCTCCCCTCACAAAAGGCGCAGTGCCGTAATCCCGGCAGGCTGACCCGCAGGGTCTAGCCCGTATCGATAAATACTTGGTCGTCGAGTTCCTCGCCGCCTGATTTCCGAAGAGTTCGTATCGCGAGAACCTTCCCCCCGGTATCTCGGTAAAACAATAGAAACGAAAGAAACCAGAGAAACCAGAGAAACTCAATGGACCCAATGGACACTATGGACCCAATGGACACTTTTATGATTGCGTTCGGCCTTCCGGGAGAGATAGAATTTAATCACTATGCCGGAATATCGAAGAGAAATCCTTTCCAACCCGGGAAGCCTGGTCACGCAGGGAAGATTTAATTTCGGGACTTTCGACCGGCCCTTCCGGAAGGTCAATCCCCTGGACGCGGTCAATCCCCTGGGCCGTCCCTATCCCCGGTTCATCAACAACCAGCGCCTGAAGGAATGGCAGGCTTTCCAGCTGGGGAACGAAGATTATTTCATGCTCGCGGTGCTTTACAGCGCCAAGCTGGCGGGCCTGGTCCAGTTCATCTTCTATGACCGGAAAAAAGACCGGAAAATTCTCTACGAGAAGATCGTCCCGGCCTGGTCGGTGAAAATTCCCGGCTCGCTCTGGAATTCGGAGGGGGCTTATGTGTCCTCTGATCTGGAGCTCCGGATTCATGACCACCTGGACCAGGATAAATTCATCATTGAACTCGGGATCCTCTCGTTCAAGGATCTGCCGGATGTGCTGGCCCGCTTCGAGATGTTGCATGATTTGCAGAGGGTCACGCCGATCGTGGTCTCCCTGCCCCTCGGGGAAAACCGGGCGCTGTATTCCCACAAATGCCTGATGCCGATGCAGGGAAACCTCACGCTGGGGGAAGAGAAGATCGTCTTCTCCCAGGGAAACAGTTTCGCCATCATTGATGACCACAAGGCCTTTTACCCTTATGTGTTGAAATATGATTGGGTTACGGGTGTGACATACGAAGCGGGCAAGCTGACCGGATTCAACCTCACATGTAACCAGGTAAAAGACCAGGAAAGATACAACGAAAACTGCCTTTGGGCAGGGGGCAAGTTGCATCTTTTGCCGCCGGTTAAATTCTCCCGTCCGGATGGTGTGGCAAAAGACTGGATCATCAAGGATGCTTACGGAATGGTGGATATTGTCTTCACCCCGACGGTACCGGGCAACATCGATATGAATTTACTGGTGTTGAAAACCAAGTATCGTGGCCCGTTCGGCAAATTCCACGGTTACATCAAGGATGCTACCGGAAACAAAATATCCGTAGACAAATTCTTCGGGATGGGGGAGGAAAAGTATCTCAGGGGATAAATCGGTAGCCAGTCGCAAGTAGCCAGTAACCGGTGGAAAGAAAAAGAAGGTTGTTGAGTGGCTAGGTGGCTAGGTGGTTAGGTGGCTAGGTGGTTAGAAAAAGAAAGAAGAGGGTAACCCTCAACAGACAACAGGTCAAAGGTCAAAGCTGAAAGGTCAAAGGAAAAAAAGAATGCGGAATATGGAATAAAAAATACGTAGGGCAAGGCTTTTCGATCAGATCGAGAGCATTGTGGCCGAGTGAAAGCTGCGAGGTGGTTAGAAAAGAGAAAGAAGAGGATAATCAGTAGCCGTTTAACAGATCCGGGAAAAATCCCATGCTTCTCAAGGAATCCGAAAGAAAAAGCCAATTAAGGGAAATCGTTACCAGGCATCTGACGGTGCTGTCGGAGAAATATCGATTTTTCGAAATCGCAAAAATATCTCCGTTGCGGTCCAAAGATCTGATTCTTCTCTGTTACGAGGAGATTAAATCAGAGCTTTTCTTGAAATATCTCCCCGTCCGAAAAGGGGAGATTCTCTTCTTATTTGATGAATTTTTCCGAGGTTCCTACCGCGAATATTATCTGGAAATAATCCAATTCGATTTCGAGATGTATTTTCTCGCGCCCCCGGATGAGGAAGAGACGGCGGCGCCGGTTCCCCAGGGAAAACTGGAAGAAATCCTTGAGGATGAAACGATGGCGCTGAGAAAAGTTTATAAGAATTTGATCAAACAACCCAGCCAGTTCATCCCCCTGCTGGAAAAGAATTATGTCAAACTTTTATCCAAGCTCCCGGTCGGAACCCTCGCGCCCGATCCCGACGAACTATTCCGTCTATTTAAGGGGAAATTCCCCGGGGTTGACGAGGTATATTTCAAACCCCTGGGCAAGTATCGAGAGCGGATCGTGGCTTTGTCGAAAGTCGAGCCGAAAGCCGCCGAGCCGGTCAAGGAAAAGTTTCTCGGGCCCGGGCCCCGGACGGCCGCTCCCCCTCCGGCAGGACCGCCTCCCTCGCCGCCGGAGACCGGTTCCCGGGAGATCACCCCGGCTCCCGCAACAGGCCGGGATCACCCCCAGCCGACTCTGCTCTGGAAGGACCTGGTAGATAAAAGGGAACTTCCTCCCCAGGAATATTATTCCTATATCAAGGGTAAGGTTGCGGAATGGGAAAAACGCTTCGAATCGGAAAAGGAATACTTTCACCGAATGATTTTCACTCTCTACCAGGCCTCCCAGAAATTCCGTGATAAAATGGAACAACACAATATCAAGGAAATGGACGAGAAGATGATCAACGCCGGGTACCTGAACGCCGTGCTGAGTATCGCTTTCGCCAAAAGCGCGGAGCAGGGGATGAGCGGCGCGGGGGTCAAAATCTCCATTGAATAAAATGATGCCGGATCCAGCTGTCCCGACCATACCTACTCCCGAAGAAACAAAAAAAAGGGAAGACCTGAGCGCCTTTACCCTGAACCTCTTGAAGGCGATGCTCAAGAGCGGTTATTACGCACCGGAACACCCCGGCTCCCGGAACGCCAAGGAGGGTCTCTTCAAGGAATTTTTAACCGTGATCGAAGGAAAAGAGGAACTTACCTATATCCGCCGGGAAGATCGGGTCAAGAACGACGTGGTAGTAGAGGGCTTCTCCGACGATCTCTTAAGCTTAAGCTCCGTAATCACCATGGGCGCCTCCGAATTGTTTATCCCCAAATTTCTCGAGTATTTCGCCCGGCAGAACCTGGTCTCCTTCTCTTTCAAGGCGGAGATCACCCAGTCGGAATTTGAGAAGTTCGTGGATATCATGAGTGAGACGCCCAAGAAGGAATTGGGAAAAGAAGAACTCGGGCAGGCCCTGACGAGGAAGATCCTGGAGAACGATATTGTCCATGTTTCCACCATTTTCGACGTTGACCTGATCGGGATGACGCGGAAACTCCCCTGGAGGGTGGAACTGGTCATTACCAGGCTGAAAAAGGATCTCTCCCTCATCCCCCTCTTCCGGAGCTACAAGAAAGAAGCGTTGGAGGAGACCAAAGCGAAGGTCGTCGGCGACATCATCCGGCCTTTGCATGATTCGGACACGCTCAAAGATTTTCTGGTGAATTGCGATCTCGTCTGCGAAGATCTGAAGAATATCGGGCAGCTCGACATCGAAGCGCAGGTTTTTGAGAGCCTGCAACCGGGAATCCTGATCAAAACCGTCAAAGCCCTGCAGGATGAATTTGAAAAGAGCCAGGCCCTGCTGGAACTCTCGGAGGATAACCAAGTGGCCAGGGTGATCACGGAGAGGTCCCGGGACCTGTTGAAAAAAGTCTCCGCCCGCCTGGTCCGGGATAGTATTCCCGAGGGTCTTTCCATTCTCCTCTCCCTGCATTCCAAGGAGATTTTATCCATGGCCGATCTCTCCGAGGAAGCCCGGAATGTCGTGATCGCCAAAAAAATGACCGATGGTTTTCTCAAGGATGAGCAAAAGTTTCTGGAGGGCTTGAAAACAGTAAAGGACGGCGGGGTTCTGAAAAGATACATGGATCAGCTCCTGCGCATCATGCTGGAGCTTTTTGAAAGGGATTTGCATGTTTCGGGTCTGAGGATTGTCAATGTACTTTTCGACCTGAGCGAAAAACGCAACCTGGAAAACGAACTGATTTCGGAAAAATACTCACAAATCATTCTCCCCCGGCTGAAGCATGGCTTTCTCTCCGCCCCGAAAGAGGCCCGGGAAGAGATCGCCCGGACCCTGATCCGTTTTGGAAATCTCTCCGTTCCATATCTGATCGAAGTTTTGCACGAGTCCGAGGACAAAAGGGTGAGAAACAGCGCCTCCACCGCTTTAGCGGCGATTGGAATCCAGGCGGGGGAGATGCTTTTGAAGGAGCTGACGGATACAAAGCAACCCTGGTATTTCCACCGCAACCTCATCGGTTTGCTGGGCAAGATAAAGTTCGCGCCGGCCGTGCCCGTCATCGAAAAATACGCCGCGCACGAGGATGCCCGGGTTCGGGAGGCGGTCATCGAATCACTGGCCCTTTTGCGGGGGCATGACGCCGAACCCATTATTTTGAAGGCGCTCACTGATCCGGAGGCCAAGATCAAAAACCGGGCCTTTGTTCTGCTGAAATCGCTCAAGTGCTCCCACCCGCTATTTGTCCGGCATTGTCTGGGCATCATTGCCCGGAGGGAGCCTCACGCCGAGGAGGAAAACGAGGAGATTCAACTCCTGGCCTGTTCCGCGCTGTCCGTGATGGAGGGGATGACCCCGGAGCTGCGGGCGGAGGCGGAAGAAACGCTTCGGAAAGCCGTCGAGCCGGAAGATAAATCCATGCTGAAAATGTTCAAGAAGAAGAAATGGAAGGATAAAAGTCCCAAGGTGCAGGCGGCCATAAATGATATTTTGACTAAGCTTGGGACAAGATAACCTCTCAAAAGCTGAGCGGGAGTTTCAGGTGATAGGTAGCCGCAGCTTTTAAGCTGCGTTTTTTTGAAATGATTTTTGTAGGGGAGCTCCTTGTGAGCTCCCTTTTATGTCTGTGGATATTTGATCGGTAGCCGCAGCTTTTAAGCTGCGTTTTTTTGAAATGATTTTCGTAGGGGAGCTCCTTGTGAGCTCCCTTTTATGTCTGTGGATATTTGCTCGGTAGCCGCAGCCTTCTTGATTAGATCCCAAAGCATTGTGGCCGAGGGAAGGCTGCGTTTTCTATTTGGAAAATATTTTCGTAGCTCCCTTTTTTGCTTGACATTGACGGGACATAATAATAAAAATGGTGATAAATAGGCATGATAATACCTAAATAATTATGCGGAAAGAAAAGTCTTCTGTAATCCCTTCTGAAATTATTGAGAGATAAATTCTGCTTATTCGAGGACAAAAAGTTATGTTGGCTTTTGACTTGGCCGAATTATATGCGGTTAATACGAAAAGATTAAATGAACAAGTAAAGCGGAATCGAAAGCGCTTTCCCGAAGATTTCATGTTTCAACTTAACGCTAAAGAAAAAGCAAAGGTGGTCGCAAATTGCGACCACCTTTCTCGTTTAAAATTTTCCCCTTCTCTTCCTTACGCTTTCACTGAACATGGTGCCGTCATGCTTGCCAGTGTTCTAAATAGTCCTGTTGCGGTTCAGGCAAGTATTCAAGTTGTCAGGGCTTTTATAAAACTTAGGATGGCGTTATCAACCCACCGGGAACTTGCTCGGAAACTCAGGGATTTGGAGAACAAAATAGGAACCCATGATGATCAAATTCAAAGTCTTTTCGATGCGATAGGCGATTTGATGACCCTGCCAGAACCGCCCCGCCGCCGGATCGGATTTACCGCGCGCGAGAACTCAGGCAAATATTCATCCAAGCGTCATTAAATCTGAATGGAAAAGATGGGATGATTTTAAAACCGCAACTTAAAAACCTGACTTTGGACATTCGTATTCTTGGATCAACTATAAAATTCAGATTCTGGCTGGGCATCGTTGGCCTAATCCTATCCTTAATTTTTTATCATACCGATTTATATGCGGGTGGATATCCAGATTCAGCTACTGCAATTAGCTATCCTGATTCTCAAACAGCAATTGGATCGGACGTTATCAAGTGCCCAAATATCAATATAAAATTAGAAGGCGTTGGAAGAAATTGGAGGTTTAAATTTAAACCTCCTATCGATATAGATTGGAAAAGTTTGGCACCCAAAGAGATACGTACTCTTAATTTTAAAAAGCCAGATTCTAAAGTTATAAATAAATTTAAGCTTGATGCTTATGGACATCATTATTATTTTTCTTCTCAGTTAAATCCTATATTGGAAAAATGTTTTTATTATTATCTAGCTACGAGTGACGGCATAATTAATTTAAAACCAATAAATATGATTGGTGTTTTAAATGTTTCCATAGAGGAATTATATAAGCGACCAATAAACAAGAAGAGAGTTTTTTATAATGGTATGATATTAGTAGAACCTGTAGGGCGGAGAAAGACAATTTCGTTAGGAGTGTTGGTTATTTCAACTAAAAAATTAATAATTAGTGTTAAAGAGCTAGATCCTAAAATTAATACTGATTTAATAAATATTATAAAAGCGAAATATCCAGATAATATTGTTTATAAAGATCGTCTTGAAGATTATGATACAGCTAAAATTTTAAAATTAAATATTATTAGCGAAGGAGAATATCTATTTATTGAAAGAAAATTCCTTCCAGGGGGAAGTAACTGTCAATTTAATGATCATTTATTTCAAATTGATAAGAATTTAAAAGAATTAGGAGGCTTTTCTGATCAATGTGAGGAGCCATAGAACAATTAGAATAAGAAATGAAAATACATGTAAAATGTAGGAGTACTTTATTTTACACATCTTCAAAATACAAAGAAATATAAAATATAAAAAGTCTTTCTCGCCAACTTAACAACTTCCTTATTTAATTTGTCTCGGTTTCCAGCGGGTGGGCTTCAGGGGGCCGATATCCTTAGGGATCGGGTGGCGAAGAGTGCCTAATTTGTCGAAGGTGATCTGGACAAAATCGCCCGGTTCCAGCCATTGGTCGTTGTCCAGGCCGCAACAGTAGGGGATGGTTCCCATCCCGATTACGGTCCCCGGATTCAGGGAACGGAAACCGGTGATAAACTCGATCACTTCCCGCGGATGGGCGATGATGTCGCGGGTAGTTCCCGTCCAGGTGTATCTTTCCCCGATTTTGATTGTAACATTCAGGTTCAGGGGGTCTCCAACCTCGTCTTTTGTCACTAAAAAAGGACCAAGGGCGTTGCCCTTCTCAAAATCCTTGCTCCGGGCCGGGCCCATAAACCACAACATCTCGGGGGTCTGGATGTCACGCGCGGAAAAGTCGTTGAAAATCACGTAACCGGCAATCAGTTTTTCTACATCCTGCTTGGGGGTTTCGAAAGGAACCGGACCGGTAACGATCCCAAGCTCGGGTTCAACGTCTAAGTAGGAAGAGTATTTTGGCCAGATCGGGCTGTCCATGTCGCCGATGATGGATTCATGGTTGCCCTTGTAGTAAATAAATTCCTTCTTTTTCTTAAAACGGTTGAATCGGAGCTGGATTGGAAGCCGCGCGAGCTTTGAGATCGGCCACTTGGTTTCATACTTGGCCATCGTGATCGCCGAGTTCCGGAGATGCTTGGGGGTAAAGCCGAAATCGAAAAGGGCGGCGGGCCGGGGGACGGCGGGCAGGATTTTGATTTTATCCAGGGGGAATTTGTCTTCCGGTTTCAGGGAAGCGAATTCTTTTTCCCCCTTTTGCTGAAGTGCGCGGGCCAGGTCTTCGCTTCCGGGAAAACCCGAGAGGTATGATTTGATGTCCGCCAACTGGGGATGGCTCTGGCCGAAGCGTTTTTGCAGTGTATCGAATGACACTGCCGTGTCATTTATGACCACACCGAAATTGACGTCAGAACTTTCTTTGATTATGAAGTTTAATAATTTCATTTTTTATTTCGATATTTTTAGATTGCCGCGCCCTTCGGGCTCGCAATGACTTAATTATGGTTTATATTTTCTGGCCACAAAGAAGGACATAATCAGAACTGAAGCGAAGGCCGAAAGCCATTTAAGATTAGTACAAGTCCCGCTGATGGCCACCAGCGTGGGGGTCAGGCAGGCCCGGTGAAAAATCATGATCAGGTGAAACGTGTTCTCGAGTGCGTCCAGGATCCCGGCGATGAAGGGAAGCGTGAAAGCAAAAAGGATAAAAGGAGACGGGGCCCGGTCGGCACGATGGGTCAGGTAGGCGATGCCGCTCGCCAGGCAGACGGAATAGAGGATGACATGGGGGTAATCGAAATAGAAATGGCTCAGGTAAATATTGAGGCCGGCATCGCCCCATTTCGCCAGGATATCGGAAAAAACCTGGCTGGAAAAGGTTAGCTGGAGCCGGATGGCGTCATGGCCGAGCCGGGAGAGAATGGAATAAATAATGCCCTGGTTAATAAGATAAAGAATGCCGAAGACTAACGCGATCTTGCGGGAAGCTAATTTCCCATAACAGGCAGATAGAATATTTCTCAAAAATACCTCCTTAAATATTACAAACAGGCTTGGTCAACGAATAAGATAATACTACCGTTGATTGATAAATCAATCCTTACATGCTGTCATTCCAGCGGAAGCTGGAATCCAGTTATTCTCGAAATTTTCTGGATCCCTGCTTTCGCAGGGATGACAAACGACTTCAGGACATTCTTTAGATACGATTCGGTTTTTTTCTATGTTTCTCGGGCAAAATTGCTCGGGCCGGGCAAGCCCGTAATGAGAACATTCAAAAGTATTGTTTCGCTCTCCCTTGACAATTTAATGGTAAGTGTGTACTTACTTATGGACCATGGCCCGGACCAAAACCATCAGCGATGAGAAAATAATCGCGGCGGCGCGCGAAGAATTCATCAAACAGGGATTCGGCGCTTCCACCATGGCCATCGCCAGGCGGGCGGGGGTTTCCGAGACCCTGCTTTTCAAGCGGTTCGGCACCAAGAATGCCATTTTTGCCAAGGCCATGGGATTCGAAGACCCGCCCCTTTGGGTGAAGACACTCGAAGGTCTCGAAGGCCAGGGGGAGGTCCGGGAAAATATCAAGAAGATATCCAGGATGATGACGGAATTCATGATGGAAGTTCTTCCCCGCGTGATCATGGCCTGGTCGGCCAGGAACCGGCCGCCCTTGAAGGTAATGAGCCAAAAAAACCCGATGCGGAGGGACCTGAAAATACTCGTTGCTTATTTTGAAAAGGAAATGAAAAACGGTCGGATCCGGCCGGGCAATCCGGAGATCGCCGCCAGAGCACTGATCGGATCCCTGAATCATCTGGTCTTCACTAAAATCATGGGCGTAAAGAGCTGCTCTCCAGCCGGGATGGATCAGCAGGTGGAAGAACTGGTTGATCTGCTCTGGGAAGGCCTGGAGCCGGATTCCCAAATCTTGTCACCGGGGTCTTCGGCAAATAACAAACAGGGATAATCGGGAACTATTTGACGTCCAAGCAAGGCATTCTTATATTTACGTGAATTCTGATCGGTTCTTTATGGAGGGGAACAATGGATTTGAGGGATAAAGGGAGATGAAAAAAGGTCTCCTTTTAATATTGGCGGTGGTTCTGCTCATTGGTTTGAGGCCCGCCTACGGCGAAGTCGAGCTTTCCCTGGCGAAGGCCCTCGATCTGGCCAAGGCCAACAACGAGGAGCTGAAGAAGGCCCGCGAGGACCGGGAAACCGGCCGGGACCGGGTGCGGGAGGCCCGGGGGGCTTTTCTCCCGAACCTGAGCGCTTCCTATGGCTACAACCGCTACTTCGACATCGCGAAGATGGCGCTTTTCGATACCGCCGTTCCGGATGGTGCCGGTGGTTATTCACTGGTTCCGCATAAATACCGCGCCAAGTACGACAACGAACACATCTTCGGCCTGACCGCTTCCCAGCTGCTCTTTTCTTCCGGCCGGGTGATGAACTATTACCGCGCGGCCCGGGCGGGGAACGCCGCTTCCGAATATAACTATACCCGGCAGGAGCGCGCCGTGACCCTGCAGGTGGAGGAAGCCTATCTCAATACCCTGCTCGCCGGGGAGGCCCGGAAGATCGCCGAGCTTTCCCTCGCCAACACCGAGAAGGACCATGAACTGGTCCTCCAGCGGGAGAAAAGCGGGCTCGGTTCCGAGTTCGAGGTGATGGGGCACGCGGTGGAGCTCTCCAACCGCCGGATCGAAGCGATCAACGCGGGGAACGGCGAAAAACTGGCCCAGAACTACCTCAAGGTGATCATCGGGGTCGATCCCGCGGAGGAAATCCGCCTGACTGATTCCTACAACGAAACCTTTCCCGAGCTCGAATATGAAACGCTCAAAAGCCAGATGCTCGACCGTGAGCCCTCCCTCCGGGCGCTCGAGAACCTGATCAAGGTCAAGGAAAACCTCTACCGGGCCCAGCGGGCCGACTATTTCCCCCTGGTGGCGGCTTTCGGGAGTTACTCCTATTCCGGGGACTCGGACAAGTTTTTCCCGAAAAAAAGCGATTACGATCAGACCATCGTAGCCGGGGTGAAAGTGACCGTCCCCATTTACGAGGGGGGGGTGAAGAACGCCAAGAAAAATGAGGCTTTCCGGGAAGTGACCAAAAGCCGGCTGGAGCTTTCCCGGGTCAAGAAGATGCTTGAGCTCGATCTGGAAAATACGTACCTGGCCTACCTCTCTTCCCGGAAGACTCTCGAGGGGGTGAGGGACATGGTCAAGCTCGCGGAGAAGGCCTACGGGCTTTCCCAGCTCCGCTTCGAGAACGGCCTCGGGAGCCTGACCGAGCTCCGGGACGCGGAGCTTTCCCTGACCCGGGCGCGGCTCCTGCTCTCAAAAACCCTGAAAGACGTAAACATTAATTTGAATAAGATTCAAAGCTACACAGCCGAGATATCCAAGGAGTAAACCATGAAGAAATGGGTCATCCCGATAATTATCGGATTGGTCGTGATCGTGGGGATCGCCTACCGGATCTCCGTGGTCAAGGGCCAGGAGAATAAGAAGGTCGAGGGGGTCGAGGCGATCCAGATGCGGGAGGGCTTCCCGGTGGAGGTGGTCCCGGTCCAGGTCGGGCCCTTCGAGGTCTGGCGGGAGATCCCCGGCAAGGTCGAGGGCTACCGGCAGGCGGTCATCTCCACCCCGGTGACCGCCCGGGTGGCGTCCATCCGTTATCAGGTCGGCGACGAGGTGAAAAAAGACGTCCCGATCATCAACCTGGACGAGAGCGATCCCAAGGATTTTTCCCGGAGCAAGCTCCTGCGCTCGGTTTACGAGGATTCCCGGAGGGAGTACGAAAGGTACAAGGTCCTGAGCGATTCCGGCGGGATTTCCGCGAACGCCCTGGAAAAGGTCCGCCTCGCGATGGAATCGGCCAAAACCAACCTGGAACAGGCCGACGCCAACGTCCAGCTCTCCAGCCCCGTATCCGGCACGCTGATGGCGCTTTATGCCCGGGTGGGGGAACGGGCCGAGCGGGACAAGACCATCGCCGTCGTCTCCGCCGTCGACCAGCTCCGGGTGGTGGCGGCGGTCTCGGACCACGACGTGGCCGAGCTCAAGCCGGGCCAGGACGTCCGGCTGGTCACCGCCCCCGGGAAGGAACACCGGGGGAAAGTCGAACGGGTTTCCCTGGGGGCCAACCCCGACACCGGTCTTTTCGACCTCGAGATAATGCTCGATAACGAGGAGCGCAATCTCCGGATCGGCACTTACGTGAATGTCGAGGTCCGGATTTACTCCGAGAAAAAGGCCGCCGCGGTGGATTCCCGCACCCGCTTCCGCGATTCCGACGGGAAGGAATGCGTCTTCCAGGCCGAGGGAGACATCGCCCACAAGGTGGCGGTCCGGGTGGTGGCGGAAAATGACGACAATTCCTCCCTGGAGGGCCTGAACCCGGCCTGGCCGGTGGTGCTCACCGGACAGAGCCAGTTGAAGGACGGGGTCAAGCTCCGGATCGAAAAGGCGGAGAAAATAAGTCAGACAAGTCCGACCGGTCAGACAGGTCGGACTGAATAGGAGCTAACGAGTGGGTTGGATTGACACAGTTGTCCGCCGGCCGGTCACCATTATCATGGCGGTGTCCGTTTTCGTGGTCCTCGGGTTCGTGGGCTACCGGCGGATGGTGGTGAACCTGATGCCCGATATCGACCTGCCCCTGGCCCAGATTATCTCGGTCTACCCGGGGGCCGGGCCGGAGGAGATCGAGAGCCAGATGGTCCGGAAGATCGAGGACGAGGTCTCGAACATCTCCGACATCAAGGCGATCACTTCCAAGGTCTACGAGGGCTATGCCTGGACGATGGTGGAGTTCAACCTCGGGGTCGATATCAACGTCAAGGCCCTGGAGGTGAAGGACAAGGTCGAGCTGATCAAGCGCGATCTGCCCCCCGCCTCCGAAGACCCGGTGATCGCCAAGTACGATCCCCTGAGCGTCCCGGTGATGAAGCTCGCCCTCCGGTCGAAAAACCTCTCCGGGACCGAGCTCTACGAGCTCGCCGACAAGAAACTCAAGGACCCCTTCGGGCAGATTTCCGGGGTCGCCAAGGTGGACGTCCTCGGCGGGTCCAAGCGCCAGATCAACGTCTGGGCGAGCCTGGACAAGCTTTCCCAGTACGGGCTCTCGATCCTCGACCTCTTCCCGGTGATCGGCCAGCAGAACCTCGACATCCCGGCGGGGAACCTGAAGCAGAAGACCCGCGAGATCGGGGTCCGCTTCAAAGGGGAAGCCCGCACGCCGAAAGAGATTGCCAACCTGACCTTCCCGGTGCCCCGCCGCGGCGGGGGAGTGATCCGCCTCGGGGATGTGGCCCGGGTCGAGGACGGCAGCGAGGAAGCCAAATCCGTTGTCCGTTTCGCGGGCGAAAACGCCGTAATCCTCGACGTCTACAAGCGCTCCGACGGGAACACCCTCGCGGTGGCCGACGGCACTTACCAGAAAATCAAACAGGTCCAGAAACTCCTCCCGGAGGGCACCGAGATCATAGTCGCCGACGACGGCTCCACCTACATCCGCGCCGCGGTCAAGGAAGCGCTCAAAAACATCTTCCTGGGGGTGCTCCTCTGCGCCCTCCTGCTCTGGATCTTCCTCCGCGACATCCGGGTCACGTTCGTGGCGGCGGTGGTCATCCCCACCTCGATCATCTCCGCATTCATGCTGATGAGTTTTGCCCATTTCTCGGTCAACGTCCTGACTCTTTCCGCCCTGGGCATTTCCATCGGGCCCCTGGTGGCCAACGCCATCGTGGTGCTGGAGAACATCATCCGCCATGTCGAGAAAGGAACGGAACCCCGGGAAGCGGCGGTGGTCGGCACCCAGGGAGCGCAGGCGGCGGTCTTGGCCACGGGCGGGGCCCACATCGTGGTCTTCGCCCCGATCGCCTTCATGGGCGGGATCGTGGGGATGTTTTTCTTCCAGTTCGGGCTGACGGTGGTTTTCGCCACCATCTTTTCTATTTTTGCCTCCTTCACCATTACCCCGATGCTCGCGGCCAACCTGATCAAGCCCGAGGGCGAGAAAAAAGACTCCCGGCTCTTCCGGTTCATCCACCTCCCGCTCGAATGGTTCCACCAGGGGTTCGAATCCCTCCAGGCCTTCTACGCCCGCACCCTCGTGCCGGTCCTCAAACATCCCTACCTGACCAACCTGGTGACCCTGGTGGTTTTCCTCGCTTCCCTTTTCCTGATGAGGTATGTGGGCGGGGAGTTCTTCCCCCGGGGCGACCAGAATGCGTTTATGGTTCAGGCCCAGCTCCCCAAGGGGGCGACCGAGCAGGCCGCCGGAGAGGTCCTGTCCCGGATCGAGGCCGTGGTCAAAGCCGAAATCCCGAATGAAATGCTTGACTATACCGCCCAGGCCGGGGGCGAGAACATCGGTTTCGACGAAGCCCAGGTCCGGGTCCGGCTGATCGACATGGAGAAACGCACCCGCTCGGACCTGGAGATCATGTCCGACCTCCAGCCGGCCCTGGCGAAGATCCCGGGGGCGGAGATCAACGTGGCGGGGGTGAAGCGCGCCGGCCCGTCGGACAGCTTCGACGTGGAAATCTACGGACCGGATTACCAGGTCCTGGCCGGGATCTCACGGGAGATCCGCGAGGTCATGATGGCCACCGGCAACTACCGGTCGGTCTTCAACACCTTCCGCGAGCCCAAGGACGAGGTGCATTTTCTCCCCGACGCCTATCGGCGCTCGAAATACGGGGTTCCCAACGCGGCCCTCGGCATGACCCTGCGCAACTCGATCGAAGGGGGGAAGGCCGGTGTCCTCCGGATGGGCGGAGAGGAGTACGAACTGAAGGTCCGCCTGGAAGAGTCCAACCGGAACTCGGTCGAGGACCTAAAGACTTACCAGGTGCCCACCCAGAAGGGGCCGGTACCGCTTTCCACGCTCGGTACCTTCCAGCGCGCCCGCGGGATCGCGAACCTGGCCCGGAAGGACAAGGCGCGGGTGATCACGCTCCAGGGATACATCTCCAGAATGTCCCAGTCCGAGAACGCGGCCTTGATCAAAGAGAAACTCAAGGATTTCAAGCTGCCGCCGGGGTATTACTACAAATTCGGGCGCACCGAGGAGATGCGGAAGGAGACGAGCGCAAATATCGGTTTCGCCTTCATCCTGGCGGTCATCCTCACCTACATGCTCCTCGCGGCCATCCTGGATTCGATGATCCATCCCCTGACGATCATGGCCGCGGTGCCCCTCGGCCTGGTCGGCGTGATCGTGTCCCTTTTCTTTTTCGGGACCACCTTGAACATCATGTCGATGATGGCCATCGTCATGCTGGTGGGAATCGTGGTCAACAACTCCATTCTGATCATTGACTACGCGATGACAAATATACGCAACGAGGCCGGCGACCTGGCCTTCTGCGTGCAGGACGCCGCGGTGATCAAGTTCCGGGCGGTGATGATGACCACGCTGGCGGTGATCGTGGGGATCCTGCCCCAGCTCCCCCACGGCTCGGGCTCGGAGTTCATGCGCCCGATCGCGGTGGCCACGATCGGGGGGGTCGGAATTTCCGCCTTCTTCACGTTTTACACGATCCCGGCGCTCTTCCTGCTCGTGGAATCGTTTACCCAGAAGATCAAAAAGCGGTTAGGAATGGGCGAAGTTGAGAAGGAAATCTCGCATGGATGAGATATACAGAAAGTTCATAGTGTCCATAGAGTCCATCGTGTCCATCGTGTCCATTGGGTCAAAGGCAAGAAACAGAAATAGGTTGGAGAGGCGAGGAAAGACAAAAACAGATCTTCTTGCTTTTGAAAACCCCGGGGGGTTGGCTCTCGCGACTATCGTGTCTATCGTGTCGTTGTGTTCTTTGTGTCTATTGAGTCTGTTACATTATCAGATTTATGAAATTCATCGTATTTAAGCAATCTCTAGACACTACAGACACAATGGACTCTATGGACACTACGAACGCTTTTTATTAGAGAGCGAAACCTACCCCCCAAAAAGAAAAACAGCTTCCTCGAGATTCCTCGCTCCCCCTACGCCAGTCCTCCCGTGCTAAAGCTTCTAAGGAAATTGGCTTCGGAGGACAGGTAGGCAAAGAGCATAGGGCACGGGACAGAGAGCTCAAAGCTGAAAGCTCAAAGGTAAATAATGATTTTTCCCCCTTTGTTGAAAGGGGGATCGAGGGGGATTTTTAAAATCGTTGTTTGCTGTATTTTCCCGGTCTACCGTCTACCGTCTACTTATTTGACCTTGAGCTTTTTCAGAATCTTCCGGTTGAATCCCCGCGCCTCCGGGCTGCCTTCCTCCGGGGCCCAGGGGGCGAAGATCTTTTCGCCGACAGTATAAGGCCCCCGGGCGATTTCATAAAGCACGGTCCCGTTCTTGAGGGGGATGAAGGAGTGCCAGGCTTTCGGCGGGATTTCCACGCCCGGGCAGTGCCGGGCGTCGAGGATCACGTGATCCCTGATATTTCCCCGGGAATCGAATTCCAGGACCAGGGCCCGGCCCTTAATCAGGATGAAGGCTTCCCATTTGTCCGGGATGGAGTGCTGGTGCGGCCGGAGATATGACCCTTTTTCCGCCGCGTTGAGGAAGCGCTGGATGCCGTCGTTATAATCGCGGTGAAAGTTGTAATTGCTCCTTTTCCTTTCCGATTTTTCCGCCTTTTTTGAGACCTCGGAAATGAGCCGGTTGGTGATCTTCAGCATTTCAGCTTCTCATTCCTAGGATACCTTTCCGGTTTCACAGATGACGGGAAAATTGATCGAGAGATGAGGAATAACGAAGGCAAATTCCAGGAATCTTAATTCCCCCATAAATATTATTTTACTCCAGAATTGCCCGTCCCCAAAGCGTTTTTGTCTGCCGGGAAAACGCGGCGGGATTCGGTTGCCGGGAGGACCCCCAGGCCGCGACGGGCATGGTCTAACCCGGGAAATCCTTGCGTTCGGGGCGGGGCGTGAAAATCGACATCCAGCGTTCAGGATATTGGAGTTTTTGGAAACCGCACTTTTCGTATACCCCGTGCGCGTCCCGCTAGCGTGGAAGGAACTTTGGATGTTTTCTTCTGCAATCATTATGGTTGCTAAAATCAACCTAAATGACAATTATTGATCCTTACAAAGTTTACCTATGTCCCCGAACAGCTGTTACTCATTTCTCCGGTCTGTACAAGGGGAGGGTGATCGAAAAACGGACATCCAGGACTTCAGGCTCCGGTCGGACCGGGAAGGGTAAGGTGCTTATTATACTGAAGAAATTGAAAATCGAGACCCTAACCACGGGCCTCGATATATTCTTTTCTATTACTCCGCGAACTGCAGCATTATTTCCGGCCGGAATGACAATTTTTCTTTCAGGAGGCCGTTTTCCCTGTCTTTTACAAACGCGAGCATCCTAATATTCCGCATGAATTTCCGGTTCAGGAAATCCCGGGAGGTGGCTAATTTATCCGCATCCTGGATCACCTTTTTCACGAACACATTCATATCATTTACCGACTTGAATGGTTCCCTCTGATACATGAATTCTAGGCCGTAAACAATTAACGGGTCTATTTCCCCGGTCTGAGGAAGAGCGTTCTTTTGAAAATCCTGGTAATCATGGGCTGTAATCAGATCATAGCTATTTGCCTTGACGAAATTCGGGTTTAAAACGATCAGGTCATAATACCCGCGCTGGAACAAACCTCCACTAGGCGTTTTATCCGTATCCGTTTTTATCTGGAACCGGTTTTCTCCTATATCGCATCGGAAAGGCGTGGGATATTCCAGGTGGACCAGGAATTGTTTTTTATTGTTCTTGTCGCTGACGGGATGGTATTTGAGGCTGTTCTGCAGGAGATAATAAAAATAACAGATGATATCGTACTCGGTGAAAAAATAATTCGGGGTTTTCCTGAAAATGTCTGTCAGGTTTAATATCGATTTTTGCATCAGCAGGGCAAGCTCGTCCGCGTTCATATTTATTATTCCCCCTTATGTTTTTCAAGAAAGTGAACCTCTACCTCCAGCGGAAGGGATTCGATCTGTAAAAATTCTTTTTCGTCACCCGGTTTGAAGTTCTTCCGTCCGTAGAACACCATTCTGAACCGGTAAACCCCGCCCTGCAGGTTTTCCATCCCGGTGATTTTTATCCCCATCTCCCCGAAGCTCCCGGGCTCGTTTTCGAATTGATCGCGGTAATTGCGGTCATCGCGGTAGAAAAAGGTTTTCTTGATGTTGGCCAGGGACACATTATCGTCGTATTTCAGGGTTGTTACGATCCCGCCGAATTTTCCAACCAGGACACACCAGGGGGGATAATCGTGAGGAACGTTAAGCTCCGCCCGGGACATGACGCCATCTACCACCACCGGAGCCGGAAGATAAGGGGTGTAAAAAATTGATCCTGATATATTTTCGGAAAAATTATAAGTGATGGTGGCGTGGGCTTCGTTGATGATCAGTCCAGGGCGGAAGGGGATATGGATTTCGATAGGGAAGTCGATCCGGTTGGGATAGCTGATCGAGACCTGTTTTATCCACGGAGATTTAACTCCCCCAAAGAGATTCGCCCTAAGTTCCTGAATGGTGATCACCCGGATAGGGCTGTCGGTGTAGGCCAGTAATCGGGCCTGAAAATCCTCCTCAGTTTTTTCAACCTTGATTTTCCCAAAGAGGAAAGAAGTCCCAATCCGCAGCTTGAACCGGTTAAAAAGGTTCGGGGACTGGGGATCGCGGCCGAAGATGATGAAATTCAGAAAAATCGGGATTTTGTAGCTGAGTTCGTCGGAGAGAAAGAGGATAGATTCCGGCCGGAATTCGATGAAGTCGGCCCGGGAGCGCGGGGCAGACTCGAGAAAAGCGAGGAGGTAAGCGTAAGCCTTGCTCTGATTGACCGGGTCGGTCACCTCGATCTCCAGGCCCTGTGACGATGGCCATTTGTCCGGGGAAACTTTTTCCCCCAGGTCCCGGGACCGAAAGACAATCTCGTCGTTTTTCTCCAGTTTCAGAGAGGAAGGGAGCTCGGGGTTTCTCTGCCATTTGTCCCCGG
>JAQTNV010000045.1 GCA_028713675.1 bacterium
GCTCCAGGAGCCGGGATTTCAGGATCCGGAGGGCGATGATCCGGTTCTGATGCTGGGACCTCTCGTTCTGGCAGGTCACCACCATCCCGCTGGGCAGGTGGTAAATCCGGACCGCGCTGGAAACCTTATTGACGTTCTGTCCCCCGTGGCCGCCGGCCCGGAAGGTCTCCACCCTCAGGTCCTTTTCCTCGACTACGATCTCCTGCTCGTCCTGCACCTCGGGATAAACGAAAACCGCCGCGAAACTGGTATGCCTTCTTTCGTTAAAATCGAAGGGGGAAAGCCGGACCAGGCGATGCACCCCCATCTCGGATTTCATGAGTCCGTAAACGTTTTCCCCCGTCACCGCCACCGTGGCGCTCTTGATGCCGGCCTCCTCGCCGGGCGTCCGGTCCAGGAGCTCGGCCTGGAAACCCCGGCGTTCCGCCCAGCGCAGGTACATCCGGAGCAGCATTTCCGCCCAGTCCTGGGCGTCGGTCCCGCCCGCACCCGCGTTCACCGTGAAAATCGCGTTGCGGTTGTCCTCGGGGTCAAGGATCTGGGCCAGCTCCACCTCGGCGGTCTGGGATCGGGCCTTTTCGAGACGCAGGACCAGCGCCTCGCCTTCCGCCAGGTCATTCTCCTCCTCGGCCAGGTGGATGAGGAGCTTGATTTCCTCGAGCTCGCTCTCGAGCTGGGCGAAGGTCTCCAGCTCCCGGCGGATCCGGGCCTCCTCTTTCAGGGTTTCCTGGGCCCGGCCGGGGTCCTGCCAGAGATCCGGGCGGGCCACCTCCCGGGCCAGTTCCTCCCGGCGGCTTTTTAATCCCGGAAGGTCAAAGATGGTCGCGCAGGACCCGGTAATCCTTATCCAGTTTTTCCCACTCTTCGTTAAGTTCCCGAAACACGACCTTTACCTTCCTTTCTGGCCCCCGCGAAAAGCCAGAGAACCAAAACCAAGACTGTTATCACTTTAGCAAAAATATCGCCATGCCGGGTATAGAAGGTTTTTCCCCCGGCGGGAATGGTCCGGATCCGGTCCACCAGGTAACCCCGGGTGAAGATCGCGGTCTGCCGGCCGATCCGTCCGTCCCAGCCGATCACCGAGCTGATCCCGGTATTGGCGTCCCGGACCACCGGGACCCGGTTCTCCACCGCCCGGAATACCACCATGGAATGGTGCTGGAAGGGGGCCGAGGTCTTCCCGAACCAGGCGTCATTGGTAATGTTTACCAGAAAAGCTGAGCCGTTGGCTACGAGCCTCCGCACCTGGTCCGGGAAAATGGCCTCGTAGCAGATCAGGACCCCGAAGGCCTGGTCCCCCCAGGAAAGGGTCTTCAGCTCCCGCCCCGAGGCGAACTCCCCCATCCCCACCATGAAGCGGACCACCCCCCCCAGAAGCCAGGGGAGAGGGGTGTATTCACTGAAAGGCACCAGGTGGATCTTATCGTATCTCCCGGCCTCGTTCCCGGAGGCATCCAGGAGAAAGGCGCTGTTGTAGTCGGTGGCGTCATTCCCCGGAATCGCCGGGGGATCCATCCCGGGACTCCCGAAGAGCAGGGGAACACCCGTCTCCGCGACCATCGCCTTGATCATGGGCCGAAACTCGCGGTCATCCTCATAGAAAAAAGTCAGGGCGGTCTCCGGCCAGACCAGAAACTCGGCTCCCTCCCGGACCGCCTCCCGGGACAGCCCGAGATAAATGTTCACGGTCTCGGACTGGACTTCCGGCTGCCATTTGAGATCCTGCTCGATATTGCCCTGGATCAGGCCGACCCGGAGTTCCTTTCCCCGCGCCGCTGTCCCTTCCAGTTCCGAAAGCCGGAGCGCCCCGAAAAGCAGGCATCCGCCCGCCAGGCAGAAAAGAACCCCGGCCTCGGCCGCGAAGACCCGGCCCCGGACCCGGCCGCGCAGCCACCTGATCCCGTCCCAAATCGCAACGTTGGCCAGGACCAGGAGGAAGGAGATCCCATAGACGCCGGTAAATTCCGAAACCTGGATCAGTTTGAGCCACCGGAATTGTGAATAACCCAGGCTCTCCCAGGGAAACCCGAACCAAAAAAAGGTGCGGGCATACTCGAGAGCGACCCAGAGAAACGGAGCGGAGATAAAAAAAGGAACCCCGAGCCGGGCGGAGACAAACCGGATTCCCCCGGCGAAGGCGCCGAAAAAGAGGGCGACAAAAGCACAAAGCAAGAGAAGCGGAACCAGCGCCACCGGCCAGGAAATCCCGCCGTAAAAGTGCATCGCCACCACGATCCAATAGATCAGCCCCAGTTGAAAAACCAATCCGGCGACCCAGCCCAGCCGAAAGGACCGGCCCGTGGTCTGGCCGGAAACCGCCTCCAGCAGGGGGACCAGCCCGACCCAGGCGAGCGGGAAGATTCCGGGATAGGGAAAGGCCAGAATCAGGAGAACGGCGGAGGCCAGAACCAAGCCCCAGGGGCTCTGCGGAGAAAACCGGGACCGGAAAGGTTTCCGGTCTCGAGTTTCTGGTTTCTGGTTTCTGGTTTCGAGTGTGGAATTTGGGATTTGGCTATTGGTCATTATTTGGTAATGAGTATCGGGTTGCTTGATTACAAATCATTTCAATTTCGGATCTTTTATTATTTTCATAATCTCCTTGGCCTTCCGGTTCATTTTCCCGGATTCCCGCCGGTCCCGGTGGTCATAGCCAAGCAGGTGGAGGATCCCGTGGACCAGAAGTTCCGCCAGCCTTTCTTCCCGGCTGATCCCCGCCCCCCGCGCCTCCCGCGCCGCGGTCTCGACCGAGATAATGATCTCGGCCAGGAATTCCGATTCGTCTTCGGAAAGCGGAAAAGCCAGGACATTGGTGGGGCCTTTCCGCCCCAGGTAGCGCAGATTCAGTTCCGAAATGAAGGAATCGTCGGAAAAAACCAGGGAAAGTTCACCGGCAGAGGGCCCGGATCCCCTAGGAAAGCCCGAGGCGGTGAAGATCGTCCGGACCAGATTTCTTATCTTCCTTCGCTTTATTGCCGTTCTTTTCCCCGTGACCCCGATCTGGATTTTCATCTTTTTCCTTGGGGGAAGCCGTTCCCTTCACCGCCGGTTCGGGATATTCAATGCGCTGATGGTAAATGCCGACCAACACCCGGTTGAAGCTCTTGGCGATCTCGTTCAGATCGCGCAGGGTAAGCATGCAGTTATCCAGCTGGCCATCGGAGAAAATCCCGTTGATGATCTTCTGCACCAGCCCCTGGAGCCGGGCCGGGGTGGGATCGGGCACCGTCCGGGAGGCCGCCTCCACCGCGTCCGCGAGCAGCACCAGCCCCCCTTCCCGGCTCTGGGGCCGGGGGCCGGGATAGCGGTAATCCTTTTCGTCCACCTCCGGGTGCTCGGGATTGGCCAGGGACAGGGCCTTGTCGTAGAAATATTTGATCAGACTGGTGCCGTGGTGCTGGGCCATGATCTCCAGAATCGGATAGGGGATCCGGTGGGTCCGGCCCAGACTGATCCCTTCCTTGACGTGGGAAATCAGGATCAGGGCGGAAAGGCGCGGGGTCAGGCGGTTATGGGGATTGTCCCCGCCTTTCTGGTTCTCGATGAAATAGGCCGACTTGGAAATCTTTCCGACGTCATGGTAATACGCCCCCACCCGCGCGAGCAGGGGGTTGGCCCCGATCGCCTTCGCCGCCTCCTCGACCATGGAGCCGATAACCACACTGTGGTGATAGGTCCCGGGGGCCTGAACAACCAGGTCCTTGAGCAGGGGATGTTCCAGGTTGGAGAGCTCCAGGAGCTTGATATCGGTGGTATAGCCGAAGACATACTCGATCAGGGGCAGGATCCCGGTAACCAGGATCGCTCCCGCCAGCCCGCCCGCGAACCCGAAAATAGCCTCGGAGAAAATTCCCACCCCCAGGATATCCCCCCGGAGCAGGCGGGAGATCACGATCATCCCGACGTTGGCCAGCCCGACCCAGAGCCCGGCCTGGACCACCTTGATCCGCTGCTCGCAGTGGCGGACCTCGTCCGCCCCCAGCAGCCCTCCGATCAGGAAATAAATGGTGAAGAACAGGTTGTCTTCAAAAAGCAGGCCCGCCAGGGGTGAAAGCATGAAGGCGAAAATCAGGGCGGTTTCGGAATTCAGGAGCATCCGGACCATGATCACCGCGGCCGCCACCGGCAACCCGAATCCGAATGCGCTTCGGGGCAGGTATTCCGGCCACTGGCCGGAGTTGATCAGGCCCAGGGAGAGCCGCACCGACAGGAGAGTCAGGAGCAGGATCGCGGACAGGAAAATCAAGTCGGGAAAAGTGACATTGAACTTTTTCACATTGCGTTTCCCGAACCGGAAGAGGAGGATCAGCAAAACCAGGCTGAGTCCGAGAATGCCAAGCGCAACCTGGACGAAGTTGGCGTAACTCTGCTCCTTCTGGATGTCCTTGAGCTTGGCCAAGTGGTCTTCCCGGACCACCTCGCCTTCCCGGATAATCATCTCCCCCGCCTTGATTTTGTACTGAACGGAATTGACCCCCTCCCGGGCCGAGAGCCGGAGCGCGTCGGTTTTTACCTGGTTGAAAATCAGGTTAGGGGAAATCAGCCGGCCGGCGATTCCCTTCAGGATCTCGGCTTCCGGGCCCGGGAAACGCGCCAGCGAGTTTTTGGCTTTCGCGGCCAGGGCCGTCCGGGCCTCCGCGAGGTCTATTACCTGGGTAATCTGATCGCCGGAGAGCACGATATCGGGCAGAGGAGAGGGACGGGTTAATCCCTCGCTCTCGTCAGAGGAAACGGCCGGCTCGGAGAGCATATGGATCATGATTCCCCGGTCCCACTCCTTGAGAATCACTTCCCGATCCGAAACGATCTGCCGGCTCAGAACCCCTTCCAGCAACCCCGCCAGCTTCTGTTCCAGCGAGGCGGAAAAACGGCGGGAGGTCAGGACACGGATATCTTCCTCGGAAAAGCTCAGGTCTCCGATTTCCTCAAGCTCTTTTTTCAATTGGGATTCCGCCAGCCCCGGGTTCTTGCCCCGCAGCGGGGAAGACATGTTTTTCCGGCCCGCCTGCATCATCTGCCGGATTTTTTCCCGGACCCGATCCTTGAGCCCGGAGTCGTAATCAAAAACCGCGGGGACCAGCGCCTCGGCCTCGGCCTTCTTTTTCTCGGTAGCGGGCCGATCCGTGAGCCAAAGATCCATCGGGGACTTGATGTTGCGGTCGGCCACCTCCCCCACCTGGTAGCGAACCCGCAAAAGCCTCAGGTTGGGGCTGAGAATGACCGCGATCAGGATCGCGACCAGCACGACCAGCACCCAGCGGTTCAGGAAGGTATCGGCCTGGAGCTTCTCCCCCGCCCAGGTTTTCAACCCCGTGAGCCGGTTCGGAGGCCAGGCCAGACGCTGGGTTTCAGCCTCGCTTCGGTTCTCGATTGGCTCCCTTGCCCCGTCCGGGGTTTTCCCGGGAGCCGGTTTCGAAAATTTCATAAGCCTTGATGATCTCCTGCACCAGCGGATGTCGAACGACATCCCGTTCGGAAAAATAAACAATCCTGATGTTATCGATTTCCCGCAGGATCCCCTGGACCTCGACCAGGCCGGAGGTTTTATCCCCCGGCAGGTCGACCTGGGTGATATCCCCGGTGATCACCGCCTTGGAGCCGAACCCCAGGCGGGTCAGAAACATCTTCATCTGTTCCGAGGTGGTGTTCTGCGCCTCGTCCAGGATGACGAAACTCTCGTTCAGGGTCCGCCCGCGCATGAAGGCCAGGGGGGCGATCTCGATCACCCCCCGTTCGAGCAGGCGGCTGGCCCGTTCGAAATCCATCATGTCGTGGAGGGCGTCATAGAGCGGGCGAAGATAAGGATTGACCTTTTCGGCGATATCCCCGGGAAGAAACCCCAGTTTTTCCCCCGCCTCCACCGCCGGGCGCGCCAGAACGATCCGGAGCACGTCTTTCCGAAGCAGGGCCGAGAGGGCCATCGCCATCGCCAGATAAGTTTTTCCGGTCCCCGCCGGTCCGATCCCGATCACCATGTCCGAGTTCCGGATCGCCTCGACGTAGCGTTTCTGGTTCAGGCTTTTGGGGGTAATGCGCCGACCCTTGGCGGAAATGAAAATATTATCGGAAAAGATTGCGACCAGGTCCGCCTCCGGGTTCTCCTGCAGGGTCCGGACCGCGTACTGAAAATCCAGCGCGGCCAGGGAGATTCCCTGCCGACGGAGGGCGTGAAAATCCTGGAAGAGTTTTTCCACCCGCCGGACCTGGCCGGTTTCCCCGATGACCCGGATTTCCTCCCCGCGGAACCCGATCCGGACCTGGAAGCTGGTTTCCAGGAAGCGAAGATTCTCATCCCGTTCCCCGAAAATCTCCCGGAACACATTGTCCCCGGTAAACGCGATTTCGCAGGCCGTGTCAGGATTGGAATTCATCGGGGATCCCGTTCTGGGCGCTCATTATTTTAATTTCCAAAGCAGTCCCAGCAAACTATTTTGCGGTAAATTGAACAATTATTCCGATGGTTATGGCTCGGCTTGAAGGCTTAAATTTTCGGCAGGAGGAGGAGATAATTATCTCCCCGGTTCAGGTAAAACAGGCCTTGGCCCAGGCCCCGGGAAATGCGCGGGAAAACGGAGGTTTCTCCCCGGGACAGGTCATCCAGTTTCAGGGGATAACTTCCCTCCCCGATCCGGTAAACCTCGAGGGCGCTGTCCAGCTGATCGCGCACCCCATTCAGGCAGATAATCTTCAGTTCCTGGGACCGGACCTTTTCCCGGGCCCCGGGGCCGACTTTCAGGGGCGCGGGGGAAAATCCCAAGCCCAGCACCAGGAACCAGAGCCCCAGGACCAGAACCGTCGCCGCTGCGATTTTGAGATACCCCTGGGCCTGGAGCTGCGGGAGCGCCCCTTCCCCGGTCTCCTCCCCGGCTTCCTGCCGCACGGGTTCGATATATTTTCCCTTCAAGAGGTTGCTCAAGGCTTTCATCGCCTCGAACTCTCCAAGGAGGCTCAAATCCCGGATTTCCCGGACCGTCCGGTTGCCATCCACCATGGCGAGGATTTTCTTTTCCTCTTCGCTTAACTTCCGAAACTCGCGCTTTTCCAGGTTTACCTTTCCCTCCTCCAGGAAGGGAAGGGACTCGTCGCCGAGGGTGAAGACGATCTCGGGGGTGGGAACATCGTTCTGGATTATTTTCCATTCATCCAGCCGCCGGTAGCCTTCCATCAGCACGTGCTCGGCGCTGATCTGGCGGTAAATATCCCGTTCGTAACGGACCGGCATCTGGTGGAACTCGTACAACCCGTCGGTCCACTGTAAAACCGAGAAAAGGGTTTCCTCCGTCTGCAGCCGCAGGACCTTGCGCAGGCCGTCCTTGTTGATGACGTTCCGCTCGATCAGGATGTCGCCCAGCTTCTGCAGGGTTTCCTTCTGCTGCTCGAGGGCCTCCTCCAAGTCCTTATCCGCGAGCAGGCCGCTCCGGAGCAGGAGCTCTCCCAGCTTCTCCCCTTTGCGCTTCATTTTCGGCTCGGCCATGATCACGTAACCTTCTTCGAAAACGATCTGGATCTGTTCCTCATCCCGGGCCAGGTCCAGGATCCCGGTCTTCTGCTGGTGGGCGATCAGCTGGAAGATGTCCGCGATCGCGAAATCTTTCAGGGTTCCCTTTAAGGCCATTAATCTTCCTCCCCGGAAATCAGGCTGGCAAATCCGATCAGGTAAAGGATTACCAGGCCGGCGATCGCCCCCGCCGTTCCCGCCCATTCGGAGCCATAGGACAGCGTGAACGGTTCCGGAAAGATCCCCCCGGGCAAAACCAGCTTGGAAAGCAAGAGCCAGAAAATCACGTTCAGCGCCAGGCCGCGGCCGGATTTTCCCCGGATAAAATGCCCGATGCCCAAAAGGGGCAGGCTGAAAATCCGGGTCAGCCATTTTCGTCTCAGGCTGAAGCGCTGAATCTCGAATTCCTTGATGACCCGTTCCTGGGGATCAATTCCCCCCTTCCGGACAAACATGAAATAGCACTGGGAGCAAAGCCCTTCCACCTGGGCGAAACGGTGACACTGCTTGCAGGCGATCAAACCGCACCGGGGACAGGCCAGCGAACGCCCGAGACGGTAAAGAACCAGCGCCGCCACGATCGTGAAAACACTCAAAATGGCGTAAAAAATCAAAACCTTCCGGGGATCCCATCCCCCGTACAGAAGGGCCTGGAGCTCCTTTTCCAAATCCCCCTGTTTCTGACCCGGGGTCCAAAAACGGCTTTGCAGCAGGCTGGGCGGGATTTTTTCGTCGGCCAGATAACTGTTCGCGACCTGGGGATTTCCCACCCGGCTGAACCAATCCACCATCGCCGGCTCGAGCTCCTTGGCCCGGGAAAGCTCCTTGTTCCCCTCGGTCAGACGGGCTTCGGAGTAAAGCCTCTGGCTCAGGTTGTAGTGGGCGGAACCCTGGTTCGGGTTGAGAGCGATCGCCTGCTGATACTGCGGGATAACCCGGTCTTTTTCCCCCAGGGCGTAATAAATATTACCCCGGTTGTTGGCTACGGCCGCGGCCAGCTGCTTCTTGCCCTCCGCCACCTGGTAAAGAGAAAGGGCCCGGGAGTAATCACCCAGCTTTTTCAAGGTCGAACCCAAAACGAAGGCGGCTTCCGAATCGGAGGGATGGCCGGCCACCCATTTTTCCATCTGCTCGAGATCCAGCCGGCCCCATTCCCTTTCCTCAATTTGGATGATTTTCCGCGTTCCGGTCTCGTTCAGGTTAACCAGCAGGGTGTTCAGGGTGGTCAGCGCGAACGGCAGGCCGGCGAGAAAAACCAGGGCCAGGCCTCCCACCCAGCGCTCGGATGGCCGGGCGTAACAGATTCCGATCGCGATCCAGATCCCCATGGTCAAAAGCAGCGGAATCCGGAAAATCAGGGGAGCCAGGAAAATCAGGATGGTCAGGGCCCAGGTTACGATCGGAGCGGTTCCATAGGGGAAAATATGGGAAAAATCATGATTCAGGCATTTCAGATTTCTCAAGACCAGGATCAGGCCGAACAGGAAAAAGGCCAGGGTGAAGGCGATCAGGACCCGGGCCAGGAGATTGAGGATTAAAAACGCGGAGTCGGAAACCCGTTTAACGGTTTTGGTTATCCCGTCGATCAGGAATTCCGCAGCCTGGGTCGGACGGAAGGCCTTTCCCTTCACCATGAGCAGGGCCTTGGAATAATCCACGTCCGGAAGCCCGGGGGCCATCCTTTCCGCCCAGGCCAGGATCTTCATGGCCTTATCTCCCTGCCGCTTCTGGATCCCCAACCCGATCGCTTCCCGGCAAAGCGCCTGGGCGAAAAGGGTCAGGTTCTCCTGCCCCAGGTTGGCCCGGGATCCGTCGACCGCGTTGAGGGCGGTTTCGGCCTCGCTCCATTCCGCGCTGCGGACCTGTTTCAGGGCCTGGATCTCCAGGTCCCGGAGCTGGGCCAGAGGGGCAACCATGGTTTCCCAGGCCGCGAGTTCCTCCCCTTGAAGCGGGGGCTGGGCCGATGAATACCCCGAGCCCAGACCTAAACACGCCAAGGCCAGAATAATTGTCAATATGGGCTTTTTAAACATATGCTTAATTATGCCATTTTGCCTTAGATTTACGATTTGATCAAGTATATATAAGACCTCTGCAAAACGCACATTTGACATCCTTAATCACTTTGTCTAGGGCGGTGGCGGCAAGCAACCTTATTGGGAGCCGTTTTGGGGAGATTTTTCGGTCACGCTCTTATTTTTCAGATCGTTTGCCAGGATATCTTCTACGCTAACGCCATTTATTTTTGACACGCTGATCCTTCCGAACTGCCTGATGTTAATTTTATCTCCCACAGTTCGATAAAATTCCACCATGTTCCGATCAAGCAGGACGTATATCCGGTCGTATTCCACGCTGGCTTCACCACGGATTTTTTCTACTTTAAAAATTTGGATATCGGGTGAGGAAGGAAGCTTGATTTTCAGCCAGTTCAGGAACAGCGATTTGGCCTGATTCCTCCGCGCTTCGCGGTTCTTGACGTAATCCTGGCATCTCTGGTTGGTTTCCGGCGGGATCAAATTATTTTTTTCACACTGGTCATATTCCAGTTTCAATTCCCCTTTCGCGCTTTCTCCGTAAAATTCATAATAATCCGCCAAGTTGGGGCCGGGGTTTATCGACAACCTGCCCATAAATTCTTTAATATCTCCATCCAACTCCTCAGCGTAGAGACCGGTGGATAACAAAAGAAACATCGCAAAAGAAAAAAATGATAATTTTCTCATTAAATTACCTTTTGGGAGCGCATCAGCTTGCTAATGCAATGAAATAGAGATCCTTCGCTTCGCTCAGGATGACAAGCAGTGAATGACTCGATAGCAAGCTGCTGTTCTCCAAACAATATCTAATTTTTCTTTCATAGGGGAGCCGTCCCTGATGTAGGGGCGGGGTTCATCCCCGCCCTTTATCGGGAGGGCATGAAGCCCTCCCCTACATAATCACTGCGATGAAACCTTAAATCCTTCCCCGATCAAAAGGGCCGCGGTTACCCCGGGACCGGGACGATAGGACTTGGAAAAAGTCCCGTCGGGATGGCAGGTCAAGCCGCAGGAGGGGGATTTTTCTTTCAGGATCGCCCCGGTCGCCCCGTTTTTCCGGGCGAGTTCAAGGAATTTTTTCGCCCCGGCCATGAATTCCCGGGTTACATCCCTTCCCGATTTGGTGACCACCCGGGCTTTTCCCTCCCAGACCTCCACGCCTCCCCCGCCCACGATCTCGGCCGGATCCCGGGGAACGGTCAGCCCCCCCAGGACCTCGGGGCAGGCCACGATGGCTTCCCCGGATTCAACCATCCTTTTAATATCCGGATCGAGGCTGGATTTCCCGTCCCAGCGGCAGAGGCTGCCGGACAAACAAGCGCTAACGATTAACATAGATCAAGGCTCAAAGATCAAGGCTCAAAGTTCAAAGCTCAAAGGTAAAAGGTAAAACAATTAACGAAAAACCCATAAAATGGTAGCCGCAGGCTTTAGCCTGCGAAATTATATTTCAGCCCCATTTCACCCTCTCCCTCACCCTCCCCCTTCAAGGGGGAGGGAAATAAAATGCAAGAAGATAAGTATGTTTAAGATTATCACCCCCGAAAAAACAAACGCAACCTATTTATCCCGAGCTTGTCGAGGGAAAGGTTGCGGCTACCACTTCTCCAGAAAAAGAGAGATTCTTCGCCCCTCGATATACTTCCCGCCGTTTCACACGGGACACGCGGGGCTCAGACGCCGTCCTGAACCCTTCGCTTTGTGTCATCCTGAGCGAAGCGAAGGATCTCAAAGCCCAGGATAAACTCCGTGAAGGAATGACAAAAAACCCTTTTTACAACTGTATCGATTTGTTTTGGATTTTAAACCCGAAACCCGAAACTAAAAACCCGAAACTAGGTGTTTAAAGTTTCAGTCCCCGGCAGGTGAAGCAGACCTTGAAATGATCCGGGGGCAGGTTGACCTGTTTCTGGATCTTCTCGAGCTGTTCGATCGGGGCGTAATAATTCCCGCAGACCGGGCAGACCGCCAGCTTGAAATCCCTTCCCCAGATTTTCCGGACCCCGTTTTCCTCGGTCATCTTGATGCACTGGGTGGGGCAGGCGAAGGAGCAGGCCCCGCAGCCGATGCAGTCCATCGAGTTTTCCAGGAAGGGCGTCCCGACCTTCCGGTCCGGACCCCGGCTGGAAAAACCGATCGCGTTGGCCCCCACCACCTGGTTGCAGATATTCACGCACAGGCCGCAAAGAATGCAGCGCTCTTTGGTATCACCCTGCGGATAGCGGGATTTCTCCAGACCGGCCTCCCGGGCCATGTCCCGAATGACTTTTACCTCCGGGCAGCGGGCCATCAGGAGTTCGAGCACCAGCCGCCGCGCCCGGAGCGCGCGCTCCGACTGGGTCAGGATTTCGAGGCCTTCTTCACGAAGCGGGTAATTGCAGGCGGTGACCATCCGGGACCGTTTGCCCCGTTTGAGCTCGACCGTGCAGACCCGGCAGGCCCCGTAGGGCTCGACCGCCGGATGATGGCAGAGCGTGGGAATGGAGATCCCCAGGGTTCGAGCCGCCCTGAGAATCGTGGTCTCGGGTTTAACCCGGGTTTCCTGCCCGTCGATTAAAACCTTGATCTCGCTCGCGGTGTTTACCTGATGGCTCATTTTTCCGCCTTAACTCCGTTTCACGGAACCGAATTTGCAGACTTCGTAACAGATCCCGCACTTAATGCATTTCTTGGGATCGATCTTATGCGGCTTCTTCTTCGCGCCCTTGATCGCCCCGCTCGAGCAGTTCTTGAGACAGACCCCGCAGCCGATGCATTTCTGGGGATCGATCGAGTAGGTTACCAGCGCCTTGCAGACCCCGGCCGGGCATTTATGGTCGCGGATATGGGCGTCATATTCATTCCGGAAATACTTGATCGTGCTCATGACCGGGTTGGGAGAGGTGCCGCCCAGGGCGCAGAGGGCCGCGTCCATGATCCCCCCCGACATTTCCTGGAGCTGCTCCACGTCGCCTTCCAGGCCCTTCCCTTCGGTAATCCGGTTGAGGATGGCCAGCATCTGCCTGATCCCTTCCCGGCAGGGGGTGCACTTCCCGCAGGACTCATCCTTCAGGAAGTTCAGGAAATAGCGGGCCACGTCCACCATGCAGGTGTCCTCGTCCATCACGATCATCCCGCCCGAACCCATCATCGAGCCGGCATCGGTCAGACGGTCGAAATCCACCTGGAGATCCAGCAGGCTTTCCGGGAGGCAGCCTCCGGAGGGGCCGCCGGTCTGGACCGCCTTGAATTTCTTCTTGTTGGGAATGCCCCCGCCGATATCGAAAACGATGTGCTTGAGGGTCACCCCCATCGGCACCTCGACCAGCCCGGTGTTGTTGATCTTGCCCACCAGGGAGAAGATCTTGGTGCCCTTGGAACGGTCGGTGCCGATCCGGGCGTACCAGTCGGCGCCTTTATTAATAATGATGGGCACGTTGGCCCAGGTTTCCACGTTGTTCAGGTTGCTCGGCTTGTCCCAGATCCCCCGTTCGACCGTGTGCACATACTTGGCCCGCGGCTCCCCGAGTTTTCCCTCGATCGAGGCCATCAGGGCCGAGCTTTCCCCGCAGACGAAGGCCCCGCCGCCCTGGTTGACCTGGACGTCGAAATCGAACCCGCTCCCCAGGATGTTCTTCCCCAGGAACCCGTACTCCCGGGCCTTGGCCAGGGCGGTCTGAAAGTTTTTCAGGGCGAGCGGATATTCGTGCCGGATGTAGATGAAGCCGTGGGAGGATCCGATCGCGTAGGCACCGATGATCAGGCCCTCGAGAACGCTATGGGGATTGCCTTCGAGCACGCTCCGGTCCATGTAGGCCCCGGGATCGCCCTCGTCGGCATTGATGATCACATATTTCGGCTCGCCGGGGGCATTCCGGCAGGTTTTCCACTTGAGAGCGGTGGGGAACCCGCCTCCGCCCCTGCCCCTAAGACCGGCCTTTTCCACCTCGCTGATTACCTGCTCGGGTTTCATCCCTTTCAGAGCCTTGGCCAGGGCGGCATAGCCATCGATCCCGATGTAGTCATCAATGCTGGTGGGATCGATGAAGCCGTTGGAGCCGAAAATTATCCGCTTCTGATTCTTGTAGAACGGGATTTCGTCTTCCTTGGTGATTTTCTGCTTGGAAACCGGGTCTTTGTACAGCAGGCGGTCGATTATTCTCTGGTTAACGACCGTTTCGGAAATAATCTCCGCGGCATCCTCGGGCTTGACCTTGGTATACAGGATTCCCTGGGGACGGATCACCACCAGCGGGCCCTTCTCGCAGAACCCGTGGCAGCCGGTGAGTTTCAACTGCACCTTCACCGAAGCCGCTTTCTTTATTTCCTTCTCGAGGGCGGCGGCGACTTTCTCGCCCCCGAAGGCCAGGCATCCCGACCCTCCGCAGACGGAGATAACCACCTGGTCGGCGGCCACCTGCTTTTTCAGTTGCTGGCGATACTGTTCCAGCTCTTGGAAGTTATTTAGTTTTTTCATTTCTTGGCTGTGGGCTTAGATTTTCCCAGGATCGTCGGAACCTGGTTGGGGCTGGCTCCGCCATGATACTCTTTATCGACTATCACCAACGGTCCCAGGGCGCAGGCCCCCACGCAGTTGACCGTGTCCAGGCTGAACTCCCTATCCTTGGTGGTTTCACCGGATTTGACCTTTAAAACCCGCTCGATCTCGGAGAGAACCCGGTCGGACCCGCGCACATGGCAGGCCGTCCCCATGCAGACGGTGCACTGGTGTTTTCCCTTCGGGACCAGGCTGAACGCCCGGTAGAAGGTGGAAATCGAATAAAGCTGGGCCAGCGGAAGCTTCAGTCTTTCCGCGATGTGTTTCAGGGTTTCCTCGGGAAGATACCGCTCCTCGTCCTGAACCTCATTCAGGATCGCGATGATCTGGGAGCGGTCGGCCCCGTAGGAATCGATTATTTTATCAACCGCTGCTTTCTTCATTATTTCTTACCTCTGCGGGAAACTTTCTTGGGCCCTGTCCGACGAAGCCTTGGCGTAGTCGGATTTTTCCTCTTGATTTTAGACCCCGGGCCTTTTACTCCCTTTCCCTTGCTTTCAATCGCAGCCGGGACGGGAACCACTTTCTTCTCCCCTCCGCCCATGGCCACCAGGGATTTCAGCTTCAGCCATTCCTTGTCGACCTGCTTCTGAATCTTGTCTATCTCTTCATCTTTTAAATGGCGGAACCGGCCCTGGAGTTTCAGATATGGTTTCACCGGTCGGAGTTTGGGGAAATCAAAGGTCAGTTTGTATTTGCCGTTTTCCACTTCGTAAAGAGGAAAAACCCCGCTCTCCACCGCCAGCCGTCCCATCTGGATGGTGGTATCCGTGGCGTGTCTCCAGCCGGTCGGGCAGACGGAAAGCACGTGCACATACGCCGGGCCCTTGACCTCGGCCGCCTTCTTCACCTTGGCCATCAGGTCAAAGGGATAACTGGAGCAGGCCGTCGCGACATAAGGAATGTTATGGGCGGCGGCGATCGCCGCCATGTTTTTCTTCTGGCTCCACTGCCCGATGCTGACCTTGCCGGGAGGGGCGGTGGTGGTGGAGGCCCCGTAGGGGGTGGAACTCGAGCGCTGGACGCCCGTGTTCATGTAAGCTTCGTTATCGAAACAGACATACGTGAAATCGTGCCCCCGTTCCAGCGCCCCGGAGAGTGACTGGAGGCCGATATCGCTGGTCGCGCCGTCTCCGCCCATGGCCAGGCAGTAGACCCGGCCGGGAGGCACCTTCCCCTTCCGGGTCAGGGCCTTGCGGGCCGCCTCGACCCCCGAGATCACCGCGGAGGCGTTTTCGAACAAAACGTGGATCCAGGGGATCTTCCAGGAGGTGGTGGGCAGGCAGGAGGAAATGATCTCCATACAACCCGTGGCGTTGGCCGCGATCACGTTGGGTCCCATGGCTTTCAGGACGTACCTGACCGCCAGGACCTCCCCGCAGCCGATACAAGCCCGGTGCCCCGGGGCGATGTTCTCTTCCGGGTTAACCAGGCGCGGAGCGTAAATGGAAAATTTTTCCATGGAATTATCTACCTGATCCCAATGGTTTCGTACAATTCTTTCTGGCCGCCTTTTTGGGTCAGCTCGGACCCTCTTTTCACCATATATTCGAATTCTTCCAGCCGGATATCGCGCCCGCCCAGGCCGCCGACAAAGCTGACGATCTGGGGGCGTTTCTCTTCCGGGTAAAGGGCGGCTCTGACTTCGGAAACCACCGGGGCGAGTGTGCCGAAAGACATCGCCCGGTCCAGCACGATCAGGGTTTCAGCCCCCCGGACCGCCTGGCGGAGTTCCTCCTCCGGGAAGGGCCGCCAGAGCCGAAGCCGGACCAGCCCGACCGCCTCGCCTTTTTCCCGAAGCTTGTCGACCAGATCCATCGCGGTCTCGGCGAAGCTCCCGATGACCAGGAGCAGGGTCTTGGCCCCCTCCGCCTTATAGGTTTCCACGAAGTTGTATTTGCGTCCGAAAATTTTCTCAAACTCGGCAAAGCCCTGAAGCATGACTTCTTTGGATTTGTGCAGAGCAAAATCCTGGGCCTTCTTGGTCTCGCTGTAGATGAAAGGCGGGCCGTAGGCACCCATGGTTACCGGGCGCCGCGGGTCCAGGACCGCGTTGGGTTTGAAAGGCGGCAGGTACCGGTCCACTTCTTCCTGATCCGCGATGAAAACCGGCTCGATCACGTGGGTGACATGGAAGCCGTCAAAGTTCACGATCACCGGGAAGGAAACCCGCGGGTCTTCACCGACCCGGAAGGCCCAGAGAAGCAGGTCGAAGGTCTGCTGGCCGTTCTCGGCGAAAACCTGGATCCAGCCGCAGTCCCGGATCGCCATCACGTCGGAATGGTCACCCCAGACCGAGAGGGGCGAGGACAGGGCCCGGTTGGCCAGGGAAAGGACGATCGGGAGCCGCATCGAGGAAGCCACCGTCATGACCTCGTGCATGAGTTCAAGGCCCTGACCGCTGGTGGCGGTGAAGGTCCGCGCCCCGGTAGCGGAAGAGCCGACGCAGGCGCTCATCGCCGAATGCTCGGACTCGACCGGGATGAATTCGGCGTCCAATTCCCCGTTGGCCACCATCTCGGCGATCCGTTCGGGGACGTGGGTATTGGGGGTAATCGGGTAGGCGGCGACCACCTCGACATGGGCGAGCTTGACCGCTTCGGCCGCCGCGTGGGAAACCTCCAGTCCGGTCCGGTGGCTCATACCTCTTCCTCCTGGACCATCTTAATCGCGCCGGTCCAGCATTCCCGGGCGCAGATTCCGCAGCCCTTGCAGTAAAAAAGATCGGACTCGAAGTATCCTTCCGCGGTCTGGCGAACGCAGGGTTCCGGGCAGTAGATGTAACAAACCCCGCACTTGATGCACTTGGTATTGTCCCAGACCGGCTTCTGCGATCTCCAGCCCCCGGTCTGGTATTCGGCCGCGTTCCCCGGTTTGTCCACCACGAAACCGCCGATGAAATTTTTCCAGGTTAAGGGTCCGTCCGCCATCATTTACTCCATCAGGGTATGTTCGTAAGCGGCTTTCATCGCCTTGACATTCTTCTCGGTCAGATGCCCGAAGCGGTGCTCCAGGGGCTTGAGCAAAGAGTCGACTTTCACCACCTGGGTGGCCTTCACCAGGGCTCCGAGCATGGTGGTATTGGTGATCGGAACCCCCAGGATTTCCTTGGCGATCTTGGTCGCGTCCACCGTGGCCACCTTCTGGTCGGGATGCAATTTCAGCTTGGCCCGGATCTCCGCGGGGGTTTTCCGGCTGTTGATCACGGCGATGCCTCCGGGCTTGAGGCCGGAACACACGTCCACCACATCCAGGAGGCTCGGGTCCAGCACCACGATCACGTTGGGCTCGAGGATCTCCCCCCGGACCCGGATCGCGCGCTCCGTCTCGATCCGATTGAAGGCCTGGACCGGCGCCCCCCGGCGCTCCGGTCCGAAACTGGGGAAAGCCTGGGCGTACTTGCCCTCGTCAATCGCCGCCAGGGCGACCATCTCGGCGGAGGTTACCCCCCCTTGTCCGCCCCGACCATGAAATCTGATTTCCAGCACGAAATTATCTCTCCAGTTTTTTTGTATACAATAAAAACGTAATAGGGTTTATCAAACCTGAATGAGTCCTGTCAAGTGGGCAATCACAATTTTCCGGAATTCTTCCAAAAATGGCCGATGATTTTAATCCGTCAAAATTATCCTGCCTATTCAAGCGGGACAATATGTTAACGACTTATTTTAAAACATCATTTTATGACCCCCTCTCCCTCGAGGGAAGAGGGAAAGGGTGAGGGTGAAAAAATTATTTACTAATTTATGATTATTGAGAATAAAATATCCTTCATGTTAGGGTTAACCGCATTGTTGAAGTCGGGTAAATTGAATTATGATGAAATCCAAGGGGAGATGGATCTTTCATGAGCAAACCTGAAACCGCGAAGAAACCGATGCCCCGGCACATCGCCTTTATTATGGATGGAAACGGGCGCTGGGCGGAACGGCGGGGCCTCTCCCGCCTGGTGGGACACGACCAGGGCTATCGGGCCCTCTGGAAAATCGCCAATACCTGCCTGGACCTGGGGATACCCCATTTTACCTTCTACGCCTTTTCCAAGGAAAACTGGAGGCGGCCCAAGGATGAGGTTGACGGCCTCATGGCCCTTTTTGAGAAATACCTCGATGAAAACCTGAACCCCAAGAAACTGGCCGACGCGCGGAGACGGGGACTAAGCTTCCGGGTAATCGGAAACTTCCTCGACCTCCCTTCCCACCTCCGGGCCAAGGTCAGAAAACTCCTGGCCGCAACCCGGGAAAACCGGGGGCATATCCTGAATGTGGCCTTCAGTTACGGGGGTCGGGCGGAGATCGTGGCGGCCGCCCGGAAAATCGCCCGGGATGCCGGGAGGGGAAAACTCCAACCCGGGGACCTGACCGAGGAAACTTTCTCCCGTTATCTTTATACCGGCGGACAGCCCGATCCCGACCTCCTGATCCGAACGGGGGGCGAATTCCGGGTCTCCAATTTTCTCCTTTATCAGATCGCCTACGCGGAGATTTACGTGACCGACACCCTGTGGCCGGACTTCAAACCGAAGGAGCTGAAACAGGCCCTCCGGGAATACCAGCACCGGGAACGCCGCTTCGGAATGACCTCCGCCCAGGTAAAATCCACCCTTCGTCCTCCCCGGAAAGATTGAAACCCAGGATCAAAAAAATATCCGTTCTCGGTTCCACCGGCTCGATCGGGGTCAATACCCTGAAAATCGCGGAACAGTTCCCCGACCGGCTGAAAGTGGTGGGCCTGGCCGCCGGCCGAAACCTCGCCCTGCTCGCCCGCCAGGCGAAAAAATTCCGCCCGGCCCGGATCGCGGTGGGCGATCCCGCGCTGATCCCCGCCCTCCGCTCGAAGCTTAAAGGCAAAAGGGTGGAAATCCTCGCCGGGATGGAGGGCCTCGTCTCCCTGGCCCGGGATCCGGAGGCGGATGAAATCGTGCTTTCCGTCTCGGGCTCGATCGGTCTGCGCCCGGCCCTGGCCGCGCTCCGGGCTGGGAAGCAATTGGCCCTGGCCAACAAGGAAGCCCTGGTCATGGGGGGAGAGCTTCTGATGAAGGCGTCCCGGGGCCTCGGGGATTCCCTGATCCCGATCGACAGCGAGCACAGCGCCCTCTTCCAGCTCCTGGAAGGAAAAAAACCCGCGGAGATCCGCCGTCTTTTTCTGACCGCATCCGGGGGACCTTTTTTGCACCGGAGCCCCCGCTCCCTCTCCCGGGTCACCCCGGAAGAAGCCCTTTTCCACCCGGTCTGGAAAATGGGCCGGAAGGTTTCGATCGACTCCGCCACCCTGATGAACAAGGGGCTGGAAGTCATTGAGGCTCATTATCTTTTCCGGACCGAGCCGGAAAGGCTCAAGGTCCTGATTCATCCCCAGGGACGGGTGCATGCCCTGCTCGAGCTCAAGGACGGCGCGGTCCTCGGCCACCTCGGAATCCCGGACATGCGGATCCCGATCGCCTACGCCCTTTCCTATCCCGAACGCCTGCCCCTCCGGCTGCCCGCCCTTTCCCTGCCTGAGTTGAAAGGCCTTACTTTCCTGGAAGCCGAGCCCCGGCGTTTTCCCGCTCTCCGCCTGGCCTACTCGGCCCTGGCCGCCGGGGGAACCATGCCCGCCGTCCTCTCCATCGCCAACGAAAACGCCGTCGAGGCTTTTCTGGCCCGGCGGATTCTCTTTCCCCGGATCGTCGAACTGGTCGCACGGGTGCTGGACGCCCGGAAGGAAAACCCGGCCGCCGGAATCGAAGCCATCGCCGCCGCGGAGACCTGGGCCCGGAGAGAAACCGAAGCCATCATCCACCGCTGGAGATAAAGTTGCCTTTCCTTGAGCCCTGGAAACCTCGAGCCCTTGAATCCCTGAACCCTTTCAGATTGGATTGGTCTAGAACTTAAGACTCGTTACGGACTTCTAACCGGAAAAGAAAAGAGAGAAATCATATGTGGCTGACCATAATCGCGGCGGTGATCCTCCTGGGAGTCCTGATCTTCATCCACGAACTCGGCCACTTCGTGGCCTGCCGCCTGACCGGGGTAAAGGTGGAGCGCTTCTCCATCGGTTTCGGACCCCAGCTGTTTTCCTTCCAGGGCCGCGAAACCCTGTACCGGGTCGCGCTGTTGCCGCTCGGGGGCTACGTCAAGCCCCTGGGGGAGGAACCTGGAGAAACCATCTCCCCGGAGGACTATAAAGTTTCCCTCCCCGCCAAGTCGGCCCCGGCCCGCCTGCTGATTTTCGCCGCCGGAACCCTGTTCAACCTGCTCCTGCCGATCCCGATCTTTTTCGCCATCGCCCTCTGGGGCCAGCCCACGGTGGCCCCGGAGATCGGCTCGATCCGGCCCGGGTCGCCGGCCGCGGTCGCCGGCCTCCAAACCGGTGATCGGGTTCTCGCCATCGATCAGAAGGAAATCCGGAGCTTCGAGGAGCTGGCCAAAATTATCGCCCAGCGACCGGCGGAGCCTCTCTCGATCAAGCTGGAGCGGGAAGGGAAAACCCTCGCGGTCAGCCTGACCCCCCTGCGCAAGGACGGCCGCAATCTGCTCGGGGAATCGGTGGAGGAAGGCGACGCCGGAATCCTGCCCGGAGAAATTTCCAGCCGGGTGGGCATTGCGCCCGGGTCCCCGGCCGAAAAAGCCGGCCTGAAAACCGGGGACACCATCACCCGGGTGGGAACCGTCCCGGTGGGCACCTTCCGGGAATTGAGAAAGGAAATGATCTCTCCGGGCCGATCCGGGGCAACCCTCATCCTGGCGGTCCAAAGGGACAAAAGCGAAGCGGAGCTTTCACTGAAACTGCCCCTTCCCCCCGCCCCGCTTTCCGAAAAAGACTGGGACGGGCTGGGGATCCTGACCCCGGAATTATTTATTTCCGACGTTCTTCCCGATTCCCCCGCCGGCCGGGCCGGGTTTATGCCCGGCGACCGGATCCTCACGATCGACGGGAAAAAGCTTTCCGGCTGGGAGGAACTGGTGGAACTGGTCCAGGCGGGCGGAGCCTCGCCCCGGCAGGTCCAAGTGGACCGGGGGGGAAGCCTGCTCAACCTGGCCGTGACCCCGGAGGCCGAGATCGCGGCCAAGTCTCCCCGGGAAAAATCCACCTTCCGGATCGGGATCCGGAGTTATCTGGAGTATACCTCCGGCCGGATCATCAAACTCCGGGAAAAGAACCCGGGAAAAGCCCTGGTCCAGTCGGTCGAAAAAACCTGGGAGTTTTCCTACCTCACCGTGCGCGGGATCCTCTCCCTCATCGAGGGCCGGATTTCCTGGAAAAACGTGGGCAGCCCCATCCTGATCGTCAAGCTGGCCGGGGATTCCGCCCGCTCGGGCTGGTACCCGTACCTGTTCCTGCTCGTGATCATCAGTATCAACCTGGGAATCCTGAACCTGCTTCCCATCCCCATCTTCGACGGCGGGCAGATTCTCCTGCTCCTGATCGAGGCCGTCATCCGGCACCCGCTGTCGCTGAAAACCCGGGAGGTAACCTCGCAGATCGGGTTCGCCCTGGTGCTTCTGATCATGGCCCTGGCTGTGTATAATGATCTCATCCGCTTTCAGGATGACATTATCAACTTTATAAAACGCTGGTTTTAGACACTCACCGGATGAACCAAGAAATGTTCAAGATTCTCGCGCTGGAAACCTCGACCGAATTCGGCAGCCTCGCTCTCCTTAACCGGGATGAGCTCCTGGCCGAAATCTGTTTCGGGGGAGGCGTTACCCATACCGAGCGGCTCCTGCCGGCCTGGGACTGGATCCTGCGGACCTCCCGCACCCCCCTTTCCGAGATCCGTGGCCTGGCGGTGGGGGTGGGCCCGGGGTCTTTCACCGGACTCCGCATCGGGATGGCCACGGTCCTGGGCATGGCCTGGGCCCGCCGGCTCCCGGTCGTGGGGGTTTCCTCCCTGAAAGCCCTGGCCGGCAACCTTCCCTTTGTCTCCGGGACCGTCTGCCCCCTGATCGACGCCCGCAAGGGCGAGATTTACTGGAGTCTTTATCATTCCGAAAACGGCATCCTCTCCCAGATCGGGGAGGAAAAAGTGTCGCCCCTTTCGGAAATCCTGAAATCCGTCACCCGCCCGGCAATTTTCCTGGGCACCGGCGCCCGGCGTTACCGCCCGGAGATCGAGGAATGGAACGGGGGGAAAACCCGCGGCGCGGATTCCCTCCTGGCCTATCCCCTCGCCCGCCAGGCAGGTCTGCTGGCCTGGGAAAGGTTTGCCCGCGGGGAATCCGATGACCTGAAAACCCTGGCACCGAATTATATTCGCAAGTCAGAAGCCGAACTCACCCACCCGGAAATAAACTGGGAAAGGGAGGGAGGAAAGGAGGATAGATTTGAAAAACATTGATCCCCGGAAACTGGAAAAAAGCCTGCACGAGGACACCCGCTTTCAGGCCCTGCAGGCCGAGCACCGACTCCTGGACAAAAAGATCGACCAGATCAGCCAGAAACACCACCTGACCCCGGAAGAAGAAATGGAAAAGAAACAGTGCCAGAAGCTCAAGCTCAAGCTCAAGGACCAGATGGCGGAAATCGAAAGAAGCCACCGCTCCCGGCTCCAGGCCCCGGAATCGCATGGAGGATCCTGTTAATTACTCCGCGGAGCTGGGTGAGCTCCTGGAAACGGGAGCCCGGGAGCTGGAAATCGCCCTGCCCGCGGCCACGGTCGAAAAGGTCTTTCAATATCTTTCCGAGCTGAGAGAATGGGGGGAGAAAATCAACCTGGTCGGAACCGATAACCCCCGGAAACTGCTGACCGAGCATTTCCTGGACTGCCTGGCCCCGGTTTCTCTCCTCCAGCCCGGCGACTTCACCCTCGACTTGGGCAGCGGGGCCGGTCTCCCGGGTATCCCGGTCAAGCTGGCCCGGCCCGAAATCCGGATGGTCCTGCTCGAGCAAAGGCAGAAAAGATCGGTTTTCCTCCGCCAGGTCATCCGGACCCTCGGACTCACCGGGATCGAGGTGATCCAGGGACAGGCGGAAACCCGCGGGATCCGGGAAGTCCTGGCCGGGACTTTCGACGCGGTCCTCTCCCGGGCCACCGGGAAGCTCAAGGAAGTGCTCGGCATCGGCCCGCCTTTTTTGAAGCCGGGGGGAAAGCTCCTGGTTTTCAAGGGGCCCCGGGCCGATGAAGAGCTGGCCGGGGTCGATCCGCTTTCCTTCGGGGTAAAACTGGCCCGGCGGAAGCCTTACCGCTTTTCCTTCTGGGAAAACCCCCGGACCATCCTGGTTTTCGAAAAGAACTGAAGGAGAGATTTTGGGGAAGATCATCGTCATCGCCAATCAGAAGGGAGGGGTGGGAAAAACCACCACCGCCATCAATCTCTCCGCCTCCCTGGCCGTCGCCGAGCGCAAAACCCTTCTGGTGGACCTGGATCCCCAGGCGAATACCACCAGCGGACTGGGGGTCGCCCTCAAGAACGGCGAATCCTCCGTCTACGAGGTTCTGATCGGGGAGAAAACCGCGGAAGAGCTGATCCACGCCACCGAGATCGAATTTCTGAAGGTGCTCCCTTCCCGCTCCGCCCTCATCGGCGCGGAGGTGGAACTGGTCGGGGCCATCTCCCGGGAAACCCGCCTGAAAAAAGCGTTGGCCAAGCTCAAGGATAATTTTCATTACATCTTCATCGACTGCCCGCCCAGCCTGGGCCTCCTGACGGTCAACGCCCTGACCGCGGCCGACGCCCTGATCGTCCCGATCCAGTGCGAATACTACGCCATGGAGGGGCTGGGCCAACTGCTGAAAACCATCCAGCTGGTCTCCGAGCACCTGAACCCCCATCTGAAAATCGCGGGCATCCTGCTCACCATGTTCGACACCCGCCTCTCCCTGAGCCATCAGGTTTCCTCGGAAATCCGCCAGCATTTCGGAAACCAGGTTTTCCGCACGGTGATTCCCCGCTCGGTCCGGCTTTCCGAGGCGCCGAGTTTCGGGAAACCCGTCCTGCTTTACGACATTAAATCCGCCGGGGCCCAGAGATACCTGGAGCTGGCCTCGGAGCTCCTGGAAAGAGAGGAGGTACGGAAAAAGTGAGCACCCGCAAGGCCCTGGGCAAGGGGATCGCCGCCCTGATCCCCGAGTCTCCCCCCGAAGGCGGGGAGAAGATCCTTTCCCTTTCCCTGGACGAGATCCTGACTTCCCCCTGGCAGCCCCGCCGGACGATCGATCCCGAAAAGATCACCGAGCTGGCCAAGTCGATCCAGGAAAGCGGCATAATCCAGCCGATCACCGTCCGCCGCACCTCCGCGGGATTCGAGCTGGTCGCGGGAGAACGGCGCTGGCGGGCCTCCCGGGAAGCCGGGCTGACCCATGTGCCAGCGATCGTCCGGGAAGTGACCGACGCGGAATCCCTGATGCTCTCCCTGATCGAGAACATCCAGCGGAACGACCTGAACCCGATCGAGGAAGCCCAGGGCTACGCCCGGATCGCGGAGGAATTTAATTTGTCCCAGGAAGAAATCGCCCAGAAGATGGGAAAGGACCGGGCCACGGTGGCCAACTTCCTCCGTCTGCTCAAGCTGCCCGAGGAAGTCCGAAAGGAGATCCAGAAAGGAACCCTCTCGGCCGGGCACGGCCGTGCCCTCCTGGCCCTGGAGGGGGCCCCGGCTCAGCGCGAAATCGCGCGGCAGATCATCGCCCGGGGGCTATCGGTCCGGGCCGTCGAGGAAATCATTCATCGGACGAAAACCGGAAAGAAAAAAACCTCGGTTCCCCTGACCCCGCTGGAAGCCCAGATCCGCCACGTGGTGGAGGAACTGAAGCGCAAGCTCCGCGTGCGGGTGGAAATCCAAGGCCGGGGCCGGAAGGGAAAACTGGTGGTTTATTATTCTTCGGAAGAAGAACTTGCCCGCGTGGTCGATCAGATATTAACCTAACCCATAAAATGAGTTTGTTGTTGTAAAATATTACGTAGTTGCCCGATTTATCGGGCGATTTTAATAACCGCCGATGAATCGGCAAACTACAAAGAAATACGATAAGATAAAATGTTAGCGCTGGAACAACTGCATTTTTAAAGCCTAGCCCTGAAAGGGAGGAACCGGAATGACGAAAAGAGAAAAGGAAAACATCTTCAGCCCCCGCGAAACCAAGCCGCTGGACCAGATTAACGCCCTGCTGGGGAGGGGAAGCGAGTTCGACGGCAAGCTCACCTTCACCGGGACTGTCCGGATCGACGGCAAATTCAGCGGGGAGGTTTTCAGCAAGGATATCCTGATCATCGGCGATTCCGCCAAGGTCAAAGCCAACATCGAATCCGGGACGATCATCGTTTCCGGCGAGGTGGTGGGCAATCTCCGGGCCCTGAACAAGATGGAAATCCTGGCTCCGGGCCGGATGTACGGCAACATCATCACCCCGGTCCTGGTGATTGAGGAAGGCGTGATTTTCCAGGGCAACTGCCAGATGGAGGAGGCGCTCGCCCACCGGGAAAGCGTGCCAGAGAAGACCGAAACCCCGCCGGTAGCTGGATAAGATTAAAGCTGAAAGGTCAAAGCTCAAAGGAAATAAAATAATCGGTAGGAATACAAAACCGCCGATCCTTCGACTGGCTCAGGACAAGCTGCAGACGGCGGACCGCCGACCGCAGTTTAAATCTGTCATCCTGAACGAAGTGAAGGATCTCGCCTTCTCTTTTCCCATCTATCGTTAGCCTTTTTTTCTTTTTGGGGGGTAGCTTTCGCTCTTCTTAAAAAGGGTAGACGGAAGACGGTAGACGGTAGACGAGGAGAAAAATCAATAAATTTATCAAACATATAAAACCTCTCACTTCTCACATCTTACGTCTCACGATGTTTTGTGTCGCGCCCCTCTGGGGTTCTCGTCCTGAGGACCCCATCGGGGTCGAAGGAAGAACCCACCCCCCCGGGTTTCTGGAAAACAAAAAAACAATTAAAGAACTTCAGCTTCGGTCGGTGGTCATCAAGGGTGTCATTGCGAGCGCAAGCGAAGCAATCGCTCTGTTACGACCGCCGACGGCCGACCACAGACCGCCGTTTAAATCTGTTTAAGCTATGTCGAAAGGGTTTTTAACGTCATTCCGGCGGTGTTTTGCTTGTCCTGAGTTCTATCGAAGGAAGCCGGAATCCAGGTTTTTTCTTTTTCCCTTTGCCCTTTGCTCTATGCTCTATGCGCTTTGCTCTATGCGCTTTGCCCTATCACCTATGACCTTACAAAGAACTCCTTATGCAGCCCGATCACCGCTTCTTTTTTAATCAAACCCCTTTTACGCAGATTCTCCAGGTGCTTCTTCACCATCGCCTGCTCGGCGAACCGGAAAAAATAGACCGGCTCCCTCTCCTTCCGGTAAATGATCCACTGGTCCACGATCTCATCGAGGGTATGGGGGGTTTTTAGAAAGGCCAGCAGTTTCTCCTCCCGGACCGTGATCACCTTCAGGTATTCCGCGAATCTTCCTTCCGCCTGCTCCCGGGGGATCTCCTCCCCGTGGGAAACCCAGTAGACCTCGGCCGGGATCTTCCGGAGTTTTTCCACCGAGGCGATGGTGTCCTCCAGGCTGGAAACCCGGTCGCCGTACCAGGGCCCGAAGGCGGTCAGGTCGTAATCCGCGACAAAGAGAACCTTCTCTTCGGGAAACCAGAAGCCGGAATGCCCGGGGGTGTGCCCGGGGGCGTGAATCACCTCCACCCGGGTCTTCCCGAATTGGAGCTGGTCGCCGTCCTTTAATTTCCGTTCCGCCTTCCGGACCCGGTAATTGAACTGATCCAGGTAATAGCTGATCCAGTTCTTCTCGTCCGGAAGCCCGATGATCCCGCAGAAGTCCATGACCGTATCCAGGGATTCGAAAGCCGGGGCGTCCTGCTCCGGCACCCAGAACTCGGCTTCGGGGAAAAGGTAGTTATAAAGGAAGTGATCCTCATGATAGTGGGTGTTGATGATGATCCCGATCCCCGGATCCTGTTTCAGGGCTAGGAGCTTTTCCTCGTCCGAACCCGCATCGATAACGATCCCGGGCTTCTCGTGGATGAAGACCGAGTTGCAGTAGGGATAACGGCCCAGGTTCTTCCCGGGGATCAGCTCGACGTTTCCTCTTCTCATTTTTCCCCTTTGGAGCGCATCAGCTTGCGGGTTCTCTCATTTGTAGGGGAGGGCCTCGTGCCCTCCTGCATTTGGGCGGGGATAAACCCCGCCCCTACATTCATTAATGAAATGACTATTGCCTTATTTTATCACTTTGAACAGAATATTGACCCGCGGGCGGGAGCCCGTAAAGGAGGCGCGAAAATGGGAGATTACAAAGTCATCGCGATCGAGAAAAAGGGCCACGTGGCCTGGCTCTGGCT
>JAQTNV010000046.1 GCA_028713675.1 bacterium
GGGAATCTCCTTCAGCCCGATCTTCTTCTCTCCCGGATTCATGATCCGGCGCGCCCCCCTCTCGCCCCTATACCCGGGGAAATACCCCAGCGGGAAACTATATCTTTAAAATGGTCAGACTGGCCAGGCCCGGCTCGAGTCCGGCGCCGATCCCGCCGCCGTTATGCGCCAGGCCGATCTTGGCTCCCTGCACCTGCCGCTTCCCGCATTCTCCCCGAAGCTGCCAGACCAGCTCAGTGATCTGGGCCACGCCGGTGGCCGCGATCGGGTGCCCCTTGGACTGGAGGCCGCCGCTCACGTTGAAGGGGATCTTGCCTCCCAGCGCGGTGACTCCCTCATCCACCAGTCTCCCGCCTTCGCCCGGTTTGCAGAGCCCCAGGTCCTCGTAAGTCACGAGTTCGTGGGGGGTAAAGCAGTCGTGCTGTTCCACTACGTTCAGGTCTTTCGGACCGATCCCGGTCTCCTCGAAAATCTGTTTGGCCGCCACCTTGCAGGAAGCTATCGAAGTGAATGAGCCCTGGTGGGCCTTGTATGCCCCGTTCATGACGGTGGAACCGGCCACCTTGACCATCTTGGTGGTGTATTTTTTGGCCACCTTGGGCGAGGCCAGGATCACGCAGGCTGCCCCGTCACCCGTGGGGGTGCACTGCAGGAGCGTGACCGGATCGCAGATCATCCGGGAGTTCAGAACCTGTTCGAGCGTCACTTCCTTCTGGTACTGAGCATAAGGGTTCATCGCCCCGTGCTTGTGGTTTTTTACGGAGATCTTGGCGAACTGCTCCCGCGTGGTCCCGTAATCGTGCATGTGCCGGGTGGCGAGGAGCGAGAAAAACGCCGGCATGATGATCCCCAGGTCCGCGAGGAACATCACTCCCTCCGGCACCACGATCGGGCCGCCTCCTCCGCCCAGCATTCCCATGCCGCCGCCTCCGCCGCCTTCTCTTTTCGCCTTGGCTTTAACCATGCTCATTTTTTCGACCCCGGCCACCATGACGAGGTCGTGCCTCCCGGCGGATACATCGACATAAGCCTGGCGAAAAGCGGCCAGACTGGTGGCACAGGCGTTTTCGTGATTGTAGATCGGGATCCCGGAGATCCCGATCCAGTCGCAGACCCGCTGGCCGAGCTGGATCAACCCGCTCGCGGTCTGGCCCATGTAGGCGGCCTGGATATCCCGGTGATTCACGCCCGCGTGTTTCAGGGCGTTCATGCAGGCCTCCCGGCCCATCTGTTCATGAGTGCGCCAGGGGGCAGTGGCCCCGTCATATTTGTTGAACCTGATCATCCCGGCTCCGATTGCAATTACATCCTTCATCTTATTTTCCTCCCGTTAAAGGTTCCTGAACGATTTAATAATTCCCGGTTCCGTATGGATGGAATTCCTACTTTTTTACCGGCCGGAACAGATAGCCGATAACATCCTGCGGCTGGCCGGCCAGGAGACCCATCAGACCCATCCGGCATTTGCCGAAATGAACCTCCACATCCATCCCGATTTTCACGTCCTCGATCTTAACGTCCGTGAGCCGGCCGGCGATCAGGAGCTTGTCGTCATCGGGAACCTTGACCAGAACCAGAACATAGGGCACCTCTATCCCGGGAGTCCCCATCTGATGCACGATGGTGTAAGTGTAAACCTTGCCGCGGGGGCTCAAAACATAATCTTCCACTTCTTCGCCATCGCAGATTCCGCAATACAATTTCTGTGGGAAAGAGATGTCTCCGCACTTCTTGCACTTGCTCGCGATGATCCGCGCGGGTTCTCCCGGCTTGGTCGGGAATTTCAGTATCCCTTCCCGAAGGGGGATTTCTCCCTCGTCTTCATTGATTGAAAGATACCCGTAGGGACCTCGATTGGGACCGTATTCTTCTGCCACGCTAGTAGCCTCCTTTCAAACCATAAAAACTATAGTTTTCCTTGTTCTCGGAGTTTTTTTACGTCGGGTTTCCTTTTGTCGATCGCATCCAGGAAAACCTTGGTTATATTGGCTTCGTCTTCATCGATCTGCGCGTCGGACTCGATCTTGACGTACTCTTTGGGCCTTTCCCACCATTTCCCATAACCCTTGAGCCAGGGATGAGTCAGGGCCGGCAGTGATTCAAAAGCATCGGGATGCCTTTCCCGTAACATGTTCAGGCTCATCTGGTAAATCATGTCCGGCACCTCCCCGCTCGCCGGGATCGGCATCATCCCTCCCAGGGGTTTCCGGCTGTACCAGTGAAGCTCCGCGACCGGCCCCACCGGGTTGGCGATGCAGGTGCTCGCTTCCGGGATATATCCCAGGCCCTGGGCCAGGACCGCGAAGGTCCCCTGGGCCCGGGTTTCCACGTTGAGGTTATGCAGACAAGCGGTCAGGTAGTCCAGGGCGATCCCGAAATCCAGCATCTTCGTGACGCAGGAAGGACCCTTTCCCAGGCCGCGCCCGAGAAGCGGACCTTCGCTCTTGTTTTTCCGGGCATACTTATTGAATTCCCGGCAAGACGGGAAACCGCAGGCTCCGCAGTCCCACCCGCTCTGGGAAACGGTCAGGTCCGCCCCGACGATAATCATAATCGGGTCCCACCCCTCTTCCATCGCCTTTTTATAGCAGGTGTAATCGAGGAACAGGGGCATGAAGGGGAATTTCATCATTCCATCCATGCCGAGCGCTTCGATATCTTCCATTACCCCCATCATCGGCTTGAAAGCCTCCTCGCCGGTAATCACCACGGCCTTGATGTCGGTCCGTCCGGTGATCAGAGGGGCCTTATGGAGCGAGAGGACCGCGAGTTTCGCGGCTTCCAGCAGGCCTTCCTGGGCTAATTTTCTCGAATCAATTATCGGCATGTTTATTCCTCCTCTCCTTCGGAGCTGGGGGTTTCATCTTCTCTTACCACCCGGTAGCGCCGAAAGTCGGTTCCCATCTGGCGGGGGAGAATTGCGATCTTTCTCACCTCGTCCAGGATCCGGTCCATATTGGTGACGTGGTAGTCATAGTTGACGTCCACGTAGGCGTTCTTGGCCAGGGTGGCAACCGGCAGGGCTACGACCAGGGGCGAGTTCTTGCAGATTCCAAGTTTCTGGGCGGCAACCCCCATCCAAAATGAAGGCTTGCAGTCCACCATCAGGCGGTTGGCCATCCACAGGGCCGACCCGATGTTGTACCCCATGTCGTTGACCCGCACCAGGCAGAGCGGGCCCTGAACGGGCGTGGTGCCCTGGTTCCGGTCGGTCGGATCGATCAGGCCGGCGGCCGTCCGGTGGCGCTTGTACACGTACGAGCAGCCTTCCTTCCCGCCGCACATCCCGCAATCGATATCAAAGGGGCTGATCCGGGCCCGGTAATCCCCGAGGAAAAGAATGCAATCCGAGGAGCGGACCATGACCGCTTCGTACTTCAGCAGGTCCTCGACCCGCTTGTTTTTCAGGGAGTAGGAAAGGTCCTCCATTTTCCGGGCGATCGCTTCAAGCTCATCATCGCCCCAGACGATCTCGCCTTCGGTGTGATCCTCGCCGCCGGTGGTGGGAGCGGTCAGGGCCGCATTCAGCATCAGGCGGGCCGCCAAGATCCCGTTCTCTCTCCGGGCGGTATCCCAGGGTGAATACCAGGGGTACTCTTTCACGTACATTCTTGGCATTCTCGTCTCCTTTCTTTTAGAAACCCTATTAATTACTTAACTAATATACTATTCCAAAGTAGGCTAATTATAATTAACCGCAAACCGATTTCAATAGGAAATCGGAAAATGACGCATTGCGTAATCCGGTTAAATTATTGGGCATCATTCGTCCAGGGTCAATATGGACGTTGATTATATTAATTGTTATTAATATTAACTAATATGGACCAACCGGAAACCATTTCCATCCTTTTCGCGTTTACCGCCGGGGTGCTTTCCTTCGTGACGCCCTGCGTTCTGCCGCTTTTCCCTTCCTATCTCTGCTTCATTACCGGGCTCTGTTTCGAGGATTTTACCGGGAAAAGAGACCGCAAGGTGGTGCGGCTGAGCCTGATTCACTCCTTTCTTTTTGTTCTCGGCTTTTCCCTGGTTTTTATCGGCCTGGGGGCCTCGGCCACCCTGCTCGGCAAGGTCCTTTTTTCCTATCGCAATATTATCCGGATCGCCGGTGGGATCCTGATTATATTTTTCGGGATTTACGTGGCCGGATTTTTCCGGGTCGAAGCCCTGGAAAAAGAGCGCCGGATCAGGCTTGAGAGAAAACCCCTGGGCTACCTGGGTTCCATCCTGGTCGGAAGCGCCTTCGCCGCCGGCTGGACCCCCTGTATCGGCCCGATGCTGGGTTCCATCCTGGTCTACGCCGGGACCACCGGCAAGGTCAGCACCGGGATCATTCTGCTTTCTTCTTATTCCCTCGGGATGGCCCTGCCCTTCCTGATCTGCTCCTGGGCTTTTACCAGTTTCCTGGCCGGTTTCGACCGGATCCGCCGCTACCTTCCGGCGATCACCATGGCCAGCGGCATCCTTTTGATCATCGCCGGAATTCTGGTTCTCACCAACTGCCTCGGTTTCATCAACTACTTCCTGGGCAACCTGATTAATTAATATTTGGTGTCGGTGTCGGTGTCAGTGTCGGTATCGGCTTTTAGGTGCTGGGCTGATAAAATATTGCTGTAGTTGCCCAATTTATCGTTGGTTTTCTTCGATCATCCTGTAGGGGAGGGCCTTGTGCCCTCCCGTATTTGGGCGGGGATAAACCCCGCCCCTACAAAACCTAAAGGGGAACCCATGGAAATAATGGAAGCGGTTAAAAAACGGAGAAGTATCCGCAATTTCACCGATCGCCCGATCCCGCCGAAAATCCTCGAGGAATTGAAAGACGCCCTGATCTGGGCCCCGAGCGCCGGCAACCTGCAAAGCCGTCTTTTTTATTTCATCTTTAACCGGCAGAAGAAACAGGCGCTGGCCGAGGCGGCTTTTCACCAGGTCTTCATCGCGGAAGCTCCCCTGGTAGTGGGTGCCTGCATCGATCCGGGTATCGAGCAGAGTTATGGGAAACGGGGGCGGGATTTATACACGATCCAGGACGTCTCCGCTTCCATTCAGAATCTTCTCCTGGTCGCACATACCCACGGGCTGGGAACCTGCTGGATCGGGGCTTTTAATGAAGAGGAAGCGGCCAGGATAATCGGCATCCCCCGCGAATACCGGATCGTTTCCCTGGTCCCGGTCGGCTATCCCGCGGAAAACCCTCCGGCCCCGCCCCGGAACAGGAAAAAAGACACCATCCTGGAAATCCTTTAAGTAGCAAAGCGCAATCCAGCCTTCGCTAAAGCTTCGGCGGACTCGCAGAGCTCGGGGCATAGGGCAGAAAATGTAGGGGAGGGCTTTATGCCCTCCCAATCATGGGCGGGGATAAACCCCGCCCCTAAAATTATTCAGTTTCCCGTAGGGGAGGGGCTTGTCCCCTCCCTCATCGGGCGGGGATAAACCCCGCCCCTACACAGTCACCTTTTTGGCTTCAATATTTTTCAGTCGGGATAATTTTTCTTCCAGGCTCAACTCACTATTTTTCAGGATCTTACCGATCTCGGGATTTTTCTTGACCCATTCCCGGATCTCCGCCTCGATTTCAAAAGCCTGCTGTTCCGCCGGAACCGCCCGGTAGGCCTCGAATGTCCGTTTCCCTTTCAGAAGACCCCGGCCGAGGTCCCGAAAATACCTGGCCAGGAAATGAATAAATCCCTGGTTTCGGTACTGGACAACATGAACCAGTTCATGGGCCATTAATAAAAATCCGAACGGATAGTCCTCCGGATCTTCACCCGGGGACATAAAGATCCGATTCCCGATCGTGACCGCCCGGGCCTTCAGGCGGCGGGTAATCCTCCGGGCCAGAAAATCCTGGTGAATTTTGACCCGGCCGAAATCATCTCTAAAAAATTTCTCCAGGACAAACCGGTGCTCAGGTTTCAGCGGTGTCGTTTTCTTTCCCATTGTTGATCAATTTTAGTTCTGATTTGAAATATTATAGTGCGTTCGGGGAACGCACCCTACATTTTTATGTTATATAATTTATGATTAGATTATTGTTGGGCCCGGTCCCCGACCGAGCCGGCATGATTTTCCGTTGGGTCCGATCCCTGAACGGGCCGGTTTGAATATCACGGTGCGTTCGGGGAACGCACCCTACATTCTATGGTAGGGCCCGGTCCCCGACCGGGCCGTTATAATTTTCCGTAGGGTCTGATCCCCGATCAGACCTCTGGCGTTCGGAACTTGGAGCTTGGAATTTGGAATTTGCTTCTAAAGGGGGTGCGTGATGGCATATAAAGCCTGGTTTCAGTGCATCGCGGACTGCGGGGAGAAATATCCGCTGAACTCGATAATTTACGAGTGCAAGAAATGCGGCGGTCTCCTCGAGGTCAAGCACGACCTCGCCCCGCTCCGGAATAAATCCGGCTCCACCTGGAAGAAAATTTTTCACGATCGTTATCTCACCAACACCTGGCCCTACGGCAGCGGCATCTGGGGGAAAAAGGAATGGGTCTGCCCCAACGTGGATGACGACAACATCGTTTCCATGCTCGAAGGCGGCACCAATCTTTTCTGGGCCGAGCGCCTGGGGCACGAAATCGGGGTTCCCGATCTCTGGATCAAGCTCTGCGGAAACAGCCATTCCGGCTCTTTCAAAGACCTGGGCATGACCGTCCTGGTCTCCATGGTCAAGCAGATGAAAGCCGATGGGAAAAAAATCCCGGCCGTGGCCTGCGCTTCCACCGGTGACACCAGCGCCTCGCTCGCGGCCTACTGCGCGTCCGCCGGGATTCCGGCCATCGTCTTCCTCCCCTACAAGAAAATCTCGCCCGCCCAGCTCATCCAGCCCATCTCCAACAACGCCCTCACCCTGGCTCTCGATACCGACTTCGACGGCTGCATGAAGCTGGTCCGGGAGTTTTGCCGCCGGGAAAATATTTACCTGGCCAATTCCATGAATTCCCTCCGGATTGAAGGCCAGAAAACCGTGGGGATCGAGATCGTTCAGCAGTTCGACTGGGAAGTCCCGGACTGGATCATCATCCCGGGCGGCAACCTTGGCAATGTCTCCGCCCTGGCCAAGGGCATCACGATGGCCAAAGACCTGGGGGTCATTAAAAAATTCCCCCGGATCGTCTGCGCCCAGTCGGCCCGGGCCAACCCGCTGTACCAGAGTTACCTGAAGGGCTTCCAGGAGTTTCATCCCCTGAAAGCCAAAAAGACCCTGGCCAGCGCGATCCAGATCGGGAATCCGGTCAGCATTAAAAAAGCCATCACCGCCCTGAAGCAGTTCGACGGGATCGTGGAACAGGCCACCGAACAGGAACTGGCCGACGCGGCGGCGCGGGCTGACCGCACCGGGCTTTTCAACTGCCCGCACACCGGGGTGGCCCTGGCCGCCCTTTTCAAGCTGATCAAAAGAAAAGTGATCAGGTCTGATGAACGGGTGGTGGTCATTTCCACCGCCAACGGGCTGAAATTTCCCGAGTTTAAAATCCGCTACCACCAGAATAAGCTCAAAGGAGTGGTTCCGCACTTCCGGAACCAGCCGGTGGTTGTTCCCGCGGAATACGAAAAAGTAAAAGGTGCGGTTTTTAGAAACCTGGAAAAATTCAAATACTAATTGTGGCTTTAACCAGCCGGAACACAGCCAGAAAGGATATGAAAAAATGCCCAAGCCTGTAAAAAACAACTGGAGAATTTCGACCACCGCGGTTCACGCCGGGGAAGACCGCCATAAATTGGGCGACGCGATCACCACCCCCATCGCTCAGACCTCGACCTTCGTCTTCGCGAACACCAAGGACATCGAACAATACACCAGCAAAAAGAAATTCCGCTATGAGTATGCCCGTTATGGCACCCCTACCCAAAAGGCGGCCGAGCTTAAGCTGACCGCCCTGGAAGGAGCCGAATCGGTTCTGCTTTTTTCTTCCGGGATGAACGCCCTGGTTTCCACCTTCCTGGCGCTTTTATCTTCCGGGGATCATCTTCTTATCACGCATGACATCTATAAAAAAACCCTCCAGTTCTGCCAGCGGGATCTCAAGCGTTTCGGGATTACCAACTCCCTGGTGCAGATGGGGGATTACCGGGAACTGGAAAAAGCCATCCGGCCCGAGACCAAGATGATTTTTACCGAGTCGCCGACCAACCCTTACCTCTTTGTCGCCGATCTGCCCCGCCTGGTTAAAATCGCCCGGAAGCATAAGGTCCTGCTCGCGATTGATTCCACCTTCGCCACCCCAATCAACCAGCGGCCCCTCGAATTCGGGGTGGACCTGGTTATTCACAGCGCCACCAAATACCTGGGCGGGCACAACGACCTTCTGGCCGGAGTGGTCGCCGGAGCGGAGAAATTGATCACCCCCATCCGGGATTTCCAGAAGACCACCGGAGGCTCGCCCGAACCTTTCACCTGTTATCTTCTGATCCGGGGGTTGAAGACCCTGGCCCTCCGGGTGGCCCACCAGAATGAAAGCGCCTTCCGAATCGCCCGTTACCTGAGTAATCATCGCCGGATTCAGAAGGTCTTCTACCCCGGCCTTCCCAATCATCCCCAGCACCGGATCGCCCGGGCCCAGATGAAGGGCTACGGCGGGGTGGTCAGCTTCGAGGTCAAGGGTGGTCTTAGTGACGCCAAGCGTTTCCTGAACCGGCTGAAGCTTTGTTTCATCGGACCGAGCCTCGGGGGAACTGAAACCCTGATCACGCACCCCGGCATAGTCACTTATTACGACATGACCCGGAGCGAAAGATATAAGCTGGGGATTACCGACACCCTAATCAGGATGGCCGTCGGGGTGGAAGACCCGGAAGACCTGATCGCGGATCTGGATCAGGCGCTCAGGTAAACAAGCAAAGGGCATAGAGCATAGGGCAAGGGGCATGGTGACGAAACCCGCTCCGGCCATCGACTATGTTTTTTGGCTTTTAAACCGCAACCGGACTCCGTAACCGAAACGAGCCGCGCAACCCTTGTACGAAAGACGTACAACTGGCATGGACAATAAGAATCCTAACCAGATCTTCGACCTGATCCGGGCCAGCATCGGGCAGATACCCTTCAACGCCCTGCTCGGAATCGAGCTCGCGGAGATCGAAAAGGACCGGGCCCGGGTCACCCTTCCCTGGAAACCCGAGCTGGGGCGTTCCACCGGCGCGGTCCATGGCGGGGTGACCGCCACCCTGCTCGATGTGGTCGGGGCGGCAGCAGTGGCTTCCAACCTGGGGGTTTCCTCCAGTAAAACCTTTGCCACTATCTCGCTCCTGGTTAATTATTTAGATTCCGCGGAAGGAGAGGATTTATCCGCTGAGGCAAAAATCATCAAGAGAACCTCTTCCCACGCCTTCGTCGAGGCCCGGGTTTCGACCATCACCGGCCGCCTCCTCGCCACCGGGTCGATGGTGTATAAAACATAGCATAGAGCATAGAGCAAAGAGCAAAGAAAGAAGAAAGAAAAAAGAAGAATAAAGAACAAAGAAAACAAAGGGAGCTGTTCCATCAGCTCCCTTTGTTTATGCCTGTCATTCCCTGGGATCCCCTACACCTGGATTCCCCCGTATCAAGTACGGGGCAGGCTTAGTCAAGCCCGGAATGACAATCAAGATGATAGTCGAATAAACTTATCTTCTTCTTTTTCCCCGGTGTGGTTCGTGGCCGGATTTTTGGTGGGGTTTTTGACTTGGCCTTTGACCGGGTCTCTGACCGGGTTTTTGACTGGGTCTTTCGCTGGGTCTTTCGCCGGTTCTTGGGCTGAATTTCTCGGCGATCTTCGCGCCGAAAACCCGGGATTCCCCGGCGATTTCAAAATCCACCCGGCCCCGCTCCGGCTCCGCCCCCGCCACCCTGACCCGGATGGGATCGCCGAGCTTCATATCCCGGGCGGAAGGACCGGCCTTATGAAAGGGCAGAAAACCCTCGACCAGGCTCTCCTTAAGCTGGACAAAAAGTCCGCTTTCAATCGAGCCGTTGACCGTTCCGTCCATTTCCTCTCCGATGTGCTTGGAAATCCAGCGCGCCCCGTAATAGGAAACCGAGGCCCTCTCGGCGTCCACCGCCGCCCGCTCGCGCTCGGAGGAATGCAGGGCGACAACCTCCAGCTCCTCTCTCCGCTTTGTCTGCCTCTGCCCGCTCTGGGCCAGTTTTAAAATCCGGTGAACCTCGAGGTCGGGATACCTCCGGATCGGCGAGGTAAAATGGCAGTAATAATTCAGGTTCAGGGCGAAATGCCCGCCCTTTTCGGCGCTGTAATTGGCCTGCCGCATGGAGAGCAGGCACGACCGGCTGACCGACGTCTCCTGAGGCGTGCCCGCGATCGAGTCGAGCAGGTCCTGATAATTCTTCGGAAGCGGGGTCTCCCCGCCCCCGAGAGTAAGGTCGATCTCGGCCAGGAAAGCCCGGAGTTCCTCGATATCCGCCGGGTCCGGCGGCTCGTGCACCCGCTGGATCAAGGGGATGCCTTTCCGGGCCAGGTGCTTGGCCACCGCCTCGTTGGCCGCGACCATGAATTCCTCGATCAGGCGGTGGGAACGCCAGCGGGGATACCTGATAATTTTCTCCGGCTCTCCCTTCGAATCCAGGATCACCTTGGCCTCGGGGAGATTCAAATCCACCGACCCCCGCTCCCGCCTCCGGGAAATCAAGAGATTGCAAAGCTCGCCCATTTCCCTGATCGCGGCGTCGACTTCATCCCTGATCTTGAGTTTCCCGTCCAATACTTCCTGGACCTGGCCGTAATTCAGCCGGGCCTTACTGTGGATCACGCTCGGATAAAATTCCGAGCGCTGCACCAGGCCGGTCCGGTCAAAATGCATCTCCGCCGTCAAAGTCAGGCTGTCCTCTTCCGGGCGCAGGCTGCAGATCTGGTTGGACAGTCTTTCGGGAAGCATGGGAATCACCCGGTCCGGTAAATAAACGCTCGTTCCCCGGGCGTAGGCCTCCAGATCGAGCGGCGACCTCTCCCGGACATAATGCGAGACGTCCGCGATCGAAACCTTGACGATTTTTCCGCCGTTCTCCCCGGGATGAATGGAAACCGCGTCATCGAAGTCCTTGGCGTCCACCGGATCGATGGTCATGGTCAGGTCGCCGCGGAGATCCGTCCGGCCCGCGAGATCCTTTTCGCTGACCCGATCGGGCTTCCCGGCCGCATCCCGGATAACCTCCTCCGGGAATTCCACGGGCAGTTCCCTTTCGGCGATGATCGCCTCGATCCCCACGCGGGGATCTTCCTTTCTCCCCAGCTTTTCCTCGACCCGGACCCGCGGGAGGCCCTGGCCTTTCCCGCTCTCCAGAAATTTCGCGATGACAACCTCCCCGTTCCGCAGGATCGTATCCGGGCCGGGATCCTCGATGATCACCTCGGGCATGGCCGGGTCCCAGGGGCGGAGAAGGAATTTCCCCTCGGGTTCGGGCCGGAAGACTTCGCCCACCACCCGTTTCCTTCCCCGCTCGATCACCTTCAATATGCGCCCGGGACGTCCGGGGCCGGGAAAGACCGCTTCCACCGTGTCTTTATCCCGCGCCGATCCCAGGTTCCGGAACGGGATCATCCTGCCCCTCTTCTCGGTATCCCCGGGAACATCCAGGAACCCGAACCCGCTGGGCTTGATCCGGATCTGCCCGGTGATCTTTTCCGGCTCCGCCGCCGGGGCATATCGCCCCTTCTGATATTGGATCAGCTTCCGGTCATCCATCATCTCCCCGAGCACCCTCCGCAGCACCTTGGCTCCCGCCCGGGGGATGTCCAGGGCGTCGGCCAGTTCGGCCGTGGAAAGGGGTCCGCCCCGCTTTTTCAATTCCCGGAGTATTTCCTCGGGTGTGATTCTTCTGATTTCTTTTTTCTTTCCTTTCGACAACTTTTCCTCACTTCCAGTTAACTACAGATTAGGATGAAGAGAGCGGCCGCTGCGGCCACCCTTCTGTTCATCAGCTATTTAAACACGAATGCAATCTTGATAAAATCTAGCATCTAAAATCAAACCGCGCCTATTATGAACGCCATTAAATCGCCATACGACCTCGCCATCATCGGGGCGGGGATAGGAGGACTTGCCCTGGGGACCATCCTGTCTGCTCGGGGCAAAAGGGTCTTGATCCTCGAAAAAAACCCCTGGGTGGGAGGCCGGGTGACCTCCTACGAGCGGGATGGGTTCCAGATTGACCTCGGCGCCCATGTCATTTCCCGCTCGGATAAAGGCCCCCTGGGAGAAATCCTCCGGCTCGCGGGCAAGGACAAGCAGATCACCTTCCAATACGTCCGGCCCTTGACCAGTTTCCGGGGGAAGACCTTCGCCTTTCCCCGGGGCCTGCAGGAACTGATCCCCGACGCGGATTTCCAGGACCTGACCCGGATGCTCCAGGCCATGACCTCCCTTTCCGACGCGGAAACCCACGAGCTCGATTCGCTCGACCTGCGCAGTTATACCCAGCGCTTTACCCGGAATCCCCTGAGCGTGTCCTGCATCAACAATATCTGCATGGTCTATCTTTGCCTGCCCTATTTCGAGGCCAGCGCCGGGGAATTCATCCGCTGCCTGAAATGGGAAGCCGGGGCCCGGGCCTCCGGCTATCCCGAGGGTGGATGCCGGGCCATTTCCGAAGCCCTGGCCCGGTTCATCCGGGAAAAAGGCGGCCGGATCCTGACCACCGCGCCGGCGGCCAAGATCATCGTTCGCGACCACGCGGTCCGGGGCCTGGAATCCCCGGGCGCTTTTTTCCCCACCCAGCTGATCATCTCCAACGCCGATCCTTATCACACCGTGATCGAGCTCATCGGCCGGGAATATTTTCCGGACGACTACCTGAATAAAATCCAATCCCTCTCCTTCTCCTACAGCATGCTCAACCTGCGCCTGGCTCTGCGGGAGCCGGTCGCAGCCTGGAAGCTTTTGACCCATATCGGCTCGGACAATCCCGAGCTTTACGAGGAAAATATCCGGGCGGGCGAGGTTCCCGAGGATGTCAGCATCTTCTGCCCCGTTCCTTCCAATTTTTCCCCCGCGGTGGCCCCGCCCGGAAAACAGCTTCTGACCGCCGGGGCGATCATCCCCTTCGACACGCCCAACCTGGAGAAATGGCAGGAAGCCATCATGAATACCCTGGACCGGCTTATCCCCGGCTACCGGGACAAGCTCCTCTGGGTGGAAAAAACCACCCCGGCGGACATCAACCAGGCTGTGGGCGAGCGGGGGGCGATCATCGGGGCCGGCCAATCCACCGGCCAGGTCGGCAGTCATCGCCTTCCTTCGGAAACCCCGATTCAGGGGCTCTATCTCTGCGGATCCGAGGCCGGCGGCAGCGGCGTGGGAATGGAAATGGCAATTAAAAGCGCGCAAGATTTAGCGGAGAAGATTTGCAAGTAGGGCCCGTTTCCCAAACGGGCCGTCATCCCGCGATATTGTTATCGTAGGGCCTGTTCCCCGAACAGGCCGCGATCAGTCCGCACGGGGTGCGGACCCTACAATTAAAAGAAATATGGTTTTTCGTAGGGCCTGTTCCCCGAACAGGCCGCAATCAGTCCGCACAGAGTGGGAACCCTGCAATCAGTCCGCACGGGGTGCGGACCCTACCAACTATTTTTTCTTAGACTTTAGACCTTGAGCTGAAGGCTTAGGATTACCTTTTAAAATTTTCAGCAGTCCGCTCAGGTCCTGGATGATCCCCTCATCCAGGGAAGGCTCGCGTTCGGACTTCCGGTCCACGAAGTAGGACTCGATCCCCGCCTCCCGGGGAGCGAGATAATCGAATTTCCAGTGATCGCCGACATGGATGACCGATTTTTCATCCGTCCCGAGCAGGCCGAGGATCTGCCGGTAAAACTCCGGGACCTTCTTGACCATCCGGAAATCGGAGGTGGCGGAAAAAATCCGGGAGAAGTAAGGCGCCAGCCCGGTCTCCTGCAGTTCAATCGTGAGAAATTCCCGGGCGGAATTGGTGGTGAGCACCATTTCGTATCCCCTCTGCCGCAAGTTCTGCATCACTTCCTTCACCTCGGGAAAGGTCCGGATCGAGTGCCGGAACCGTTCAAACAGCTCGTCGTGCGTCCCGGGAAGCCCGAAATGACCGAACCAGTGCTTGATGTCATACCAGGAAAGTCCGCCGTCGGTCACCTGGTCGTATTCCGCCCGGACCCGGCTCCGGGCGGTCTCGAAATCCAGCTTGTGTTTCTCGGCGTATTTTTCCGGAATCCCCTGGTGCCAGACCAGTTCGTTAAACTCAAAATCCACCAGGGTCCCGTCCAGATCAAAGGAAATGATTTTAATATCTTTCTTACTCAAGACTGATCCTCCTTACCTGAATCTCCTGTCCCAGTTCCACCAGCAGGTAATGGTACCCCGCCCCGTTGATTTTCTCCGTAATTCCTCCCCCTCCGCCGCTGACATAAATCTCGACCCCGCCGAACTTGAAATGCCGGTAGGAGTGCGCGTGCCCGGCGAAAAGATAATTAACCCCGGCCTGGGTCATCACCGAGATCAGCTCCTGCCCCTCCTTCTGGTCCTTGAACGCCAGGGCCCGGTTATCAATATCTTCAACCGGTGAAACATGGGTAAAAACCATGATATTCTTTTCCGTCACCGCGCCGAGCAGGTCCAAAAACCAGTCCCGGGTTTCCCCGCCCAGGCCGTAATTGGCCGAATCCAGCACAATAAAACGGTTTCCGGCCAGGGAAAATGAATAGCTGGAAGCGCCGAAATGGTCAATCGCCATCTCCCAATTACTGCCGTAGCTTTCGTGGTTCCCGAGGGTGACATAGAAGGGAACTTTCAACCCGGAGGACCATTCGATCGTGTTTTCGATCTCCGGTTTGCCGTCGAAAACGGTAAAATCACCCAGACTGATCACGAAAGATATCCCGCGCCCGTTTACATCCTCGATAAATTTTTCGAAAACCTCCTGGTTATTGTGATTGTCGGAAATCACGGCAAACTTCAAGGTCTTCCCCCCTCCGGGGATCCGGGTATTGATTATGCCTCCCCCGGAAGGCAGATAAATATTTGCCTTCCGGTCTATTCCAGCCGTGGCGGTACTTCCATCCGGATATATCAGCTGGGTCCCTGGGAGGAGATTTTCTATCCTTCCGGTGTAGTAGGAAAAGGATATATCCCGGGTCAATACCTGGATGACCGGTTCAGGTTCCGAAGCCCAAAAGACCAGGTCCCCGTTCTCCTCCCGGACCGATCCCGCGGAAATCCAAGCCTCATAATTTCCCCGGACCAGTCTCCGGGCTTCCTCTCCCCGGAGAAAGCGCTCGTCCGCGCTGGAGACCCAGCAACCGGTTATCAAAACTAATAGAATAAATAAATAAAATCGGTTTTTGATCCTCTTCATTTTTAACCTTACGATCCGGGGCATGTCATTCTGAGGCATCAGCCGAAGAATCTCGGTTTTTCCCAATAAAACAATTCCTCCTAATTTTGATCTTTGATCTTTGCTTCTTGATCTAGGGAGTACCCTATTCCCACCCGCAAATCGTATCCATCCCCAAAATCGGCACCCAGCAATATCTCCGTTCCAGCCAGCGGAAAAACCCTGGCCCATACCCCGACCGCCCCTACCCACTTTTGAATCTGGCCGATCAGAAGGTCCGGGCGGACCGAATGCTCAACCCCGATTTCAACCCGGCGATGGGGTGTCCATTCCACCCGGTTGATAATTACCGGGTCCAGGGTATATGCGTAATCACCGGATCCTTTTACCCTTATTCCCTGGACAAGATATGCCAGCTCCGGAGTGAATTTCAGGCTCCGGGCAAACCTTAAAAAGTCACCTAGAAAAAACTCACCTCCAGCTTTAATAGTTATTGGATAACTAGTTGATCCAGCAACGAATTTACGGAGATTAACTTCGACACTCTCACGCCCTCCCTGGATACCAAAATAACCTTGGCTCAGCCTTCCGGAACCAAGGAGAAACCCCCGGTCTATTTCAAGGTCAAGCCTGGTGTATTTATCCCCGTCCATCATGCCCCGGCCCCTGAGATAGAAACCCAGGCCCGACCAGTTTACATCCAGGGTCTTGATACGGAATATGTTGTTCAATCCATCCTCAAGATAAGTGTAGGAAACCCTTCCTGACGCCCTGGCTTTGAGGGCGGGTAAAGGGCCATCCGGCTGAAGGGTACCCAAAAAATCAAACAGGTAACTGTCAATAAACAGCGTTCCCCCGCTCCATAACAGGGGAATGTAGACCGGGAAAAGATCTCCCGATCCACCCGATAAATACGCGACCATCCCACCCAAGCCGGCCAGGCCCAAACCGATAAGCTCAAGATAACCAAGGGAATGTGAATCCTCTTCATATCCCAGATAGGAAGCCCCCAACCCGTGATATAAAACCCCGGGCAGGAGCGAGACCGCCGGGGCCAGGAACCTGTTTCCGAGCAGATCCGCGCCGGCTGGTTTCTGAATTGCCGCCGTGTTCGGGTCCGGATAAATCGGTGTCCCGGCGAGAAGCAAGCCGGGCGTGAGGAAAAGAAGAAAACATGCCAGAGTGAGAAGACCTTTCAGATTAAATTTAATCATCAGCGCTAATATAATAATCCTTGCCCAAATTCAATCCTAATATCAGAATTAACAATAGATTGTTTAGTGCTTTTCGCCCAAAACATTTTATTTAGATGTCATTCCCGCGGAAGCGGGAATCCAGCCCTCTTTGTCATCCCCGCGAAAGCGGGGATCCAGGAGAGGAAACTGGATTCCCCCGGATCAAGTCCGGGGCAGGCTTGGTCAAGCCCGGAATGACAATATATGTATGGATTACAACCCAAAAACTTCAGACTCTCAGATCGATTTCTCCGCCTGCGTCCGCTGCGGGACCTGCCTGTCCGGATGCCCGACCTACGAGGAGTTGAAAGACGAATCCTATTCCCCCCGGGGAAGGGTCGCGCTCGGCAGTTCGCTGGATGCCGGCCGCCTCCCGGTCAGCCCCGGAACCGGCCGGCATTTTTCCGCCTGTCTCCTCTGCCTGGCTTGCGAGGCCAACTGCCCTAATGGGGTTAAAACCGAATCCATCATTCTCGGTTCCCGGCGTATCCTCCAGGGGAAAAAAGGGATCCCGCTTCTGAAGCGGGCCGCTTTCAAAAACGTGCTGGGTTCCTCCGCGGCCCGCCGGGCGATATTCCCCTTCCTCCCCGCCGCCAAGATCCTGAAAAACCGGGAGGGACGGCTCAAGCCCTGGCAGGTTTTCAAACCGTTCCTTTACAAAATTGATCCGGAACGGAGTTATCCCCTCCCCGATATCAAGGACGCGCCCGAGATCAACCTTCCTCCCCTGGAAGCCGGCTTGCCCAGGATATTTATTTTCTCCGGCTGCCTGGGTGACATCTTCTATCCCCGGATCGGAGAAGCCGCGGTTTCCCTGATCCGGAAAACCAAGGCCGGGGTCATCCTGCCCAGGGAAAGGATCTGCTGCGGGCTGCCGCTCTCCGCCGGCGGAGACGAAGAGGGCGCCCGCGCCCTGGCCCGGCGCAATCTGGAAATAATCAATCGTTACCATCCCGACCTGATCGTCAGCCCCTGCCCTTCCTGCGCCCGCTTCCTGAAAAGCGAACTGCCCCGGCTCCTGGGAGAAGACCCCTCCGCCGCTGAGACCGGGAAAAAGGTGGTCGACCTTTCGGAATACCTGGTTTCCCGGCCTGACCCGCTCCCCGGGCCGGAGAAAAAACTTTCCGGTCTTCTCACCTACCACGACCCCTGCCACCTGGCCCGGGGCATGGGCATCTCCAAAGAGCCGAGAGCCCTGCTCGGCCGGCTGCCCGGGATCGATTTCTCCGAGCACACCGAGAGAAGCCGCTGCTGCGGGTTCGGCGGAAGCTTCGCCTTTGAGCACTACGATCTGGCACGCCGGATTCAGGCCAAGAAGGTGGAGTCGCTCATTCGGACCGGGGCCGGCCTGGTCGTGACCTCCTGCCCCGGATGCATCTTTCAGCTTGAGGACGGGCTGAGCCGGGCGGGAAATCCGATGAAAGTCAAACATCTTTATGAGGTGCTGGACCATCCGGATTCAACTTGACCAGGGTTCGATCAGATATCCGTCATCCCTGCGAAAGCAGGGATCCAGAAAATTCCGAGAATACTGGATTCCCGCGGGAGTTTATCCTGCCCCTCTGGGGTTCTCGTCCCGAGAACCCTTTCGGGGTCGAGGGAAGCGGAGTCGAAGGGCGGGAATGACATTATTTTCTTTGATTTTCATTCGTCATTCGTCAATCCCTCCGGGCCGTAGGCCCTACAGGGCCGGAGGCTACAATCGTTAATTCTTTTTAACTCGAAACTAGAAACCCGAAACTCGAAACTTTCGATGCTCATCGAAATCAATCAGAAGAAAATCGAGGTGGAATGCTGCCGGGGGTTCTGGAATGTTTTCCGGGGACTGATGTTTTCCCGGAGGAAAAATATCCTGCTGGTCCTTCCCCGGGAAGGGAGGAACCGCGCCGCCATCCATTCGTTCTTCGTCTTTTTCCCTTTTCAGGCCGTTTTCATCAATTCCCGAAACGAGGTGGTGGACTCAAAGAGGATGAAACCATTTCGGGTTTTCCGTCCCCGGAAACCGGCCTCTCATGTCCTGGAAGTCGGGGAGAAGAATTTTAATCTCACCGATGCCGGGATTCCCAATCTGATTATTAAATCAACCCGTATTTAATCAGGGGCGGTTACTTCAATTCTTTTATTATCCTTTCAGCAATGTCTTGATAATCCCCTCCGAAATGATGCGCCCCGGCCAGAGGGATTATCTGCGCCAGACCCGGGGACAGCTTCGGGCAAAGACTGTCAGATTCTTCCTTTCCAAAAAGGCAAAGGATTTTCTTCCCCTTGAGTTTTTCCACCTCAGGAAAAATGGGGAACGATTTCCCGGCTGAGGACATTCCCAGCCAATCCGTCAGATGAAACTCAAATTCTGCCTCGTTTCCCGGGCCTAAAAGGGCAAGCAGACTGACCCGGGCCAGCATTTCCCCGGACAGGCGGTTCACCATCAAGGGAAGAACGTCCGCCCCCAGCGAATAACCGATCAAGATTACCTTCTTCTTGTTCCACTTATTCAGATAATACCTGAGGATCCGCTCCAGATCCTTCGCCGATCCATCCGGGTTTCGCGGAGTCCAAAAATAATGGAGAGAATCCAATCCGACGATCGCAATTCCTTTTTCAGCCAGAGCGTTACCCACCTCGCGATCAATCCCGGCCCAGCCTCCGTCACCGGTCACAATCACCGCGAATTCATCGGTGACGGGCTCACGGGCGGGAACCTCAACCAGGGGAAGGTCTTTCAATTCACTAATTGGAGAAAACAGGGGGACTTTGTTCTCTATCGACAGACGGGTGAAGGCTTCCTTAAACTGCGGCATCCAGTTCCGGGGCACGGAAAAACCGTGTCCGACTTTGGGCAGCAGCACCACCTGCCCGTTTTTTACCGCCTGTCCAAATACCTCGGCGGCGGACGCTTCACAAACCTGATCGATATTTCCCTGCAAGGCGATCCAGGGAGCGGACAGATTGCCGGCGGGCAGAAAGCTATATCCTTTTCCCCCTGGCCCCGGCTTCCATTCCAACCCGTTTCCCCGGCACAGCGGTTTGGCCAGCGGTAAATCCGGGCAGAATCCCAGGCTGATAGCCCCGCGAAAAGTATTGGGAGGCGACTGAACCAGAACGGCATAGACCAGGGTCGCCCCTGACGAATACCCGGCCAGCGTCGGCATTATATAATTGGGAAAATCCAGCTTCTTCTGAACGAACTTGCTTAACTCCTCAAAGTCCGCGGCCGGGTATGAACATTTCTCCCCGCCCCCTTCGATTCCCTTCAGGTAATGAACGGCATTTATGCCGATTACGAGAGCATCCAGGCTCGACAGTTCCCGGGCCATATCCACCACCCCGAGATTCCATCCGCCATCTCCGGAAACAAACAAAACCACCTGGGATGGATGAGGAGATTGGCGGTAAATGCTGACGATGCCAAAATGTCCGAACTCAAAGGTTTCCGCTTTGGTATCCCCTGCGGACGGTTGGCCGGAGAGAACCAGCAAAATGGAAAAAAGGATATATCTCACTTTCCAACCACTCCCTTGACCCCACCCGAAGTCAGGGCGGCCAAATCGGCAAAAACCCGAGGCAGGATCAGGGTCCCGGGTAAAGCCAGGTACTTCGGTTCCCAGCGGGGAAAGAACTTTTCCTTATAACGCCTCAAGCCCTGGAAATTATAGAATTGCTCGCCGTGACTGAAAATAAACGCCCCCACCCGGTTCCAGAAAGGAGCCAGGGCCCGGTTTTCAATCCCGGCCAGGGGCGCCATCCCCAGATTGAACCAGCGATACCCTTCCTGCTTCCCCCACAAAATAAGGTGGATAAATAAATAATCCATCACGCCCCCGGGCGCCTCTGGGAAATGACGCATCAAATCGATGGAGAACTCTTCCTTTTCCGCTCCCAACCAGATATTCGTGAAGGCAATGATCTTTCCATCCTTTCGGATAATCCCGGCGGGAAACCGTTTCAAGTAATCCTCATTAAAACAACCCAGGGAAAACTTTTTCTCCCGGGTCTGTTTTTGTTGGAGCCACTCGGCTGAGATCATCCGGAATTGCTCCAACAATTCCATGATTCCTTCCCGAGGGATAACTTCGAAGGTACACCCCGCCTTGGTCATCCGGTTATAGCTGTAGCGCAAACCTTTGTTTTCGCTGCCTTCCAGGTTAAAACCCGGCAGGGAAACCCGCGCTTCCTCCCCGAACTTAAGCAAGGTCAATCCCAGATCAAGGTAAAGAGAAAGGTTGTCCGAGGAAATTTCGTAAAAAACCGGCCAGCCGTGGTAGCGGTCGCACAGTTCCCGAAACCGCCAGGCGATTTCGGGCCATTCTTCCCGCGGGCCCACCGGATCACCCAGAGCCACCCAGCTCCTTCCCTGGATGGAATACATAATGAAAGCATCCCCTTTCGAATTCACCATAAAGGCTTTGTCTCCAAGCAGGGCCAGGTTGGCGTAAGTCCGGGCGGATTTTTGGACAATGGGCTCGATCTTTGCCAAACTCTCGCGGCCGGCCAGCTTGGGTCTGGGTGTGGCCGGGCGGAGCAGCCTGGTCATGGCGAAGGCCAAAGCCAGACCGATGGCCCCCACCAGGGCCCGAAGAGAACGGGGAGCGTCCTCGGAAAAAGTGAAGCGCCACCAGAGTTCGTGGGAATAATCCACATGCTTGTAGGAAAAGAAAGTCAGCCAGACGGAACCCAAAAGGACCAGGATCACCGCCGCGACCCATTCCAGGGAAAACCTCTGATTCAAAAGGGAGGCCTTGCGGTAAAAATAACGCCGACAGGAAACCAGGGCCGTGAGCATCACGAACAGGATGGCCGCTTCTTCATAGTCCAAGCCTTTCAGGAGTGAGATTACCATTCCCAGGATCAGCAAAACCGCCGTCAGGAAATAAGCCCCGTCGAGGCGCCGCTGCAATCCCCGGGCCAGAAGGAGCAATCCCACACCGACCAGGCTCCCGAGAAAATGCGAAAACTCGATTACCGGGAGGGGAAGGAAATCCTGGAGCCAATCCATCCGTGATCCCAGCGCGGGGGTGGCCCCGGAAAAGAGCAGGATCGCCCCGCCGATAAAAGTGCTGATCGCCAGCGCGTTCGGGATAACCACCGATCCCCATTTGCCGAATAATCGAAAAGTTGATTTCAGTTTTTCCTTCTTCTGAGATAATTCCTGGATCCCCAGCAGAATGGTGGCCACCAGCAGCGGGAGCAAATAATAAATCCCCCGATAGGCCAGGAGAGATCCCAAAACCTGGGACGCCGGCAGAGCCGGAGACAAAAGGAGGATCACCACGGTCTCGAATACCCCCAGACCCCCGGGAACCTGGCTGAGCAATCCCGCCGTTTGCGCCAGCAGAAATACGCCGAGAAAACCGGGATAGGACAAGCCGGGAGAACCGGGGAGCAGAACATAAAGAACGCTCCCCGCCAAGGCCCAGTCGAGTATGGCGATCGCCGTCTGGGGCAGGAACAGGCGCAAGGAAGGAAGGCTGATCTCCCAATCCCGAATTTTAAAAGAACGCTTTCGAAAAATGGTCAAAATGAAGTAGGAACCAACCACCACCAGAAAAATTACTCCCAGGGCGCGGATCGAATCGAAGGGAAGATGAAGGGCCCGGGGAACCGCCAGAGGTTCCAGGAGGAAAACTACCCCCCCCAGGGAGAGCAAACCCAGCCAGAGGGTCAGGGTGCAGAAGCCAATTACCTGGGCAATTTCCAGGGTTGACAATCCCCAGGACGAATAAAGCCGATAACGGACTGAGCTCCCCGCCAGCATGGAAAGCCCGATATTATTGCTGAAGGAATAACCGATGAACGAGGCCAGGGCGATCTTCCGATAGGCGAGTTCATGCTTAATGTAACGCAAGCCCAGAACGTCATACCCGGTCATGACGAGATAATTAAAAACCGTCAGGAGCAGAGCCAGGATCAGGCTTCGCTCGGGAAGCGCCTTTAAGTGTTGCAGAATCTCGTGGAGATGATGGGATTTCAGCTCGTGATGCAAAACCCAGAGGGCAGCGGCAAAAAGGAACAGGCCGAGCAACGAACCCAGAGCGGGAAGCAATCTGGATTTCACCTGCGAATATCTGTCGGGCATATTAATTTATATAGAATCGAAATATAGGAAATAAATCAAGAAAATAAGCTGTCATTTTGCCAATCCTTGCATAAATTTATGCAGTTCTTATTTATCGAGGATCATTATTTTCTTTTTGGGGGGTGGGTCTGGTAAAACCAAAGGAAAAAATAAGGGATCATTTCGAATTTTCCTTCACGAAATTCCCGATCCGTTCGAAATACTCGTCTCCGGCCACCTGCCAGAGATCGTTGTGATCAGCCCCGGGGACGATGAAGATCTCTTTTTTGTCCGCCCCGGAATTTTCGTAAAGCTTTTCCCCCTCGCTGAGAGGGATGATCGAGTCATACTCGGCGTGGATAATAAAGGTGGGAACCCGGACCTGGCGGATCTTGGTTTTATTGGAAGCGGCTTCCAGTTTTTCTTTCAGCGGCTCATCCACAAAGAGATCGAAAAGATCGAAGAGCCGGAGGACCGTGTCCGCTCCCCCGCTCTCGATGATTAGTCCCCGGATCTGATCCTGGTAATGGAAAGCCAGTTCCGTGGCCGGGATGCTGCCCAGGGACCGGCCCATGATAAATATGTTCTTCGCAAAATTCCCTTCTTCCAGGATCTTCAGAAATCCCTGGAAAACCGGGTGGGCATCGCGGACCAGGCTGGTAACATTCGGAAAACCATCGCTCAATCCATAACCCCGGTAGTCCGCCACGAAAAGATTCATTCCTCTTTCATTAAAATAAGGAGCCACCCAGTCATAATCACCCACCGTTTCTCCATTCCCGTGGAAGTAAATGATTGAAGGCCAGTTAATATCCTTCCAATAAAAACGGCAGCCGATCCTGATGTCCTTCTCCACTTCTAGGTAATGGGTATCTCCGGCCGTGCTGATCCCCATATCCCTGCGGGGATAGAAAAGGAGCCGGAGAATTTCCGGCTGATCCAGAAAAGAAAGATCCATTTCATGCGACATGGCTTTTTCCCTTCACATTGACAAAAGCGGTGGAAATACCCGGCAAAGGTAAAACAATCGTGTTTGGAAAGTTAATGAAAATTCCGCAAAAAATTAAGAGGTAAATATCCGGGCATGCTTTCCGCCAGACAGAAAACCCGCGGGAACCAATGCCGGGGGGACGGAGAAAAGAAAGGAATCCGGTTTTCCTAGGGCTTTTCTTCCTGGGGTTTGTCGTTTTCCTCGACAAACTTCCGGATCTCGTCTATATGCTCGATGATCTTCTTGGCTTTGGTCAGGCCGAAGGAGAAAGGATATTTATCATCCTCGCCACTCTTGATCACCAGCATCGGCTTGCCCTTGAATTCAGATCTTTCTACGACCATTTTTATATCCTCCTTTGTCCTCTCTGAGCAGACAATTGTATCAGAATAATATTTTTCTGCAATATAAATAATACTTTCTTTATCATTATCATATATTACCCCCCGCTGGCAATCTCTTTGTCCCATGCCTCTCTCCTGCCCGGCCCTTGACATCTAACATTTGTTAGATATAGACTCAAATAAAACAAAGTAGCCGGTAACAAGTCGCCAGTATCCGGTCGTAAAACAAACGATTATCGACTTCGGACATCGGACTTAGGACTTAGGACTGAAACTAAGGAGATAAACCATGGAAAAACTTTCCCCGGTTCAGGAAAAGGTTTTGGAATTCATCCGGGAGCACCTCTCCCGGGAGGGAATCCCCCCCACGGTCCGGGAGATCGGAAAGTTCCTGGGAACCAAATCCTCCACCATTCACTTTCACCTGAAGGCCCTGGAAAGAAAAGGACACCTCCGGCGCGCCGCCGCCAAGGCCCGTTCCCTGCGGGTAATCGGGTTTAGAAAAGGCAGCGCCGAGATTCCGCTCCTGGGCCTGGTCCCGGCCGGCCCCCCGCTTCTCGCGGTTGAAAATATCGAGGAATATCTTCCCCTCGACCCGGACTTCTGGAAACTGAAAGCCGGAAGGCCCGGCAACCTCTTCGCCCTCCGGGTCAAAGGGAAAAGCATGATCGGGGACGGCATCCAGGACGGCGATATCGTCATCGTGCGGGAACAAGGACGGGTGGAGAACGGCGAGCTGACGGTGGCCCTGGTGGAGGGAGAAGCCACGGTAAAACGGTTCCGCCGGGAAGGGGAAAAAATCATCCTTCAGCCCTCCAACCCGGAGTTCTCACCCCTGGTCTACCGGTCCGGGGATCCCGAACTCCGGATCCTGGGAAAGGTGGTGGGGGTGGTCAGGAGATACCGATAAGCAGAAAGTGAGTTGGAAAGTTAGTGAGTTAGAGGGTTGGCAAAAAATATAATCTTCTGAAACTAACTTACCAACTTTCCAACTTACCAACTCACCGATTTTATGGAGCGGCAGATTTTTTTCCTGGATGTGATTTCGTTCTTCACCAGCGTGGAGGAACTGGCGGAGCCCGGCCTCCGGGGACGCCCGCTGGTGATCTCGCCCGGCGAAAACCGCAGTCTGGTGCTGGCGGCCTCGGCTCCGGCCCGGGAGAACGGGGTGGAACGGGGAATCACCCTGGCCCAGGCCCGGAGATTCTGCCCCGGGCTCCTGGTTATCCCCCCGAACGAATCCCTTTACCGCCGGGCCTCCGCGGCGGTCTTCCTGGCCCTGGCCCGTTTCAGCCCCACGATTGAGCCGGTCGGGCCCGGCCACGCCTACCTGGACATGACCGGCACCGGGCGGCTCCTCGGTTCCCCCGCGGACACCGCCCTCGCGCTCAGGCGGGAGCTGAAGAAATCGCTCCGCCTGGAAAGCACGATCGGCCTGGCCCCGAACAAGCTCCTATCCAACGCCGCCGCCCACTTCGCAAAACCCGAGGAAATCTTCGCGGTCCTCCCCGGCGAGGAAAAGAAATTCCTCGCCCCCCTGCCCCTCGATTTTCTCCCCGAGCTCCGGGAAGACGCCCCCGGGAAAGAAACCCGGCGCCGGCTCCGCGAGTTCAACCTGAACCGGATCGGGGAGATCGCGGTCTTTCCCGCCTCCCTGCTGGGAATTCTCTTCGGGGGCTTCGGGCTCATCCTCCTCGAGCGGGCCCAGGGAATTGATCCCCGGCCGGTCCATTCCCCGGAGAAGAAACCGGAATTGACCTTTACCGACATCCTGGCCGAGGACACCAACGATTCCGACCTGGTCGAAACCCGCCTGCGCCTGCTCGCGCACCGGGCCGGTTTCGACCTCCGGAGAAAAAAGATCCAGGCCGGGATTCTGGCCCTCTCCCTCCGCTACGCGGATGAGCGGGAAACGCGGGAATGCCGAAGGTTCCCCATCCCCACCAACCACGATGCCGAGCTTTTCGCCGCCGGGAAGGAATTGCTGGCCCGCTCCCGGCGCACCCGGATCTCCAGCCTGGAAATCTCCCTCTCGGGGATCCGCCCCGCCCGGGAACAGGCCGAGCTTTTCCCCTCGCCCGCCCGGATCCTGGAGCCGGCCATCGACCGCATCCACGCGCGCTTTGGAGAGAACGCCATCCGGCAAGGGATCTGAGAGAAGTTGAAATAGAAAAGTTAAGTTAATCGATTGCGGTTACGCAGCTCGTTTCGGTTGAGTTTTACGGTTGCGGTTAAAAACCGAAGCACACAACCAAACCAACAGACGAAACTATCAGCGCAACCGAGCGACGTACCCCGGTTAAATGATTATTTGGAATATTTATGGCTTCCGATTTTGTCCATCTTAATGTTCATTCCCATTACTCCCTGGGCTGGGGGATAACCTCGCCCGAATCCCTGGCCGGGGCCGCCCGCTCCCGGGGCATGACCGCGCTGGCGCTGACCGACACCAACAACCTCTGCGGGGCCATCTATTTCCAGAAGGCCGCCCGGGAGCAGGGCCTCCGCCCCCTGATCGGGGCGGAGCTGCAGACCGAATCCGGGGGAAAGGAGCGGGCCCTGCTCCTGGTCAAGTCCTCGGAAGGATACCGCGCCCTCTGCCGGATCATCACCGCCCGGCACCTGGACCCCGGCTTTTCCCTGGGGAAAAGCCTTTCCGAAGCCGAGGGGCTCTTTATCCTTTCCGACCATCTCCCCCTGCTCCAGGACCTGCTCTCCGCCCGGGGTCCCGCCGGGCTCGGCGTCGAGTTCCGTCCCGGGGTCCCCCGCCGGCCGCTGCTGAAATTCGCCCGGGAAACCCGCCTGGACCCGGTCGCCACCAACAATGTCCATTTTCTCCAGACCCACGA
>JAQTNV010000047.1 GCA_028713675.1 bacterium
AGAAAGTCCCCGTCACCGGGCTCGGGTATCACGAGCAGGGTCGGGGCAATACCATCCTCGGCCGGCTCTTCGAGCGCTGGTACTGGCTCAAATTCTGGCTGGACGAATTCACCTTTATCAGCCCCTCCGGGATCATGTCCCCCGATCTCGCCGGAGTCCAGCTGTTTTTCGCCCTCCTGTCCCGCGGACGGGAAAAGCTCGTCGATTTGATGAATGTCAGCGTCGACGCAAGCCTCATCAAGGAATCCGACTGGAAGACCGAACCGATCACCAAGTCCCCCTATCCGGGAAAAATGCAGTTCGAATTCGAACAGAACGGGGTCAGCGTCCGGGGTTCGCTGAAATCCGGGCCGATGGTGGAGGCCTTTTCCTTTTTCTACCCCCGTTACCCTACCCCCAAACCCACAGCCTATCTCCGCTTCTGGTCCGAGCTGGAGCTCAACATCGATATCAACGGCGAAAAAATCCGGAGAGTCGGATCGGGGATGCAGGAGGTCATGAATGCGGGATGACGGATTGAACAGTTCCGGTTCCGGTTCCGCTCCCGACCGCCTGGAACTGATCCGGGCCGCGGTGAATGCCTCGCCCTTCTACCAGCACCTGGGAATGCGGGTGGAAAACTGCGGGGACGGCCGCTCTCTCTTTGTCATGGAAGCCCGGGAAACCGTCACCAACATCTACGGCTCCCTCCACGGCGGGAGCCTGGCTTCCCTGATCGATTCGGCCTGCGGCCTGGCCTTGGCCAGCCGGCTGGAGCCGACCGAGCTGGCGGTGACGGTTGACCTGAACATCAAGTATCTCCGGCCCGCCTTTCCAGGCCGTCTTTCCGCGACCGGCCTGGTGATCTACCGGGGAAAAGTCGTCGGGGTGGAAGAGGCGGAAATCCACCAGGAAAACGGCGAGTTGCTGGCCAAGGGAACCGCCGTTCACGTTATTTCCAGGAGAGCATCATGACCGATCGGCCCACCAAGGTTCTTTTAGTCGACGATGTCCGGCTCTTTCTCGAGCTCGAAAAAACCTTTTTCCGCCGGCAGGGTTGCGAGATCTTCACCGCCACGGCCGGACCGGAAGCCCTCGATCTCGCCCGCCGGGAAAAACCGGACCTGTTGGTCCTGGATCTCTATCTTCCGGAAATGGACGGCCTGGAGGTGCTCAAGCGCATCCGCTCCGACGAGGAGATGAAAAAAATCAAGGTCATCATCGTCAGTGTCAGCGGCAAGGAGGAGGACATCCAGGCCTGCAAGCATGCCGGCTGCGACGCCTACCTGACCAAGCCGATCACCCAGAAAATGCTTCTCGACACCGCGGCGCAGCTCCTGCGCATTCCCCAGCGGATCGATATCCGCATCTGGGTCGAGATTGAAGTGGAAGGATTCCGGGACGGGGAAAAATTTTACGGTCAATCCGACAATATCAGCATCGGCGGAATTTACATAAAGTCCGACAAGGATTTTCCGATCAGCACCTCGGTCAACCTGCGCTTCTCCCTGCCCGGCCAGGAAAGCGTTTTTTCCATCCGCAGTCAGATCCTGAGGACGGAAAAGCTTCCGGTTACGATCGGTAAATTCCGTTACGGCCTCGGTTTCCGTTTCCTGGATTTAAGCCCGCAGGAATCGCGCCAGATCCAGACTTTCGTCCAGAAGACCATGGAAAAATAGCCTTGAGTCGCCCGGCCCGGACCCCCTTTCGCAATCTTCCGGCCCTCCAGGCCAGGAAAACCGCACGAAAAGCCGGCCCGGGCAACCAAGCCATCAAAAAATCAAATCTGTCCGCTCATCCTAGAAAGGGAGGCACGCATGTTCTCAACGTCCGATTTGCGCAAAGGAAAGAAAGTTAAGCTGGAAGGAGGCCTATACACGGTAATCGATTTCCAGCACGCCCGCACCGCCCAGCGCCGGGCCAACGTCTGGATGAAACTGAAAAATCTCAAGACCGGGGCCGTCCTGGAGAAAACCGTGAGCGCCGGGGAAACCTTCGACGAACCGGACTTCGAGGAGAAAACCCTGCAATACCTCTACAACGACGGGGAAAACTATTTCTTCATGGACGGGAAAAACTTCGAGCAGCTCCAGATCCTGGCGGAAACCCTGGAGGATACCCGGCGGTTCCTGGTGGAAAATTCCGAATACCGCGTCCTTTTCTTCGAGCAAAATCCCATCTCCCTGGACCTTCCGACCTCGATCTCCCTCAAGGTGGTCAGCTGCGAACCGGCGGTCAAGGGCGACACCGTCACCAACATCACCAAGGCCTCCATTCTGGAGTCCGGCCTCGAGGTCAAGGTTCCCCTCTTCATCAAGGAAGGCGACGTGGTCAAGGTCGACACCCGCACCGGGGAATACCTCGAACGGGTCAGCCAGCGCTAGATCCATCCGCCGCGGATTTTTACCGCCTCGTAAAAAAAGCCCCGGGTTTCCCCGGGGCTTTCGTTTACACGCCGTAATTTCAGGAATTTTTACTTGGCCTTGCCCAGCTCCTCGTCGATCATCTGCTTGAAAACCTCATAGGGCTGCGCGCCCACCAGCCGCTTGCCGTTGATGAAGAAGCAGGGAGTGCCGTTGACCCCCAGTTTTATGCTCTCCTGGAGATCCTGGTCAATCTTCGCCTGATGGCAATTCTCATCCAGACACTTGGTAAATTTCTTCATGTCCAGTTTGAGTTCCTTGGCGTAATTGATCAGGTTCTGCCGATCCACCCGATTCGGCGCTTGAGAAGAAAAGATTTTGTCATACATTTCCCAGAACTTGCCCTGGTCACCCGCGGACAGGGCCGCTTCGGCGGCCGGCCGGGCGTTCGGGTGGAACTGCAGCGGGAAATTCCGGAAGGTTAACCTGATCTTCCCGGAATATTCCTGCATGAGCCGGTCCACGGTCGTCCATCCCCGGGCGCAGAACGGGCACTCAAAATCGGAAATCTCGAGGATCGTGACCGGGGCATTCGCCGGTCCCCGGCTCGGCAATCCCTCAACGTTAATCTCCACCTTTTCCGGCGGCGGAGGAGGTGTCGAAGGCTGATTCGGATTCGGCCAATCCCCCCGGCGGGCCATCCCGGGCGGGGTGTCCTTGCTCCCGGACTTTTTCGTCATCTGGCCGAGAAAAAATCCGCCCACGCCCACCGCGATGATTACCGCCACGATTAGAGCTATTTTCGCGCCTTTTCCCATAAACCTGATCTCCTTTCCCGGTATTTCTCTATCATTACCGGATCAAAAAAAACTTCATTCCAACCCTGCATCCTTGATCGCGCTCTTAAAAACCTCCAAATCCTTGGAGGAAAAAAGCACAAATCTGGCTTCCTGAATTTCCGGGTGGCCCTTCAGGTAATCCGCCACGGTTTTCAGGGCGATCCGGGAAGCCAGCTCGATCGGGTAGCCGTAGGCCCCGGTGCTGATGGAGGGGAAAGCCAGGGACTTGATCCCCTGGACCGAAGCCACCTCCAGACTCCGGCGGTAGCAGGAAGCCAGGAGTTCGGGTTCGCCGCGGCCGCCGCCCCGGAAAACCGGGCCCACAGTATGAATCACATATTTGGCCCGTAATTTCCCTCCCGAGGTAATGACCGCGTTCCCGGTCCGGCAACCCCCGATTTTCTTGCATTCCTCGAGGATCTGGGGTCCCCCCACCCGGTGGATGGCCCCGTCCACCCCGCCCCCGCCCAGCAGGGTTTCGTTGGCGGCGTTGACAATCGCCTCGGTTTCTTCCTTGACAATATCCCCCTGCTTGAGAACCAGCCGGGAGCTTCCCACTTTGAATTCCACTTTATCGTTTCCGATCCCGGGATTCAGGCGACTTTCCGGTTTTCTTTTATGAACCGGACAATGCAATAAATCCCGAAAATAACCATCGCCGCCGCGCCCAGGTTCATGGGGAGGGTCACGGGGTTGGGCCCGGAGAGCAGCGCCGCTTTCCCGGCGCGAAACTCCTCCAGGGTTCCAACTACCTGATAGCGCGAAAAAGTCGCGAACATGATGTAAACATTCAGAGCCACCGCCGCCCCGATCACCAGCAGGGAGAGGTTTTTCCTCTTCTGCTCCGCCCAGATTCCCCAGATATAACCCAGGCAATAAGGGAAAAAGTAAAGCACGACCACAATGTAAATCAGGCCGGGAACGGAGGTATGGCTATCTTCCAGGAAATACATCCACATCCAGTCGGGGGCCCGGAGATAGGACCAGATCGCCGTCGCGGTAAAGAGAGCGCACAGGATCAGTCCCCGGAAAAACCAGGTCGATTTCAGGAGCTCCCCGCCCCCGGAGAGCTTCTGGGTGTTCAGCCGGGCGAAGATCGCGCCGAAAAGCATCATTGTCGGAGAATCAATGATAAATGTGGGAATCACCCCCCTCGGATCACATCGCAAATCCAATAATTTGAAATCTTGACACGGATTTTCACGGATTCTCACAGCCCCATCGATAAAATATTCAAAATATTTTAGCCGTGCTTATCAGTGTAATCCGTGTCTAATTTTATTGGACTGGTTAGTTCTCCAGGACAAAGTAGATATGAACCTTGACCCGATACTCGGAAATTTTCCCGTCCTTGACCTTGGCTTCCTGGGCCATTACTTCCAAGGTCTCAATGTTCCTCAAGGTTTTGGACGCGCGGCCGAGAGCCGTTTCGATGGCATCATCCCAACTCTTGGTGGAGTGACCAATAACCTCGCTAACCCTGCTGACTGTCATTTTTCTACCCTCCTTTTTGATTACGAAAATATCTTTATGTTCCTGATTTCAACTCTTCAACTTTCCCAGGTTAAAGCCTGGGATCCGCTCCGGGTTGGACTTTCGGCTGAGCTCATACAAATTGCCTGCCCTAAGGAATCGGACTGGTGCGCTGTCGAAGGACCAAACGCAACGGGATCCGCTCGTTTCCGCGAAGAATCACCAGTTCCAATTCTTCACCGGAAGACGTGGTAATTTTCTCTAAATCCGCGAGCGAAGTCAATTTCACCCCTCCGGCTTCAATGATAATATCTCCGGTTTTTATCCCCTGCCGGTCCGCGGGTCCATCCGCTTCCACGGAGCTGACCAGCAACCCCTGGCCGGGTTGGGCCTGAAATTGCCGGGCCAGCTCCTCCGTCAGCGTCTGCAACCGCACCCCCAGGGAGGAAAAAACTTTTCCCGGAGTTTCCGGAGGAGGTCCGGGAACCAGGGCTCCGTTCTCCCGGGCGAACAGGGCCGCGGCCACGTAGATCGGAGCCCGGGCCCGGAGGGCCAGGGCGATGGCGTCGCTGGGACGGCTGTCCAGGTAAATCCGTTCCTTCCCGCGGGTAATCTCCACCCGGGCGAAAAAGGTTTTCCCCTTGATCTCGGTGATCACCGCCGAATCGATCCGGCCCTGGATCTGGCCAAGCAGGGTTATAAACAGGTCGTGGGTCATGGGCCGGGGGGGATGCTCATGCTTCATTTCCAGGAGGATCGCCCGGGCCTCTGACTCCCCGATCCAGATCGGGAGAATCCGCCGGCCGGGAATATCCTCCAGGAAAACCACCGGGCTGCCGTTGGCGGGATCGGCCCCGATGTTCTTGATTTCAACCCGGACCAGTTTTTCCGGATGACAACTCCGGCAATGCCGGCGGCAGGAAAACAGGGAAAACCCGGCCAGCAGAATCAGCAGGACCGCCCCGGTTCGGAAAAAAGAAACGCCTCTCTTCCGGGGCAAATCAGGATTCAGGTTGATAATCACTCGTGACATACGGCTAGGCTTGAACTTTTGCTGAAATTTTCCGGGCCGGGCCGATCATTCCGCGGGAATAATATTTTCCACCCAGGTCAGGAAAAAACTCGAATAGTAAGCCAGGAGGGCGTTGATTTCATAAAGATCGGCGGGGTGGAAACCGGTTTCCGCCGCTCCGGTTTCCTGGAGGCCGGGGATCCCGCTCAAATTCACCCAGAAAAGCCGGTTAAAGGAAGGGTCCGGAAAAGGAAAATACGGGGCCGGGGAGATAATCCCGTCGGCCGGGATCGCGTTCACCCCGGAAAAATTCGGGAAGAGATCGGTCTCGGAAAAATGCCCGCGGTCGGCAGCCGCTTCCCGGGAGCAGACAAAATCGGACGCGGCGTCCGGATACTCGCAGGCGTCCCATTCCAGAAGAAAACGGTTGGCGGTCCGGAAAAGCTCGAGCGAGAATTCCCCGCCGGCCAGGAAAACCCGGTTCCGCCCTGTCCCCGTGTTCCAGGCGGGGAGCAGCGACCGGGAAGAAACCGGTTCCAGGAAATAATGACCCAGTTCCAGTTCCAGATGGTCTCCGGCGACCCCGGTCAATCCCTGCCAGATATCCCGGACCAGTCCGGGTGAAATCCCCAGGGATTCCCCCGCGCCGGAGAGCAGCATTTCCGCGATCGGGAATATATGCCGGGAAAGGGAAACCCTCTTGGCCGGGGAACCGAAGGACTCGTCAACCGCCTTGATTCCCTGGACCGCTTCGGGGGTGAGTTTGATTTGCAGCTGGAATGACGCCCCCTGAGGGATCTGCAATTCCGGGAAAATCAGGGGTTCATCCTGGGCATATTTCCGGTCGCCGTTATCGTCCCGGTAGTAAACCAGGTGGGAAGGAAAAGTCCCTTCTCTTTTTTCGATCCAATTCAGGGCCGCGAGCAGGTCGCCGGAGGCCTGGCCGTACCATCGACCGGCCCGGATCATCCGCTCCCTCCCGTCCGGGGTAAAATCAAGAAACTCCGGGTAATTGGAATCCTTGAGGAGATAAACCAGCAGGCCGGTCAGGAGGGAAAAATCCGATTTTCCATTGACCAGTTCATCCGAAAGATAGCGGGAGGCGAAATCCTCCAGTCCCAGGTAATCCGCCAGAAAATTCACCGAGAGCAGCTGTTCCATCCCCCCCAACGCCGAGGAAACCACCGCGTCCAGGACGAGAATATCCCCGAGATCGTAATCCCCGCCCAGATCCAGGACCTTCTGTTCCCCGTAGTAGACCGGAGCCGAGTCGATCCGGAAACTGAACCTGGGGTCGGCGGCGATCATTTGCAGACGGGCGGAGAGGAGAAGAAACCTGGCCCGGTAATTTTCCATGATCTCCCGGACCGCCTCGTAGACCATCTGGTTTCCGGGCTGGTCGGCAGTGGGGAGCAATCCCCCGCGGCCGGATGAGGCGGTTAGCGTCTGAACCTGCAGAATCTGGTCGGCCAGTCCCAGGAGATCGGACAGAACCAGGCCCAGATTGGCCTGGGAATTAGTGGAATCGTAATCATCCAAAATCCGGGAGAAGTGGGCCCGGGCGCCGACATAATCAGCCTGACCGAGACGGGTTTTTCCCTCGTTTAAAAGGGAGGCCACTTCCGACAGGTCGGTCTGCCCTGCCCGCCCGCAGCCGCTCCCGCTGAAAACCTGGGTTCCGACCAGCAAAAACCCGCAAACGGCGGCAATAATTAACGGCTTCCGACCCATTGGTTGGCGCATGGGTTCATTATAATCTTTTCGACTTCTCCTTGTCATTACACTAAAGGTAGACGGAATACGGTAGACGGTAGACGGGGGAAAACCTAGCCCCTAATATCCATCACCCTCCCCGCTCGTTGCTTTTTGCTGCCTACTGCTTAGTGCTTACTGCCTACTTTGACCGCCGTCGGCCGTCGGCGGTCGATTTTTCCGGTTGACCGGGAGATTGAGATCAGATATAAGATAAGTAGGTATAATTAAGGGCTATATATATAAATTTATGTCAATTCTTTCTCAACGTAATCTAATTTTATCTACTATCTTAATCCTGACATTTTTTCTTATTCTGAACGCCCGGGCCGATAACCCCGACGAACTCTTCCGCAACGCCAAGAAAAATCTCGAACAGCTCAACTCTTCCCCAAAACTAAAGAAGAACCGTTCCAACTGGCTGGCCGTGATCCAGCAGTTTGAAAAAATCGCGCAGGCTTACCCCGGGAGCCCGGAAGCCCCCAAATCCCTTTACCACGCCGGCAACCTCTACACCAGGATCTCCGAGCATTCCCATTCAAAAAAAGACCTCAAGTCGGCCCTCTCCGCTTTCGAAAATCTCGGGGAAAATTATTCTCAGGATCCGCTGGCGGACGACGCCTTGTTTCACGCGGCGGAAATCCACCGGACCAGGTTAAAAAATCCCGAGCAGGCCTACGTGCTTTACAACAAGATCCTCACCCAATATACCGAAGGCGATATGGCCCTGAAAGCCCGATACTGGGCCACCCGCCTGGGAATCAAGCTCGCGTCCAAACCGGAGAACAAGCCTCCCGCGAAAAACCCGGCGCCGGCACAATCTCCCCCGGAACTGGACATCAAAAATCCCGTCACCGTCCAGGCTATCCGTCACTGGTCCGGGCCTGAATACACCCGGGTGGTGATTGATCTTTCCGATCGGGCCAATTACCGGCGTCACCTGCTGCGCTCGGATCCGGAAAACAACAAACCGCCCCGCCTTTTCCTGGACGTTTATCCGGCCAGAATCAGCCCGGAACTCAAGGACCCCATCATCATCAGCGACGGACTCCTGAACCGGGCCCGGGCCTCGCAATATCGAAAAGATGTGGTCCGGATTGTGCTCGATATCAACAGTTTTGAAAAAGACACCGTCTTCCAGATGGAAAACCCCTTCCGCCTGGTGATGGACATTGAGGGGAAGGCCGAGACGGCCCCGCAGGCAGTCACCACTGCGGCCCAGCCCGAAGGGCAAGCTATCGAAAACATCATCGCCGGCAGCACGACCAAACCGGTGGAACCGGAACCAAAAATAAAACCCGAACCCGCGGCTCCCGTGGCTCCCATAACCCCCGTGGCCCCCTCGGCGCCAACCCTGGCTAAACAATTAGGGCTGAAAATCAGAAAAATCGTCCTGGACCCGGGCCACGGCGGAAAGGACCCGGGAGCGATCGGGCCGAGCGGATTGCAGGAAAAGAACATCAACCTGAAAGTCGCCCGCTACCTCCGGGACCTTCTGGAAGCGCAGCAATACAAGGTCAAGATGACCCGGGATTCCGATGTTTTTGTCGACCTGGCCGGCCGGAATGTCGTCGCCAATATCGCCAAAGCCGATCTCTTTATTTCCATTCATACAAACGCCAGCCCGAAACGGGAAACCGCCGGGATAGAAACATATTATCTGGGAACGACCAGAAACCCCGAAACCATGCGCCTGGCCGCCCAGGAAAACTCCACCTCGCCCAGAGGTTTGAGCGATATTGAAGGCATTCTGCAGGATCTCCTGCTTTCCTCCAAGATTGAGGAATCCAATATTTTCGCCGGTTCCGTGGTGAGGAAAATGATCCCGGGGGTCAAGGAGTTGAATCCCGGCGTTGAAAGTCACGGATCGAAGCCCGCTCCATTCTATGTCCTGGTCCATGCCCGGATGCCCGCGATTCTGGTCGAGGTTTCCTACATATCCAACCCAAAAGAAGAAAATCTTCTTCGTCAGGAGGATTACCTTAAAACCCTGGCCCAGTCCATCGCGGACGGGATCAACGAGTATGAAAAGGGATATTTATCCGCCGCCAACTGGAAAGAATGAAGATCAATTTCGACACGGATTTCACGGATATTCACGGATATGCAAAAAATTCCGAATATCAAATGCTTGTCCAAATTAGGTTATGTTTTCAGACGGAAAATCAAATTAATACTTGGTTTATAAAAATCCATTTCATGACCCCCAATCTTTTGATCCGTGTGAATCCGTGTGATCCGTGTCTGTTTAGGACTTGAAATGAAAATTGGGATCATTTCCGATTCCCATGATAATCTCCCCCGGATTCGCCAGGCGGTGGATCTGTTCAATCATCTGGGCGCGGAATTCGTGATCCACTGCGGCGACTTCGTCGCCCCCTTCTCTTTGCTGCCCCTGCAAAGCCTCAATTGCGACTACGTGGGCGTGTACGGCAATAACGACGGGGAAAAAACGGGTCTGCAATCTGTTTCTTCGGGGCGGATCCGGGTGGAACCCGCCACGATCGAACTGGGCGGCCGGAAAATTTCCTTTTTCCATCACCTCCAGAATTTCTTCGATCTGGCGGTTGATTCCCAGGCCTTCGACCTGGTCTGTTATGGCCATACCCATAAGACACACCTCGAGCACCGGGGAAAAACCCTGGTGGTGAATCCGGGTGAATGCGGGGGATGGCTCTACGGCACTTCCACCATCGCCATGGTGGATCTGAAAAACCTAGAGGCGGAAATAATCAAATTGGATTGACGATTTACGAATGACGACTTGTCCCGAGATGGATTTATCGAGGGATTGACGAATGAAAAACCTGAACGAAATGATTGACCGATATTTCGAGTTTCTCCGGGTGGAGAGAAGTCTTTCCCCGAACACACTTGAGTCCTACGCCCGGGACCTGGCCTCGTTCACCGAATTTTTCGATCCCCCCGCTTCCGCCGACGGCAAAGATGAACTCGGCCCGGCTCCTTCCGGGCTCGCGCTGTCCCAGGATGAAATCCGCTTATTTATCCAAGGGCTCCGCCGGAAAAAACTTTCCCAACGCTCCATCAACCGGATTTTATCCTCGCTGCGCGGCTTTTATAAATTCCTGATCCGGGAAGGCGTCATGGAGAGAAATCCGTTCTCGCTCTGCGAATCACCCCGCTTTGAAAAGAAACTCCCGTCTTTCCTGAGCCCGGAAGAAACCCGCCTGCTGATCGAATCCACCCCGGACCCCGGCGACCCTTTAAACCCGGCGGAGATCCGGGACCGGGCCATGTTTGAAATCCTCTACGCCACCGGTCTCCGGGTTACCGAATTGGTCTCGATAAAATTGAATGACATCAACCTGCAATCCGGCTTCCTGATTTCCCTGGGCAAAGGTTCCAAGGAACGCCTGGTCCCGGTCGGACAGGAAGCCTTGAAATGGGTCAAGGAATACCTGACCGGGGCGAGGATCAAGTTTCTGAAAAACCGGCCCTCCCCCTTCGTATTTCTCAATCAATCCGGGGAGAAGCTGACCCGGCAGGGATTCGCCAAGATCCTGAAACAACACGCCTTGAAAGCGGGATTGACCGCCAACGTTTCTCCCCACACCCTGCGCCATACCTTCGCCACCCATCTCCTCGAGGGCGGCGCCGATCTCCGGGCGGTCCAGGAAATGCTCGGCCACGCCGACATCTCCACCACCCAGATCTATACCCACGTCAACCGCGAACACCTGAAAAAAATCTACGACAAGCACCATCCACGGGCCTGAAACAAACCAATTGTAGATTGACGATTTACGATTGACGATTGGAAAGGCTGATTATTTGCCGTCATTCCGGCGACTTGTCCTGAGCGAAGTCGAAGGAAAGCCGGAATCCAGTACCTCCCGCCTGCCCTCCGACCTGTCCGACGTAGCCTTGGCGTAGTCGGAAGCTTTAGCGTAGTCGGACCTGCCCTTCCGAAGCCCAGAGGGCGCAGGAGGGTCATTCCGGCGAACCCATCGGAAGATTTATTCCGAGATCGGGCGAGGGAAACCTTCCTTTTATTACCGTTTAACCATCTTGTTTGACTTTTAAGGTATGATCTGCAATTAAATTAAGGTAATTACTTAAGGCAAATTCGATTTATCAGAGCAAATCCAGCCCTCTAATAACATTGGGAAAGGCATTTTTCGATGGAAGAAAATGATAAATCCAAAGAACAATTGATCCGGGAACTGGAAGACACTCGCCGGAGGCTGGCACAGATAGAATCGGAGGGAAGTGAACGCCAGCTGATGGAGGCGGTCCTCCGGGAATCCGAGGAAAGATTCCGCACGATTTTCGACAGCTCCTTGGACATAATCCTGATTATCGACGCCGAAAGCCGGAAATTCCTGGGCGGAAACACCGTCGCCCAGAAAGTCCTGGGCTACTCCTCCCAGGAGCTCCGGAACCTCCGGGTGATGGACATCCACCCCAAGACCGACGTCCCCCGGGTGGTTGAACTCTTCGAGAAAATGGTCCGCCGGGAAACCTTTGCCGGTGAAAATATCCCGGTCCAGTGCAAAGACGGCCGGGTTTTCTCTGCCGACCTCATGTCCTCGGTCATCACCCTGGCGGGCAAGCAGTATCTCCTCGGGATTTTCCGCGACCTGACCGAAATCAGGCGCATGGAGGACAAGGTCAAGAAAACCGAGGAAATTTACCGCAACATTATTGCTCACAGCCAAAATTATATTTACGTAAACGATATCAACGGTTATTTTCTCGATGCCAGTCCCGCCCTGCTGACCAAGGTCGGGCTTTCCCTGGAAAAACTTCAAAAGCTGACCTTCCTGGATTCATTCGCGGGGGATAATCTGGCTGAACTCCTCCAGACGGTCGAGCGGTTAAAAAGCGGCCTGGCGGTTCAGAACCTGAATGTCCGCGCCAAGACCGCCAACGGCGAGGTTTTGGAATTCGAGGTCAACGCGGTTCCCCTCTTCGAGCAAGGCCGGGCCGTTACGGTTTTAAGCATGGCCCGGGACGTAACCGAGCAGAAGAAAATCCAGAAAGCGCTGCAGGAAAGCGAGGAGAACTACCGGCGCCTGCTCGAGATCTCCGAAGACATGATTTTCACCGTGGATCTCACAGGAAATTTCACCTTCGTGAACCCCGCCCTGAAGAAGTATCTGGGTTACACCCGGGAAGAGCTCATGGCGATGAACGGGTTCGATTTAATTCATCCCGATGACCGGGAAATGGTTCTGCAGGCCTTTCTCCGGGTCGTGGAAAAACGGGAAACCGATGTCCGCGAGTACCGGTACCTGACCAAAGGCGGATCTTATATAAATATTTCCGCCAGTGCTTCCATTATTTATGGGAAAGATGGAAACCCCGTCGGGATCCTGGGCATCGCCCGGAACATTACCGATCGAATAATCGCGGAGGAAAAACTCCGGCAGGCTTATGAAAACCTGGAAAGCCGGGTCGCCCAGAGGACCCTGGAGCTGACCAAGGCCAATCAGGGGCTCCAGCTGGAGATCGCCGAGCGCAAGCGGGCGGAGGACGCCCTGCGGGAATCTGAGACTATGTACCGGACCCTAGTGGAAACCTCGCCGGACGTGATCGCGCTCCTCGACATGGATGGCCGGATTATCGATATCTCCAAGGCGAACTCCCATGCGCTCGGACTCATCGTGCCTGAACAATTAATCGGGCAAAACGGTTTCGCCTTCCTCACCCCGGATACCCAGGAAGATGCTCAACGATTTTTTCTAAAATTCCTGGAAGAAGGCGCCATTAGCAACGTTGAATACCGGGTTTCCCTCCCTGACGGGAAATTCCTGACCCTCGAGGTAAGCGCCGCGCTGATCAAAGATGCCGACGGAAAACCGAAGAACATTATCGCCACCGCCCACGACATCACCGAGAAAATACAGGCCCAGGAGGCCTTGCGCGAATCCGAGGAGATGTATAAAACCCTGGCCGAAACCTCGTCGGACGCCATCGCCACCATCGACCGGGAAGGAAACCTGGTTTCCGCTTCCCCGCGGGCCCTGGAAATGTTCGGCAATCTACATCTTAACGAGGCGATCGGCAAGAGGATCTTCGATTGGGTCGCCCCCGAATACCGGGATAAAGCGATCACCATTTTTCAAAGCGCTTTGGATCGGGGTTTTGCCAGGGATATCGAGCTTAGATTCCTGAGAAAGGATAAAACACCTTTCATTGGTGAAATAAACGCCGCCATCATCAAAGACCGGCAAGGTCAGCCTCAGAATTTAGTGGTCATGATCCGAGACGTGACCGAGCGTAAGCAAATGGAAAATCTGCTCTATGCCCAGCGCGATCTCGGGGTAGCTTTAAGCGCCACCAATAACTTGGACAAAGCCCTGCGGCTCTGCCTGGAATCTGCAGTACAGGCATCGGGGATGGACTGCGGAGGAATCTACTTGGTGGACGAGAAAACCGGAGCAGTTGACCTTACTCATTCCCAGGGATTATCTCCGGACTTTGTCAGAGCCATATCGCATTATGACGCTTCCAGCCCCAATGCCGCTTTGGTGAAAGCCGGCAAAAGTGTTTTCTTTCATCATTGCGATCAAGTCGATATCGGCCTCCCCTTTGACAAAATCCGCCAATCCGAAGGCCTCCGCGCCCTAGCCATAATCCCGATATTTTTTGAAAACAGGGTGATCGCCTGCCTTAATATAAGCTCCCACGATTCCGACGACATCCCGATGATGACCCGTCACGTTCTGGTCAGCATTTCCGTGCAGATCGGAAACGCCATCACCCGGATCAAGGCTGAGAACGCCCTCAGGGAGTCGGAGGAGAAATACCGGAATCTGGTCGAAGACATTCCCGATTCGGTGACGATTCTCGATCTCGAAGGGAATTGCCGGTTTGCCAATCAAGCCACGGAGAAGGTGCTCGGTTACCCCCCGGAGGAAGCGGTCGGCAAGAATATTGCGGATGTGACGTTGCCGGCTTATCTATCGAAAAGCTTAGAAGGGTTAGCGACCGCGATGCAAGGCAAACCGATTCCGTATTTTGAATCGATGATCAGAAGAAAAGACGGAACGCTTGTTCCGGTGGAAACCGGGGGCCAGGTTTTATACCGGGACGGCAAGGTCATCGGGATCCAGACCGTTACCCGCGACATCACCGAGAGAAAGCGGGCCGAAGAAAACCTCCGGGAGAATGAAAGAAAATTGAATGCCATAATAAACGGTTCTCCAATCGCTCTGTTTGTTATCAATCAAGATCACCAGGTTATTCATTGGAATAAAGCGCTGGAAACCTACAGCGGAATTAAAGCCGAGGAGATAATCGGAACCAATCAGCAGTGGAAAGCCTTCTATCCCGAAGAAAGACCTTGTCTGGCTGATTTACTTGTGGATAAGAACATTGAAGAACTTTTCCGAAAGTATCAAGGAAAAATCCAAACCTCAAAACTTATTGCGGGAGCATACGAAGCGGTGGACTTCTTCCCTTCCCTGGGCAAAGAAGGAATATGGTTATATTTCACGGCCGCAGTTATTGAGGACCACAACGGCAAAATAGTCGGTGCGGTCGAGACACTTGAAAACATCACCGAGCGGAAACGGGCGGAGGAAGCCCTCCGGGAATCCGAGGAACTGTACCGGACCCTGGTCCACACCTCGCCCGATGCCATCATTGTCACCGATCTCCAGGGACGGGTCATCGAGGCTTCTCAGAAAAACCTGGAGCTGACCGGGTACCAACATACCCGGGAACTGGTGGGATCCGACGGGTTCAAAGGAATCGCCCCTGAGGACCGTGAAAAGGCCGCCAAGGTCTATCAGAAAATCCTTAAAAACGGTTTCGCCCGGAACGTGGAATATTCCCTGATGAGGAAAGACGGAAGCCGTTTTCTCGGGGAAGTGAACGCCACCCTTTTAAAAGACACGGAGGGGAATCCCCAATCCATTCTGGCGGTGATCCGGGATATCACCGAGCGGAAGCGCCTGGAAAAGGAAATCCTGGAAGTCAGCACCCGCGAACAGAGGCGGATCGGCCAGGACTTGCACGACGGACTGAGCCAGCATCTGACCGCCATTTCCTTCATGAACAAGTCCCTGGAAAACAAGCTCGCCGCCAAGGCTCCCGCGGAAGCCAAGGAGGCCGCCAAGATTTCCCAGCTGGTCAGCCAGGCCATCACCCAAACCCGCAGCCTGGCCCGGGGGCTCTATCCCGTCGAGCATAAGGCCGATGGGTTGATATCCTCGCTTAAGCAGCTGACGATAAATCTGGAAAGCATGTATAAAATTTCCTGCCTCTTCCAATGCAACAAGCGGATTTTAATCGAAGACAACACAATTTCCACCAACCTCTATTACATTGCCAAGGAGGCCACCAATAACACCATCAAGCACGGAAAAGCCAAGCGCATCAAGATCCGCCTTGCCTCGATGAAAAACAAGCTCACCCTGACGGTCAGCGATGACGGTGCGGGAATCCCGAAAAATTCAAAGGCTACTGGGGGGATGGGATTACAAATCATGGAATACCGTTCCAAGATGATCGGGGCGAGCTTCAATGTCCAACCGGGCCGGAAGGGCGGGACGCTGGTAACCTGCTCCCTTCACTTTCCCTCCGCCCTTCCGAAGCCTATTGCGTAGGGGCGGCTCTCCCTGGCCGGTTTTGCCCGGCTCGGGCAGGCCGCGGCCGCCCGCACAGGGAGCCAATGGAATGGCTCCCCTACGTTTTAAGATGTTTTCGTAGGGGCGGCATTCAATTGCCGCCCGAAGATGGAGCCGGAATCTAGTTCCCTTTCGTCATTCCTGCGTAAGCAGGAATCCAGTTTTCTTGTTTTTTCCTTTCTCTTTATCAAAAGCTGCCCCCCTTTTCCCATTTGAATTTATGACCTGATGGCAATAAAATTCCGCCCAGCCATGAAAATAATTGATTTTCACTGCCATCTTTATGATTCATCGGATTACGAAACATACAGAAACTGGATGCTCCGGGCGATGATTAACCCCAATTTCTGGCTGACCTCGCCTTCCGCCGACGGGGACACGCTCAAATCGATAATGGAAGAGACCGGGGTTGATTACTGCGTGAATCTTCCCGTAGCCACGCATACGAAAGGGCTTTCCATCGATCAAAGGGTCAAGTCCAAGAACGATTATGCCCTGGAATTAAACCAGACCACCGGATTAATATCCTTGGCGGCACTACATCCCGAGCAGGATAAAGTCGAGGACCATATCAAATCACTGCGCGATCAAGGTTTTACCGGGGTTAAGCTTCATCCCTATTTCCAAAAGTTCGATCCGAGCGCGGATAAATTAAAAAACGTATATCAGGCGCTGGCCCGGAATGGCTTATTCGTTTTGATCGACAACTTCGGGTGGCGCAATATTCCGGCAGAATATCAGACAACCCCCCAAATACAGGCTCGGATCCTCATGGATTTTCCCGACCTGGTTGTGATCTCGCCTCACTTGGGGGGATTGCCATGGTACGGAAAAGAAGCTGTTTTTCAATATTTGGTCGAACCGAAATACAAAAATTTATATCTCGATACGAGCAATGCTTATATTCGCGCACGGACGAAAGACTGGGAAGCCATTGAATATATTTTTAATCTCCAAATACAGATTGATGACAAACAATGCGGGACAGATATTCATAAAGAAAAAATGGATTTATTCTGCCGGCGCTTCATCATACCGGACTCCGTTATGCTGGAGATAATCCATAAGATCGGACCGGAGAAAATAGTATTCGGCACGGACTGGCCGGCATTTTTTCATGACCGGGAAGTAAACCGGATTAAAAGACTCGGTTTAAAACCTGAGGAAGAGGATTTAATTTTTTATCAAAACGCCGCCCGACTTCTGAAATTGACCTAATTAGGGTTTTTCCTCCCCCTTCTCCGTCACTCCGGCGGATGTATCCGACGTAGCCTTGGCGTAATCGGACCTGCCCTCCGACCTGCCCTTCCGAAGCCTGTGGCGTAGGAGGGAGCCTATGGCGTAGGGGCGGCTCTCCCTGGCCGGTTTTGCCCGGCTCGGGCAGGCCGCGGCCGCCCGCACAGGGAGCCAATGGAATGGCTCCCCTACGTTTTAAGATGTTTTCGTAGGGGCGGCATTCAATTGCCGCCCAAAGATGGAGCCGGAATCCAGTTCTTTAGGTATTTTCACACCTTTTTCCTTAATCTTTTCGCTTTCCCCCGAACCAATTTTTAAATACTCCAACTACTTTCTGATCTAAAGCTGTAGAGAAAAACTCAACCGGGGTTCTATCCATTCTTACCGCAATATAAACCGTAGCGATTAAAGACAGAATCGTGACAACCGTATTCTGCCAAGAGGCCAGATTCCACTGGAAAGAAAGAAGCCATTCTTTCTGACTGAGAGGCCAGAGGTAATAAAGGGGCCATACTGGTCCCGATCCCAGCAGATCGCACAGGAGATGCAAGTGAAATAAAGCCCCCGCCAGCAGTGCCGTGGCTATTCGCCGGGTGGAAAAGGCAAATGCCAGCCCCATTACAAGAAAACCGGCGAGAAAATTATGGAAAATAACGTGATGGTATTGGATGTAGTATTTAAGTCCGAAAAATATTCCCAGCCCATCCAGGTCCGGAATAATTCCGGCTAGTACCGCGATCCCCCTCTCCCGGCGGTTCAATCTGACTAGGTTGGCTCCGATCCAGGAAAGTAGGCCATGGGTAATTGGCGCCATGGAGAAATTTTATCACACGGCTTATTTGACCTATTAAGCAAAAAGATATTTCTCTTCAGCCGGTTCTTACTATAGTGGGGTATGGAAATCCCCCGGGAAAAGTCCGGTTTCGGGCCTCGCAGGGAGATTTTATTAGCTTGACGGAGGACCGGCAAAAGGATAAATAAAAGGAAAATGATTATTATCGATTCGATCCAATTCGAGCGCGGGTTATTGGAAATTTTCCCCTAAGCAAAGGTGGGCATAATGAAAATCAAGAGTTTGAGGCTTGAGCGGTTCCGTCAGTTCGCCGACACAACCTTCGAATTCGGTGACACCAACCTTCTCGTCGGGCCGAACAACTGCGGCAAGACGAGTATTCTCCATGCCATCAGGGCTTTTTTTCTGCTCATGAACGGGCATGTCCTTTTCGGCGGTGATCCACCGAAAGCGGCATACCACAAACGCTACCTCACAAAAGCAGAGGAGGTTGCCCCCGCTCCCGACCTTAGAGAGCTCTGGTACAAACAGCTATCAGGCAAACCACTCAAGATTTCTATCGCGTTCGAAGATGACGTAACCTTCTCAGTTATTCTGCGCCAGCAGTTCGGGCAGATTCACGTTTCCGCCGATGATCTCCCTGTGAGTCTAACTGCCAAAGATGCCATCAAGTATTTGGGAACAACGGTCGCGTTCATCCCTGGTCTTGTTGGGGTTCTCGTGGAAGAACCGTTCGCTACGGCAGCACGTCGGAATGCCCTCGCTAACCAAGGACGGTACAGCGAAATCTTCCGAAGTAGCCTCCTGCAGCTTAGAGAGAAGGACATCAACGCGGTGTCCAAAATCAACGAATGGCTGAACAAACTTTTCGGAGTAGAGGTAAGTGGCATCTCGTTCGATATAGATAAGGACGAGTTCGTAACCATCCGGTACAAGCAAGCCGAGGTCAGCTATGATGTCGTTTCGTCAGGATCCGGGCTCCAGCAGATTATTCAGGTACTGACCTACCTCTATTTAACCAAGCCGAGGATTCTCCTCATCGATGAACCTGACGCTCATCTACATAGCAAGCTCCAGGCCAGCCTCGGCGAGCTATTTCGGAAGGTTGCTGATGACTTGAAAGCCCAACTGTTCGTTAGCACACACTCTCTGGATCTAATCGACACTTTCGCAACTGAGCAAGTGATTGTTGTAGACGCTGGCAAGAAAACCGTTAAGTCAATCGGCAGCAACGCAGACTTGGTTGGCGCTTTGGTAGGGGCTGGAATCGTCGAAGTGTCATCCCTTTCGCGTATTCTGGCGTCGAAGTGCTTGGTGGTAATCGAGGATGAGGATAAGACGATTTATAAGGCAATCGACAAGGCACTCGGTGGGCTACTCTTCTCATCGAAGAGCGCGTGCTACGTTCTATCAGCCAAGGGCGTCAGCAACTTTCCAGCGGTAGCCGAGTTGGGAAAGGTTTTGTCGAGCTTGTCCGGATCACAATTTAAGATCGTGTTTATCCAGGACCGCGACGGCATGCCCGATTTTATCGTTGACCGGTTCAATAAATCCCAAAAGGCTGATGGTGTTACCGCCCGTCTCCTTGGGCGGCACGAGATAGAGAGCTACTTAATCGAGCCAAAACTCATTGAGGCTACCGCGAAGCGAATCGGACGAAAGGTCACCGCCGAGAACGCGGAAGATGCTATTCTAAAAGCTGCGGAAAGACAAAAAGCCAATGCTCGAAGAGTGTGCTTAAATACCGCACACAACATCAATAGGCACCTCGATCCATCCAATAAGTGGAAGAATGATGCAGACCTTGAAGTAAAAACCTACGAGTGGTTTGACGCTCTTAACCTAACTTCCGTGGATGTTGTGCGCGTCGTATTCCCTGGAAAGGAGTTGCTTAAGGAAACCTTGATGATTTTGAATACTAAGGGAAGGAAGGAAATTACAAGAAGCCAGTTGGTAACGGCTCTTGACCAGAGCTTCGTAGCCGAAGAAATAAAAAATCTTTTTTCCAATGCCGCAGATGGCTGAGACGAACACAGCATGTCTGGAAATGTGCGTCGAGCACCCGGCTGCTAAACGCCGGCTATTAGACCCACCCGCTTGTCCTTTAATCCGCCCAGAGATAATTAATGGTTATTCATGGGTGGGACTTTGGGTAGACTTGGCTCTTAATATCATCAAAGTCAGACCGCTTAATCCTCCGACCGGCCCCCCAGCCAACAGATCGGCCGCTTTGTCCATTCATCTGGTTTTAACGTAGCGGGACGGGGCGGGTTCCCCTTCCGCCGATTCTGACCAGCCTTATCTCCCTGCCCTCCGGGAGATCCCCCGGGAAAAGCCCGGTTGCAGGCTTTATAGTGGCAATCAGAAGTATGGCAGAACCCAGCATGCTTTTTCGGAATGAATGTTTGGAGCCAAAAAATACAACGTGCTATTTTCTCACTTGGAGAGTAAAATAATAATCAAGCTATAGGAATTAGGAAAAAATGATCGTTTCTTCGCGGTTGCTATCCAAGTTGCGGCTCGGGCTGCCAGGAATGGGCATACAAAATTCAAATTTTCGGATATTCTAGCTAGACCCTTTAATTGCGACGGGAATTTTTTAACCACAACATATAGTAGCTAAATAGTTATTTTTTTATTTTTAAATAGTTTCCCCACTTGAATTTATAGTATCATTTATGATATCACAATAACCAAGATAGAAAGTGCGTGCAGAAAAAATATTAGCCGAGTGGGAAAGATATATACCTCCTGAAGTCCCACGAAGCGACGTGGAAATCGTTATTAATTCCTGTTTCGAAGGAATGATATTTGAAGGTGGTTCCCATATTAAAATTTCCGATCCCATATTTAATAAGGCTGAATTCAAAGCGGCTAAACTTAGTCTTCCAGATGGAAATGTCCATATCCCAACGAGAAAGGGAAGATGGGTAAAAAAAGAATATATTATAAGAATATTAAGACTCATAGATATGAAAAAGGATTGTTTAGCAAAGGAGATAAAATCATGAAAAAAGGTGAAGATTTTAAATATTTTTTAGCTCTGGAATATCCAGTTACCATTGAACCAATTCTTCCGGAAAATGGGGGAGGGTTCATGGCTTACTATGAGCAGTTTGGAAAAGCAATGGTTGGAGATGGCGATACAAAAGAAGAGGCATTAAGCAATTTGGAAGCTCTTAAAAAGAGAATTTTTAAAGAATGGTTTGAAAAAGGAATTGAAATCCCTAAGCCCATTTTAGAGGATGATTCTTATAGCGGAAGATTTCTCCTAAGAATTCCCAAAATTCTCCATGCACAATTAGCAATTGAAGCAAAGAAGAATTCAACTAGTTTAAATAAATATATCCTTTACCTTTTAACACAAGCTTCGACTCTTTCCGCTATCGAAACGAAACAGGATTCAATCGCATATAAAATCGATGATTGCCTGGATCATTTTAGCCAATATATACACTCAGTAACTGCAAATTACCGTTTTTTAACTATGCCTAAAACTAAAATATATGAAAGTAAAAATCCTCAACCTTGTTTAGAAGGAGAGGAGGAATTTTCAAAGGCATCGTAAGAGTCGGAGGTTTGAAGTGGAAAAAGAAAAAGAACAGAAAAAAGATTTACATGCAAATAAAAAATTAATGCTTCCGGAAGAATACCTTCGGCTTTTAAAGGGATTCGAAATAAAAGATATTTGTCTTACTTCAAGCACTTATTCAATTGATAAGAATAAAATTACAGAAAATAAACAAACAGATATAGATCTTCATATTGAGATCGAAGCTTCATTTAAGTTAAGCGAAACGAAAAAAGAAGCAATTTTTTACGCAAAAAATTATTTGTTTGGAAAAATCAAAAACGAAGATCCAAAGATAATTGAGATTCGAACAACTTTCGAGCTTTTTTTCTCGTCTTCAGAAGAAATTAATAATGAATTTTTGAATATTTACAACGATGTTAGTTTGCCTTTGAATGTTGTTCCATATTTCCGGGAGTTCGTGCAAAATTTAACCCAAAGGTCAGGGGTTAGACCAATCGTACTTCCATTAATGAAATTACCGGGAAAACCAATTAAAAAAGCTGTTTCCTCGGATTAAAGATAGTTCGACTAACCGCAGTATTTAAAATTTAAGGGAAAAGGGAGCGGGAATTTTCCTGTTAACAAAAACTAAACAAATTCGGGAAATTCTGGCTTTACTGGGAAGGCATAATTTTTATTATTTTGGATAAATTGGGACTTAATCCAATTTCTTAATCCCCGAAGATATTCAATTCTAATTCCTCGATCTTCTCCGCTATCTCCGCTTTGGTCTTCCGAGCATAAGCTTCGAATTTTATGAACTTCATTTGCCCCTCTGGGCTTCTTGTTTTAAAATCCATCGGGGTCGCAGGAACATTCGGTTTTTGATATTTGAAATTAATTCTGTGTTCTATAACCCTTGGCCCCTGGAACCCAGGAACCATTGAACCCTTTATTAAAACGTTTCCTCGATTTTTTCCTCCCTCCCGTCTGTTCCCTCTGCGGACGGGTGGGAGGGGAATCAATCGAAGGGACCATTTGCTCTGTCTGCCGCCAACAGTTTACCCCCGTCAGGCATCCTCTCTGTACCATTTGCGGAAAGCCCTTCGCTGCCGGTGACAACCATCTCTGTTCCCGCTGTCTGGAAAGACAACCGGTCTACGATCTCGCCCGGGCCGGAGGCCTTTACCGAAACACCATGGTAACCGCCATCCACGGGCTTAAATACCATGAGCGGGTCCACCTGGCGAAGGACCTGGCCATGTGGACATTAAATCACTGCGCGCAGCCTGAATTTCCCCCGCAGGCGGACATGATTATCCCGGTTCCTCTTCATCAACGCCGTCTGAAGGAACGGGGATTCAATCAATCCCAGCTGCTCGGCCGGGTCCTGGCGAAAGAATTAAATATCCCCTGCGATCCCTTTGTCCTGATCCGCACCAAGGATACCGATCCCCAGGTCGGTCTCTCGGAAATACAACGTCGGGAAAACATCCGGGACGCTTTCGCCGTCAGCCCGGGCAGGCGTTCACATATCGAAGGAAAGGCCCTGCTGGTCTTGGATGACGTGATGACCACGGGCGCGACCGTTGAGGAATGCGCCCGGACGTTGAAAAGCGCCGGGGCGGAAAAGGTTTATGTGCTGACAATGGCGAGGGTAGAATAAATAAACACCGGTAGCAGGTAGCCGGTAACAGGTTAATTCCAAACCACATTCTTATCATCCTGAGTTCTTCGCTCTTTGTCATCCTGAACGAAGTGAAGGATCTTGTTTCAAGAATTTCTCCAACAAAAGAGAGATTCTTCGCCACCGGCTCAGAATGACAGGAAATATTTTAATAAAGGTTTCATAATATTTGAGTAAGAGGATATTTTCATAATGAAATGCAAATTTGGACTAGCGCTCCTACTCCTATTATCTTTTTTTCCCCTCGGATGCGGGAAAAGCGGGAATTTCGATTACCGGATACCGCTGGCGCCGGACAGCCCCTGGCCGAAGTTCCGCCGGAACGCCGAGCAGAACGGCCGCAGCCCGGTCCAGCCCGATAAAAAGGATGGGTTGTTCTGGAGTTTCCCCACCGGCAAGGGCGTCTTCAACTCCCCGGTGATCAGCGGGGACGGGTCTATTTACGTTGGCTCGGCCGACCGGATCTTCTACGCCCTCAATCCCACCGGGACCGTCCGCTGGAAATTCCAGACTGATGAGATCATTGACGCCGCCGCCCTTCTCGATGACAAGGGCCGGGTTTATTTCGGCTCGGGAGATGGATACCTCCGCGCCTTGAATGCCCAAACCGGGGAGCTGATCTGGCAATTCCAGGCCGATGATCCCTCGGTAAACAACGCCTTCATCCGCTGGTTCGAAGGTAATGTGGCCATGACCGCCAATGGAGATCTTATCGTCCCCAACGATAATTACTTCCTTTATTCTCTCAACCGGGACACCGGTAAGGTGAACTGGCGTTTCAAATCCCCCGATCAGAACTGGTCGCTTCCCGCCCTGGATACCGCCACCGGCAACCTGTTCTTCGGCAACGATAATATGGTCAGGATTTTCGGCGACAACTCTTTCGCTATCGACCGGAACGGAAATAAGCTCTGGTCCAACTTTTCCAAGGGCGCGATCGCGGCCAGTCCCCTGTTAACCGCCCGGGGCACCATCCTCCTGGGCGGGTTTGACGGGTTCCTGCATGCCTATGAGTCTCGAACCGGCAGGGAGATCTGGAAATTCGGAGCCCATGATCATATCTACGCCAGCCCCGGCGAGCTCTCGGACGGCACGATCATCCAGCCGGCCGCAGATGGGACCATCTACGCGCTCGACCCTGAAAGCGGCGCCCAGCTCTGGGCCTTTGATACCCGCGAAGCCGTCCGCTCCTCGCCGGCGGTTGATGGCCGGGACCATATCTATGTCGGCTCTGGGGAAGGCCGGCTCTTTGTTCTCAATCCCGACGGGACCCTGCGCTGGGCCATCAAACTTATCGAGGAAGAACGCAATGACCTCAATTCTTCTCCCGCCCTCGGTAAAAACGCCATTTACATCGCCGGTGAAAACGGGGGGATCTTCAGTGTCCCTTACGATTACTGCCTGCGGAAAGAAATGCGGAATGATTCCCGCTGTCTGCTGGGGCCCAACGAGGATCTGCCCGCGGAGGGAATCCATCTTTTCTATACCACTCAATTCGGCGGTCTGCTGACCGATCCGCCCGAAGCCATCAACGCCAATGCCGCTCTGGCCTTCTCCCTTTTCGTCCGCCGGGACGGTGATACCGCCCTGGCCCTGATCGACTCCAATTCAGTCCAGGTCAGTACCGATCCCCCCTCGGCCGTTACCGTCCAGGTGTCGGGTGAGCGCCGGTTCCTGACCGTGGAACCCCTTGATTTCTTTTCGGCCGGAAACGACGGCAAAATGTCCCTCACCATCACCGGGAAATACTTGATTAATCCGGAGCGGGACGGCCTCCGATTTTACGGCGGGAATCCTGGAGGAAATTTCTCTGAAACCTTCATATTTGCGCTTAATCAGCCCAAAACGCAGCTCCCTACTATGCCGGTTCTAACACAATACTCCTCGATTTTGGAATTGAGCCGCCTGGCCGCGTCTCTACCTACAATCCTGGCCAGCTACAACCAGATCGGTTTCGACAGTTTGCATTTCCTGGTCGGCTTTGTCGAGGAGCAAGGCAATGGGAAAGGTATCGCCTGGATGGTGGGAGCCAAACTGGCCGAGGGCGAAAACCATGCCGTTGTTGACCCGGAGACAAGGGCAATGCTGCCCCTGGAATTTAATGGTGGTTCCGGGTTCGTCACCTTCTCCAGCGAGCGGGGAATGGAACTGGAAGTAATGAATGAAACCCTAAGTTTCCGAACCTTCCGGATCTCCGCCCGGTTCGACGTTAGCGGCGCGACGGCGGACACGCCCCAGGTCCACGCCAGCCTGGTCTGCGCCGACCTCGGCTTCTTCGCTCCTTATCTCCGGGATCTTGGATTCTGCAACCCGGACACGGATATCCTCAACGCCTTCGGCGCCATTAACATCACCCCTTACGAGGGAGGGACCCAGTTCACTCCCGCCGGTCTGGGGAATGTTGCCTTTGTCGCCGGGAGCAACCTCGCCCGGGCCGTCTTTTCCGGTTCCTCACTTAAGGCGTCCGAACATAGTTTCGGGATCCTGATGATAGATCCCGCCACCAACCATCCGGTAGCGCTTGACTATGGACTTGAGACAAAGAAGAAGGCTTCCTCCAACGGCACGATTGAAAGCGTGGAGCTTGCTTATGAAAACAACGATGTCCCCGCCCAGGCCCGGGTGTATCTGATGGTGGATACCTACCCGGCGGCAAAGGCCACACTGACATTGAAATAACCTTTTTGGAGTACAGCAGCTTGTTTATCCTGAGCGCTGTCGAAGGGCTGCTACATGCATCGGTAAGCCAATGCGCTCCATAGTCAAGCCCGATCCATCGGGCGTTTTAAAACAGCCGATAAATCGGCAAGCTACAAAAATCCGGGAAGGACCATAAAAAAAGGGAGCCATCAGATGGCTCCCTTTTTTATTGTTTTATGTTCTTTGCTCTATGCCCTTTGCCCTATGCTCTATGCTTACCTAAGCGCTTTATCCTGCCACGGCCACCGGGACCCGGATCTCGGTGGTTGAATCCTGGGGCTTGACCTTGGAGGGATCCGAGAGATAAACCTCCATCGGCGGCCCGGTGGGCCGCAGGCTGTTCTGGCCGATGTAGGCGAACAGCTCATCGTATACCGCCTTCACCTTATCGTACGGTCCCTGGTGAAAAGCGTAAACGAATTTTCCGCCCGGAAGTTCCCGGACCGCGATCTCGTCCTCCCCGTCCACTCCATCCGAAACGGGAATGGCGATATCCCAACGGAGCTCGTCCGGACCGACCGAGGCCGGGCCGTTGTAATAAATCCCCATGGGCGGGCCCAACGGTTTGATTCCCCGGTTGGCGACCCAGCTCATCAGGGTTTTCATCGCCTCGGGAATCTGGTCGTAGGGCCCCGTGCGGCTGACAAAAGCCACCCGCATCCTGGGAATCTCCTTCAGCCCGACCTTCTTCTCTCCCGGATTCATGATCCGGCGCGCCCCCCTCTCGCCCCTATACCCGGGGAAATACCCCAGCGGGAAACTATATCTTTAAAATGGTCAGACTGGCCAGGCCCGGCTCGAGTCCGGCGC
>JAQTNV010000048.1 GCA_028713675.1 bacterium
GTATGTTCCCCACGAGAACGATGTGGATATGACCGGCCTCCGGATTCCCCGTGAGAACCTGGGCAGGCTTTTCGCGATCAACAAGAAGGACTGGCAGCAGGAACTCGCGGGCGTGCAGGAATTTTACAATGGTTTCGGCAAGGATATGCCCCCGGAGCTGTGGAAGGAATTCCGGGCGTTGAAAAAACGATTAGGAATTTAAAAAGTTTATCGGGTTAATCGGGTTTATTGCGTTTCGCGGCCCCGGAAGTGCACCGGGGCCGTTTTTTTTACTGGAAAATTCCGCTTCCCGGATTTTAGACTCTCGCCTTTTACCTATGACCTACCACCCTCACCTATCACCTGTTTAGAGCTTTTTCAGAAGCCAGAATTTGATGAAGAACCAGACATCCTGGAGGTAACGCCCGTTGAAAATCTTGACCATGGCCGTCTTCAGGAAGTAGATGATGAATTCCGGGAGCATTTTGGGATCGGTGTAGGGGGTGGGGATCCCGGACTGGAAACCGAAAATCAGCATCATATCGGTGGCGGTGGTAAAGCACTTGTCGATCCGGGTGATCTTCCCGGGATTTTTCAGTTTGGCCTGGCTGCAGGAGCCCAGGAACAGGACGGGATGACCCTGACAGTCGATCTCCCCGGGTTTGCCGATGATCAGGTTCAGGGGTTTTGCCTTCCGGAAGGCCTCGCTGCCGGCGTAACGCTCCAGGGAGGCGCAGACCATCTTGATTCCCATCACGCATCCATACGGGCAGTCGACCTGGGGTTTACCCTCGCGGGCGGGATGAACCGGTCCCTGGAAGAGCTTGACCGGTGATCCCATCCGCTGGAGCTCGCGGGGAACATTGTCCCACCGGTACCAGTCATCATCGTAGGGTTTGAGGCGTTCGCCCAGTTTGTCCAGGTCGGCGATCGTATGATAGTCTCCGGCGATTTCGATTTCTTCCAGGGCGGCGGGCCGGTAGCCGCGTTCCACTGCCCGCTTCAGATAACCGATATCGTCCCGGTGGTAGCCCATGATCCGGCAGCCGACCAGGTCCACCGCGACCGGGTTCACCCCGATGATCAGGAGCCCGAGCTGGCGGGGGGTGGGGACGGCCTCGTTTCCGGCTCCCATAGTAACGGCGTCCATCACGATGAAGTCCGGGTAGCCCACCGAGAGGAGGTCCACGATCTTCTCGTCCAGGAGGAAATCGTGCCGGATGGAGCGGTCGTCATCGCAGACGATTCCGATGTTCAGCTTGACCGCCCCGGTCATGTTGCTGACGCAGTGGCGCTTGAGCTTGGGCAGGTAGATCATAAAATCGCGCTCGACCATTTTCCGGGAAAGCTTGACTGTGGAGTGGGCGGCGCCCCCGACGAATTTGACGGTCCTTAAATCCTCCTCGAAGGGATAGAGGTTGGACTTCCCGGCCTTGCCTTCCCCGCGCAGTTTTTTCATCAGGTCGTAGTAACCGGCGAATTTATAGCAGAGGCGGGTGGGAAGCCCGACCGCGCTCTTTTCCCCGATCGAAATTTTCGTGACCTGTTTCTCGGCGTCGAGGATGCGGATGGTGGCCTCGAGAACGGAAGGCGCGGTAAAGGAGCTGCTCCCGTAAACATTCTGGTGGTGAGCGAAGACGACATTAGGCTTGACGAAAACCCGGCCGGCCGGCTTCAGGCCGAACTCGGCCAGGCCTTTCTGAATGCATTCCTGGATCCTGGCCGGGGAATAATCCGAATTCAGGACCAGTACTTTATTTGATTTTTCTCCCTGGTTATTTCCCATTTTCCTCTCCTTTTATTAGTCTTTCCGCATTTTCTGCTTATTGCTTACTGCTTACTTTGACCATAGTCGGAGATCGCTGCCACCGATTGCCTGATGAATTACTGGTATAGATTGCGATGGCTGTGATCGAGTTTCTCAAAGGCGGCCTCCGCCTCCGGGGCCGGGAGGACGGACAGCGAGCCATCGGGGTTCTGGATGACGCAGCCTGAATTATGCAGGAGTTTCAGGCGGGCGCCGGTGGTCTTCTTCTCGCCGGTACAAACCAACTGGCAGTTCCCGCAAGTAAGGTAGATCCTGTTCTCCGGGTGGGCGGGATGGGTATAGCCTCCCGGCAGGGGCGGGCGGCCGTTATAGAGCGAGATGGACCGCATTAACTCGTTGAGAAGCTCCGGCTCGTCTTCCGGGATCCGGAAGCGTCCGGGCGACCAGCTCGACCATCGTCCCGATTTATGCAGTCCGGTGAAACCCCCGCAGCAGAACTGGCACAAAAGGTAACTTTTCCGGGCTGCATGGATAAAAGTCATCCCGCCGATGGTAACTGACATCTCTTTCTTTTTTTCAATCATCTCCATCGGGCAGGCGGAGGCGCAGAGTTTGCATTTGTTGCAGAAACTCTCGCTCTCGGGAATGGGTCCGGTCGGCTCGAGCTCGGCGGTGGTGACGGTGGTGCCGAGGAGGATCGCGGTGCCCGGCCCTTTTATCCCGGCGTTTCCCGACCAGCCGAAGGAAGCCGCGCCGGAACGCACGGCGAGATAACGGTGGGAGATGTCCGGGAGAAGATTGACCTGCCAGTTGGGGGCATCCTGGCGGTATTTCAAATTAGCCGCCGTACCCTTGGACAAGATCCCCCGGCTTTTCAGCAGACCGGCGACTTCCCAGGAAAGGTCCTTGATCCGGAGGTTAAGGGAGAGATTATCCTCTTCGTGCCGGGAACGGTCCTTTTTACCCAGGAAAGGCTCGAGGTATTCCTGTTTCAGGGGCAGGGCGAAGCTCACAGCCGAGCGCGCCCCGGGGAGGATGTATTCGAGGTTGGTGCTCGGCGGCCCCCCAGCCAGGGTTTCCCGGGTGGCGAACCCGACCCGGAGAGCGCCTTTCGAGCGCAGAAACTCTGATATTTCCTGGTTAAGGGACATTATTTTAACCTCCTTTTTCCAGCAACGCGGAGAGTTTGCTGCCGAGCGGGACATCATTCACGGTAGAAAGGCCGGCTTTCCGGGCGAGTTTGATGGTTTTTTCAAATTTTTCGGGGGAAACATGGCCCGACGGCTCGACGATCAGGAGGCGGCCGCCGGGAGCCAGCGCGGCGGCGATCTCGGAGAGGAGCCGGTCGGGATCGGGCACTTCATGAACCATGTAGAAGGCGAGGGCAAAATTGATCCGACCGGCGAGGTCGGCGAGGTTGAGGGACTTCCCGGAAGCCAGGCGGCATTCGATCCGTTCGGAAAACCCGGCTCGTTTAGCCCGGCGCTGGAGCCCGATCAGCATTTTTTCCTGAAGGTCAACCGCGATGACCCGCCCTGAGGGTCCGGCGATTTTCGCGAGGGGCAGGGTGAAGTAACCCATCCCCGGGCCCACATCGAGCAAAGTCATCCCTTCCCGGACATGGGGGGAGAGAATCTTTTCCGGGTTTCCAAAAAGCTTGCGGAGGGGTGAGGCGAGGAAATATCCCAGCCACCAGGGGCAGATTCTGTCGGACACGGTCGTTTACTCTCCTTTCTTACCCCATTCAAAATCGTTGAAACCATCGTTCCAGGCCGCGGCTTGCGCGGGGTCGAGATAGGAACCGTATTTGTTCGGGTCTTTCAGATAATAACCGAAAAAAGCGAGTGTGTAGCGGCGGATCAGGTCCTGCATCCGTCCGGTGGGCATGGTGCCCTCATCGCCGATATCGGCGAAGGCCATGTGACCGCCGCCGATCAGCTTGAGCATATATGCGGGACCTCCCAGGTTCTGATAACATTTCTGAATCTCATTATCGAAGGTGAAATACATGTCCATGGTCCCGCCCGCCTCCAAAGTAGGGATGGTGATTGCCTGCGCGCCCGCGCAGTCCGGCCCGAAATAGGTCTGGGCGCCATCGTGAGCGAAGCTGGCCACGGCCTTGACGCGGGGGTCGGGGAAATCCCGGTCCAGGGAGGCGCGCTGATCGTAGAGAGGGCAGACGTAGGGGTCGAAACCGGGATCATTCAGGCAGCGGGCATGGAAATAATCGTAGCTGTGCCGCGCCCCTCCGACTGCGAGCGCGGTATTGGCGCCCCAGGAATGGCCGGCCAGGCCGATCCGGTCGGGATCAGCCAAGCCGTATAATCCCTGGCACGTGCAGGTAAAGAGCTCAAGCGCATGGGTGATCACGAAGGAGATATCGTAATAGCGGGTGATGGAGAAGGAGAGATCGGCGGGAAGGTATTCGCCCAGGGTGGCGTTACCGGTATGGTCCGGGATGACGCAGACGAAGCCGTGCGAGGCCAGGTATTCGAGGAGATACTTGTAAGCCTGTTTTCCGGCCCCGCTGCCATGGGAAAAGAAAATCAGGGGGTAGGGGGCCAGGGAAAAATCCGGTTCTGCGTCCAGGACCGCGTTGACCCGATTCAGCGCGATCGTTCCCTCATAGTTGCCGCCGGTAGGAGGAGGGCTTTTAGCCGGGTAGTAAATCAGGGTTGGAATCGCCCGGTTGCTCCGGTCCAGATCGGTTAAATGGAATTCGCGCACCCCCACGCCGAATGAACCCCACTGGTCGGGCGGGGAAAACGCCGGCGGCTTCGTGCCGGATCCGCCGCAGGCCGGGATTAGAAAAAAGCAAAGGAGGATTGGAAAAAGAAATGTTTTATGACTTGGGATATTTTTCAAAATGGCCACTTATATTTTAGGCAAATTGTTCCTGAAGAAATTTCCCCTCGATTTCGCTGACCTGTTCGAAAGGTTCCCCGACATAGACGGCGAAATGATTGACCGGGAATTTGACGATTCTGGCTTTCGGGATCCGGGCGGCGGCTTTTTCGACGTCGCCGGCGGGGATGAGGGAATCCTTCTCGGCGATCACCAGAAGAACCGGGCAGGTGATCTTATCGGCGTGGAGAGCGGGGCGGTAGCGGGGCATTTCGAGGAAAATCCGGGCCGGGACCTCGTTTTTCCATTTGGATCCGGGAGGGACCAGGGCCAGATAGCCCGGCTTGGATTCGGGCGTGTTCATCAGGGCGAACTCACCCGGCTCGGCCACCACCGGGACGCAGTAGGGAGGGCGGAAAGTCATCGCCCGGCCCAGGTCCCGGAGGCCCTTGAGCGTGGCCTCTATTTGAAAGGAGCGGGGTGCGAGGCGGGCGAGGGCCGCGCCGTCCACGAAGGGGACCTGGGCAACCACCGCGGAAAGGCCGGGGGTCTCGGAGGCGATCGCCAGGACATGGCCGCCGCTGAATGACGAGCCCCAGAGGGCGATCCGCTCGGGGTTGATATCCTTGAATCTGCGGACGCAGGCGATCGCCGCCCGCCAGTCCCGGAGATGGCGGTCGGGGCTCACGAGCTGGCGGGGTTCCCCCTCGCTGTCGCCGAAGTTGCGGTAGTCGAAGACGAAGCAGGCCAGCCCCCGGGCCGTGAATTTCTCGGCGAAGGCGGGCAGGCGGAAGGTCCGCTCGGCCGCGATCCCGTGGGCCATGATGACCACGGGCGGTTTGGTCACACCTTCGGGCAGAAAGAGCCAGCCCGCGCATTTCAAACCATGGCTTCGGAAATCGCGATCAAGCCTTCTCATCGTGAAATAAGACTGCGATTGACCTTCATAATGGTCGAGTTCCAGGACAGGTAGGTGTTCCACATCGTGCCCGGGAAAGAGAAGAATAATTTGAAGAATTGAATCTGGGCTTTAAGACCGATCTTGGTAAAGAATTCTCCCCCGCTTTTATGGATCTTCCGCATCCGGAGGATCTCGGGGGGCCAGAGGAGCTTGTAGGTTTGCTTCGCGATGGCATCCGGCGGGGTTCCCGCCCGGATCCCCTCCGCCAGCAAGCGGGCGGCCGGTCCGGACTGCGCGAGCGAGCGGGCCACACTCCAGCCCGTGGCCGCGTGGACAAATCCGCCGGCCAGGCCGTAGCCGATGACTCGTTGCTTCAGGTCGGGCACGACCGGGTTCATGGCCAGGGCACCTTCCTCGTTCTTCTCGACCTTGAGGATCTTGATCTTCATATGCTCGAGGCGCTGGTGCAGGCGTTCCTTCAGCAGGTCGAAGGGGACCCCGGGGTTGTCGGCCAGGGAGGTTTCCTCGAAAAAGGCCAGGTCGGGGGCGAAGGGCATGGCATATAGGAAGGTGGGGGGATGATTCTTTTTCCCCAGGAAGCCCGAGCGGAAGTCCATCAGGATCATATGCTCCAGGTCGAAGGGATGTTTTTCCACCCGGGCCAGGATCCCGAGCACGTTCTGAAAGGAATCAGCTTCCTTTTTGGGTTTTTCCATCAGACGGTGGGCGTGGCCGGTGGCGTCCACGATCATAATCGCCTTGAGCTTGTCGCCGTTTTTCAGGGTGACGGTGCTTCCTTTGGAGTCGTGCGCCACCGTGACGGTTTCCTGCGCGATGGTTTCCTTGATGTCTTTAAGCAGGGCGTTCCGGAGCTTTCTGTTGTCGAAATGGGCGTAAGCCCCGGCCAGAACCTTGCTGGAATTTTCCCCGAAGATAATCTCGATCTTGGGCCAGATCTTGTCGCAGTATTTGTCCAGGCCCAGGGGCCTGATCTCATCAGCCCAGGCGCAGATGTTGTCTTCCCAGGGTTGATTGGCCTTGGGACCCACACAGACGGTATTCAGACCCTCCCGGCTGAGGGCGGAAGCGATGGCCAGCCCCGCCGGACCTGTCCCGGCCACGATCACGTCATAATTCTTATGCATGATGTCTCCTATTATATTATTTTTTTTCTTTTAACTTCTAACGTCTTTCGTCTCACGTCTTACTTTTTACTTGATTCGCCCGTTCCGGAAATCGGAATCCAAAATTTCGGAGCAATCAATCGCGCTCTGGGCGGCCAGCTCGGTTCCGATGCCCCGGGCGCCCGCTCCGTCCCCTGCAAAGTAGAGTCCCGGAATCGGGCTGCGGATGGCCGGGCGGTCCCCCGCCACCTGGCCGGGGATCTGAACGGTGGAAATGCACGGGCCCCCGGGTTTCCCGATCCAGCTTTCGATCGCCTGGGGTCCGATTACCTCTTTCCAGAGGATCTGCGGCCCGATTTCAGGCACGGCGTCTAAAAGGGTTTTCATCATGGCCTCCACCCAGGCTTCGGGCGGGTCCTGGGGGCGGGTTTTGGTGTGCGGAAACGGTGTGGCCACGTTGAGAAGCTGTTTTCCCGGGGGATCGAGCGCGGGATCGATGTTGGAGGGGGCTACGACATAGAGAAAGAGAAGTTCCGGAATCCTGCCCGCCCCCACGTCTTCCCAGACTTTGCGGACCTGGTCCGGTGAGGCGGTCTGGATCCGGTAATTTCCCGAGGGACTGCCCACGGCAATCATGCTGGCTTCCCTGATGACTTTCCGGCCGAGCGCGAGCTTGATCTGGATGGCGTTCAGGGATTCTTTCAGATTTTCAACCCGGGTACGGAATTCCGCCGGGAAGGGCTCGGGCCCGACCAGGTTGAAAACCGTGTCTTTGAGGGATCCGGTGCCGACCACGGCCCGGCCCCGGAAACTGCGCCCGTCCGCGAGCTCCACCCCCCGCGCCGCGCCGTTTTCGAGGATGATTTTCCGGACCCGGGCCTGGGTCAGGAGCGTCGCCCCTTTTTCCTGGGCGGCTTCCAGCATGGCCTTGGGAATCGCCACCGCGCCGCCCCGGCAATAGGAAAACCTTCTGGCCTTGATGATCCGCTGGGTGCACCAGATCATCTCTCCGGCCGAGCATTTCCCATAGGGGTAGACGAAATACAGCGTGGTGATCATGCTGATCAGCGAGAGAACCGCGGGATTCCGGGTGTAAGTGAAAACGAATTCTTCCACGGTGCGATTTTTCCATTCGGCGATTTTTTTCTCCGGCATCCGGAAGAGATCGGACATGAGCTTGATGATCCCGGGCAACTCGCGGAAGGGGATCCCGAGCTGGCGAGACCGGTAAATGAACAGGGGGGCGGCGAAGGGCGTGGTGTATACGGGTATATCCAGACCCAGACCGACAAGCCGGGAGAAAAAGGTAGGGTGGACAAATTTCACCCGGGAGTCCGCCCCTACCCGTTTTAAAACCTCGCCGATGGGTCCCCGGATACCCCGGGTGAAAAGATGCGTGCCGAAATCAATATGGAAACCGTCCTTTTCATAATAAGAACACGATCCCCCGATCCGGGGGTTTTTCTCGAGGACCAGGGTTTTCCGTCCGGCCCGGGCCGAGAGCGCGGCCAGGCTCGATCCCCCGATCCCGGTGCCGATCACGATGACGTCAAAAAGAGGTTCAGCCACTTCATTCAGCCTTTCAGGGTTGATAGTTACTCTGATTATCTTAATTAACGCGGAAAGATTCAAATGAAAAAGAATACTTGAAAAAATATGGAGCTTCGCATAGTTTTAGGCCTGACATTTAAAAGGCCGGATGTAATAAAGGAGGCGAAACCATGCCGATACCCGAATCCCTGCAGAGCTACGCGACACAGCTGGGTTTTCCCAACTCAGAAACCCTGGCCCGGATTTTTAGGGTTCTCTTTGACCACGAAGACGATCTCAAGGTGGTCGAGGCTCTGCCGGGGAATCCGGCGGAAATCGCGGAACGGACCGGGCTTTCGGTTGCGCGGGTCCGCGAGATCGGCGACAAGCTCAGGGCCCGGGGGGCGGTGGGCCACCCGCTCGGCCAGCCCGAGCTCCTCCGCCGCTTCCCGGCCATGATCGAGCTCCGCGATTCTACGGTTCTCTGGCCGGACGCGCCCCAGGAAATCTTCGAACTCTGGGATCGGCTGGTCACGATCGAGACCCGGGAACTGGTCCCGCTCCTCCAGAGCCTCAATGTCCCGGCCATGGTGCGGGTGCTTCCCGTCGAGCGTGCGGTGGAGGCGCAGAACACCATCCTGGACCCGGATTCGGCCCGCCGGATTTTCTCGGAAGCGGAGCTGGTTTCCGTGATCACCTGCGCCTGCCGGCTGGTGGCCAGGAAAAACGGCCGCGGGAAAGACTGCCCGGCCCCGGCGGAGGCGGTCTGCCTGCAGACCAACGCTTTTTCCCAGGGGGTGCTCTCCCGGGGACTGGGCCGAAAGATCAGCAATGCCGAGGCGCTCCGCCTGATCGGGATGGCGGAAGAGGCCGGACTGGTGCACATGATCCGCAACAACATCAAGAAGGACATGTTCATGTGCAACTGCTGCTCCTGCTGCTGCAGCGGACTGCATTTCGTGAACCAGCTGGGATACTTAGGCGGGATCGCCCCGTCGCGCTTCCGGATCAAGCTGAACCGGAAGGCCTGTTCGGGCTGCGGGGCCTGCGAGGACCGCTGCCGGTTCCACGCCATCAAAGTGGATAAAGTGGCTTCCATCAACCTTGAACGCTGCTTTGGCTGCGGCAACTGCGCGCTGGCCTGCCCCGAAGAGGCGCTGGTGCTCGAAGAAATCCGGCCCCTGTCACATATACGGGTTAAATAAGGAAAATCGGCGGACCGCCCCCAGGCTTCAGGTATTCTGCGGAAAAAATCCATACGCGAACGGAAAACGCCCAGGGAGTGAGTTTTCTTCCGGGGCAGACGGAGCCCGTTTTTAAACGGGCTACTTCTTGGCCGGTTCCGCCGGGGCGGGTGCGGGTGCCGTTGGGGCGGGCGCCTGCTGGACCGTGGGTGTGCGGCCGAGAAGCCGGTCCGCCTTCACGCTCTCCGGCAGGAACGGATCCAGCTTGCCGAGAAACCAAAGAGCCGCGAGAGCCAGGACCGCCGCCAGGGCCAGGTAACGGCCCCAGGGTTTTTTCTTCTCGGCGAACGGGTCGCCCAGGAGATGGTTAGAGCCTTGGGGAAAACAGGCCATCTGGGTCAGCGCCTCCCCGAACGGGATGTTGATCTTGGCCAGGGCGTTCACCGCCCAGCCGTTGGCATCGAGGAGCGGACCAATATTGCGCTGCCGGAGCTTCAGCCAGGCAATCAGCATGGAGGGGCCGGAGATCATCAGCAGAATTCCCATAATGCCTACGGGTATCCAGATGCCGAGACCGAAGAAAAGTCCGAGGATCGTCGAGAGGAAGGCGCCTACTCCCGCCACGGCCACGCCGATCGCGGCGACCGTCCCCACATCGATTTTCTTGGCCTCAGGTTTCTTCTCCGCGGTCTTGTCGATCTGAGCGGCGGACGCGGCCGTGGATTCGGCCTTGCCCCGCGCCTCCTGGTCAGCGGCGGCGGCGCGCTTGGCTACCTGCGCCTCGATCATACGGATGAAACTCTTGTAAGGGGACCAGAAGGCCTGGCGGATACTGATGGGATTCTCGACGATTTTCGTGACAGTCGCGTCCCAGTCCTGACCCTGCCGGTCGTAAAAGACCCCGTTCCGGCCCACCATCACGTTGTCGGTGTCGCCGCCGGTCAGGGCCGCGACGATGCTCCGTTTCGCGCCGGACGGACGCGTGCAGTCGCAGTAAACCAGGTAGGACTTGGCCAGAATGCCCAGCATGGCTTGCTTGGCCGGGTCATTCACCGGCAGGCAGAAATCGCAGCTTCGGCCGTCGATGAAGAGGGTGCCGATCTGAAAAATGCCACGCCGCTCCTTGTAGAACTCGGCAAAGTTGACGAAATTGTGCAGGAGCTTGACCAGGTCGCGCCGGAAAAGACACATCCTCTCGACCGCATCGATCTGGCTGCTTTCCCCGGCCAGGGCGGCGTCGCTCGCGATCAGGTCGGTGATGGCCTGCCGGAAATTCCCGGCGGCCAGCTCGCGGATGCGGGCCTCGGGCAAAAGGGCGACTGGTGAGATCGGCTTGGCCGCCTGCCAAGCCTCGTAGGCCGCTACCTTATCCTTAATGTACATCCAGTCCGCTTCCGAAAGCTCTTTCCGGCTGCCGAGCAGCGGCAGCACGGCGTCCTGCGCGAGGGCCGCGATCTTGGCAGCCCAGGCGGGGTTTAATCCGTCCGCCAGCGGGAGGGGAAAACCCGCGCCGATGCGAGCAAGCGGCAATTGGGCGATGTCCGGGTGATCGACCGTCAGATTCTTTGTGCTCAATGCCAGAAGGAGAGCATCGGGAGCGCCCAGGGCCGCCCCGGCGCGGGCATCGAACGCCGCCATCCGGCAGCGGATGAAGTAGTCGTCGACCTTGGTCTTGACGGCCGCGACAGCCGTCCCTTGGGCAGGAACACCGGGCGAGTCGGCTCCCTTCGCCTGTCCCAGCCACTCGAGGTAATCCTTGGCGTCCCCGAAGAACTTGTCCACGATGGCCTGATTAACGCCCGGCTTTCCGCTGCGGTCGGGGAGCGAACCGTGCGTCTTGATGATGTCATCGATCGCCGCGCTGGTGGCGGGGTCCTCGGCGGAATCGGAAGGGACGATGCCGTCGCCGTTCAGCTTGGTCGCGGAAAAGATCTTGTCCAGGTCTGCGACCTCTTCCAACGAGATGGTGTCGGCGGTGGCTTTCCCGAGGTTGGTGAGGATGCGCTTGGCCCCCGCCAGGATACCCTTGCCCTCCGGGGTGGCATCGTTGATCGAGGCGAGGGGAACCAGGGCCTTGCCCTCGAAAAGGTCGTCGAGGTTACGGAAAACGGCCTGGGCCCAGGCCACGGCCGTCAGGATCTCGGGGACGCGGATCCGGCCGTCCTGGTCAAGATCAAGCAGGTCCAGGGTCCGGTTGGGAAACTCCAGGCCCCGGGTGGGGCAGGCGAGGGCCACCCAGAGTTTCTGGTCCAGCTCCGCGAGGTGGGCGATATCGTCACCCTTGGCCAGGACCACCTGATCTACTTCTCCGGCGCGGAAAAAGGTCCATTTGTGTGTTTGACTCATAGTTTTCTCCTTAAGAGATTATTGCCAAAAGCGGATTTGCGGGATCAAGTCCCACCTTACCACAATTCCGGACTCGGGGCCATGAAAAACCACCCGAGCGGGGCGGGATCTAGAACAGCTTTTTGACTTTACGGAAGAGGTCAACGGCGGTGTGAATCTGGCCCTCCGGAAACTTGCCGAGAATCGAGTTGGCCACGATCTTTCCGCTCAGGGCGGAGTTGGGAACCCCGCCCGGCCAGAAACTGTACTGCCCGATGGTGTAGAGCCCCCCGACCGGGGACTGGAAGCTCGTGAAACCGAACTTGCCGGCGATGGGCAGGTCGGGCAGGTTGTAGGTCCAACCCGCGCTCGCTCCCTGCGAATTCATGGTGAAGCGGACCGCGGAGAGGGGGGTGCCGACATCCATGTATTCGATCTTCTCCGAAAGGCCGGGGATAACTCCCTCGGCGCCTTTCACCAGCTCCATCCCCACGGCTTTCTTGAACTCGCGGTACTCCGGGGTCCGCTCCGTGCTTTCGCTCCCGTTCTGCCAGTAGTTCTGCCACTTGATGTTGGTGAACGTCTGAAGCACCAATGAGGATTTGCCCGGGGGAGCGAGCTTCGGGTTTTCCAGGGAAGGGGAGGAAAGCTCCATCCACGCCTTCTGGTGCACGTCGCGGGGCGAGTCCGGGCCGGGGATCATCACCTTCAGGTCCGGCCAATAGAGCACGTGGTGGGCCTGCATGAGCTTTTTCATTTCCTCTGCGGGCAGGTTGATCCCAAGGAAGACGTTGAGCATCGCCTCGGTCCGCCGGCTCCGTTTCAGTTTGTCCACGAAGGCGGGCCGGAAATATTCCTTCCCGAGCACGTTTTCGACCAGTCGCTGGTAATCGCCGGCGTAAACCACCTGGTCCGCCGCGATCTTTTCCCCTTTCCCGGTGAGCACACCTTCGGCCCGGCCGGCCCGGACCAGGATCTTCTCCACCGGGGTCTTGAACCGGGCTTCCCCGCCCAGACCCTCGAATTTTTTCACCAGGCTGTCGTTCAGGCTCTGGATCCCGCCGGCCGGGTACCAGTAATCGTGGGCCCAGAGGTGCCAGAAACCGCCGAAGAGGAAAAAGGGCATCTTGTAGTAGCCGGCGTTCAGGAACCAGTGCCGCACATCCTCCCGCTGGATCCGGGCACAGAGCTTTTCCTTGAACCCGGGTTCCGCCCAGTGCCGGAGATCGGGAAGCCATTTCATGGCGCCGAGGATTTTTTTCGGGCCGGGCTTCTCGAGCGGGTAAATATGCCAGGGGTCGCAGTTTTCGGAAAAGAAGCGGGAAAGTTTCTCCGCTTCCGCGAAAAAAGCCTTGACCCCGGGATCATTTGAGAAAGCCTGGAGCATCCGGTCCCGGGCGTCTGTCACGGAAGTGATGGGGAAATCGAAAAAGGCGCTCTTGGCCCGGTATCGCGCCGGGTGCCATTCGTGCTCGGAATAGACCCCGAGCTCCGTAAGCAGGGGAAACATGATGCCGACGCTCTCGAAGGACTGGTCCCCGCCGTCAAAATAAAAACCCTTCCGCCAGAAGCCCGACATGCAGCCGCCGGACTGGTGGTTCTGCTCGAGGAGGAGCACCTTCTTCCCGCCCCGGGCCAGGAAATTGGCGCAGGACAGGCCGGCGATCCCCGCTCCCACCACGATCACGTCATATTTGCTGGACTGTTTCTGTGCCATGGCTCTCCTTCTATAGGTGAAGGGTAAATGGTAAAGGGGTAAGGGGCAAGATATAAGGTGTTGGGTGATAGGCAGAGAGCAAAGGGCATAGAGCATAGAGCACAGAGCACAGAGTAAAAACGGTTCATGGTGTCTATGGGTCTATTGGGTTTTAAAGAAGACCGGCTTCCGGCCCGTAGGGGCCTACAGCCCGGAGGGGGGGAAGGTTCTTCCTTCGACCCCGATGGGGTCCTCAGGACGAGAACCCCAGAGGGGCGCGACTCGCACTTCTGGGAACCCGAGCTTCATGAACTCGGCTATAAAGTATTTGTCGATACAGGCTAGACCCTGATTGCCCCGGAGGGGCGGGTCAGCCTGCCGGAATTAAGGCACTGCACGTATTAGTGCGCTTCATCCTGAGCACTGCGAAGGAGGAGCGTCCATTCTTCGCAGCAGTGCTGCTCATCAGGATAAAAAACCTTCCCCCCAAAAAGAAAAAAGGCTAGGGCTAAGGAGAGATTTTTCTCCCGCCAGAGGCGGGTTCAGAATGACAGATTCAAACGACGGGCGGTCTCCGATCCCGCTCCCAGCCCGTTGGGGCCTCCGGTCCGGAGAAAAGGGAGAACGGTCGGCGGTCGCCGTGTTGCCTCTCGCCTTTTGTCTCTATGCTCTCTGCGCTATGCGATATAATATGCGCCGCCCCGCACCCGAGAAGAAAATGACTTAACCCGGGCAATCTGGTATAAAGCCAATCAGTTGCTGATAACAGGGAAAGGGAGATGGATATGGGCAGGAATCCCAAAGTAAAGTTCGGCACCGGCCAGTTTGATTACGACCTGATCTGCATCGGCGCCGGGATCGGAGGGCTGACCGCCAGCGCCCTGCTCGCCAAGGAGGGGCTCAAGGTCCTGATCCTCGAGCAGTCGGACCTGGTTGGGGGCTGCTGCTCCACCTATGAGGACGAGGGCTACAAGCTCGACATCGGGGCTTCGATCGTCGAGCTGATCCAGCCGATGCAGGAGTTCTTCGCGCGCTGCGGGAAGAAGGTCGAGGACTACATGGAACTGATCCCCTGCGACCCGATCTACTCCTTCGTGGATAAAACCGGCCGGAAGTTCTCCTACCCGGTGGACTGGAACGAAACCGCCAAGGTCGTCAGCCGGATTGACCCGGAGGACGGGAAGCAGTTCCTCAGGTTCGCCGCCAGCGCCCGGAAGTCGATCGACAAATACATCGGCCCACTGCTCGCTTCCCCCATGCAGACCTTCGGCGATGTGAACCGCCTCCTCCTGCGCTATCCCGGCCTGATTTTTAACCTTTTCCCTTTGGCCCTCTCCACCCACGAGTCCGTGATCCGCAAGTATTTCCGGAACCCGCTCGTCCTCGGCTCGGTGGCCTTCCAGAGCTACTTCGTGGGGGCCACGCCCGAGCTCTGCCCCGGGTTCCTCGGGCTGGTCGCCATGACCGAGCATTACGGCATCTGGTACCCCCGGGGCGGGATGATCGCCATCCCCAACGCCCTGGCCAGGATCGGGAAGGAATACGGGCTGGAGATCCGCTTCAAAACCCTGGTGGACCGGATCCTCCTGGACAAGAACAACGTGGTCAAAGGCGTCCGGACCTCCGACGGCAAAGAGATCACCGCCCCGATCGTACTCTCCAACATCAACGCGATCGTCACTTATAACAACCTGGTCGGCCGGGATAACCTGCCCTGGCACATCAAGATCGGGATCGATTCCTACACGCCCTCGATGGGGACCCCCATGATTTACCTCGGCCTGGACCGGAAACCAGACCTGGACGCGCACCACACCCTCCTGGCCGCGCCGCTCGAGAGCCTGAACAAGTGCTGGTACGACTACAAAGCCAACGTGATCTCGCGGGATGCCGGGAACTCGCTGGTCTGCTGGCCGACCGACGCCGACCCCGGCCTGGCCCCCGCAGGCAAGCACATCATTAATTACCTTTACAACGCCCCGGCCCCTTATGCTCCCTACGGCACCAACTGGGATCTCATAAAAAACCGGTTTCTCGACGAAGGCATTGATTTCTTCGACCGGGTCTTCTCTCCCGGCATCAAGAAGCACATTTCCTACGCCAAGATTTCCACCCCGCTGGATTTCGAGCGCCGGCTCCTCGCCCCGCGGGGGTGCATTTACGGGCTCGATTTCGATATTACCACCACCGGGCCGATGCGCCCGCGGTCCCGGTCCTGGGCGGTCAAGAATCTCTATCTGGCCGGGGCTTCGACCCATATGACCGGCGGGATCCCCACGGTAATCTCTTCAGCCCTGATCACGAGCGATTTGATTAAGGAAGATCATTTGTAAATAACGACCGCCTACTCCAGCCTCTCGTTTCTTGTCTCCGTCCTTCCGCCTATGGCGCGCCTTGACTAACATTGATGCCGAGAATAATACTTACTACCCATATTTGGTCATTCCACTCCCCGGTAGCTCAACCGGCAGAGCAGGTGGCTGTTAACCACAAGGTTGTAGGTTCGAGTCCTACCCGGGGAGCCATAAATTTTAAAGAGGGCCGACAAAGGCCCTCTTTAAAATTTGTAGTCCTGGTTCAGGAGAAAACCTCTGGCTTTCCTGGGCCGGATTCGAAATAGCGAAAGAGATTGTATGTCAGATTGGTACCTGTACATATGCGAAAAGAAAGACCGGTTATATGTCGGGATTACGACCGATTTAAAAAAACGGATGGAACAGCACGGAAATCCAAAACTGCTTTATCAAGAAGGACCGTTGGAAAAAGGGACAGCGGCATTCCGGGAAAAGCAGATTAAGGGCTGGAGAAGAGAAAAAAAGTTGGTATTAATCGCTGGCGGGCCAGGAAAGCCAAGGTGAGCTTGCCCTGAGCACTGCCGAAGGGAGTCCTACCCGGGGAGCCATAAATAATCTGAAGCCAGGAAAATCCTGGCTTTTTTATTCACCGCCCGCTCGAATATAATTGAATCCATGACGGGCAATAAAAATGGCGCCGCGAGGACCGGGGACAAAACCGGGAAATATCTCGAGAACTGCACCGGAGCCCTCGACCAGGCGTTGGACGAGGTCCCGGCCTACCGGGCTTGGCGCCAATTCGACCGTGGAAAAGGCGCCCCCATTGACGAGCGTTACGCCGGACTGCCCGCGCTCACGAAGCGGGATATGAATATCCATACCCCCGCGGCATTCATCCCGCCCGGCCGTTCCTTGGCGGAGGGCCTGAAGAGCGGAGAAATCGAACTGGTCGAAACCAGCGGGACCACCGAAGACAAGGTTATCAACGTCTGGTACCAGTCCTGGTGGAACGCCTCGGAATTGGCCTCGTGGACGCTCAACGCGCACGCCGCGAGAGTTACGACCGGCGACCAGCGGGAGGCGATCCTGGCCAATCCCTTGAACGTGGGTTTCCGAAGCGAGCGCGGCGACCTGCCGATGGAGAAGCGCCGCCTTGAACGGTTCCTCTTCCTGAATGATCTCGCGGACCCCATGGCATGGACCGACAGTTACTGCGACCGGATGCTCCGGGAGCTGGAGCTCTTTCAGCCCGTGACCCTGGAAGCTAATCCCTCTTTGCTGAGCCGGTTATGCCGCTACATCCTGCGGACAGGAAAGCGCGCTTATCAGCCTTCCCTGATTGTCCTGACTTACGAGTACCCGTCATTTATCCATCGCCGGCACATGGCCGTGGTTTTCGACGCTCCGATCATGAGCTCCTATGGCTCGACCGAGAGCGGCTACGTTTTCAGCGAATGCGAGCATGGCCGTTTTCATCAGAACGTGGATTACTGCCGGGTCGATTTCCTGCCTTTTCGGGATGATTGCGGCGGCCCTGATCTGGGGAAATTGCTGGTGACAACCTTCGATAATCCCTGGCGCTCGCTCATCCGCTTTGACGTGGGCGATCTGGGCCGGCTGAACCCGGGGCCATGCCGCTGCGGCCGCACCGCGGGGATGACCCTTTCTTTGATCGAGGGCCGGACCGTCAACCTCACGGTTACTCCGGAGGGAACGCCGGTTACGCAGGCCCGGGTGGATCAGGGCCTTTCCGATGTTTCCCGGATTGATGATTACGAGCTGCGGCAGAAGGACGAAAGTTCTTACCGGCTGCGGATCGTCTGCGACACCGGGTTTGATCCCGCCACGGCCGCCCAGGCACGAGATATCCTGCGGGAAATCTACGGGCCCCAAGCCAGGATCAGCGTTGAGGAAGCCCGGGATCTGGCCCCCGGGCCCTCCGGTAAGTTTCAGATGGTCCAGGCCCTTTTTCCTTTAAATCCCGCGTCCTTTCTGGACCCGCGTTTCCAGCCTCCGGTACCCGGCGATTCAGCTGCAGAGGAAGGATTGTAATCATGATCGACCGCCGGAGAGCGTCCCCGATTTACCTGCTCGCGGGGAAAGGTTCTTATAACAAGATCCTCAAACAGATTTATGCCCGGGCAGGCAAGGACAGGCCCGGAATCGCCTATATCGCCACCGCCAGCGAAGACAACCGTGGATTTTTTTTCTTTATCAGTAAAATTCTTAAGCTGGCTGGTCCCTGCGAGATTAAACTTGCCCCACTGGCGGGAGCGAAGGCCGATCCCAGGAAGGCGCGGGAAATAATCGAATCAGCCGACCTGGTTTGCATTTCCGGCGGGGATGTCGAGCTGGGGATGAAAGGGCTGGCTCATGGGGGAATAATCGGCCTCTTGGAAAAGAAGTATTCTGCGGGAACACCGTTTTTCGGGTTGTCGGCCGGGGCCATCATGCTCTGCCGCCAATGGGTAGCCTGGAGCGATTCGGAGGACGACTCCACCGCCAGGTATTTCGATTGCCTGGGCTTCGCGGATCTTATCTGCGACGTGCACGATGAGTCCTGCGACTGGGAAGACCTCCGGATGCTGCTCAAGCTTTCCCCCGCGGACACGGTCGGATACGGGATCAGGACCGGCGGCGCCCTCCGGGTGGATCCGGACGGCGCGATCGAAATAATTTCAGGGAAAGTCGATAGAATTGTTCAAAAATAGGTGATGGATATTGATTCTACCCACGACCCATGACCGATCACCCATGACCTTCTGTTGAGAAAAATGACTACACGCGATGAACTTAAGAGACAGTACAAGGAAACCCCCAAGCAGGCGGGGATCTTTCAGGTCATCAACAAGACCAACGGGAAAATCCTGCTCTGCAGCAGCAAGAACCTGGAGGGCAAGCTGAACAAGCACAGGTTCCAGCTTTCGATCCAGCGGCACTATAACCAGCAGCTCCAGGAGGATTGGGATCGGCTGGGAGAGGATGCCTTCCGGTTCGAAATCTCCGAAATCGTCAAAGTCAAAGACGATCCGGGTTTCAATCTTGATGACGAGCTTTCCCTGCTCGAGGAGATCTGGATCGAGAAAACCCAGCCCTACGGGGAGCGCGGCTACAACAAAAACAAAAAAATCCGGGAGTAACCGGCGAGCAAATTGGCCGCTACGGTCCTATGGCTAAAGCCCGGTGCGCGTATAACCAACGCTCAACTGCCGGCTGGAAATGGTCAGCGGAGCGATGGCGCTGGCGAGGATCGCGCCGGTGACCTGGCTGTTGGGAACGCTGAAGGTCGGAACTCCCGAAAGGGCGTAGAGTGTGAACGTATAGGTTTTGAGGCCGGGGCCGGTGGAGCAGGGAGGATAATACTTGAGTTCTGAGCCGTCGGTGCTTACTCCGGCGGTGCCGACGCCGGTGGTGCCTTTCACGAGCGAAGTCGCGGTGCCGGGAATGTGGAACAGGACCCAATTATACTTCGTGCCGTCATTGGCGATCGTGGTCAGCGTCAGCGCGAATTCGACGGTGCCCGCGGGCGCTCCCGACCAGGAAAGCGGTGGGCTAACCGCGTTATTGCCTAAGGTATCGTCGCAGGTATAAACCTGGGGAAGCGTGCCCCCGTCAACAAAGACCGAGCTCGTGAAAGTAAAGGACGAGGCGCACGTATGGTTGAGACAGGAGAATGAACAGCAGTCCCAGTCCGTGCTGCAAGTGCTGGCCGCCGCTCCGCAGACCCCGAACATGAAGTCGGTATCCATTACCGTCGGGGCTGTCGCCAGCGGCGCCGAGTAAAGGTAGCCGTTTCCGCACATGCTGTCATAGTCCGGGTTCCCGCCCGCCTCGGCCGTGGCCGTCTTTCGAAGCGCCATTAGCGTAGCTTTCTGGGTATCGGTCAATCCTAGACTAGAAAAGGCAGTCGCATAGTAATACGAGATCTCGCCGTCCAACTCGCCGTATTCCCGGGCCAGGCCGACAACGGTGGTTTTACTCACCGTTCCCTGGGCCAGGAAATTCCGCAGCACGTTTGAGATCTCGGTCCGCTTCGCGACGATGTTGGTCAGGTCGGTCTTTTGGGTGGTGATCAGGCCTGTTACTTTTGGCCGCTGGGTGGTGGAATCCAGCGTGGTCAGGAACGAATCCCCCATGTTCGCCGTCATGTTCGAATCGATGGTATAGCTCGGGTTGTGCATCGCCTTGATGTCCTTCATGAAGAAGGATCCGAAGTACGTACCTTGTCGCTCGGGGCAGAAGTAGACGTCAGCATCTATGCTCCCCAGGTACCAGGCGAGCATTTCGCCCGCGTATGTGCGCATCATCTGACCAGGGTACTTGGCCATAACGGCGTCGATTTCACTCTGGGACGGCTGCGTCCATTCAAGGGACCCTTTGCCCTTCATGGCGGCCAGGGTCGCCTGCTGGGCAGTGTCCATCGAGCCGAGGACGCTCGCGTACGCCTGCGCGCGCAGGTAGCTCATTTCGCCGTCGATACTGAACAGGTACGCCGAGTATGCTTTCACGGCATCCCGGCTCAGGCTTGTCTTCCCGGCGGGAACGTCGCCGTCGAATAGACGTCGAAACGCCTTCGCCAGCGGGAAGCGCGCGTATCCGTAATTGTCGTTCAGGGAATCTTCCGCGGCGCCCAGGTCGGAAAGTGTCTGGAGCTGAGCATCATTCAGCAGGACCAGGATGGGGTCGGCTGTCAGGGTCGTAAAGTCGGTGTTGTGCCCCATTCCCGAGGGGTCATTGTCGCGCAGGTATTGGAAGCCGAAAAAGTCGGCCACCTTGCCGGGAGGATAGAACGTCTGGGCGCAGAAGCTGCCGGTGACGAAAGCCAGGCCGTCAAAGGCTATGGTCATGGACTGGGCTTCGTCGGAAATGGTGTCGGCGGTGTTCATCTCGGCATCGCTATTGCCGTCGCCACCGCCATCGGGATTCTCTTCCTCATCCGGTACGCACAGCCCGTCGGTGCTGCATACGAGTGTCTGGTCCGGTGGTTTCGGGCAGTCGTCCGCGATCGTGCACTGCGGAACGCACCGGTCTCCTTTCGGCGTGGGGCTGCAGGCGCACCCTTTAACCGCGTCCTTGGGGCATGCTTCATCCGCGGCGCAATCGGACTGGGTTACACAGGTCCCGTCGGCCGTGTTGTCGCCGTTATCAGTGAAACTATTTTCCTTGCACCCGGCGCCTATACCGGCGAAGACCAGGCAGAACATCGCAAGAATTACGAGGCATCTCTGAAAAGATGGGAGACTTACTCGCGCGGTCTTCATAATATCCTCCTTTAATGTTCCTCTCCATGCGAGAGGTAACCGTGTTGTTCCGCATATATAAACCCGTTTTACGCACACAGGTTGCAGGGGATTACAGATTTTCGAATCTGCCTTCCGCGCCAGGTCGGGGCTAAGCGCCCAGCGTCAGATCCGAGAACAACTTTCACGCTGAGCAAGCGCCGATGTCCCGTTATTCTCTGAAAGCTGGTTTTCCGGGCTAAAGAATTGTTTTAAGGAAGGTACCCCGCGGTCTCTAGCGGACCGGATTGTGTTTCCGGTCACGGAGGAATCCGGTGCGGGAGGCGAGGGCCCCGGCGGCGGCGAGCATGCGGTCGACCGAGGGATAAACCGGGACCTGATTCGCCTCCAGGGTTTCGGTGAACTTCTTTACGACATCCGGCGCCCCGCCCAGGATGGTGGCCAGGGCCGGCTTTTTCGTCCGCTTCAGCTCCCCGGCCAGCTGGGCGATATTAAAATCGGATTCCGGGATCAGGACAAAGATCAGCCCGAGGATGTCGATATTTTTATCCCGGGCGGCCGCGCTGGAGACCACGGAATAGGCGCTCTCGCCTCCGACTTTCTCAATCGCCGACCAGATATCGGCCGGGTTGCGGAGGGGAGCCCAGGGGGGAACCACCGCGCGCATCTTTTCCAGGGCCGGGGCCGAGAAATCCGGCACCCGGAGTCCGTAATGGCCTGCCCGGTCGCTCGCGAGGACGCAGCCGACGCCAGTGATCGAGATCACCCCGATCCGGTTGCCGGCCGGGAGCGGGCAGAACTCAAAGGCCTTGGCCAGGTCAAACATCGGCTCGAATCCGTCCACGCGGAAAACGCCGGCCCGGCGGAAGACCGAATCGTAAACCCGGTCGGCGCCGGCCATCGTCCCGGTATGCGAGGAAACGGCGCGCGCCCCTTCCTCCGTCCGGCCGCTTTTGAGCACGATAACCGGCTTGGCGCGCGAGACCCGCTCCAGGGCCCGCGCCCAGGCCCGGCCGTCACGGACGCCCTCGATATAGACGCCCAGAACCCGGGTGGCCCGGTCCCGGGCGAAAAACTCGAGAAACTCGACATCAGCAAGGTCGGACTTGTTGCCGAGACAGGCGATCCGCGCGATCCCGAAACGTTCGCCGGACTCGATCGTGGCGGCGAAACCGGATCCAAACACCCCGGTCTGGCCGCAAAAGGAAACGCCGCCGGGCCGCAGGGGCTGGAGGGTGGTGATCGAAGTGACCACTCCGGCGGCGGGGCTGATCGTGCCGATGCTGTTCGGCCCCATCAGGCGGATCCCCAGGGCCCGCGCCCGGTCGGCCACCCGGCGCTCCTCGCGCCGCCCTTCCTCTCCCATGTCGGAGAAGCCCCCGGTCGCGATGATCAGGTTCCCGATCCCGCGCCGCCCGGCCTGTTCCACGACCTCGAAGACGGCCGGCTGGGGAACGACCAGCACCGCCAAATCGCACGGCTCCGGCACCAGGGCCAGCGAGGCAAAGGTTCGAAGACCGAGGATCTGCTCGCCCGAGGGATTGACGGGGTAGATGGGGCCGCGGTAGCCGAAACGCTTCAGATTGGCCACAACTATATGCCCGCCCTTCCTGGGATTGGGGCTGGCGCCGACCACCGCTACCCCGCGCGGTTCGAAGAAAGGCCGGACCGCTTCGGCGGGGTTTCGGATCACGCGTTTTTTCGAAGGTTTTTTAACCACGATTTTATTTGGTTTCCCTAAGCGGATCTACACTATTGCTGCGAATGATAACAAAACGAAGCCGCGCAAAGCAAAAAGAATCAATCATTAACTCGAAACCCGAAACTCGAAACTCGAAACTAGAGACCCTTCGACTCCGCTCAGGGTGACCTTTCGTCCATCACCTATGACCTATGACTTGTGAAATTGAAGGCCGATAAGCAATTTGTTAAACTAACCAAAATTTCCCGAATCGTTGCTTATTATGAGGGATCAAACAGAAACGGAGATTTAACACTATGCCTTTAAAGCCATTACGTGATCCGCAAGGAATCTTTCGCCGCGTTACCGGCACCTTGGTAGGTTCCTTGGCCGCTATTTTCTTGTTTGCCGTGCTGATTTTCTTCAATTCTCTTCAGACCGCCAGCCTCGTGATCAAACCTTTTTCCGTGACCGCATTTCGGGCTTTCAACCGCTGGGCGGCCGATACCTGGTGGGGCTTGTGCGTCAAGGTCGCGGCCCGGGTGTGGGGGGTGAAAATCAAGGTCAGCGGGGACAACGTGCCGATGCGGGAAAATTCCGTGGTGATCTCCAATCACCAGGAGATGCCGGATATCACCGTTCTGATGTGGTACGCCAAAAGCAAGGATCGGCTGGGCGACCTGAAGTGGTTCGTCAAGGACTCCATCAAATACTTTCCCGGGATCGGATGGGGAATGCTTTTTCTTGATTGTCCCTTTATCAAGCGCGACTGGACCTCCGACAAGGAATATATCAAGAAAGTATTCCAGCGGATCCTCAAGGGGCGGGTTCCCCTCTGGCTGGTCACTTTCGCCGAAGGCACCCGGATCACCCCCGGCAAGTTAAAACAAAGCCGGGAATTCGCCGAAAAGAACAGCCTGTTCGTTCCGCGGCACGTGCTGATCCCGCGCACCAAAGGTTTCGTGGCCACCGTTTCGGAAATGCGCCAGCATCTAGATGCCGTGTATGACGTGACCATCGGCTATATCGATGGAGTGCCGACGCTCTGGCAGTGGATCAAGGGCTATGTGCGGGAGGTCAACCTGCATGTCCGGCGCTACCCGATCGAGTCGATGCCCAGCGGCGAAACGGAGCTTTCCGACTGGCTGATGGAACGATTTAAGCAGAAGGATGAATTGCTGGAGGGTTATTACGCAAAAGGCCAATGGTGATCTGCCTTGCCGGAGAAACCTTAGCGGAAGCCTATCCCCGGTTTTAGAACCCGCCGCCGCCTGATCCGCGACCCTTCTTTTCGCTTCTTTTCTCCTTCCTTTTATTGCTTCTCATCGCTTTTAATTTTTAAGAAAAATGATGAGATCTTATTCCCAAGACCCTGGATGGAAGCTGCCCTCGCCTTGACATTTATGAACATATGTTCATAATTGAATTGGAGGTAACTTTATGGCCAGGCCGTGCTGCTGCCGTCGAATTGAAGGGAAACCGGCCTCTCCGGTGTTCAAGCCGGCGGGGGTGCCCATCCGCGGGTTGGAGGAAGTCGTGATTACCCTCGATGAGGTCGAGGCGGTCCGGCTCGCGGACCTCGATGGGCTTTATCAGGAGCAGGCGGCGGTCCGGATGGAGGTTTCGCGCCCGACCTTCAGCCGGATTGTCGAGTCGGCGCATCGTAAGATCGCGGAGGCTTTGATCCAGGGGAAGGCGCTGAAGATAGAAGGCGGCGTTGTCTCCATGGGCCGTCCGGATGTCTCACGGTGCCGGCGTTGGCGGAACGAAGAGAAAAATATCCAAGGTACGGACGAAGCGCTGGAAAATGGTAAAACCTGCTGCGGCCGGCCGCGCCGGCGCAGTGATTGTGGAGCCCCACGACCGAAAACCGTGGCATCTCCAGAAAGCTTAAAGCAGGCGGGGAAAAACCGTTAAGACGGCTGCGATTCGCATCCGGAGAAGGAGGAACTGCCATGAACATCCTGATTCCCGTAACCGAAAACAAAGGGCTCCAGAGCCCGGTGCATGCCCATTTCGGATCGGCGCCGGTCTTCTTGATCGTCGATACTGATAACGGAAACTGCCGGGCCGTTTCCAACCAGAATCTTCATCATGAGCACGGCATGTGCCGGCCGCTCCAGGCGTTTGCCGGCGAGAAGGTTGACGGCGTGGTGGTCGGCGGCATCGGCATGGGCGCGCTCAACCAGCTGCAGGCGGCGAACCTCCGCGTTTACCTCGCGGAAGCGCCGACGGTCAGGGAAACCCTGGACCAGTTAAAGAGCGGCTCACTGCGCGAGGTCACGCCCGCGAACGCCTGCCGGCACCACGGCCAGGGCGGTACCTGCGGGCATTGAGAATGTCATTACGTCAGGAAACTTAAGAGAAAGTCGGGTGCTTTGTCCGATCAGTATTATTAATGTATGACTCGAAAGATTCAGGAAAATCCAGAAAGCGGGAGACAATGGACTGCAAGGAACAATCCACTGATGATCAAGAAAAAGATGCACAGCTTAAAGACACGTTAGGCCGGATCAAGCACAAGTTCCTGGTTTTGGGCGGAAAGGGCGGGGTGGGTAAAACCACGGTAGCCGTAAATCTTGCCATGGGCTTGGCGATGAGGGGTCACGAAGTGGGGCTTTTGGACGTTGATATTCACGGGCCGAATGTCGCCAAGATGCTCGGGATCGAAGGCCGGGCCCTGAGTCAATCCGAAGGAAAAATCCTTCCCGTTTCAGCCGCTCCCCGCCTCAAGGTGATTTCCATGGCCTCCCTGCTCCCCAACCCGGACCATCCGGTGATTTGGCGGGGACCTATGAAAATGGGGGCGATCCGCCAGTTTATATCCGATGTCCAATGGGGTTCCTTGGATTACCTGATTGTGGATTCACCCCCGGGAACGGGGGACGAGCCCTTGAGCGTGGCTCAGCTGATCCCCGAAGCGGACGGGGCGATTATTGTCACCACGCCCCAGGATGTAGCGCTCCTGGATTCGCGAAAATGCGTGAATTTTGTCCGCCAGCTGAATATTCCGGTGACCGGGATCATCGAAAACATGAGCGGTTTCTCCTGTCCTCATTGCGGACAGAAGATAGACATATTCAAAATCGGCGGGGGTGAAAAAGCCGCCGCGGAAATGGGCGTGTTATTTCTCGGCAGGATTCCCCTGGATCCCAAAATCGTGGAATTAGGCGATACGGGCGAACCTTTTATCTTTAAAGAAGAAGGGACGCCAGCCGCCCGGGAGCTGGGGAAAATCGTGGAACGTGTCATCGAAGCCGGGGCGGCTCGAAAGTCTGCAGCGGACCAGAATGATTGCGCGGGGAAAAGCTGTTGCTCGGCGAAAAATATAAATAAATGAACTGACAGAAGGGGATTGCCGCCGGGCCGTGAAATCAAAGCGCAGAACCCATTGAAAAAAGGAGGTCAGCGATGCCGATTTACGAGTACAGCTGTAAACAGTGCGGGAGCATCACCGAATTTTTAACCGGTCTGGGCGGAAAGGATCCGGAGATCCTGTGCGGGAAATGCGGGAGCAGGGAGATGGAGAAGGTAATGTCCGCTCCCAATGTGGTC
>JAQTNV010000049.1 GCA_028713675.1 bacterium
CCTTGTCGATCATGTCAAACGGCACAAATGTCGACAGCGCGTTCTTCGATAAAATCAGCGTCAACGCGCTCGTCAAACAGCTCTTCCCGTGATCCACATGCCCAATCGTCCCCACATTCATGTGCGGCTTGGTTCTCTGAAACTTCTGCTTGGACATTTTTTACCGCCTCCTGGGATTCAGATAATTTTTCCGTCTGCCGTTTTTTAATCTGGAGCCCAAGACCAGAATTGAACTGGTGACCTCCTCCTTACCAAGGAGGTGCTCTGCCGACTGAGCTACTTGGGCGTTTGTTCCTTCCGCTTCTTTTTCTCTCCCGTAAAAATCAAAAACCGGAATCTTTTTTATTGGAGCGGGAAACGGGGCTCGAACCCGCAACCTCAAGCTTGGAAGGCTCGTGCTCTACCAATTGAGCTATTCCCGCTTTTTTCAACCAAACTTGTTCGCCCCACATATTATATGGAGAGGGGAGGATTCGAACCTCCGAAGGCATAGCCAACAGATTTACAGTCTGCCCCCTTTGGCCACTCGGGAACCTCTCCCCTAAAAAAATAAAACTCCTCATAAGCTGGCGAAGGGATTCGAACCCCCGGCCTGCTGATTACAAGTCAGCTGCTCTACCTGCTGAGCTACGCCAGCAGTTAAATTAATCATTATAAAATAATACCTTGTTATGTCAAGAGCCCCTTTTCCCATCCCCGGAAATAAGTTTTCTAAGCCCTTCCCCTTAATCATTTTTTCCCAGTTGGGAAATTCTTGCCTCAATCGCCTGGGCCTGGGCCACCGGGTCTGCCGCGTTCCGGATATCCCTTCCCACCACGATCAGGCTGGCCCCGGCCGCGAGCGCGCTCTCCGGGGTGGCAACCCTTTTCTGGTCGTCATTTTTCCCCGGGCCGCTTCTGATCCCAGGGGTAATGATCAGGAAATCCTCCCCCAGCTCCCGCCGGATGGCCCGGGCTTCTAAGGGAGACGCCACCACCCCGTCCAGTCCCGCCTCCCGGGCCAGGCGGGCCAGATTCAAAACCAGTTTTTCCATTTCAATTTCAAATCCAATTTCCCGGAGATCGTTCTGGTTCAGACTGGTCAGCACGGTGACCGCCACTACCCGGGGGGCTCGGCCCCCGCTCCCGGCCAGGGCGGCTTCCCGGGCGGCCTTCATCATCGTCTTCCCTCCCGAGGCGTGGACGTTCAGGATTTCCACCCCCAGCCCGCTGGCGGCCTCCACCGCCCGGGCCACGGTCTCCGGGATATCGTGGAATTTCAGGTCCAGGAAAACTTCCCCCCCCGACCCCCGGATGGCCTTGATCACTTCCGGGCCTTCCCGGGTAAAGAGCTCCTTGCCCACCTTGAAACGATAAACCAGGGGGAAGAGACGCCTGACCCAGTTCTCCGCGTCCCGGCGCTCCCGGATTCCATCCAGGGCGAAAATCAGTTTCCCGCTTCCTCGGTTCAAAACCCTCTCCTTCCGGCCGTCAATTCTTCCGGTCCTGAATCTGGTTCTGGGCGGCCCGGACCCGGCGGATCATTTCCTCGATCTCCCGGTCGTCGCCCGCGATGTTCCGCAGGGAAAAGATCATGAAATTGAGCAGCTCGTTCAAACCGTCCAGGACCAGCTGAAAGGCGAAAAGATCGCCAAAGCCCGCGAGCTTCTGGAATGATCCCGTTTCCAGCATGCCCGCTTTCTTGCTGTTCTCCGCCAGCTTCTCCGGGTTCAACCCCCCCTCCGCGCTCAGCGACATTCCCTCAAACAGCCGCTTGAACCTCGGGGAAAGATCTTCGAAGAAGGACGCGGCCGCGTCCGGCAGGTTGAGGCGGCTGCCGATCCCGGTCTGGAGCTGGCGGAAGAGCAGGTTGTATTTCTCGATCGTGGACACGATCCTTTTCTGATCGGCTTCGGCCTTGTCGGCCTGGACGTCCCGGGCCTTTTCCTTCGCCTTGATAAGCCCGGCCTTGGCCAGCTGGTAGAGGATCTTGAAAGCGTTGAACTCCCCCAGCTGGGAGAGGCGGATGACTTCCCCCGCCTTCCGCTGGCCGTCCACGATTTCCAGGACCTTCTGCATGATCGGGTTCAGGTCTCCCGGCCCCGGGGCGGCGGCTATCTCCAGCACGGTGTCCCGGGAGGGAATCAGCTGGTAAATCAGCGGCCACTCGTCCATGCGGCGGAATCCCTCCATCAACAGTTTCTGGGTATTGAAGGAAAAACGCACCAGGTCCTCCTCGGCCAGGTCCCCCTCGAGGAAAAAGAAAAAACCCTTCAGGAAATTGAAGGAGGAATAGATGATTTCCTCCATCTGGTACTTGACCCCCCACCAGAGGTCCTTGGGGGAGATCAGTCTCCGCTCCAGGAGAATCGTCCCGAAGCGCTTTTCCGCGGTCAGGGCCCGTTCCGCTTCCTCCCTCTGCTCCTTGCTGATCTTCCCGGTCCGGTACAGGATGTCGCCCAGCCGTTCCTCGGACTGGTTGGAGGAGGCGAAGATGATCTCCCCCCGGCGGAAATAAATGCCCTTGTATTTTTTCTCCGACACCAGCACCAGGGCCCCGGTCTTCTGGGACATGTTCAGGATCGAGAACAGGTCCGTGATCCCCACTCCCTCCAGGTCTCCGGTGAAGATGACCTTGGCGTCGTTCTTGGCCAGCCGGAAAAAATCCTCATCCATCTTGAACAGCTGGAGGAGTTTTTTCCCCACCACCACCGCCCGGAATTTGTCGTTGTCCTTGAGTTCCAGGGACTGCGCCAGCTGGGCGGGCAATTCCAGGATCCCGCCCGGCTTGATGGTGATGATTTTTTCCCCGTCCTGCGTCATCCCTTGCCTTGAAAACTAAGCTTGTCTGAAAGTTTCGTGCTCGCGCGCTAAAATTGATTCCGAGATATTTATTTTATTTGTTTGGTCTGTTTTTCATTCGTCAATCGTTTTATCCCCGGGCTTCTCCGCCGCCCGGGCCGCGGCGACCAGCTCGGTGATCCGGGCGCACGCCATCTCGGCCGGCTCCAGCTGCGCGGTCTTTTCTCCCCGGCGCTTGATCTCGACCCGGCCCTGGGCCAGGTTCCGCTTCCCGATGGTGATCCGGAAGGGAATCCCCAGGAGGTCGGCGTCCTTGAACTTCGCCCCGGCCCTCTCGGAACGGTCATCGAGCAGGACCTCCAACCCCGCTTCGGTCAATTTCTGATAAATCTCCTCGGCTTTTTCCCGGATCTGGTCGTCGGCCGTTTCCACCGGGACGACAATCACCTGATAAGGGGCCACCGCCAGGGGGAAGATGATCCCGTCCTGGTCGTGGCTCTGTTCAACAATCGCCGCCAGCGCCCGGGTGACCCCGATCCCGTAACAGCCCATCACCATCAGGGTTTCCTTCCCCTCCGGATCCAGATAGGTCGCCTGCAGCGCCTGGGTGTATTTGACCCCGAGCTTGAAGGTGTGTCCCAGCTCGAGCCCCCGCATCTCCCGCATGGTTTTCCCGCATTTCCCGCAGGCGTCCCCGCCGCGGGCCAGGCGGAAATCCCCGTATTCCGGCTCGGGGAAATCCCGGCCGACCTTGACGTTGATGAAATGGAAATCGGCGGCGTTGGCCCCCGTCACCCCGCGGGCGATTCCCCGGATGGACTGGTCCGCCAGGATTTTCAGCTTCAGGCCCACCGGTCCGGCGAAACCCACGGGAGCCCCGGTTACCCGCTCGATGGTTTCCGGTTCCGCCAGCTCGACCGAATCCGCCTGCAGGTGCCGTTTCACCTTGTTCAGGTTGATTTCCAGGTCCCCCCGGATCAGAACCGCCAACGGTTCTCCCTGGGCCTGGACGATCAGGGTCTTGATCAGTTTCCGCGGCTCCACCTTCAGGAAACCGCAGACCTCTTCCACGGTCCGCTGGCCCGGGGTGGCCACCCGCTCCCGGGGGGCTTCCTTTTCTTCTCCGGCGGAAGGCGGATCGGTTTTGCCCACCTCCGCCCTTTCCTGGCTGGCGGAATAACCGCAGGCGTCGCAGAAGAGAATCAGGTCCTCCCCGGTGTCGGCCAGCGCCATGAATTCATGGGAAAAATTGCCCCCGATATTGCCGGCCTCCGCCTGGACCATCCGGAAATCCAGGCTCATCCGGGTGAAGATCCGTTCGTAGGCCTGGACCATCAGCTTGTAGCTCTGCTCGGCCCCGGCCTCGTCCCGGTCGAAGCTGTAAGCGTCCTTCATAATGAATTCCCGGCCCCGGATCAGGCCGAAGCGGGGACGCACCTCGTCGCGGAACTTGACCTGGATCTGGTAGAAGCACCGGGGCAGGTCCCGGTAGGACCGGATCTCGTGGCGGACCAGGTCGGTGATGACCTCCTCGTGGGTCGGACCGAAGCAGAACGAGTGCTCGTGGCGGTCCTGGAAGCGGAGAAGCTCCTTCCCGTACTTGGCCCAGCGCCCGCTTTCCTCCCAGAGCTCGGCCGGCTGCACGGCGGGAAGATAAAGCTCGAGCGCGCCGGCGCGGTCCATCTCCTCGCGGATGATCGTCTCGACCTTGCGCAGGACCCGCTTCCCCAGGGGCAGGACCGAGTAGATCCCCGCCGCCAGTTTCCGGATCATTCCCGCCCGGAGAAGCAGCAGGTGGCTGGCGACTTCGGCTTCCTTGGGATCCTCCCTCAGGGTGGGGATGAAAGCTTGGGACATTCTCATTTTTTCAGCTCCGCTCCTCCCGTCTGTCATCCCCGTCCCGCGTCAGAGCGCGGGATAAACTGCAGCGGGGATCCAGAAATGTTTCCTGGATTCCCTGGCCGACCCAAGAGGTCTTCTCGGGCAGGCCGCATCAAGTGCGGTATGACAGAAACAGGAAATTGCAAATCAATCTATTTTATCCGCCAGTTCGCAGACCGCCTTGACCGCGTCGGCCCGGTCCCGTTTCCCGATCGGGCGGCCCCGGAAATAAATGATGGCCTGGCCCCGGCTGCCGACCAGCCCGACATCCGCCCGGGACGCCTCCCCGGGCCCGTTCACCGGGCAGCCCATGACCGCCACCTTGATTTTCTTTTCCCGGGAGGCCAGGCGCTTCTCCACCTGCTCCGCCAGGGCCCGGATTTTCAGGGTGTCCCGGGTGCAGGTGGGGCAGGAAACGATCTCGGCTCCCCGGGAGCGGAGCCCCAGCCCCCGGAGAATCTGCCAGGCGGCCCGGATCTCCAGCTCGGAGGGCCCGGTCAGGGAGACCCGGATGGTATCCCCGATCCCCTCCGCGAGCAGAATCCCGATCCCGAGCGCCGATTTTACCGTCCCCGAAAGTCCCGGCCCGGCTTCGGTCACCCCCAGGTGCAGGGGGTAATTCACCTGTTTCGAAATCAGGCGGTGGGCCTCGATCATCTCGGAAACGTCGGACGACTTGAGGGAAATTTTAAAGGAATGAAAATCCATGTTCTCCAGGACTTCCACCGCCCGGAGGGCGCTCTTGACCAGGCCTTCCGCCACCGGCAGGCGCCGGAGGTCTTTTTCCAGCGAACCGGAATTGATCCCGATCCTGAGGGGCGCCCCGAATTCCCGGGCGGTTTCAGCCACTTCCCGGAGCCGGCGCGGGCCCCCGATGTTGCCGGGATTGATCCTGATCCCGTCCAGCCCGGCCCGGATCGCCTGCTGGGCCAGGCGGTGGTCAAAGTGGATATCCCCCACGATCGGGACCTGGACCCGTTCTTTCACCCAGCCCGCCGCTTCCAGGGATTTCTCGTCCGGGACCCCGATCCGGACGATTTCCGCCCCCGCCTTCACCATCCGGCGGACCTCCGCGAGCACCCGGCGGGGTTCGCGGGAGTCGGACTTGGTCATTCCCTGGACCGAAACCGGGGCCTGCCCGCCCACGGGGACAGACCCGACCATGATTTGGCGGGTGGGCCGGCGCTTCCGCAAGACCTAGCCCTCCGACGAATACGGCTCCGTGGTATCCCGGGCCAGGTTGGCGAAGGTGGTGTACTCGCTCAGGAAGGCGACGTCGAAAGGAATCCCCACCGGGCCGTTCCTCTGTTTCCCGATGATGATCTCCGCAATCCCCCGCTTCGGATTATCGGGGGCGGGATTATAAACCTCGTCCCGGTAGATGAAGGCGATCAGGTCCGCGTCCTGTTCGATGGCGCCCGATTCGCGCAGGTCCGCGAGAATGGGTTTTTTATCCTTCCGCTGCTCCACCATCCGGTTCAGCTGGGAGAGGGCCACCACCGGGATGTTCAATTCCTTGGCCAGGGATTTCAGGGAGCGGGAGATTTCGGAGATTTCCTGTTCCCGGTTGTCCCCCGCTCTTATCTGCCGTCCGGACCTCATCAGCTGCAGGTAATCCACCACCACGAGCCCGATGTGCTGTTCCGACTTGAGTCTCCGCGCCTTGGCCCGGAGCTCATTCACGCTGAGGGCCGGGGCATCGTCCACGAAAATCGGGGCGTCGCTCAGGATGCCGGCGGCGGTGACCAGCCGGGGGGTGTCATGACGGGCGATCATTCCCCGGCGCAGATTATGGCTGTTGATCCGGGCCCGGGAGCAGAGCAGGCGCAGGCCCACCTGTTCGCGGGACATTTCCAGGGAAAATATCACCACCGGGATTTTGCCTTCCACCGCCGCGTGCTCGGCGATATTCAGGGCCAGGGCGCTCTTTCCCATCCCGGGCCGGCCCGCGAGCACGATCAGCTCGGAAGGCTGGAGGCCGCAGGTCAGCTCGTCGAACTTGGCCAGGCCGGTGGGCACCCCCGTCAGCATCCCCTTCTGGCTGTACAGGCGGTCAATCGTTTTAAAATTTTCCTTGATGATTTCCTTGATCGGGAAATAACTGGGGCGGAACTTCCTCTCGGAGATCGAGAATATTTCGCGCTCGGCCTGGTCCAGGAGCTGTTCCACTTCCGCATCGGATTCGTAGCCCCGGGTAACGATGTCGGTGGCCACCTTCATCAGCCCCCGCAGAATCGACTTGTCCTTCACCAGCCGGGTATAGGAAAGCAGGTTGGCCGCGGTGGGCACCGCGTCCGTGAGCTGGGCCAGGTAACTGTTCCCGCCGATCTCCTCCAGCTCCCCCCGGGACTTGAGCAGCTCGCTCAGGGTCAGGAGATCGACCGGTTCACCCTTGGTGTTCAGGTCCAGCATAGCCTGGTAAATCTTCCGGTGGGCTTCCCGGTAAAAATCCTCCACCCGGATGACCTCGATCACCCGGAAGATGGATTCATTCTCGATTAAAACGGATCCCAGGACGGACTGCTCCGCCTCCAGCACCTGGGGAGGGACCTTGTAGAGTTCCGATCCCAGCGGGAACTGTTTATTATCCCGTTCCGGCATCTCAAGCTCCGCTCTTAAAACGCTTCTCCTGCCTGCGGTTTATTTGATTCGGTTCGTCGGTTTCTCAAAAAGAGAGATCTGAAGCTGCCAGCTATCAAAACAAACGAGAGGACGACTGAGATTGAGTCCCACGGGCCCGCCCGTGGTCATCATTATTTTCTCACCGTCGCGAGCAGCGGCGGGCGGGAAGAAAAAACAGCCTATTCGGCGACGACCCAGACCTTGACCTGGGCCACCACCTCGGGATGAAGTTTCACCGGGATCATGAAGACCCCCAGGGCTTTAATGGGCTCTTTCAGGTCAATCCGCCGACGGTCAATCGCGAATCCTTCCTTGCCGATGGCTTCCTCGATATCCATCGCGGTGACCGCCCCGTAAAGCTTGTCCTGTTCACCCGCCTTTTTTCTAATCGTCAGGGAGAGGGCTTCCAGGGATTCCTTGGTCGCCTGGGCCTTCTTCTCCTGTTTCTTTATTTTCTGGGTCACCACCCGTTTCTGGTGTTCCAAAACTTTGACGTTCCGGGTGGTGGCCAGCAGGGCCAGTCCCCGCGGAATCAGGAAATTCCGGGCGTATCCGGGGGCAACTTTGACGATTTCCCCGCTCTTCCCCAAAGCGTGAACATCTTCCTGCAGGATTACTTCCACCTCTACCTCCTTGAATGATTGGCTGACGGGACCGTCGCTTAAATTTCCGTGGTCACCGTGGTGAAAGGCAGCAGCGCCATGACCCGCGCCCGCTTGATTTCCGCGGCGACCGAGCGCTGATGTTTGGCGCACAGTCCGGTAATTCTCCGGGGGAGAATCTTGCCCCGGTCGCTCATGAACTGCCTCAAGGTCCGGGCGTCTTTATAATCGGCCCGGAGTTCAGGATTCTTGCAATACCGGCAGACTTTCTTCCGGAAATAAAACTGGCTTTTTTCTTCGCCCCGGTTTGATCCCCGATGCTCCGAACTTCCCCGATGCTCCGAACTTCCCCGATGTTCCGTGTACATTTGATACTCCCTTTTCTAATCACCTAAAAATTTTGGAAAGAATACCGAGCTTCTCTTCTCTCGTCAAGACTTGAGGGAAGAGATACAAATAAAATCGCCTTCTAAAGCGGAACGGCACACCCCGGCCCGTTTCGCCGAAGGCAACGTTTACTGCGCTTTGCCCGCCGCCGGAGTTGCCGGCTTTCCCGGCTTCCGGGGCGTTCCATCATCAATCAGGCAGGGATGATAATTTCCCTACTTTTTCTTCTTCGTGGCTTTCTTTTTCGAGCTTTTCTTTACGGCTTTTTTCTTCCCGCAGCCTTTTTTCCCACAGCTCATGTTGTCTCCTTCCGGGTATAAGTTACCCTGATTTAATTATTTTTATATTATCTTAATCATGTAAATAGGTCAATTGCCTCACGGTTCCTGATTTATGCTTATTACCTCCCGCGGGCGGCCCGGCCGGTCCGTCCCGCCCGGGCCGCCCCGGGAATTCAATCATTTTTTCCGGACCAGAGCGCCGACCGGGCAGATATCAACGCATTGCCGGCAGCCGCCGCACCTGGTTTCGCCCAGGGGCCGATCGGCGAAGGTGGAGATGCGGCAGGCCAGTCCCCGCCGGGAAAAATCCAGGACTCCCTCTCTCTTCGTCTGGCAGACCCAGACGCATTTCCCGCACAGTACGCACCGGTTGGGATCGTAAATAATTTTCGGATGCGAATCGTCCACGGGCAGGCCGGGGATTTCCCGGGCAAAACGACCGGGCTTGAGCGGGTAGCCGCACCGGCCGGCGATTTCCTGCAGGCCGCAGTTTTTATTTTTCGGGCAGTTCCGGCAATCCAGGTGATGGCGGGAGAGGAGCAGCTCGAAAGCCGACTTCCGCAGTCTTTCCGCGCGCTGACCCCGGGTCCGGACCGCCATTCCCTCCCGGACCGGGCGCGAGCAGGCCGTGACCGGATCCTTTTCCCCCTCCACCTCGACCCAGCAAAGCCGGCAGCCCCCGAAGGGAAGCTCGGCCTCGGGGATGAAGCAGAGATTCGGGATCCAGATCCCGCGGGAGAGGGCCGCGGCCAGGAGCATGGTCCCCGGCCGCGCCGTGATCTTTTTCCCGTCTATGGTCAGCTTTATCCGCTTCATAACTCAGTCAGTGTCATACGCCAAGGCTTCCAACTACGCCAGGGCTTCGCTGGACAAGTCGCTGGACAAGTCGGAGGATAAATTTTGATCGTTAATTTCGTTTTTTCGAGCTACCCAACAACCAAGCCACCTTTTTTTCCGGTTACCTGTTTTCTGCTACCTGCTACTTGCCACCTGTTTTCGGCGGCGACACCTTGATCACCGCCTGGAACTCGATCGGGCAGTCCTGGTAACAGCTTCCGCATTTCACGCATTTCTCCTGATCAATCACCTTGATCCCCTTCGCGCCCGCGGCAATGGCCTCGACCGGGCAGGCCCCGACGCAAACCTCGCAGGCGCGGGAGCATTTTTCGGGAATGATGTAGAAGGCGATCAGGTCCCGGCAGGACCGGGCCGGGCATCTTCCCTCCCGGTAGTGCGCCTCATACTCTTCCCGAAAATACCTCAGGGTGGAAAGCACCGGGTTGGGCGCGGTTTTTCCCAGCCCGCAGAGAGAGCCCTGCTGGACTTCCAGCGCCAGCTCCTCGAGTATTTTCATTTCCGCGTCCGACCCCTTTCCCCGCGTCAGGCCGTCCAGAATCTTGAGCATCTGGTAAGTGCCGATCCGGCAGGGGGCGCACTTGCCGCAGGATTCCTTCTGGATAAAATCCAGGAAAAAGCGGGCGGTCCGGACCATGCAGTCATCCTCATCCAGGATCACCATTCCCCCCGATCCCATGATCGAACCGGCTTCCTTCAGGGAATCAAAATCCACCGGGGTATCGGCCAGGCCAGCCGGGAGGCATCCGCCCGAAGGCCCCCCGATCTGGACCGCCTTCAGGGCTTTCTTTTTCGGCACCCCGCCCCCGGCGGTGTCAACCACCTCCCGGAGCGTCGTGCCCAGGGGAACCTCGATCAGCCCGGTATTGTGAATCTTGCCGGCCAGGGAAAAAACCGCGGTCCCTTTCGAACGTGACGTCCCCAGGGAACGGAACCAGGGGCTCCCCTGGTCCAGGATCCGGGCCGCCGCGGCCAGGGTTTTCAGATTGTTCAGCAGGGTGGGTTTTCCCCACAGGCCCTTTTCCGCCAGTTCGGGAGGGCGGACCCTCGGCATTCCCCTTTTCCCTTCCAGGGCGGCCGCCAGCGCCGTGGATTCTCCGCAGATAAAAGCTCCCGCTCCGCGCGCCAGTTCAACCTCAAAATCGAACCCGCTGTTCAGGATGTTCTTTCCCAGAAGCCCCAGGCCCCGCAATGACTCCATCGCGGTCCGGGCCCGCTCCAGCGCCAGGGGGTACTCCGCGCGGACATAGAGAAATCCGCGATGGCTTCCCACCGCGTAGCCGGCGATGGTCATCCCCTCCAGGACTGAAAACGGATCGCTCTCCAGGAGGGCCCGGTCCATGAAGGCGCCGGGATCTCCCTCGTCGCCATTGCCTACCACGTACTTGGTTTTCCCGGGGAAAGCCCGGCAGATTTCCCATTTCTCGCCGGCGGGGAATCCGGCCCCCCCCAGTCCCCGAAGCCCCGCGGCCTTGACCTCCCTGATCACGTCCCGGGGATCCATCCCCAGGGCCCGGAACAAACCCCGGTATCCGCCCCGGAGGAGGTATTCCTCCCCGCGGGCGGGATCGATCCAGCCGGCGTGCTCCAGGATGATCTTTTTTTCCATCCGGAACCGGGGAAGCTCGAAAACCGAGGGGATCTTCTCGTTTTCCTCGACGGCTCCGAGGGCGAACTCGAGACAGGGGTCGCCCTCTCCCAGAAAATCCCGGACCAGCCGGCGGGCCACGCCGGGGGTCACGGGCCCGTACAGGATGGGGGGAAAACCCGGGTTGGCCACCACGGCGATCGGCTCGGCGTAGCAATGGCCGACGCACCCGACTTCCAGGAGACGGGCCGCGGGCGCGCTCCGGGTGATTTCCTCCCGGAACGCGGCCAGGGTTTCCAGGGCTCCCGAGGCCCTTCCGCAGGTGGCGGTCCCCAGCCGGATCTCGGGAACGGGCTTGCCGGAAATTTCACGGTTTGTGCGTTTTTGCAGTTGCTCCCAGGCTTTCTGGCTTCCGGAATTATTATTCTTTTTCATCGACCGATCATTATTTATAGGATCTTTGAAAATATGCCGAATGTCATCCTGAGCGTCAGCGAAGGATCTGGTTTTTCCGGTTTCTCCATCGGAAGAGAGATTCTTCACCCCGCCGAAGGCGGGGTTCAGAATGACAAAATAAGTATTTCACGTTGCAGGGTTTGGTCATTGATCATTGGAATTTGTTTGGGTTTTAGGGCCTCGGACAGTTTTTGCCTTCAGAATTTCCCCTTTGACCGAAATCGGGCTGGACTTGCCCACGATCGAATCGTTGACCGTCATGATCGGCGCCAGCGAACAACAGCCGACGCAGGCCACTCGCTCCAGGCTGAAGAGCCGGTCCGGGGTGGTTTCATCCGTCTTGATTTTGAGTTCCCGTTCCCAGGATTCCAGGATGGCTTCCCCGCCCTTGATATGGCAGGTCGTCCCCAGGCAGACCCTCACCTGGTTCTGGCCGGGGGGAGCGAAGCGGAATTGCGGGTAAAACGTGGCCACGCCCCAGACCGCGGCCGCGCTCAGGCCCAGGTATTCGGACACGGCCCGGAGACCTTCCAGCGGAAGATACCGGAGCCGGGCCTGGATCTCATGAAGAACGGGGAGGAGAAAACGGGGCTCCGGGGGTTGAAACCCCGGCAGGATTTCCTCGCGGATCAGCCGAAGCTCTTCCTCGGGATTAAGCACCACAAATTTGTCCATATTAGAACGTCATCGAGGTATCAATTTGGAAAAACCTTATGGCAGGCCGCGGCGGACCAAAACCCTGAATTTATTGTATCCAGTCTCTCCGCCTAAGGCTCAGAGTGGCTGCCGCTGCTAAAGGCCGTTAACCCAACGGGTCGGCCTCCCGCATTTTCGGTAAAAAGGAATTGTTTTGGAAGCAAGGCTTGCCTATAAGGTTCCTTTAATTACAAAGACACATGCTTCTTCAGAACCTGCAGAAGCTCGGGCTTGGGAGTCAGCCCGACTATTTTCTCCACCACCTGCCCTCCCTTGAAAACCATCAGGGACGGGATCGACATGACCTTGAACTGATTGGCCAGTTCCGGGTTCTCATCCACATTGCATTTGCCCACCTTCAGCTTGCCCGTCAGGTCTTTTTCTATTTCGTCCAGGATGGGAGCCATCCGCCGGCAGGGACCGCACCAGGGAGCCCAGAAATCCAGGAGCACCGGTTCGGGAGACTTCAGAACCTCCGGATCAAAATTGGCCTTGTTGATTTCTTTCGGCATATTTTCCCCCGTTTTTTCAGTTTACCGCTCCGGGCAGGCCGGGCAAGCTGGATTTATGCTTCTTTCCTTTTAAAATATTAGCATAACCGATTATATTTTCATGATATTAATAATAAGGAATATTATATAAATATATAATCGGGAAACCGGATCGGAGGCAGGGGAAAAAATGGGGATTAAAGCCGCATCCATTAAATTCGGAACCTCGGGATGGCGGGCGGTCATCGCCCGGGATTTCACCTTCACCCGGGTCAAGATCGTCACGCAGGCCATCGCGGATTACCTGAAAAGCTCCGGGCTGTTCCGGGGCGAGGTCCTGGTCGGTTACGACACCCGCTTCCTCGGGGACCGGTTCGCCCGGGCCTCCGCCCAAGTGCTGGCCGGGAACCGGATCAGAAGCGTCCTTTCCCGGCGGGATGTTCCCACCCCCGTCATCGCCTTTTCCATTTTGAGCCGGAAAGCCAGCGGCGGGATAAACATCACCGCGAGCCACAACCCCCCGGAATACAGCGGGATCAAGTTTTCCCCGGACTGGGGCGGGCCGGCGGAACCCCAGGTCACCGGCGAGATCGAAAAGCAGGCCAACCGGCTTCTCCGCCGGGAACATTTCCTGGAAATGGATTTTGACGCCGCCCGGGAAAAAGGCCTGATTAAAGAAGCCGATTTCAGCGGGCCCTACCTCCGGGCCCTGGCGCGCCGGATCGACCTGGACGCCATCCGGAAGGCAAAAATAAAAGTCGCAGTGGACACGCTGTTCGGCACCTCCCGGGGATACCTGGATGAAATCCTGCGCCGGGCCCGGGCCGAGGTGACCCTGCTGCATTCCGAAACGAACCCCGGCTTCGGCGGGTTCCAGCCCGATCCCAGCGAGAGCCACCTGGTGGAGCTGCGCCGGCTCATGTCCCGGGACCGGAAGCTCGCGCTGGGCCTGGCCGCCGATCCCGACGCCGACCGTTACGGGATCGTAGACCGGGGCGGGAAATTCATCGAGCCGAATTACATCCTGGCCCTTCTGGCCAACTACCTGATCCGCGAACGCGGCGCCCGTGGTCCGGTGGCCCGCTCCGTGGCCACCTCCCACCTGATCGACCGGGTGGCGGAAAAATACGGCCGGAAGGTTATCGAAACCCCGGTGGGATTCAAATACCTGGGCCGGGTGATGATCGAGCAGGGCGCGTTTTTGATCGGAGAAGAGAGCCACGGGATGTCCATGGGAGGACACATCCCCGACAAGGACGGCATCCTGGCCGGGCTCCTGGTGGCGGAAATGGTGGCCAAGACGGGAAAAACCCTGAGCCGGCTCCTGCAGGATCTTTACCGCGAATTCGGGGTCGTCCTCAACCATCGGATCAATCTTGTCCTGACCCCCGCCCTGGAAAAGGGCATCGGAAAAAAACTGGCGGGCAATCCCGGGAAAATCGCCGGGTTGAAGGTGGTCGAGCGCAGCGAACTGGACGGCGTCAAGCTGATCCTGGAGGGCGGGAGCTGGATCCTGGCCCGTAAATCGGGAACGGAACCGGTGGTCCGCATCTACCTGGACGGCCGATCGGAAAAAGAGATGCGGGAGCTGGAAAAAGCAGCGCGCCAGTGGATCCTGGGATAGCGAGACAGCAACGAGCGATGAGCAACGAGTAAAGAACGTAAGGTATTTATAGTGTCCATAGAGTTCATTGAGTCCATAGTGTCAAAATAATATTGAATTCTTCGACACAAGGAACACAATGACACAATAGACACGATAGACATTTCTAATGCCCTATGCCCTATGCTCTTTGCTCTTTGCTCTTTGCGCTCTGACCTTTGAACTTTCACCTTTGAGCTTTGAACTCTTGGTGTACTGATACTGACATTTGATGTTTGCAGATGAAAAAGCTAATAGTTTTGGGATCTGTCGGGATTTTTTTGGTTCTGGCAATCTGGTTATTTATAATTGATTCAGGGAGATCAAAAACGATGATTTTAGAAAAGCTTGAGCTCGGCCCCTTCGGCACCAACTGCTATGTAATCGGCGATGAAAAAACCCGGGAGGCCGCGGTGATCGACCCCGGTTTCAGCGCCGACGAAATTCTCCGCACCCTGACCCGCCACAAGCTCAAACTTCTTTACATCATCATCACCCACGCCCACATCGACCATATCGGCGCGGCCAAGGCGCTCAAGGAATCGACCGACGCCCCGATCCTGATTGACAAGGAGGAATCCAAGTACCTGATCACCTCCCCGGCCCAGGCGGTCATGTTCGGGATGAAGCCCTCCCTGCCCCCCTCCGCCGATCAATATATAAAGGAAGGGGACGAGATCAAGATCGGAAGCGTTGTACTCAAGGTTCTCCTGACCCCGGGTCATTCCCCCGGGGGAATCAGCCTGCACGCGGCCAAGGAAAAAGTGATTTTCGTGGGGGATTCGCTCTTCTCCGGCTCCATCGGCCGGACCGACCTGATCGGCGGCGACTACAACCAGTTACTCAAGATGATCCGGGAAAAAATCTTCACCCTCCCGGAGGAAACCCGGGTCTGCCCCGGCCACGGTCCGGATACCTCGGTGGGTTTCGAGAAGAAACACAATCCATTCTTCTAAAAAAGCGAGAAACGTGGAAAACGCGAGAAAAGTGGGGCACGTTTCTTTTCTGATATTTATTATTTTACCTTTCTCGCCTGTCCAACCTGTCCAACCTTAACCTTTTAATTGAATGCATACCGATAAAACCTCCATCACCCACGCCATCCGGGAATTGACGGAAAAGGGTGCGGATTTTACCCTGCGTTCTTACAAGTACGAGGAAAAAGGCGGGACCGGGGTGGCCTCCCGGGAACTGGGGGTGGACGAATATATGGTCATCAAAACCCTGGTGATGGAAGACGACCAGGGCCGGCCCTTCATCATCCTGATGCACGGCAACAAATCCGTCTCCACGAAAAACCTGGCGAGATTGCGGAAAGTAAAATCGGTGAAGCCCTGCGAGCCGGAAGACGCCCACCGGCATACCGGGTACCTCGTGGGAGGAACCTCCCCGTTCGGGACGAGAAAACCGCTCCCGGTATACATCGAGGCCTCGATCCTGGATCTGCCGAAAATCTATATCAATGCCGGGAAAAAGGGATTGCTGGCCGAGATGTCGCCGGCTGATCTGCGGAAAATCCTAAACCCCACACCGGTAAACGTGGCAATCTGAAAGAAAAACAAGGTCATAGGTCATGGGTGATAGGTGTTAGGTTAAAGACAAAGAAATATCTCCCCCTTTGTTGAAAGCCTGCCCGGTTTGCCAGAAGGTCCGCCCAGGGAGCCGACGGCTCGTGTCGGCCAGGGGTGGATCAAGGGGGATTTTCAATCCCCATCACCTATGACCCAACACCCAACACCTATTTTGGGAGCGAAACCAACCCCCCAAAAAAGAAAATAGGCTAAATGATTAAAGCGAGATTCTTCGCCCCTCGGAGAACTCGGGGCTCAGAATGACAAGGAAGGTGCTAACTGTTTGCTCGTTGCTCATTGCTCGTTGCTTTATTTCTGATTTATTCTTTCTTCCACTTCTTCCCGGGAGTCTTTCGCCGCTTCCCGGATTTCCGGTTCGCCCTTCTTCTCCAGATCCCTGAGCACCGGCACGCAGTCCTGCGAGCCCACCTTGCCCAGGGCCTCGATGATCGCCAGTTTGACCTTGTCGCTTTTTTCCTGTTCTGTGCCCGGCAGAAGCCAGCGTTTCTCCCGGGAAATGGCCCCCAGTAAAACCTCTTCGATCCTCCCGGTGAAGCCCGGGCTGGTGAAGTGCCCCAGGGTCATGCAGGCCTGGATCTGGAGGCCCTCGTCCTCCTCCGGTTCCTTCTTGCCCCTCCTCCGCACGATGTCCAGCAGGCGGGCCAGGGTTTCCGGGTTGGTGGAGGGATTCTGGGCCAGGAGGGCGACGGCCTTGCGCCGGACGGATATTTCCCTGTCCGTCATCGCCCCGATCAGGGCCGGTTCACTCCCCTCCTTCACCAGGCGGACCAGGGCGCTCATGGCCTCCTCCCGCACCCGGGCATGGGGGAACTCCAGGAACCTGCGGACGGTTCCCGCGTCCCGCATTTTCCCGAGCTCGCCCAGGATCCCGAGCAGGTTCCGGATGACGAACCACTCCAGGTCTTTTTTCTTGATCTCCGCCAATACCGGGGCCAGGGCCGGGTCCCCCATCTGGATGATGGCCGTGGCCGCGCTCTTCCGCACCCAGCGGTCCTTGCTTTCCTTCATCAGCTGGAGAAACAGCGGGATGGCCCCCGTGCCCAGGGGCCCGATCATCTTCAGGACCTCCTGGCGGACTTCCTTCCCCCCCTTTTCAAACTTCTCCTGTATCGTGTTCATCACCACGGGGGTGAAAATCGCCTCCCAGATTTTCCGGGCCACTTCCGCTCTTTCCGGAAACCCGGAGCCGGCGTTTTCCTTCTGCTGCTGAAGCAGCAGGATGACCTCGGTGACCGGGGCATAGGCACCCTGCCGGATGACCTCCGGGAGAATCCGTCCAAAAGCGTTGGCGGATTTCAGGTAATCCTTGCCGTTGGCCGCCGTCCGGAGCCTCTCCGCGAGCGGCAGCTTGCCGAGCAGGAAATCCTCCACCATGCGCTCGACAATGATTTTTTCCTGGACCGGCTTGGGGAGATCGTCGAAAGGCACGAGCCCGCGGGAGAAGAAATCCTTTAAAACCGCATCCGACCCGGGAACCGTTTCCCGCAGGAGGCGGAGGGAGATCAGTTTGATAATTGCCAGCATCCGCCCTTCCCGCCACTGGGCCCCTTCCTGGACCACATCGCTTTCGACCCTCTTCCGGATCTGGTCCAGGGAGATGATGAATTCCTTGGCGGTGGAAACGATCAGATTATCGGGAATGTTGTTGACGATCTCGGCCTCGATGTTGACATCCTTTAGTTCCTTGGCCGCCGCGGCCACCAGGTCGGAGTTGATCAGGATTTCCTTGATGAAATCCGGCCGGCGGACCGGTCGGATGATATCCTCAAACACCTGCCGCTTGGCCCGGGCCAGGAACTTCTGGTCCATGCCCCGGTAGAGCGGGATCATTTTGAGATCCTTGCTCAGTCGGGTCAGGGACAGCTCCACCCTCCAGGGGAGGTGCCGGTCGGCCCCGACCACGTCGCCGGCGAAAATCACCGACACATTGGTGATGCGGTGGGCCAGCAATTCCTGGTTGAGGCGGTCCGCTTCCGCCCCTGTCCTTTCCGAGGCGACCGGCGGCTGGCTCATCAGGTCGAGGAAAGCTTCGAACTCGTCCCGGGCGATGCCTTTTTTGATCGTGTAGGAGAGGAGGGCTCTCCGCTCGTAAAAATCGATAAAACGCGGGATGAACAGCTCCGCCATCGAATGGGGCATGATGGCGGAAAGCTCCACCGGTTCCGCCAGGAGCCCGTCGACCAAAATATCCTTTTTTTCCCCGGTTTCCTTGCGGATGAAGCCCAGGTTTTCCAGGCCCTCGACCAGCCGTTTGAAATCCTCGTAAAGCCCGGACTTGGCCGCCTGGGCCGAGGGATGGGTGGGATCGTAATACCCGCTCCGGAGCAGGGCTTTGATGATTCCCAGGGAAAGATCGGAAAGCAGAACCAGCTTCGGTATATCTTCCGCCTTAAATTTCGATTTCAGAAATTCCAGGGGGTCCATAACTTGACCTAAGTATAAATTAATCCCTCCCGATTTAAAGAACTTACCTTAATCGGATCCGCAACGGAAAAATAACTTATTAATGGTGAAAAAATCCAGGGACGGCTTGATTACTGGGCGGTGCAGAGATCGATGAGAATCTTGTCCACCAGTCCTTTGGCTTCCGGGGTTTTGACCTTCTCCTTGATCCGGTCCAGTTCCACGCAGGCGCCTTTGAGATTTCCCCGGTCTTTCTGACAGCTGGCGTAGTTGTAAATGGCTAGCTTGCTCTCGGGATCGATCGCCAGGGCGGAACGGAAGGCCTCGCTCGCCTCCTCCAGCATTCCCTGCTTCCGGTAAACCAGGCCGATCTTGATCAGGCCCTGGGAATAATGCGGGTCGATCTCCACGGCCGAGCGATATTCCTGAATCGCCTTGTCGAAAATGCCCATCGAAACATAAATGTCTCCCAGGTGGGTGCGGGCCTCAAAATGTTTGGGATCCAGCTGCTTGGCGGCCAGGTACTCCTTGATCGCTCCCCGGACATCGTTCTTCATTTCCTGGCAGTAACCCAGGCCAAAATGAGCGGCGGCGGAATCAGGATTGTTCGCCAGCGCCTGCTGGTATTCATCCTGGGCCTTGTCCAGGGACTCGAGCTTAAAGAAATCCTGGGCTTTTTTCAGGTGTGATTTGGCGGCCTCAAGATCGACCTTCCCTCCCGGCTCGGTTTCGGAAATACCCGGATCGGGAGATTTGTCCCTTTCCCCTGCCCGCGCGTCCAGCCCGCTTAATACCGTCAGGAATACAATGATAATGCTTAATCCAAGTCTTCGCATGCAAATTCCGTCACTGATTGGTTATGCCACCCATACTTATGGTAATTAAATAACTTACCCTAGAGATAATAGCAATAATTATTAAATCTGCAAGCTTAAATCCTTATTGCGGGCTGGTAAAAAGTCCTTATTCCAGATAAATTTTCCGCTCAAGGTATCTGCCGTAAATCAGCATCATTTTGCATATTTCATTTTTCTTGAATTTAAGGAATAATATTCTCACCCATGCGTGAGCGGAAGGTAACTTATTGCCGGATCTGTGAAGGACTTTGCGGGCTGATCGCCGAAGTCGAAGACGGCCGCCTGGTCAACCTGTCCCCCGACCCCGAGCATCCGGTCAGCCGGGGCTATTTCTGCCCCAAGGGCAAGGCCATGCTCCACCTCCAGAACGACCCGGAGCGGGTCCGCACCCCCCTGAAACGCACCGCTTCGGGCTGGGAGAAGATCTCCTGGGATCAAGCCATCGGGGAAATCTCCGAAAAGCTTTCCGCGATCAGGAAAAACCACGGGAGCCGCGCCATCGGCATGTATATGGGCAACCCGGCGGCTTTCTCCTATTCCCAGGCCGCCTTCGTCCAGGGATTTATCCAGGGGATCGGCACCCCCAACTTCTTCTCCGCCGGATCCCAGGATTGCAACAACAAGTTCGCCTTTTCCCAGATCTTCTACGGTTCCCCCCTGATCCATCTCTTCCCCGATATCGATCATTCCGATTACCTGATGATCATCGGCTCCAATCCCCTCGTCTCCCACATGAGCTTCATCACCGTCCCCCGGGTGGCGGAAAGGATCAAGGCGATCGAGAAGCGCGGGGGGAAGCTGGTGATCATCGATCCCCGCCGGACCGAAACCAGCCGGGTCGCGGGCGAGCATATCTTCATCCGCCCGGATTCGGACATCTACTTCCTCCTCTCGGTGATCCGCCAGATCCTCAAGGAAAACCTGGAAGACCAAACCTATCTGAAAACCTATACCGAGGGTCTCGAAACCCTGCGTGAGATCTGCGAACCCTACACGCCCGAAAAGGCCGCGGGCCTCACCGGGATCCCGGCCGAGACCATCATCCGGATTGCGCACGATTTCTCTTCCGCCCGCACCGCCGCCTGCTACGGCCGCCTGGGGGCCTGCCTGGGCCGGTTCGGGACCATGGTTTCCTGGGGGATCGAGGTCCTGAACCTCGTGACCGGGAACCTCGACCGCCCGGGCGGGGCTATATTCCATTCCGGGCATATCGACCTGATCAGGTCTTTCGAGCTCTCCGGGATGGGCCGGAGCAAGGAGCGGAGCCGGATCGGAAACCATCCCCACCTGATGGGAAGTTTCCCGGCCGGGATCATGGCCGACGAGATCCTCACTCCCGGCCAGGGTCAGATCCGGGCCATGCTGGTCGACTCCGGGAACCCGATTGTCTCGTGCCCCAACACCCGCCGCCTGGAAGAGGCTTTTTCCAAGCTCGAGCTCCTTGTGATGGTGGATCATTACCGGAACGAGACCGCCCGCTTCGCCCATTACATCCTCCCCGCCGCCACCTTCCTGGAACGCGATGACATGCCCGTCGCCAACACCGGCTTCCAGCCGATTCCCTACGCCCAGTATACCGAGGCAGTGGTCCCCCCGGACGGGGATCAGCTCCCCCAATGGGACATCTACACGCGCCTGACCGAGCGGATGAACCTGCCCCTCATGGGGGTGATCCCTTCCCGGCTCGTGTTCAAGCCCGCCCGCTTCATGGAAAAGCTTCCCCTCGTCGGCCCGCGTCTCAAATTCAAGCCGAGCTGGCTGATCCCGGGGCTCCTTCTGACCGGCGGCCGGCAGGTCACCTTCCGGAAACTGAAAAAGGCTCCGCACGGCGTCCTGCTCAAGCCGTTCAAGTCCGGGGACCTTTTGGAAAAGCGCTTCCGGAAAAAGGGAAAGAAACTCAACCTGGTCCCGCCCGAATTCATCGCGGAGCTCCGGAAAGTCGCCGGGTATTCCGATCCCAAGCCCGATCCCGAATATCCCTTCCTGCTGATCGGAAGGAGGAGGCTGGGCCAGATCAACAGCTGGATGCAGGGCGCCCCGCGCCTGAAAGGCGTGGCCAACGACTGCCTCGTCCATCCCGAGGACGCCTCCCGTCTGAACTTGGCGGAGGGAGACATGGTCCGGGTCACCAGCCGGGTCGGATCGGTCGAAATCATCGTCAAGGTGACCGATGAAATCATGCCGGGCGTGGTTTCCATCCCCCACGGTTACCACGACAGCCAGCCTGAGGAATGCAACTTTCCCGGCAAGGTTCCGGGAGCCAACGCCAATATCCTGACCGACGAGAATGACCTGGAAACCTTCGCCGGGATGGCGCTTCTGAACGGCGTCCACGTCCGGGTGGAAAAAATCTCCAAACATTCTTAATCGTTAGGCGTAAGGCGTAAAACGTGAGGCGTGAGACGTAAGGGGTAAAAAATAAAAATGAAATAAATAAAAGACGCGGGTTTCCCCTCGACAAGCTCGGGACAAGCGGCCTGCGTTTTTTTGTCATTCTGAGCCCCGCGTGTCCCGTGTGAAACGGCGGGAAGTTTTGCGAGGGGCGAAGAATCTCGCTTTCCACTCTTAGGTTTCTTAACTTTTAGACTTTTAGGCTCGGTTCTTTGCTGCTTACTGCTTTCTGTTTCTTTTCTGACCTTTGAGCTTTGAGCTTCCTACTGCTTACTTCTTTTTCCGGGTTGTTCTTTCTTCTCCCCTCTCCGGGCCCAGCCGTTATTGGCTTTCGTTTTCGCGTCGTCTTCCTTGAAATACGGCTTTATGTCCAGGATCGGGGTTCCGTCCAGGAGATCGAGCCCCCCGGTGTGGATCTCGTTTCCCCGGATTTTTTTTAAACGCACGATGGTCAGCCCGATCGGGTTCGGACGCTGGGGCGAACGGCTGGCGAAAACCCCGACGGTCCGCCCCGGGGTGACCGGGGGATTAACCTTCAGCGGATATTTCTTCCCCGACTTGTGGAGGTAGGAAATGACGTAGACGTACTTGAACCGGCCGAGCGTGTCCAATCCCTCGGCGAATCTGGGAAAAACCACCAGCCGGAAATCCCCCCGCCGTTTCTCGTCGGCCCAGCGCGGGGCCTTTTCCAGATCCGGGGATTTCACCCGCCCGATCGGCTGCATTTGGATCTTCATTATTATCCTTTCCCCTTCCTGTTCTCTGCCTTAAATAATTTATCAAAAGGTTATTCTCGGATTCGAACAAAGCTTTGAAATAATTGTTAAATGTGACGGCTTTGTCTATACCGGACGGCGGAAATTCAGGGGAGCGACGGCAACGGGCAAGCTACCGGCGGAGGTCCGGGTTTTCCAGCAGGGGCATGTCCTCGTTTTCAAAACCCAGTTCCTGCGCCTTGATATCAAGATGGAGCGTGGCAAGGTTCTCCAGCGCGGGATAAATGTCACGATCCGTCTTTCTCCGGTCAACAGTTTTAAGATAATTCCGGCAATTCTCACACGTGTCGATCCGGTATTCATTCTCCGAAATGATTTCATAGTATTTGAGCTTCTCGCTGTCCGTGCTGCCGCAGAAGGGGCAATAAACCCGCTGCGTGGTCCAGTCGTGCCAGCAAAAGCTGCAGAAAAGGGAGCGCTTGCCGTCCTTTTCCAGGATGGCAAGGGCGGGACGGCTCCCGCACACCGGGCAGGCGGCTTTTTCCCACCGGTGGGATTCGGCGAGAAAGGTCCCCGCCTGCCGGGCGAAGGCGCAGAGCGATGGCCTTAAGCTGTGGTAGGTAACAAAAGAAAGGAAGGGCTCGTCGATGCCGATGGCCGCGGCCTGTTTTTCACCATTCTTGAAATCGGCATTAAGGAAGCTGCGGTAAAGGGATTGCGTGGCAATGTTCCCCCGGCTGACCGCGTCCAGCAGTGATTGTGCGGAAGCGGGCGCGTTTCCCTGGCCCAGTCTGATGGTGATCTGACAGATTTCCCGCAACAGGGTGTCCGCCGCTTTCGTATCCACCTCGATCTCTGACGGGGAGGTCAGAGGAAAGTCTCCCTCAGTTTTATTACGGGGTTTTAACTGCTTCCGGCCTGCGCTGAGAGACAGGCTTTCAGCGGATTTTTCCTGAAGAACGAAAATCTCTCCGTAGAACGCGAGGATGTCTGAATATGCCGGCCTGGCCCGCCGTAACGCTTCAACCGCCTTTTTGATGTCGATCGGAGTCAGACCCATATCTGGCAGCATGCTCCACTCTCTTTTCCGGCGCAAGTGCGTATTCGTGATAGAGCTTCGGCTCGTCGGTGATAAGATAGACCACGCTCACGCTGTCCTTGTTGAGCAGCTGGGCCTTGGGGTATTTCTTCAGGAGTTCCGCGAGGCGTTTTTCGGCCAGGGCCAGGATTTGTTCCCGGTCCCCGAAGGTGATCGCATTGGTCGGGCAGGTCTTGGCGCACATGGGGAGCATCCCGTTCGAGACCCGATCCAGGCACATGTTGCACTTCATGAGCAGCCCGGTCTTCTCATCCCGGCGCGGGATATTGTACGGGCAGTTGGAGCGCATGTCCTCGAATACCTTGGCCGTGAGCTTTTTGGTCTTTTCGGTATAGATGATGGCGCCCGTCGCCTCGTCCCGCGTTACCGCTCCCGGGAGCGCTTCGTCGGCGACATATTTGCAGGGGGCCTCCACGCAGTGGCGGCACTGGTCGGAAAAGAAATTCCAGACGACTTTTCCTTCGGATATATACTCGTTGAAACGGACGAGCTTGAGAGTGCTGGCGCTCAAATCTTCCGGGTTCTGATGAGTGCCGCGCTGCTTGGTCTGTGTCGCCGGGAGATCCTTCCATTCCTTGCAGGCCATCTGACAGCCCCGGCAGGCGGTGCATTTTGAGGTATCGATCAGGAATGCTTTTGGCATGTTTCTTTTCTCCTTTCCGTCAAACGGACGGGCCGAGGGGCCTGCCCCCGGATCATTGCGATATTACAGCTCGGTTACCTTGTCCGCTTTCTCGATGTTTACGCAACACGCCTTGTATTCCGGGATGGTGGTGTTCGGGTCGCCTACCGAAGGCGTCAGCCGATTGGTGGAATCGCCCCTCCCCGGCGTCGTCCAGCCGAAGGCAAACGGCATGCCGATCTCGTGCACCGTTTTCCCCATCACCTTGAAGGGTCTCATCCGGACTGTCACCATGGCGATGGCCTCCACCCGGCCGCGGATGCTGGTGATCACGACAGGGTCGCCGTTCTTGATCCCTTTCTCTCCCGCCAGTTCCGGGCTCATCTCTACGTACAGCTGTGGCTCGGCTTCGAGCAGCCACGGCACGTTCCGGGTCTCACTGCCGCCGCACCAATGCTCGGTCATGCTGTAGGTCGTGAGCACGATCGGATAGCGTTCATCGCCCGGGGTAGCCAGGAGGTCGTTGGTGCCGGAGAGGATCTTGGCGCAGGGATTGTGCAGCTGAGGAGAAAGCGAATGCGCCTTGATCGGCGTTTCGATCGGCTCGTAGTGCTCGGGGAACGGGCCTTCCGCCATGCCCGGGCCGAAAAGCTGGCTGTGACCTTCCTTGAGCATGATGAACGGATATTTCCCTTTCTCATTCGCCAGGGGCGGCCAAGGGCCGTCGGGGACGTCGCCCACCCATTTTCCGTTTTCCCACTGGATAACCGCCCTTTCGGGATCAAAGGGCTTGCCGTTTTCATCAACCGAAGCCCGGTTGTAGATGATTCTCCGGTTGACCGGCCAGGCCCACGCAAAGTTGGGAAAGAGGCCGATTTTTTTCTGCATTTCCGTCTGGGTGAGGTCCCGCCGTTTGGCCTTGTTGCCGTCCTCTTCCGTGTAGCAGCCGGTAATTACCCAGCACCGAGAGGCGGTGGAGCCGTCGTCCTTGAGGAGACCGAAGGTCGGGACCAGGGTGCCTTTCTTGTAGGTTTTTCCGTCGACCGTGACATCCTCGGTAAAGTGGCCGTTTATCTTCCGCGCCATTTCATCGGGGTCATATTTATCCGGCCAATCCATGTTCAGGATGGGGTCCGGGTAGGCGCCTTTCTTCTCCTGGTAGAGCTTCCGGAGGCGGCCGAAAATTTCGGCCATGGCCTGTCCCATGGTTTTGGATTTCCCCTGCGGGGGAACCGCCTCGTTGTGCCAGATGACCCAGCGGCCGCTGTTACTGACACTGCCGGGCTTTTCCAACCGGTGGGCGGAGGGAAGGAGGAACACTTCCGTCCCGATCTTGGCCGGGTCCATGTTCGGACCTTTCCAGAAATCGGAAGTTTCCGTGTGATGGACCTCCATGACCGCCAGCCAGTCGAGATTGCCCAGGGCTTTCCGCACCTTGTTCGAGTTCGGAATGCTTTGCGCGGGATTGGTCGCCCAGATGAACCCGCCCTTGATGCCGCCCTTGTCGATCCGGTCAAAAATGAACATCGATGCGTAGTCCGCGCCCGCGTCCGCCTTAGGGAGCCAGTTATACCCGAAATCGTTCTCCTTGGTCGCGTTCTTTCCGAACCAGCTTTTCAGCAGGCTGATCGTGTACTTGGGATAGTTCTGCCACCAGTTGGCGCTCTTCGGGTCCTGGCTGACCGGCGTGTTGGCCTTGAGGTATTCCGGGAGCGTCGGCCAGTTGGTATTGGGAACCTTCAGGTACCCCGGCAGGATATGCCATAGCATGGCATGGTCGGTTGACCCCTGCACGTTCGGCTCCCCGCGCAGGGCGTTCACGCCGCCGCCGGCGATGCCCATGTTCCCGAGCAGGAGCTGGATGATGCCGCAGGCGCGGATGTTCTGCACGCCCACGGTGTGCT
>JAQTNV010000050.1 GCA_028713675.1 bacterium
TCTCCATCATTTTCCCGATCTTTTTCTTCTGCTCGAGAAGGAGTTCCGGCCCGAAGACCCCGTAGAAAAACAGGCCGTCGATGTCCGGGTTCTCCAGGAGAATCGTCGGGATGTGAACGTAATAATCGTCCATGTTCACGCTGAAGGTGAGGTCAACGGGGTTCCGGCAGGTCCCGGTATGGGGCAAATGCTTCCGCAGGCGGGCCTGGATCTCGGGAGAAAACTCGGGAAGCTCCAGACCCTGGAGGGAACAGGCGTTGGCCATGGCCGCCCCCGGTCCTCCCGAATTGGTCATGATCGCCATCTTTTTGCCCCGGCAGGGGGGCTGGGTGGCGAGGGCCATGGCCCCGTCGAAAAGTTCCTCCGTATTCCGGGCCTGGACCACCCCTGCCTGGCGGAGAATCCCCTGGAAGAGCGCGGCCGGTCCCGAAATGGCGGCGGTATGGGTGGAAGCCGCCCGGGCCCCGGCTTCGGTTCCCCCCACGTAAAGCGCGATGATCGGCTTTTCTTTGGACACCCGGCGGGCGGTCTTGATGAATTCGGGAACCCGGCGGATGCCTTCCAGATAAAGCATGATCACCTTGACCCGGGGCTGGCCGAGGAAATATTCCATCGCTTCGACTACGTCGATGCTGGCCGCGTTCCCCAGGCTGATCGCCTCGGCAAAACCCGTCCCCAGGCTCGCCAGGTATGGATAGGTGTGACAGCAATAGGTCCCGGAATGCGAGGCGAGCCCGATCGGGCCTTCTTCGACCCCGTAATGGAAGGGCGTGGTGTTGAGGCCGTTCCCGGTATTTAAAAGGCCGATGCAGTTGGGCCCGACAAAGCGGATCCCGTAACGGTTGGCGGTCTCCATCAGCCTGGCCTGCAGATTTTTACCTTCAGCCCCCACTTCGGAAAACCCGCCGGAGATGATGACCGCGCGGCGGGTGCCTTTCTTGCCGGCAGCCTCGATAAAATCCGGCACGATTTTAGTCGGGAGGACGATGGCGAGCAGTTCCGGGACTTCCGGAATACTCTCAATGCTTGGATAGGCCTTCAGACCGAGAACGGTATCCAGGTCCGGATGAACGGGGTAAATGGGACCCTTGAAGCCCGCATTGATCAGGTTGAGCAGCTGCATCGATCCCATCTTCAATAAATTATTGGACGCGCCCAGGAAGGCGATCGAGCGCGGATTCATGATTTCTTTCAGCGGGTTCGTATTATCCATTTCAGCCCCAAATTTGGGCTTATTTAAACATCAACCCGGCGGAAAACTCAAGAGGCGGTAGCAAGTAGCCGGTCGCCGGTAACCGGATTAAAAATGTTCATAATCCCCCTCCGTCCCCCTTTAAATAAAGGGGGAGATTTTATTAAAATCATTCCGGTTTTTTGTAGCCGTAGGCTTTTCGATCAGATCCCGAGGTATTGTGGACGAGGGAAGCCTGCGAGTAAGTGGCGAAATTATTTTCTTAACAATAAAGCCTTTCGGCAGTAAAATAATACTAAACAATTGTTTTTAAATGATTAATTTATATTCCCCTAATAGCGAAGCGGAACTAGCAGTAATTAAAAGCCTTCTCCAAGGAGAAGGTATTCCCTTTTTCGTACACAATGACAACTTCGGTTCATTATATATGGGACTTAAAGTGGATTTGTTGAATAAAAAAACTATTATGGTCGATGAAGAATTCGAAGAATCCGCCAAAGAATTATTATCAGATTTTCTAAATAACACTGAATCAGATTCAAGTCCAAGATCAACAAATTATTCTTTACTAGATAAAATTAGAATGATTCTAGAAGGCATATTTTTTACTTGGATAATACCTGGCAAGAAATGGCGAAAAGATAGGAAACAAAAGAACCCTGACGATTAATATCCATTTAAGGAGAATAATTGATTGAACTCGAAACCGGAGGATTAACATTTGTAGCGGGCAATTGGCCGTTAGACAAATCTAAAGCCACCGTTATTTTTATCCACGGCGCCGGAGGGTCGGCCAATTTCTGGTCCAACCAGGTTGTTACACTCAAAGACCGCGTTAACACCATTGCCATTGATCTGCCCGGTCACGGCCGGAGTAAACGGCCGGGGATGGAAAAAGTTGGAGATTACGCCCGGGCAGTGTCAGGTTTCATCTCCTCTGTGGCACCCGACGCCATCCCCGTCGGTCTTTCCATGGGCGGGGCGATCACCCAGCAGTTGCTGCTTGACCACCCGGGGCGGTTCCGGGCCGCGGTCCTCTCTTCCACCGGGGCCCGCCTGCGGGTCATACCGGTAATATTCGAAGCAATTCAGAACGATTTTCCGAAATTTATCGAGCTGATGGGACAATTCTCGGCTTCTTCCAAAACCCCATTGGAATTAATCAAGCCATGCATGGATGATACGGCTCGGCAAAAGCCCGAAGTTATCCTCGGGGACTTTCGCGCCTGCAATGTCTTTGACGTGAGGGAACGGCTGGGTGAGATCAAAACCCCGGTCCTGATCATTTCAGCGGAGGACGATCTCCTGACCCCGCCGAAATTCGGAGAGTTACTGGAGCAGAAAATCCCCGGCTCCCGCCGGGTTCACATCCTCGATTCCGGCCACATGATCCCCGTCGAGAAACCGGAGGAGTTTAACAGGGCTATGATTGAATTTCTGGATGGACACAAGCTGTAAGCAGAAAGCTTACCCTTCAAGCCATCTATTCAAAGAATAATGATGTAAAAAAAAACCGCAGCCTAAAGGCTGCGGCTACCACTAAAAAAACCTAATTATCACCCTCCCCTTCATCCCCTCCCCTCAAGGGAGGGGAAAATACAGGAAGAATGGAGCCAGAGAAATAAATACCCTGATAATTTAGATGCTTAACTGGAGACCGCCGCGGAACTCGATCTTAGGAGTAAAATCGTATTCATGCGACATGTTGGCATCCACTTCAATCAAAATTCCGATCACTTTGGCGATGCTGAAATTATGTCCGATTCCGAGGATAAACCCATAATCCCTGCCCTTGGTCAGCGTATCCAGCTGGGTTCCCTCATTCAGCTGGATCGGAACTGCCGCGCGGAGATATACCAGGGGAATTTCCACCCGGGCGCCGGGGCGGAGGGTGTAATGCCTTGACTTCGCGTTGGTGTTCAATTCTTCCAAATCGAAATTTATCCCCAGGTCGAGTGATACAATCGCTATCTTGATAAATGGCGTAACTTCGACGTTTGTGGGAACACGTTCCGTGTCACCATCTTTATGGATGAATCCGGTTCCCAGACTCGCGCCCAGTCCGATGCCTGCCTGGGCCGCGGGTACGGCGAAAAATCCCAGGCACATGAAAACCATCACCATCCCAATAAATTTTTTCATGATTTGTTCCTTTCTTGATTAAATTTCGATCCGTTAAATCCTTTACTTTTATTATTTTATCATAGTTTTTGGGGGATAACACCCAGAACTGGATGTCATCCTGAGCGATAGCGAAGGATCTGATCAAGTGCTGTTCGTCATTGCGAGCCCCGAGTCCGTCGAAGGATGTGGCAATCCCCCATTTCGTTAGCATTTATTTCTTTTTTGTGGGGAAGGTTTCGCTCCGCAATTAGGTGTTGGGTGTTAGGTCATAGGTTATGGGTATTGAAAATCCCCCTTGAGCCCCCTTTCAACAAAGGGGGAGATATTCTTTTGATTTTAACCTAACACCTAACACCCATAACCCATGACCTGCTTTTTAAAACAAGGAGGCCGGCCCCCGGAGGAAAGGGCCGGCCCCGATTAATAAGGAGACGTAAGAGAGATGAGGCAGTCAGAAATTTTTTAGCTTACGACACGGATTACACAGATTTTCAGAGATTTGAATCCAATTTATCCGTGAAAATCCGTGTCTAAAATATCCTCATATTAATCAGCCCTTGAACGAAAGACCGTTCTTCCGGATATAGGCCGGGATGTCATATTCGTCCTGATCAAAAGACATCTGAGAGCCGTAGCTCTCGTTGATCGTGACCGGGTCGGGCATATTCAGCTTCTTTTCCTTCCGTAAAAAGGTGGGGAGCTCGTATTCATGGGAAGTCGATTCCACGAACGGACCCGGCTCTTTCTTCTGGGTCTGCCGGACCTCGGTGATTTTCTGCTTCCCGTTCCCCCCGAAGCCGGTGGCGATCACGGTCACCCGGAGCTCGCCGTTCAGGTTTTCGTTGACCACCGTTCCCCAGATCACGTGCAGGTCGTCCGCGACCTTCCCGCCCTCCATCGCCTTCTCGTTGATGATGCCGGCCACGGTCTCCACTTCCTGGATGGAAAGGTCCGATCCGCCGGTAATGTTGAGCAGGATGCCCTTGGCCCCGCTGATGGAAAGATCGTCGAGCAATGGGCTCGAGATGGCGGTTTCCGCCGCCTGCCTGGCCCGGTCCTCCCCGACCCCGCTCCCGGTCCCCATCACCGCCATTCCCATCCCGGTCATGATCGCGCGCACGTCGGCGAAATCCAGGTTGACAATCCCCGGGACCATGATCAGGTCGGTGATGCCCTGGACCGCCTGGAGCAGGACCTCGTCCGCCTTCCGGAAGCTTTCCTTAAGCGTGGTGTTCTTGCTCGCCAGGGCCAGGAGCTTCTGGTTGGGGATCACGATCAGGGTATCCACGCAGGCGGCCAGGGCCTTGATCCCCTCCTCGGCCTGTTTCCTCCGCTTGGGGCCCTCGAAATCGAACGGACGGGTAACCACTCCCACCGAAAGCGCCCCCATCTCCTTGACCAGCTCGCCGATCACGGGGGCCGCGCCCGTCCCGGTCCCGCCGCCCATCCCGGCGGTGATAAAGACCATGTCCGAACCGGCGAGAAGGTCCTTCATCCTTTCACAGTCCTCCCGGGCGGCATTCCGGCCCACCTCGGGATTGCCCCCGCACCCGAGACCCCGGGTCAGCTCCTTGCCGAGCTGCATCCGGACCGAGGCCCGGGAAGCCTCCAGGGCCTGCGCGTCGGTGTTGGCGGCGATGAACTCGGCGCCGGCCAGGCCGGCTTCCACCATCGTGCTGATGGCGTTTCCTCCGCCGCCCCCGACCCCGACCACCTTGATCTTGGCCCTCTGCCCAAAATTTTCCTCCAATGCGATCATCTCTGCCTCCTTTTTAAAAATAAGTTCCTGCTGTTTCATATTCACGCCTTTTTAAAGAAAAATTCCGAAAACCATTCCCGCATCCGGCTCTTGACCTTCCCGAATATATTTTCATCACGGATCCGGAAACGGGAGTGCCTCCGGTTTCTGGCCCCGTAGAGAATCAGTCCGACCCCGGTGGAATACATGGGGCTGTTGACCACGTCGGAAAGCCCGCCGATCCCGGTGGGGTAGCCGATCCTGACCGGAAGGTTGAAAAAGCTCTCTCCCATGTCCGCGATCCCGTCCAGGGCCGCCGACCCGCCGGTGATCACCACCCCCGCGGCCAGCGGTGATTCGTTGCCGGTCTTCAGCATCTCCCGCTGGACCAGGGCAAAAATCTCTTCCACCCGGGGCTCGATGATCTCGGCGATCACCTTGCGGGAAATGTTCTTGGGCTCCCGGCCCCCCATGCCGGGCACCTTGATGGTCTCATCCTCCTTGACCATCTTGGCCTGGGCGCATCCATATTTCTTTTTCAGCCGTTCCGCCTCCGGGAGGGGAGTGCGCAGGCCCACGGCCAGGTCGTTGGTGATATGGTTGCCGCCCAGGGCCACCACCGCGGTATGCCGGAGACTTCCCCCGGAGAACAGGGCGATGTCGGTGGTCCCGCCCCCGATATCCACCAGGATCACCCCCAGCTCTTTCTCATCGAGGTTCAGGCAGGCCTCCGCGGAGGCCAGCTGCTGGAGGACGATGTCGGACACATTCAGGCCCGTCTGGTTGGCGCACTTGATGATGTTCTGGGCCGAGGCCACCGCCCCGGTCACGATGTGCACCTTGGCCTCGAGCCGGACCCCCGACATCCCCAGGGGCTCCTTGATCCCGTCCTGGTCGTCCACGATGAATTCCTGGGGCACGATATCGATCAGCTCGCGGTCCATCGGGATCGCGACCGCGGCGGCGGCGTCCACCACCCGCCGGATATCGGTCTCCCGCACCTCCTTGTCCTTGATCGCGATCACCCCGTGGCTGTTAAAACCGCGGATATGCCCGCCGGCGATCCCGGTGTAGACCTCGGTGATCTCGCATCCGGCCATGAGTTCGGCCTCGTCCACCGCTTTCCGGATCGAACCCACCGTGGTCTCGATATTGACCACCACCCCCCGACGCAGGCCCCGGCTTTGGCTCGTGCCGATGCCGATGATATCGATCTTGTCCTCATGCAACTCCCCCACGATGGCGCAGACCTTGGTGGTGCCGATATCCAGACCGACAACCAGGTTTTCCTTTTTTTTCATCCCTGACCTCCATCGCTTGTTGCCTCCAAAACCGGTCGGGGCCGGGCCAATGCCCGGTCCGGATAATCAAGATCGATTTCCTCCCAGACCCGCGGGTCCGGCCGGAAATTGCTTATAATCTTCTGCAGGTGGGCGAGTTTTTTCGGGTAATCATCAAAACCGAACCGCACCCAGAGCGGGGTTTCAAACCCCAGGGTAAACCAGTATCCCAGCCCCGGACGGAACATGATCCCGTTGACCGCGGGCAGGATCCTCGGGTCGCTCTGCAGGGTATGAATCAGCGTCACCGCCCCCTGCAGGGCCTCGAGCGGGGGCAAGGCGCCCTCGTAATGGATCTCGAAAAGGCCGGGGGCTTCCCGGGCCAGCTCCTCCGGGGAAACCGGGATCACCTTCCCCCCCTCCTCGATCAGGCCCCAGACGCCGTCCCCGAGATGGATCCGGGCCACCGGCCGGTATTCCTCGACCTTGATGGCCACCCGGTCCGGGAAAACCCGGGAGATGGAAACCTCCTTGATCCAGGCCAGGTCCAGGATCCGTTTGGCCGCCTGGTCCAGGGAGATGGCCAGGAGGTTGTTTCCCTGCGAAAGCCCCGCCCGGGACAGGATATCCCCGCTCGGGACCCGCTGGTTGCCCAGGACCTGGATCTGTGAAATCGGCAGGGAAAACTGGGGCTTGCCGCCGACGCTCGTGGTGGTGAACCAGAGCGCCGCGACAATCCCGCCGAAGGAGACAACGTAAAGCAGGCTTTTCAATTTCCACCTCCCTTTAAACTGGCGGTCATCAGAATGGCCTCGACCAGGCCGGGATAATCCCGGCCGGAAGCCCGGGCGATTTTCGGGATCAGGCTCGTCTCGGTCAGGCCCGGGATGGTGTTGACCTCGAGCACGAAGGACTTCCCGCGGCGGTAGATGCAGTCCACGCGCGCGACCCCGTCGCAGCCCAGGGCCAGGTAGGCCGCCCGGGCGGCCGCGTCCAGGTCCCGGCGCGCGCCCGCGGCGACCCGGGCCGGGATGATATATTCCGTCATCCCGGGGGTGTACTTGGAGCGGTAATCGTAAAAGCCCCCGCGGGGCACCACTTCGACCTCCCCCATGACTTTTCCGGCGAGAATCCCGACATGCACCTCGGCCCCGGAAACAAACTCCTCGATCAGGAGATCCCCTCCGTAGGCCCGGGCGGTTTTGACCCGGTCCTGAAGCTCCCGCGCGTTCCGGGCCAGCCCCACTCCCAGACTGGAGCCCTCGGCCCGCGGCTTCACCACCACCGGGAACCCCCCCAGGCGTTTTTTGATTTCCTGCGGAGAAACCCGAAACGCGGCTTTTTCCACCCAGAGATGGCGGGGCACGGTTATCCCCCGCGCCTGAAAGATTATCCGGGAAAGCAGCTTGTCCATTCCCAGGGCGCTCGCCAGCACCCCGGAACCGGTGTAGGGAATTTCCAGGGTTTCCAGAAGCCCCTGGATCGAGCCGTCTTCTCCCCGGCCGCCGTGAAGAGCCAGGAAAACCACCTCGATTTTTTCTCTTTTCAGCCGGGGAACGAGATCGGCCCCGGGATCAATCCCGATGGGACGGTAGCCCCTGCTTTCCAGGGCGGCGAGCACCGCCCGCCCGGAACGCAGGGAAATCTCCCGCTCCGCGGAAGTTCCCCCGTAAAGCACCCCGATCCGGCTTTTCTTCGTGATCCTGATCTTTTCTCTTATCATTCTTGATCCTTGGTCTATCTGGTTTCTTTAGTTTCTCTGGTTCGTTTTGTTTATTCCGCGCAGCCTTCCCTCGGCCACAATGCCTCGGGATCTGATCGAAAAGGCTGCGGCTACCTGTTTTCTGCTACCTGCTACCTGCTACCTGCTACCTGCTACTTGTTAATCCTCTCCGATCACTTTCAGCTCGAGTTCGAGCTGCACCCCGAACTTCTCCTTGACCCGGTCCCGGATCATCCCGATCAGCGAGAGGATGTCCTTGGCCGCGGCCCCGCCCACGTTCACGATAAAATTGGCGTGCACCGGGGAAACCTGCGCCCCCCGGATCCGCACCCCCTTCAAGCCCGCTTCCTCGATCATCTGGCCGGCCTTGCTGCCCCGGTCCGGGTTCTTGAAAATCGAACCGGCGCTGGGCAGGTCCCAGGGCTGGGTGGATTTCTTTTTCTCCCGGATGGTTTCCATTTCCTTCCGGATCTTCTCCGGCTTGCCCGGCGCCAGCTCGAGCACCGCCTCGAGGACAAACTCCCTGTCCTTCAGGGCGCTCTCCCGGTAGCCGAACTTGAGCTCCTCCCGGTCCCGGCTCGCCGTCCGGCCCGAGCTCTCGAGGACCAGGACGGTTTTCACGCTGCCCCCGATCTGGCCCTTGCTTCCGGCCGGCCCGGCGTTCATCCGGATCGCCCCGCCCACCGACCCGGGGATGCCCACCAGGGCGGCCAGCCCGGCGCCGCCTTCCTGGGCGGCGAGTTCCACCACCCGCGCGAGCGGCGCACCGCCTTCGGCCCGGATCCGGAGAAGTTTTTCCCCCTCTTCCCGCCCGGACTCGACCTTCTGAAAACCCTCGGACAGGGAGACCAGAACCCCCGGGTAGCCCCCGTCTTTGACCAGCAGGTTGGTCCCCCGGCCGAATGGGAGATACGGGATCCGCTTCTGCCGGAGAAACGCGATCAGCGCCTCCAGTTCCTCGCGGCCCGGCGGGAAGGCCAGGGCCGCGGCCCGGCCCCCGGCTTTCAATGAGCAGTGTTCGGCCATGGAAACGTCGGTTTCCGCTTTTCCCTTGCAGATTTCCTGGAGTGTCTGTTTGATTTCTGGTTCCAGCATTTAGCCTTCCTGCAGTTCGTCTGCGACTTTTTGAGCCACCCGGTAAATGCTCCCCGCCCCCAGCGTCAGCAGCAGGTCGCCCGGTTTAAGTATCTTTTTCAGGCGGGGAACCAGCTGGTCCACGTCCCGGACGTAAACCACCCCGGGATGGCCCGCCTTTTCGATCTCCCCGGCCAGCCATTTCCCCGTCACTCCGGGAATCGGCTTTTCCGAGGCGGGATAGATTTCGGTCAGGACCAGGATATCCGCGTCGAAAAACGCGGCGGAGAATTCCCGGTAGAGATCCCGGGTGCGGGTGTAGCGGTGGGGCTGGAAGGCCACCACCAGCCGGCGGTCGAAACCTTCCCGCGCCGCCCGGAGGGTGGCCCGGATCTCGGTGGGATGGTGGCCGTAGTCATCCACCACCAGGACCCCGCCGTGCTCCCCGTATACCTGGAAACGGCGCTGGACCCCGGAGAAATCCGCGAGGGCCCGGGCGGTTTCCGAAAACGGAACCTTGAATTCCTCTCCCACCGCCAGGACCGCCAGGGAATTCAGCACGTTGTGCCGGCCGGGCGTGCCCACCCGCACCCGGCCCTGGAATTTCCCTTCCCGGTAGGCGTCGAACTCCATGCCCATTCCCCGGGCCTCGATATTGCGGGCCGACCAGTCCGCTTCCGGCCGGAACCCGTAGGTCCTGACCCGCCGGCCTTCGCGCTTGATCTGGCGGACGATCCGCATCAGGCGGGGATCCTCCTTGAAAGCCACCACCAGGCCGTTTTTATCCACCTGCCGTAAAAACTGGGCGAAGGCCGCCTCCAGGACGGCCATCGACCCGTAGTGATTCAGATGCTCGAAATCGATGTTGGTCACCACCGCCACCGACGGGAAAAAGCGGAGAAAGGAACCGTCGCTCTCGTCCGATTCGGCCACGATGATCCCGCCCTTCCCGAGCCGCGCCCCCGTGCCCAGGCTGTTCAGCTTGCCCCCGACCACCACGGTCGGATCGAGCCCGGCCGCGGAAAAAACCGTCCCGATCAGGGAAGTGGTGGTGGTTTTCCCGTGCGCCCCCGCCACGATGATGGAGCGCCCCGCCCTCCGGATGATGTCGGCCAGCATCTCCGCGCGGGGAATGGTCGGCACCGCCCGCTCCCGGGCGGCCGCGAGTTCCGGATTGTCCGGGGAAACCGCCGAGGAATAAACCACCAGCTCGGCCCCGTTCACGTTTTTCCGGTGATGCCCGAGGGAAATAACCGCCCCGAGTTTTTCCAGTTCCCGGGTGGTTTCGGAGGAGATGAGATCCGACCCGCTGACCCGGAAGCCGAGGTTCAGGGAAATCTGGGCGATCCCGCTCATCCCCGACCCCCCGATCCCGATGAAATGGATCCGCCGGCCCCGGGAGAGAAACCCCGCGGGCAGCTTTTCCAGGATCTCCGCCGGCGCGGCGGTTTTCAGTTTTTTACCAGTTCCAGGCATTGATTGACGATCTCCTCCCGGGCCTCGGGGTGAGCGATTTCCCGGGCTTTTTTTCCCATCTCTTTCCGCCGGGTCTCATCCCGGTAAAGTTCCAGGACGGCCCGGGCGCACACCGGGCCGGAAAGCTCCCGGTCTTCCAGCATCAGCGCCGCCCCTTTTTCCGCCAGCTCCCGGGAATTCTCCTTCTGGTGCTGGTCGGCGGCAAAGGGATAAGGGACGAGAATCGCGGGCTTCCCCCAGGCGGTCAGCTCCGCCAGGGTGGTGGCCCCCGCCCGGGCGATGACCAGATCCGCCTGGGCGTAAACCCGTCCCATATCCTCGATAAAATCCAGAACCGTGGCCGCCAGGCCGGCCTCCCGGTAAGCCTGTTCCACCGCCGCCCGGTCCGCGGACCCGGTCTGGTGGATCACCCGGAGACCCGGGATGGCCCGGGCCAGCTCGGGCATCCCCGCGAGCACGCCCGCGTTGATGGTCTTGGCTCCCTGGCTTCCCCCCAGGACCAGAAGGGTGAACCCGCCGCGCGCCGGGGAAGCCGCCGGGGAAAACCCGGGGATCACCTCCGGCCGGAGCGGGTTGCCGGTCAGCCGGACCAGTTTTTCCGGGAAAAAGTCCCGGGTCCGGTTAAAAGCGATGAAAATCCGCCGGGCCAGGCGGCCGAGCAGACGGTTGGCGAGGCCCGGGATGGAATTCGGCTCGACCAGCACGGTCGGGATCCGCAGCAGCCAGGCGGCCAAAAGCACCGGGCCGGAGGCATAACCCCCCAGGCCCACGGCCAGGTGGGGATGCAGTTCCCGGAGTCTTCTCCCCGAGGAAAATACCGCCCGGGGGAGCTTGGCCAGGGAACGGATCACGGCCGCCGGCCCCCGCCCCTTCAGGGCTTCCACCTCGATCAGGTGCAGGCGGTATCCATGGCTGGGAATCAATTTCGTCTCCAATCCCTTCCGGGTTCCGAAGAAAACGATCTCGGCCCGGGGATCGCGCCGCCGAAATTCGCCGGCCAGGGCCAGGGCCGGGAAAATGTGTCCCCCCGTCCCGCCGGCGGCAAAGGCGATCCGCAGCTGTTCACCCGTTTTCGGCACCCGTTTTTTCCCTTCATTTCCGGGAGGGATGGGGATGAAGCCCGATCGAGAGCAGAATGCCCACCCCGATCAGGTTGACCACCAGGGAAGTGCCGCCGTAGCTGATGAACGGCAGGGTCAGTCCCTTGGTCGGTAAAACCCCCAGCACCACTCCCATGTTTAAAAGCGCCTGGAACGAAACCATGATCACGATCCCGAAAGCCAGCAGACTGGCGAAGAGATCCGGGGCCTTCAGGGCGATCCGGATTCCCCGCTGGGTGAAAACCAGATAAAGGAGAAGGAGCGCCACCACCCCCAGGAAGCCGAGTTCCTCGCCGATGACGCTGAAGATGAAATCGGTATGGGCTTCGGGAAGGAAAAAGAGCTTCTGGCTCCCTTCCCCGAGCCCCTGCCCGAGAAAGCCCCCGTGGGCGAAGGCCACGAAGGACTGGATGATCTGGAAACCGCTGCCCTCGGGATCGCTCCAGGGATCGAGGAAAACCATCACCCGGCGCATCCGGTAACCGTGGCCGAAAACCACCAGGCCGACTGCGACCGGCAGGGCCAGGAGCCCGAGCCCCAGGACGTATTTCAGGCTGACCCCGGCGATGGTCCAGAGGAGCAGCAGCAGGATCCCGATCACCACCGCGCTCCCGAAATCCGGCTGGAGCAGGATCAGGAAGGCGAGCCCGCCCGCGAGACCGAGCGGGATCATGATCCTGGCTTTGTTATCGGATTGACTCTCGGTTTTACCGAGGTAGTTCGCGAGCACGATCACGATCGCGAGTTTGGCCAGCTCGGTGGGCTGGAAACTGAATCCGAAGGCCCGGATCCAGCGCGAGCTTCCCCCCACCCGGGTTCCTACCCCCGGGATCAGGACCAGGATGAGCAGGAAAACCACCCCGAGCAGGATGAAACTGGAATACCGGGAAAGCAGGCGGTAATCCAGGAAGGCCGTCACCAGGCAGAGGAAAAACCCGAGGCCCATGAAGAGGAGCTGGCGCCGGAGGAAATAGAGCTTGTCCCCGAGCTCTTTCAGAGCGGGGATATAGCTCGTGCTGTAGATCATCAGGACCCCGGCCCCGACCAGGATCATCACGATCGAGAGGAGAAAATAATCAAACCTGTCCCGCTGGATCCTCCCGATCCCGGTCGATACCGCGGAGCGAAAACCGGATTCAATCATTACGGTTTTCCTCCCTCAATATTAATATCGGCATCGGTATCATGTTTTTTCACTTTGCTCTTTGCTCTTGGCTCTTTGCTCTATGCTCTATGCCCTATGCCCTATGCCTTTTGACCTTTGCCCTTTGCCCTATGCGCTATGCTCTATGCGCTTTTTAACTTCCCGGCGGAAGATCTCGCCTCTTTCCTCGTAATTCTTGAACTGGTCGAAACTCGAGCAGGCGGGGGAAAGCAGCACGACCTGACCGGGCCGGGCCGCCGCCAGGGCCGCCTTGACCGCCTCCGGCAGGGTTCCCACCCGGCGGCACTCAGTCAGTTTCCCCCAGGCCGCGTCGATTTTTTCCGCCGCGTCCCCGATCAGCAGGAGCAGGACCACCCGTTCCCGGACCAGGTCCGAGATCACCCGATAATCCCCGCCCTTGTCCTTGCCCCCGGCGATCAGGATCACCGACCGGGGCGGGTAACTCTGGAGGGCCCGCTCGACCGCGCCGACGTTGGTGGCCTTGGAATCATCCACGAACCGGATATCCTTCCAGGTGGCGAAAAGCTCCATCCGGTGGTGCAGTCCCTTGAACCCGGCCATCAGAGAAAGGCCGGCCTCCCCGGGAAGATCCAGGATCTGGCCGGCGGTGAAAGTCGCGAGCACGTTCTCGCGGTAATGCACCCCGGCCACGGTCAGGGGCGGGAGGGCGAACGCCTTTTCCCGCCGGCCGTCCCGGAAAACGACCTCTTCCTTTCCTCCCGCGAGCGGGCGGATGAAGGACCCGCGTTCCACCTCCCGGCGGTAGCTGAAATAATATTTTTGCCCCCGGGTGTTCTCCACGGCCGAAAGCGCGACCGGGTCCTCCCGGTTGACCACCACAAAGTCCTCGGGGTTTTGAAAGGCGAAGAGCCGGCCCTTGGCCCGGGCGTAATCCGCGAAGGAGGCGTAGCGGTCGAGATGGTCCTCGGTGATGTTCATCAGGATCCCGATCCGGGGCCGGAAGCTGGTCACCCCTTCGAGCTGGAAGCTCGAAACCTCCACCACCAGGAAATCGAATTGCTCGTCCGTCAGCAGGGCCTCGATCAGCGGGTTCCCGATGTTGCCCCCCACGAACACCTTCCGGCCCGGCCCGGCCAGGATCTCTCCCAGGAGGGTGGTGACCGTGGTCTTGCCGTTGGCCCCGGTGACCGCCACGATCTGCGCCCGCGTGCCCCGCTCCGCCAGGGCCCGGTAGGCCAATTCGAGCTCGGAGATGATTTCCTTCCCGGCCGCCCGGGCGGCCGTGAGCTCCGGGATGTCCATCGGAACGCCGGGGCTGACCACGATCAGGTCCGCCTCCAGGAAATCCTCCCGGCGTTGACCGCCCAGATGAAAGACGACCGGGAGGCCGGCGGTTTCCCGGACCGCCGTCTCCAGCTCGGCCCGGGGCTTGGTGTCCGTCGCGGTCACGAGCGCCCCCCGGGGCGCCAGGAATTTCACCGTGGCCACCCCGGTGCGGGCCATGCCCACGACCAGCACTTTTTTCCCCTTCAGTTCCATTTCTCTCCTACCTCAGTTTGAGCGTGCTCAAGGCCAGAAGCGCCAGGGCCGCGGAAATGATCCAGAACCGGACGATGATTTTGGGCTCGGCCCACCCCTTCATCTCAAAATGGTGGTGGATGGGGGCCATCCGGAAGATCCGCCGCCCGATCAGCTTGAAGCTCACCACCTGGAAAATCACCGAGACCGTCTCCAGGACGAAAATCCCTCCCACCAGGACCAGGACGATTTCCTGCTTGGCCACCACCGCCACCGCTCCCAGGCCGCCGCCCACCGCCAGGGAACCGAGATCCCCCATGAAAACCTCGGCCGGGTAGGCGTTGAACCAGAGAAAGGCCAGGCTCGCCCCCACCATTCCCCCGCAGAAAATCGCGAGTTCCCCCGCCCCCGGCACCCCCGGGATCCCGAGGTAGTTGCTGATTACCGCGTTCCCGGCGGCATAGGCAAAGAGCAGGTAAACCAGCATGCTGGTCAGCATGGGCCCGATCGCGAGCCCGTCCAGTCCGTCGGTCAGGTTGACCGCGTTGGCGCATCCCACGATCACGAAAACGGCGAAGGGCAGGTACCAGAGACCGATATCGGGATGAATTTTTTTCAGGAAAGGAAAATAAAGCACGCTCGAATAGGAAGTCTGGTAAAAGATGATCCCGACCGCGGCCCCGGCGATCACCACTTCGATGAATATCCGGGTCCAGCCTCTCAATCCCTTGCCGGTTCCCTGCCGGATCTTGGTCCGGTCATCCAGGAAGCCCACCAGGCCGAAGCCCGTCACCACCAGGCAGACCGCCTGGACATAAGGGTTGAAAAGGTCGCTCCAAAAGAGGACGGCGGCCAGCAATCCGCCGAGGATCAGGATCCCCCCCATCGTGGGCGTGCCGGTTTTCTTCTTGTGATTCGGCGGGGTGTCGTCCCGGACCACCTGGCGGATCTGCCAACCCTGCAGGCGCTGGATCAGGGGCTTGCCGAAGATCAGGCCGACGATGAGCGCGGTCATGATCGCCAGCCCGGTGCGGAAGGTAATGTAATGGAAGACGTTGAAACCGCTGAAGTGGTCCCGGAACGAATATAAAGCTTTATAAATCATGGTTCTCCACCAGGGTTTTTACCACCTGATCCATCCGAGTGGCCCGGGAGCCCTTGACCAGCACCAGGTCCTCCGGGGCGATCAGGCGCTTGATTTCATCGGTCAGCCGGCCGTGGTCCGGAAAAACCCGGATGTTTTCCCCGGACATCCCGGCGGCGCGGGCGCCCTCGGAGAGGGCCCGGATCGCCCCGTCGGGGGAATCGAGCAGCACCAGGCGGTCGATCCCGAGCCGGGCCGCCTGTTCCCCGGCCCGGAAATGGGCCTCGCGGGCCTCGTCCCCGAGCTCGAGCATTTCCCCGAGAATCGCCCAGGCCTTGCCCCGCCCGGACCGGGCCAGGGCCCGGCGCTCGGACAGGACCTGGAGGGCTTCCGCGGTCGAATTGGGATTGGCGTTGTAGGTATCGTCGATCACCCAGTAGCCCCGCCCGCTCCGGACCGGGGCCAGCCGCCCCGGGAAAGGTTTGAGCCCCTCCCAGGCGGAAACGATTTCCTCCGGGTTCAGGCCGAGCGTGAAGGCCGCCGCCCCGGCGGCCAGGACATTCCTGACCCCGGAGACCCCGGGGAACTTGAGCTTCACCGTAAACTTCCGCCGCGGGAAATCCACTTCGAGGTCCAGGCCCCATTCGCGGGGCCGGATCCCGTTCGCCCGGACCGCCGCTTCCGGGCTCAGGCCGAAGAAAACCGTCTCTCCGCCCTTTTCCCGGTAACGCGCGGCCATGGCCAGGACCCGCGGGTCGTCGGCGTTCAGGACCGCCCGGCCGATCTTGGCGGGCAGGGAGAAAAGCAGGCTTTCCTTTTCCCGGGCCACCCCCTCGATCCCGCCCAGCCCGGCCAGGTGGGAGCTGCCCACATTGGTGATCACCCCGATGGTCGGGGCCGCGATTTTCCCCAGGCGGGCGATTTCCCCCTCCTGGTTGGTGCCGAACTCGAGCACGGCGGCGCGCTGTTTCTTCCGCAGGGTGAACAGGGTCAGCGGCACCCCCACCTGGTTATTGAAATTCCCGGAAGAGCCCAGGACCTGTTCCTCCCCCCAGGCTTTCCGCAGGATGGCCGTCAGGATCTCCTTGGTGCTGGTCTTCCCGTTGCTTCCGGTGATCGCGACCAGCGGGACCGGGAATTTATCCCGGTAATGGCGGGCCAGGTCGCCCAGGGCCCGGAGGGTGTCCGGCACCACCACCGCGGCCGGGGCGGATTTTTCCGAAAGATTCCGTTCGCAAAGGACCGCCGTGGCCCCGCGCGCGAGGGCCTCGGGGATGTATTCATGCCCGTCGAAGTTCGGGCCGCGGAGGGCCACGAACAGCTCGCCGGGCTCGACGCTCCGGGAGTCGGTGGAAATCCCCGGCACGGGGAGATCACCCCGGCCGCAGAGACTTCCCCGCACGGCTTCCGCCGTTTCCCGGAGCGAGAGAACCAGTTCTAGGCGCATGCCGCCGACCTTTCCGCGAGAATCCGGGCGGCCACCGCCCGGTCGTCAAAGGGAAGCCTCTCCTTCCCGATAATCTGCTCGGTCTCGTGGCCCTTGCCCGCCACCAGGACCAGGTCGCCCTTCCGGGCCTTCCCGACCGCCAGCCGGATGGCTTTTTCCCGGTCGGGTTCGATCCAGAAATTCTGTCCTTCCCGCTTCTGCCCGGTCTCCTCCACCCCCGCCCGGATCGCGGCGATGATCGCGAGGGGATCCTCGCTCCGGGGATTGTCGGAGGTCACGATCAGGAGATCGGAGAGCCCGGCCGCGATTTTTCCCATCACGGATCTTTTGCTTTTGTCCCGGTCGCCGCCGCAGCCGAAGACCGTGATCAGCCTGCCCCCGGACCTGATTCCGGCCAGGGCCGTCAGGACCTTGTCCAGCGCGTCCGGTTTATGGGCGTAATCCACCAGCACCTGGAAATCGCGGGGGCCAGCGCCCGGGGTCTCCACCCTTTCCAGGCGCCCCGGGATCGCCGTAACATCCGCGATTCCCCGGGCGATCGTCGCGGGGGAAAGCGCAAGGCCCACCCCCGCGCCCACCGCTCCCAGGATGTTCTCGAGATTAAAATGCCCCAGAAGTTTCGAATCGATCGGGACCGGACCGGCCGGGGTTTCCACTTGGGCCCGGATCCCGTCCCAGCCTTCGGCAAGGTTCCGGGGACGGATCTCCGCGCCCGTTTTCCCCTGCGCGGAAAATCCCAGGACCCGGGTTCCTTCCTTCCGGAGGTCGGACGCGAGCCTTTCCCCGAACGCGTCATCCAGGTTGACGACGGCGAAGAATCCCGGGAATTTTCTCTCCCCCGGTTCCGCCATAAACAGTTTCCGCTTGGCGGCGAAGTAATCCTCCAGGTCCCGGTGGAAATCCAGGTGCTCGGGCGTCAGATTGGTGAAAACCGCCCCGTTGAAAGCGCAGCCCCTGACCCGGTCCAGGACCAGGGCGTGGGAGGAAACCTCCATCACCGCCGACTTGGCCCCGGATTTCTTCATTTCCGCGAAAAGGTTCTGGAGGTCCCAGGATTCCGGGGTGGTACGGGGCGCCGCGCGCCGCACCCCGGCGTAACGATATTCCACCGTCCCGATCAGGCCGGGGGCAAGCCCCGCGGCCCGGAGGATGGATTCGATCAGATAGGTCGTGGTGGTCTTGCCGCTGGTCCCGGTCACGCCGACGAGGATCAGGTCCCGGGAAGGGTCCTGCAGAAACGCCGCGGCCAGGAGCGCGAGGGCGGCCCGGGAATTTTCGACCCGGAGATAGGGAACCGGCAGGGCCCCGGCGAAAGCGTCTTCACCCAGGACCGCCGCGGCCCCTTTTTCCGCCGCGGCCGGGATAAAGCGGTGGCCGTCATCCTTCTCCCCGCGGATGGCGATAAACAAATCCCCGGGCCGGACCCGGCGGGAATCGTAGGCGATCCCCCCGATCTCAATCGGATCCGGAGATTTTTCCCCTCCCCGGTCTAAAAACCTGAGACCGGCCGAGCGGACCAGTTCGGTCAACTTCAAGTATCCCTCCTGGTCAGGGTCAGATGCAGGACCGCGCCGCCGGTCTTGACCACTTCCCCGAAGACCGGGGCGGCCACGTCCCCGCCCCAGCCCGGGCCATGCGGCTCGTCGATCACCACCAGCACCACCAGGTCCTCTTCCGCCGACCCGGAAATCCCGTTCAGGGCGGTTTTCGGGATCACCCCCAGGAAGGAACTGATCAGTTTATCGGAGGAATACTGGCGCAGGGAAAAATCGAATTTCTGCGAAGTGCCGGTCTTCCCGGCCAGGGCGATTCCCGGGACCTGGGCCTTCTGTCCGGTTCCCCCCTCCACCACCGACCGGAGCATCTTGCCGAGCACCCGGGAAGTCCCGGGCGAGATCACGGTCCGGACCACGGTGGGCCGGTTCCTGAGCAGAACCTTGCCCCGGCTGTTCACCACCCTTTCCACGATATACGGGCGGTAGAGTTTTCCGCCGTTGATCGCCGCGGCGAAGGCGGACGCCAGCTGGATCGGCGTGACCGCCACCCCCTGCCCGAAACTGGCCGTGGCCAGGTCCACCGGGCGCCAGTGGTTCGCGGGGCGGAGCTCCGCCGGCGCTTCCCCGGGCATGTCCACCCCGGTGGCCTGTCCGAAACCGAAATTCCGGAGATACTGGTAAAAGGCTTTCCGGCCAAGCAGCGCCCCGATCTTGGCCGCCCCGATATTGCTGGAATACTTAATAATCTCCCCCACCGAGAGGGTGCCGTATTTCTTGTGGTCGTGGATCACATCCGGGCCCACCGCGAAGGACCCCTGCTCGCAGTTAAAACGCGATTCCGGCCGGACGAGCTTTTCCTCCAGCGCCGCGGCCACCACGAAAACCTTCATGGTCGACCCGGGCTCATACGCATCCGTGATCAGCCGGTTCCGCCATTGCAGGGGAGAGGAAACGAAAAAGGTGTTGGGGTTGAAGCTCAAGCCATCCTCCCCGGGCGTATCGAAGCCCGCGGGCGCGGGTCCCCAGCCCGCGCGGGGCGCGATCGCGACCGCCAGGGCCCGGATCCTTCCGCTCCCGGAACCCAGGGCGATCGCCACCCCGCTCTTGGCCCGGTTCTCGATCAGGCCGCGGTGTAAAGCCCGTTCCAGGAGGTACTGCAGGGAGAGGTCCAGGGTCAGGTAAAGATCCGCTCCCTCCCTCGGGGACTCGTTCTCCTCGTCCAGGACCGGCTTGAAGCGGGACTTGATCCCCCGGCCGGCCCCGTCCCGTTCCATCCAGAAAAAGTCCGGCTGCCCCTGGAGAAACGACTCGTACTTGAGCTCCAGTCCCTCGAGCCCGGTCTGGTCCAGTCCGACAAAACCCAGGGCCTGCCCGGCCAGCTCGCCCTGGGGATAGAAACGCCGCCATTCCGGGATCAGCATCACCCCGTGCAGATTCGCCCGGTCAATCTCCGTGCCCAGGTTCGGGTCGATCCCTCTCCGGATCCAGGCGAACCCGCCCCCGTTCTTGAGCCGGGAGGCGATTTTCTCCCCGGGGACGCCCACGAGCCGGGACAGCTCCGCGATTTCCTTCGGGGCGCGGAACTTCTGGGGATCCACCGCCACGGACACCTCTTCCAGGCTCCGGGCGAGCTCCCGGCCCTGCCAGTCATAAATCGATCCGCGCTTCTCGGAGACCTTGATCATCCGCTGGTGCTGCCCGCTGGCCCGGGCCACCAGCCCCCGGCTGTCCAGGATCTGCAGTTCAAAAGCCCGGAAGAGCAGGAGGGCCGCGAAAAGATACAGGCCGAGCTCAACCAGCCGGACGCGGAAGAACCGCTGTCGTCCCTCGGTTTTCTGCTTGGCTCGGTTCCGAATTCTCATTTTTGGCTCAACGCGCCGAGATGACGCGGATCCGGGCGGGGTCGGGCCAGACCAAACCCAGGCTCTGACCGGCCAGGGTTCCGATCCGTTCGGGCGATTTCAGCACCGCCACTTCCATGCCCAGGCGCTCATTCTCCCGGGTCACCGCTTTCAGCTGCTTTTCGGCCTCGGCGATCTGGTAGCCGATCTCCAGCGCCTGGAGCCGGGCCTGCGCGTAAAAAAATCCCACCGCCACCGGGATCGAGATCATCACGGCGAAAACACTCAAGGTCAGCAGGCGGGAAACAAATCCGGGAGTCTCTGGGCTTCTGATCTCTTTCCGTTTCGGGCTGGCCGTCCGCCTGAACCTCATGCTTCCTCGCCGGCCTTTTCCAGGGCCCGGAGCTTGGCGCTCCGGGTCCGGGAACGGCTTAGAAATATTTCTTCCGCGTCCGGGCGGAGGGGGGTGCGGGTCAGGATTTTCGCCTGCCCGGGGGAAACCGATTTAAAAAAATTTTTCACGATCCGGTCTTCGAGGGAATGGTAGGAGATGAGCACCAGCCTCCCCCGCGGGCTCAAAACCGGCAGGGACTGGGGCAGGAACGACTCGAGATTCTCCAGTTCCCGATTGACCGCCAGGCGCAGGGCCTGGAAGGTCAGGGTCGCGGGATGCCGGCCCGGCCGCCGCGCGGCTCCCCCCCGGGCCACGATCTCGGCGAGTTCCCCGGTCGTGGCGATTCTTTTCTTCCGGCGGGCCGCCCCGATGGCCTGGGCGATCCGGCGGGCCCGGGGCTCCTCTCCGAATTCGCCGATGATTTTTTCCAGGACCGGCAGGGGGGCCCGGTTGACCAGCTCGGAGGCGTCCGCTCCCCCTTCCGGATCCATCCGCATGTCCAGGGGGCCGGAATTCCGGAAGCTGAAGCCCCGCTCCGGGTCATCCAGCTGCCGGGAGGAAACCCCGAGGTCGAGGAGAATCCCGTTCACCTCTTTCACCCCGGCCGCCTCCAGGATTTCCCGGATCTCCCGGTAATTGGCCTGGACCAGGGTGACCCGGTCGGAGAAGACTGCCAGTCTCCGCCGGGAGGAATCAATGGCCTGGGCATCCACGTCCGCTCCGATCAGGCGTCCGCCGGGACCGCTCTTTTTCAGGATGGCCTCCGCGTGGCCGCCTTCACCCACAGTTCCATCAAAATAAATACCTCCGGATTTTGGCTCGAGAATCTCGATTACCGCGTCGGCGAGTGCGGGCCAGTGTTCCATTCAGGCCTTGGCCTTTTGCATTCTTTCGCGGGCCAGCTGGAGAGCGGTTTCCCACTTGGTCCTGTTCCAGATCTCAAACTTGTTGGTCGCGCCGACGAAAACCACGTCGCGCTCCAGCCCAGCGAACTCCCGGAGGACCGGCGGGATCAGGATCCGGCCCTGCCGGTCCACCGCGCATTCCATCGCCCCGCCGACCACGAAGCGCTGGAAATCCTCGCGCTCCTGCTCGGTCTTGAAACTCCCGGGGGCGTTGCTCAGGAGCTTTTTCCACTCCTCGAGCGGATAGGCGGAGAGTGATTCGTCGGTATTGTTGGTGATGATGAGGCGATCGTCGTAGTGTTCGCTCAGGGTAGTGCGAAACTTGGACGGGATGGAAATCCTGCCTTTTTGGTCGATTGTGTGTTCGTATCTTCCGAAAAACACCGCACTAACCCACTTCCCTTGGTTACTAAACCACTTTATGGGATTTTTACACCACTTTACCCCACTCTGTCAAGTATTGTTTTCTTTAATATATTAAGATAACTGCCAAAAACACTATTTATTGTTATCCGGAAAAGATGCAATACCATATATTGTGGCTGTATTTATAAGGAAGAGGCCCGAAATTTTCCTGATTTCCAATAAAAAAACGGGGCATGGTCTTTCGGACCATGCCCCGTTTAGCAGTATTTCTCTTCCCGTCTGTTTTCTGTTTTTTCGCTTGGCGCTTAACGCTCAGCGCTTCGCACTCCGCTCTCTCCGTCTACCGTTTGCCGTCTACCCTTTTCATTCACATGTCAGCGGCGGGGTGCTTCCCTCTCCCAAGAGCGACTCATCCAGCAGGATCTTGGAATTGTTGGCGCCGGTGAAGCTCTTGCCCACGATCGCCCCGTAAAGATCCGCGTTGCCTTCCATCACGACGTCGGCCAGGGGGGCGTACACGTTAACTTTGACCCCGGCGTTATTCATCAGGTAGAAGACCTCGCCCTGGGTGGCATCAGTCCCGCAAATCAGATTGAGATCCGCTTGATTGGATAAGGGATTTACGATCTTGGCATTGTTCGAGATCTGTACGTTATCCTCGACGAAAAGGTTGACCTGCGCCCCCGCCGATATGATCAACTTGGCATTGTTGCTCAAATAAATGCTCGTGAAATAGTAATCCCCGGAAGGCAGCGTCACGTTATGGTTATTGGTGATCACCAGGGACCCGTTCACAATGAAGGGGACGATGGTGGGATCGGCCAGGAGGACCGCGTTGTCGTTATCCGCCTGTTTCCCGGCCAGGATCCCTTCCAAGTCATAACCGCACTCGCAAGGCTGGGGCGGAACCGGAAGATGAATCGTGGACCCGGAAATCCCGGCGTTATTATGGATCGTGATCGAGCCGCCGTCGATATAGAGGGTCCCGTAAATATGCGCATTGTTTGCCATCAAGAGATTGCCGCCCACGACCGTATCCCCTCGAACCTTGGCGTTGTTGATCAGGTTAAGGTTGCCCTGAGCCGCGATCCGTCCCTCGTCCCCTAAGAGGCCGGTCCCGGGATTATAACTCCGGATCGTGGAATTGTTGGAAAGCGCGACCCAGTCAAAGGCGCAGATCCCATAATTGAACACGGGCAGACCGCCTACCAGGGAAACCACGAAGTTCACCTGGACCAGGTTCGGATTCCCCGCGCAATCCTGGGCGGAAACCGCCAGGATGTAGCTTCCCGAGGAATTGATCGTCGTTCCCGAGACAAACGGCGCCCCGTTTAGGGTGATGCTCACACTTTCGGTCTTAAGATGAGGATCCGTAATCCCGATGACGGGCGTCACCGTCCCGGTATAAGTATGCCCATTCTCCACTCCCGTTATCGCTATTACCGGCTTGGTCCGGTCAATCGTGAAGTTCACCTCCACGTGTTTCGTGTTCCCCGCCCGATCATTAGCGGTGGAGGCCAGCAGGTAATCCCCTTCCGCGGAAACCACCGTCCCGGAAACGAAGGCCGCACCATTGAGAGCAGACGAAAGCGAGAGAAGGTTCGCGTCGCTCGCCGTCACCACCGGCGTCACCGAATACGGATAACAAACCGCATTATTCACCCCGGTTATGCTTACGATCGGAGCGGTCTTGTCGATGGTGAAGGTCAAAGACTTCGACGCGGAATTCCCGGCCTTGTCCATAGCTTGGACCGCCAGTATATAGCCGCCCTCCGCCGAAACCGTTGTTCCGGAGGTGAATGGAGCCCCGTTCAGGGTGATTGCGGAACTGGCAAGGTTGGCATCGGTCACCGTGATCGCCGGAACTACATCGGTCTGGTAGTAGACGCCGTCCGAAACTCCGGACACGCTGATCACCGGCGCGATCTTGTCGATCGTGAAGGCCAGGGATTTCGACGCGGTATTCCCGGCCTTATCCGAAGTCTCAACCGCCAGCGTATAGACACCCTCCGCCGAAACCGTCGTCCCGGAAACAAACGGACTGCCGTTCAAAGTCATCGTGGAGCCGGCCGGATTGGCATCGGTAACCGTGATCACCGGTGTCACATCGACCTTGGAATAAGACCCATCCGTCACTCCCGAAACCGTTATCACCGGCGGGGTCTTGTCGATGGTGAAGGCCACCGTTATCTGCGCGGTATTTCCGGCCTTATCCGAAGTCTCAACCGCCAGCGTATAGCTGCCCTCCGCCGAAACCGTCGTTCCGGAAACAAACGGGGCGCCGTTCAGCGTGATCGTGGAGCCGGCCGGATTGGCATCGGTAACCGTGATCACCGGCGCCACATCCACCTTGTAGTAGATTCCGTCCGAAACCCCGGACACGCTGATTGCCGGCGGGGTCTTGTCGATGGTGAAGGAAATCGTTGCCTGGGCGCTGTTCCCCGCCAAATCGCCGGCATTAATCGCCAGGGTGTAACCACCCTCAGCGGAAATCGTCGTCCCGGAGACAAACGGAGCCCCATTCAGGGTAACCGTTTGAGCAGCAAGATGGAGATCGATAACCGAGATGAGCGGGGTCACGTCGGCGTGGTAATAAGACCCGTTGGAAACACCGGATACATTGATGGTCGGCGGCGTCTTGTCGATCGTGAAGGTCACCTCGGCATATCTCGTATTACCTGCCCGGTCCGCCGCCTGGATCACCAACACATAGTTGTTTTCAATAGAAATCGGCATGCCGGAAATGTACGGCTCACCGTTCAGAGTAATGCTGGAGGCGTCCAGATAAAGGTCCGTAATCGTGATCTCGGGAATAACATCCGTATTGTAGTAGACCCCATCCGTTACCCCAATAATTGAGACAGCCGGGGCAGTCTTATCAATGGTAAAGGTCAAGGACATCGACGCGGTATTCCCGGCCTTGTCCGAAGCCTCAACCGCCAGCGTATAGCTTCCCTCCGCCGAAACCGGTGTGCCTGACGTGAAAGGCGCGCCATTCAAGGAAATGGATGAAGACTGGAGATTGGCGTCGATCACCGTAATCACCGGAACTACATCGGTCTTATAGTAAGACCCATCCGTCACCCCCGTGACCGTTATGACCGGCACGGTCTTGTCGATGGTGAAGGTTACCGTCGTCTGCGCGGTATTTCCGGCCTTATCCGAAGTCTCAACCGCCAGCGTATAGACACCCTCCGCCGAAACCGTCGTCCCGGAGATAAACGGACCGCCGTTCAGCGTAATCGTGGAGCCGGCCGGATTGGCATCGGCCACCGTGCACACCGGCGCCACATCCGCCTTGTAGTACGTCCCGTCCGAAACTACGGACACGCTGATCACCGGCGCAGTCTTATCGATTGTGAAGGAGATCGAGACCTGCGCGGTGTTCCCGGCCTTGTCAGTTGCCTGAACCACAAGGGCATAGCCGCCTTCGGTCGAAACCGCGGTTCCGCTTTCGAAGGTGTTTCCGTTGAGCGTAATGGAGGAAGAAGCCAGATTAGTTTCAGTTACCGTAATGACCGGAATCACATCGGTCTTATAGTAAGACCCGTCCGTCACTCCCGTGACCGTTATGACCGGCACGGTCTTGTCGATGGTGAAGGTTACCGTCGTCTGCGCGGTATTTCCGGCCTTATCCGAAGCCTCAACCGCCAGCGTATAGCTGCCCTCCGCCGAAACCGTCGTTCCGGAAACAAACGGGGCGCCGTTCAGCGTAATCGTAGAGCCGGCCAGGTTGGCATCGGTCACCGTGATCACCGGCGCCACATCCGCCTTGTAGTAAGTCCCGTCCGAAACTCCGGACACGCTGATCACCGGCGAAGTCTTATCGATTGTGAAGGAG
>JAQTNV010000051.1 GCA_028713675.1 bacterium
TTCCCGCTGGAATCGGCGGCCTCATTGCCCGCCGAAACCACGAAAATCCTTCCCGGGCCCTGCCTTTCGGCCAGTTCGATTTCCATCGGGGAACTGCCGTCGTGGGCCCCCTCATTCGTGCCCAGACTGATATTGATCACGGCGGGAAGGTTCAGGGCGGCGGCCTTCCCGAGGAGATAATCCACCCCGTCCAGCAGGGAGAGTTCATCCATCTTGGCTTTGACCGCGATGATCATGGCCTTCGGGGCCATCCCGGTATACACCGGATCGCTCCCGGCGAAAATGCCGGCGATGTGGGTCCCGTGGCCGTAGGTGGGGGTTTCGTCGATATAAAGCCCGTCCTCTTCCCCGCACCTGTTCTGGTTGATCAGGATGGAATCGCATTCCTTTCCGTAATCAAAACCATGCGGGCGGGGACCGTTGTCCTGGGTCTGGTCCCAGAGCCAGAGAATCCGGGTGGACCCGTCCGGATGATGAAAATCCGGGTGGGAAAGATCAATCCCGGTATCCACCAACCCGGCGATTACGTTTTCGCCCAGGTAAGAGGTGCCGCCGGTATCCAGTCCCTTGTGGACACGGTCGGCTCCAATCAGGGGCACGGCCACGTCGAGCTGGGTGGTCAAGGGGCGGACTGGGGTGATAAAAACCACCGAATCGGATTCCGCCAGCCGGGCAATGGCTTCAAGGTCCATCTGCGCGGCAATCAGGTTGGATGTGACCTTCCTGATTTTCCCGCCATTCAGGGATATTTCTTTAATGGCTTGCGTCTGGTTCCGGGGATAAATGAAAACCGATATCCGATCCGGTTCCCCCACGCTTTTAATAAATGTGCTGGGGGGGGCAAGAAAAACTAAAGGAGCTCCGGCCCTAAGATTTTCGAGGTTTTTCTGGAGCCATAAAATCTTAGGATCAATCTTAAGATTGCCGGCATAACATACCGTAATAAATGATAAAAACAAAAAGTATATAGCAACGATAATTTTAATTTTTAATCTCATCCGGTTACCGGTTTCTGGCTTTCTGCAACCTTATTTTTATCATTTGATCCAGCTCTTGATGTCATGTATAACCGTGTCGGCCTCCCAGCGTCCCTGTCTTATCCCTTTAATAATCTCAAAAATCCATTCGGAAACCAGGGGCAGGCAGATAAAGTCGTAAACAGCCGAGTCGAGCAGGAAGTGATACCCGTACCTTTTTAAGGGGATCCGGTGGTCCGCGATCCCGGTTTGATGTTTTTTAATGAAATCGCCGAGTCGGCTGAGATCTTCCCGGGGTATGTCCCGAACCAGCTTCCTGAAATCCCGATCTTTGCCGCTGATCGGAAAAAGCCCCGGTGAAATCTTAATCCTGATCCAATTGCGAAACTCGCGCAGGCAAATCACTAATTTTTCCCGGTCCAGGAACCAAAGCAAGGGATAAGGAACGATCAGGATCGCCCGGCGGAACCGGAGGAACCTGGCCTTGGGCGGGAACTCGGGATCGTTCTGCCCGGTGAAAATTCGGGCGAGGAGATGCATGGGAAAGTGGAATATCTTTTTTTCGAACCGGGGGAAAGCCCGGGAGATGACCCCGGGGATGTTTCGCCAACGGGGAAACATCCTGACCTGCCCCTCGATCTGGAAAGGATAAATGGACCCGATCTCCCGGATCGAATCGGTGAAGAAGGAGTTGACCATCGGATCCAACCCCATCATCGCCGCCCCTACCGAATTGACCCCGAGGATCGGCTTCCCGCCCCAGATGGTCCTGGTTTTCAGGGAAACCGCCTTCATCTTGGCCCCGAGCAGGCCGTCGGCGCTGGTATAGGAATCCACCAGGGAAAAATCCACCGGGCAGTCGCGGAGCTGGCGGGCGGTCAGTTTGGAGGTTACCCCGTGGCAGTGGTACCAGTACATCTTGTCCTGCTCGGGAAGGCAGCCGTAGGTGTTCTTGATCGCGAGGGTGTAGTAATAGCCGAAAAAGTGGGTCTTGCCTTTGGTGAACCCGATCCGGTAGTCGGCCTCGAGCCAGGTCCGGGCGATCTTCCAGTTTCCGAGCACCGGGCCGAAATCATGGGGAATGGCGTCATAGGTCAGGTCCATGATCCGGAAGCATTTTTCCTCGCCCTTAACCAGTACCCTTCCGCAATACGGCTGGGTGAGGTCCAGTCCTTTCAGTTCGGAAGGATCGAAGTAGCCGGCGTGGGCGGCGACCCGGAGAACCTCGCGGTTATGAAACCAGTTGCCGTAGAGGTTCTGGGATTCCACCACGGTCACGTTGGAGAAGCCGCGCTCGAAAAGTTTTTCGATCAGGTGAAACACCAGTTCGGTGTCGTTGTAGGTGCCGTCGTCCCGGCGGCGGAAGCACATGCTGATCACGGTCTTAAGCGCGATCTTGAAATCATTCTTGCTTTTGCCCGACCTGGACCATTGTTCTTCCAGGTCCCGGAACAACCCGGCTTTTTCCATGACCCGGTCCAATTGATCGATCTTGTTCAAGGCCGGGTCGTTTTCGACAACCACGGGAAAATCCGGATCATATTGGACAGGCTCCAGGGGGAGATATTTCTTGATCTCTTCCGTAAATCCGGAAAACATGTCCCGAGTGGAAGGCCCATTCTCCCGGGCAAAGAGAAGTAGCCTAACTCCTTCCTTATTAATATAGGACCTCGGGGATTTCTGTTTTTTGGAAATGACGATTTCGGGGACCGGTGATCTCATCTCCAGGACCCAGGGTAGAATCCCCTTTTCGTTGATCTCAATTCCCTTCCAGGCCTGGAGGTGTTTCCGGATCAGTTCAGAAGCCCTGGCCAGGGAACCCAAATCAGGGTCAAGTTTGATCCACCCGGACCGGGTCAGGCCGGAGGTTTTCAGACCGACAGTCAAAAAGAGAGAAAAATCATCCAGATCTTTATTTTTCAGGGCCTGCGCGGAATGAAGATGGTCGCAGGTTTTCCGGGCCAGTTCCGCGCCCAGGGAAAAATCGGTTAATTCCCAGCTATCAAAACCGCGCCAGTTCAAAGCCCGAAAAAACCGAACGTACAGCCAGGCCAAAAGCAGTCCCAGGATCAACCCGCCGGCCAGGAGAAAATTGGGAAAAGAAAGAAAGGACGGACAGGCAAAAACCTGCCCAATCAGGAGTTGCGCCAGAAGGCTGGATGGGATTGAGGACAATTAATTGTCTCGGTTATCTCGAATATATTGTTATTAGTAATATTATCATTGAAACTATGCTCACTTGCCAAATCCATTGACAGATATGATATTTTGAGCGACAGGGATTCGGGCGGTTAATATTAAATATGAAACTTCTGCATAATAAACAGGCGGAGATCGAAAGCATGGTTTCCATCCTGACCTCGGCCATCGAGGCGCGGGATTCCTACACTTTCGGCCATTCCCTCCGGGTGGAGAAAATGTCGTCCCGGATCGGCAAGCTCCTGGGCCTCCGCCCCCAATACCTTGAAATAATCCAGCTGGCGGTCCGCCTGCATGACCTGGGCAAAATCGGCATCCCCGATTCCATCCTGCTCCGGGAAGGCCCCCTTCCCGACCAGGATTTCCAGGTGATTCAAAGGCACCCGGTCATCGCCGAGGATATCATCAAGGGAACGAAAGCCCTCCGCTTTTTATTGCCGTTTATCAAGCATCACCACGAGCGTTTTGACGGGTACGGGTATCCCGACGGCCTGGCCGGAAACGATATCCCCCTGGGGGCGCGCCTGATCGCGGTGGCCGACGCCATTGACGCCATGCTCTCCGACCGCCCCTATCGAAAGGCCCTGAGCGTCGCCGAGGCCCTTTCCGAGCTCAAGACCCATTCCGGCAACCACTTCGATCCCCAGATCATTTCCACGATTGAAAATCTCTACCCGATTATCAAGGGATTGAATTTCTACTCGATGAATTCATATACGGTTTATATTCGCGGGCATGACACGGGCAGGCATTCCATTGATACCACCCGTTTCCGGGCCCAAAAGGAGGACAAAAAAACATGAAAACCATCATTGTTTATTACAGCAAAACCGGTCATACCCAGGACGCGGCCGGGGACATCGCCGCCGGGATGAAGAAAAACCAGATCACCCCGGATATCAGGAATTGCCGGGAGATCAAGTTCCGGGATCTGTCCGATTACGATTTAATCCTGGTCGGCAGCCCCTGCCACGCCGGGAGCACCGCTCCCCTCCTTTCCGGGATCGCCCGTCCCCTGGAACGCTTCTTAAAATCCATTCCCCCGGGTCTTCTCCGGGACAAGAAAGCCGCGGCTTTCAGCGTCCATGCCGGACTGGGGGCGAAAAACACCGTGGCATCGCTGGAAAAGCTCCTGAAAAGAACCGGGGCGGTGCTGGTTTCTTCTCCCGGACCCGCGGTCAGGGCCGGCGCTCCCTTGAGTCTCTGGCGGGGGCCGGATTACAGCCCCGGTGACCGGGATAAACTCCAGAGGTTCGGAAGCGAAATAACCAGGAAAAGGTAACAAGCAGCAAGCAGCAGGTGACCGGTTACCGGCTACCGGCAACAGGAGACAACTTATATGCTTTCCAACTGGATCATGGCCATCCGTACCGGGAACATCGAAAAAGGCGCAAAACTCGACTGGGTGAGCAAATGGCTGATCATCACCCGGGCCCTGATTTTTTCGATCACCCTGCTTTCCGCCCTGATCGGCGGGATCCTTTCCGCGATCGACGGTCATTTCAACTGGCTTTGCCTGCTCCTGGCCGCGCTTGGCCTGACCCTGGCCCATGCGGCCAACAACATGGTCAACGACTTTTTCGACTACACCTCCGGGGTGGACACGGCCGACTATCCCCGGGCCAAGTACGCCCCCCATCCCATCCTTTCCGGGATGGTTACCGAGGGCAAGCTGATTTTCGCGATTTTTCTCTGCCTTTCCCTGGATTTTCTGATCGCCCTTTACCTGACCTGGGCCCGGGGGTGGGTCATCATGGCCCTGGCCGTGGTCGGCCTGGGCACCAGCGTTTTCTATGTCGCCCCGCCCCTCCGGCTGAAGAAAAACGGGCTGGGTGAACTCGCGATCTTCCTGATCTGGGGGCCCCTGATGGTCGGGGGAACGTATTTCGCCGTTTCGGGGGTATTGAGCTGGAAACCCTTCCTGGCCTCTGTCCCCTACGGCCTGGCGGTGACCGCCGTCCTGATGGGCAAGCACCTCGACAAGGCGGAAAAGGACAGGGAAAAAAAGGTCCGGACCCTGCCGGTGCTCCTGGGAGACAAAGGGGCCAGGCTGGTTACCCAGGTCATGGTCATTTCCTTTTACCTGACGATTGTGTTTCTGGTCGCCGTCAAAGTTCTCCCGGTCCTGAGTCTCATCGCCCTGCTGACCCTGCCCCGGGGAATCCGTTTCGTCTCGGTGCTGTCCAAACCCATTCCTCTCACCCCGGTCGCGGCTTTCAAGGTCGCCGAGGACGTCATCCCCAAGGACCTCAAGGAAAAATTCAACCCGGAAGACCCGACCCAGGAGTTTCCTCTCTGGCCCCTCTGGTACGTGGTCTGGGCGGTCTGGTGGACCCGGGTGGCCGGCGCCTGTTTTCTGGTCGGGCTGATCGCGCAGCTTGCCCTGAAAAAGTACTTATAGCAAAGGGCAAAGAGCATAGAGCATAGGGTCAAAGGCAAAAGAACAGAAATAAAAGGCTAAAAGGCATGAAGCTTGAAAGTTTATCTCTTCCCTATCTCCTATCTCCGAATAATGATTTATAATTTAAAAAATTAACCCGGAGGATTAGATGGCTCGATCAAAATTGTTCGTCGAATTTGTGAAAAAAACTTTCCCCCGCGATCCGCGGGCCGGAAAGCTGACCAAGCTTCCCGGCGTGGCCAAGATGGTCGAGAAGCGTTTCTTTGATGGTGATCATCTTATCTGTCTGCCCAAGGACAATGTCATTCCGGTCAATAAGGATATTGCCGGCCAGGAAAACGTGGTCCTCCCCTCCCAGGTGGTGGAGCATTTCATCAACGAGGCCAATTACCTCTGGATCATGAACTTCTGCATCTGCCGCGAATCCCTGAAATGCAAAGATTACGACAAAAATCTCGGGTGCCTCTTTATGGGCGAGGCCGTCCTGGGGATCAACCCGAAAATGGGCCGGAGGGTGACCAAGGACGAGGCCCGGGAGCATGCGCGGAAATGCCGCGAGGCCGGGCTGGTCCACATGGTGGGCAAGAACAAGCTTGATACCTGGTGGCTCGGGATCGGGCCGGGCGAGAAGCTTTTTACCGTCTGCTCCTGCTGTCCCTGCTGCTGCATCACCCGGGGCCTGCCTTATACCGAAGCCAGGTTGAACGCCAAGCTCCACCGGATGCCGGGGGTGTCGGTCACGGTGACGGAGGAGTGCACCGGCTGCGGGACCTGCACGAAGGATGTCTGCTTTACCAAGGCGATCAGCATGGAAGGCGGCAAGGCGGTCATCTCAGAACAGTGCCGGGCCTGCGGTCGCTGCGTCTCCGTCTGCCCCCAGAAGGCCATCGAGCTCAAGATCGACAATTCTGAATTCGTGAACCAGGCGATTTCCCAGATCCACGAGGTCGTGGACGTGAAGTAAAAACAGTTTTTAGATTTCTTTGCTCCGACTGAGATTTGGTATTAATCGCAGAAAAAACACTCTTCACATTTATATTTTTCATCCAAGGAATCTCGATTAAATCCGCAGTTGTTAAGTTTTTCGCAGCTCCCGCCGCTATCGGAAAGACAATCTAAAAGATCTAATTCCATATCGCATAATTCCTCAATGTAATTCTTGCAGTTATTACTGTCTTCGCACCAATTGCTTTCCTTACATCCTTCGATGTAGGCATCCAGCTTCTCCGTGCAGGGTACTACGATAAAGCCATCGCAAAAGAACAGACATTCTTCAGTCTTTTCTTCTGGGTAAACGCAGGTTGGACATTGCTTCTCTTCGCATTTCTGGGAAAATTCACAGGCTTTTTTACATGGAGATCCAGAGCCGCTGCAATTATTTCCAGCCAACAACATTAGGAAAACAAGCGAAATATAAATAATACTGCTTCTCATTCTGTTCCTTTCACCAAAGAGGGAAGATCGATTTCGTAATCTTCTATTCCGATACCGGTTTCTCCATTTTCATTCGATCCCCAGCAAAAAACGCTCCCATTATTTTTCAAAGCACAGCTATGATGAGAGCCCAATGAAATTGCGGCTACCCCGGACGATAGCCTCCCAACAGGCGAAGGAATGGAGACGTAATATTGATCGCTCCCGGTTCCCAACTGGGAAGAGCTATTGTATCCCCAACACTGTACCCCCCCACTTTCGGTTAAAACACATTGATGGTTGTCACCACAGGCGATTTGCAATACATCGCTTTCAAGGCCCGGAACAATGTAAGTGGAATTATTACCATTACCCCAACACCAAACCGCTCCGCCGTCATCAAGAGCACAGGACATTGTACTTCCAGTGCAAATCTGGGTGATCGGCTTGGAAAGCCCTTTTACGTCTTTAGGAACATTGCTGTTCTCGTTGGTTCCGTTACCAAGCTCGCCTTCTTCATTTTTACCCCAACATTTAACCTGTCCGGAAATAAGAAGAGCGCAGGTATGTTGGAATCCGCATGAAACTGCAGAAACATCCTTGGAAAGTCCTGATACCGCCGTGGGAATATCCTTCCGTAAATTATCTTCAGTTCCCAACTGGCCAGAATGATTTGATCCCCAGCATTGCAATGCGCCTTCATTGAAAACCACGCAAATATGACTGTAGCCAGAAGATATCGCTTTTACCTCGCTCCTAAGGTTTGTTACGTTTTGAGGCGATGTACTGCAAGGGATTTTATCGTTTGAATTGGGACTGCATAATTGCGGACCGGAATCATTGCCGATACCTAATGAACCATAGCTATTTTCACCCCAGCATTTTACTCCGCCTTTTTCTGTAAGTGCGCATGTAATATCCGTTCCTGCAGAAACATCAATGACATTTTCGGAAAGTCCTGAAACGTTCACTGGAATATGTTTCTCATCTATGGTGCCATCGCCCAGCTGGCCGGCGTAATTACTCCCCCAACATTTGATCTTTCCCTCGGTTGTAATCGCGCAGGTGTGCGAATATCCGGCAGAAATCTTAATAGCCTTCCAATTTCCATCATCGCCACCGCAGGAAGCAAGAAAAACATAAAAAGCGAAAAGAAATGAGTACTTCCAAGTCATGAAAGAATGATAATTAATTTTCGTAACTGAATATTTCATCTATTATTACCAGGGGAAAAGATCAATTGTGAATTAATTTTACCACTATTTGTTCTGATATAAAATAATATTCTAAACAAAAATGTGTCTTATAAATTAGTCAAATCTAGATAGTTGCAAACTATTGTCAGACTACAAAAATATCCAACCGCGAAGGACGGAGGAATGGATTCAATCGCATTTTTCGGGTTAAAAAAAAGACCCGGGACGATGGTACCGCCCCGGGTCTCAGTTTGAAAATTAATCAGTGTTGAGTTTATTCCCCGCCTTCGAGAACCACGAACTCAACCCTCCGGTTGATTGCCCTGCCCTCTTCGGTGTCGTTGGTCGTGAGCGGCCGGCTCTGCCCGTAGCCGGTGGAAGTGACCCGGGAAGCGTTAATTCCATGGTCAATCAGGTACTGCCGGACGGCCGCGGCGCGGTCTTCGCTGAGCCTCTGATTGTAGTTTTCCTCAAAAGTGGAGTCGGTGTGCCCTTCAATACTGATCTTCATGCGCGACCGTTCCTGCATGAAAATCGCCACCGAATCGAGGATGGGATAGGATTTTTCCAGGATCACGGCCTTCCCGGGCTCAAAGAAGATGGGAGGGAGCACCAGCTTGCCTTTCTCGATCCGGATTAATGTCGGCTGCTTGGCGGTTTTCAGAATCAAGGGGAAAATCTGACCGGGGAGGACCGTGATGGTCTGTTCCTTGGTTTCTCCGCCGACCAGTTCAACATTGAACTTGTAAGTGCCGGATTCCTTAAGATCAAGATTGAATGTGCCGTCCGCCAGGTTGAAATTCATCTCCTCGCCGCTGTCGGTCATTTTGACCTTGATGGTGCCGACGAAAGGCTTGTTCGTGGCTTCGTTCAGGATCATGGCGCGGACCTTGGATTTCGGCGCGGCATCCGGGCAACCGTCTTCATCCTGGTACCCATTCAGGGTTTCCGGCTCATTGGGGCATTTGTCCAGATTATCCGGGATCCCATCATTGTCACGGTCACTGATCTTTACAGGAGCCGGAGGTGGAGGCGGGGCCACAACGACTTTTTTCTCCGCGACCGGTTTCGGCTCAGCCACCTGGGGTTCTTTGTCTTCCGGGGTCCGATAGGTTATGCCCGCGAATACCCGGTAATCCGGCGCGCCGATTCCCTGGGTCAACCCGCTCCCGCCCCCGGCGGTCAGCGCCAGATTGTAATCGAGCAGGATCCGGAGCGCGAGGTCCAGTTCCAGGGGGTTGCCCGCCCGGTTCTCGAAGAGCTCGTCCGCGTCCGTGTTTCCGTAAAGATCGCCGATCAGTTCGACCCTCTTGGCCACCGGAAAGTTGGCGGCCACGCGGTAGATCCATTCGTTGCCGAGCTCCTGGTCCGGGGTCTGCCTCGGATTCCGCTGCCGGAAACCGAGGTTAATCCCCAGCCGGACGATTTCCAGATCTGAATCCGCGATTAACAGACCGCCGAAAGTCAGGTCCTTTTCCCCGACAAACCTGGTTTCCTTGCCGGTGGGCGCGGTGATGAAAGGCTGGATGGCCAGCCCGATCGGGTATTCCCTCCGGTCCAGCAGGCGGAACTTGATTTCCGCCCGAAAATCACCGAGATAGGAGCTGGAGATGAACTGGGTGTGGCCCGTGTCGCTGGTATTGAGATAAAAATGATAAGGAAGGCCCGCGCTGACCTGAAGCCAATCGGTCAGGCCGAAAGCCAGGGACAGGTCCATCGTCCGGATTTTCCGGAGCAGGTTCCACTTGGTTGTTTCGTCCACGGCCACCACCACCGGATTCCGGGCGTAATTCAGGAAAAATCCCCCGGCGATTCCCAGCTGTTCCAGGGTCCGGCTGTCATAAGTGACCAGAAAATTCCCGCTGTCATCCGCCGGAGCAAAGAGCTGGGCGTTAACGGGATTGGTCTCGGTTACCGGGAGAACAATCTGGGCCTTGGCGGTGCCCGACCAGGCCAAAGACAGGATCAGGGCTGCCGCCAGAAAAGGGAAAGCGGTTCTCCCCGACAGTTTCCGGGACGATTCTTCCTTCTCCCGCCGGAAGCGGATGATGGCCAATCCGAGGAGCGGAAGCAGCATCACCAGGAAATCAACCGGCGCGGAAGCCCCGCCGGCCGGCACGCTCGAACAACCGCCGCCGCCTCCATAAACCGCCAGGTCTTTCTTGTAGGGATCGGACCCGACTTTTATTTCTTCCATATCCGAGATCCCGTCATTGTCGCTGTCGGGGTCGATGAAGTTGTAAATGCCGTCGCCGTCCGAATCCAGGGGCGAGTCCGGGGTATTCCCCCATTCCCGCGCGTCGCTGAGGCCGTCCCCGTCGGTATCAACCTGGTTGGGATTGGATCCGAACCGGACTTCCAGCTCGTCATGAACCGTGTCCTGATCGGTGTCCGCATCCAGCGGGTTGGTCATATAGGTCCTCAGCTCGTCAAAATCGGAAAGAGTGTCGCCGTCGGAATCGGCCAACAGCGGATTGGTGCCGGAGGTTTCCACTTCGTAGGTGTCGCTCAGGCCGTCGTCGTCGGTATCAGGATTCAGCGGATCGGTCCCGAAAACATCCACTTCCTGTTTGTCGGTCAGGCCGTCCCGGTCCGAATCAGGATTAAGGGGATTGGTATCCAGGGCGACCTCCTGGCCGTCCAGCAATCCATCATTGTCAGAGTCGGGATCGTTGATGTCGGTTCCGTGCACCAGCTCGGCATCGTCCCGAAGATTGTCATGATCGGTGTCAGCTTCCCGCGGGTCGCTCAGGTACTCCTGGATCTCCGCGCCGTCGTTCAGGGTGTCGCCGTCGGTATCCGCGTCGTGGGGATTGGTGTCGGTGACCCAGATTTCCGTCCAATCGGAAAGCCCGTCGGCATCGGTGTCGGCGCGGTTCGGATTGGTTTCGTAGACATTCACTTCGGCGTTATCATTCAGTCCGTCGTCGTCGGAATCCCGATCCAGGGGGTTGGTGCCGAGGGAAACCTCCTGCCCGTCATTGAGCCCATCACCGTCCGAATCCGGATTGTTGGGGTTGTAGTCCACTCCCACGGTATAGGTATTCTGGTTTCCGTCCCGGCTGTTCTCGTAACCATCGGAAAGACCATCTCCGTCGGTATCAGCCACCAGAGGGTTGGTGTGAAGGACCGTTCCTTCCACGGTGTCGGAAATCCCGTCCTCATCGGTATCGTAAACCAGCGGATCGGTGCCGGAGGTCTGGACTTCGTAACCGTCATTCCATCCGTCCCTGTCCGTATCGGCCACCAGAGGATTGGTCCCGAAATCATTGACCTCCCGGCCGTCGGAGAGACCATCGCCGTCGGTATCTACTACCAGTGGATTGGTTCCCAGGGCGATTTCCTGACTGTCGCTCAAACCGTCGCCGTCCGTGTCGGCCTTTCGGGGGTTGGTTTCACCCGAATCCAATGCCCCGTTATGATTGGCGTCTTCAGCGCCGTCGTAGAGACCGTCTCCGTCCATGTCCGGGTTATTGGGATCTGTGGGATTGGGACCATTTATCTCGATATTGTCCCTGATCCCGTCTCCGTCGGTATCGGCCAACAGCGGATTGGTCCCGGAGGTGTTCACCTCGTACCCGTCCGAAAGAGTGTCTCCGTCGGTATCGGCCGCCAGCGGGTTGGTGCCGGTGACGTTTACTTCCCGGCCGTCGGCAAGCCCGTCATTGTCCGTATCGGCGACCAAGGGGTTGGTCCCGATTGACCGGACTTCCTGACCGTCGGATAACCCGTCATTGTCGCTGTCCGCGTCGTTAGGATTCAAATCCGTCCCGGGGGTATAATTTTGCGCGTTCCCATCCCGGCTGGTCTCGTAACCGTCGGAAAGACCATCTCCGTCGGTATCAGCCACCAGAGGGTTGGTGTGAACAGTTACGCCTTCGGCGTAATCCGAGATTCCGTCCGCATCGGTGTCATAGATTTGGGGGTTGGTGCCGGAGGTTTGAACTTCATAGCCGTCGCTCCAGCCGTCGTGGTCCGAATCCCCGTTCCGCGGATTGGTCCCGAAATCATTGACTTCGCGGCCGTCGGAGAGACCATCATTGTCCGTATCGGCAATCAGGGGATTGGTACCGATCGATTTAACTTCCTGGCCGTCGGTGAGGCCGTCATCATCGGAATCCGCGTCGTTAGGATTGGTTTCCCCCTCATCCAATGCCCCATTTTGATTGGCATCCTCCACCCCGTCGTAGAGGCCGTCATTATCGGAATCAGGGTTTTTCGGATCGGTCGGGTTGGAGCCGTTGATCTCGATGTCGTCCCGAAGCCCGTCGCTATCGGTATCGGCCACCAGGGGATTGGTTCCGGAGGTGTTGATTTCATATCCATCAGAAAGATTGTCGCCGTCGGTATCGCTGGAATTGGGATTGGTTCCGGTGACGTTTACTTCCCGGCCGTCGGAAAGTCCATCCTGGTCCGTATCCGAGTTCAGCGGGTTGGTAAGGACGGAATAAACCTCTGTCCCGTCGGTCAACCCGTCGTTGTCAGTGTCGGGATCGTTGGGATTGGTTCCCCACATCATTTCCGGCATGTCATCGAGCCCGTCTCCATCGGTATCCCGGTTCAAGGGGTTAGTATTGGTGATGGTGATCTCCGTGCCGTCCGAAAGGGCATCCCCATCCGTATCGGCCACCAGCGGATCGGTACCGTAGAGAGTCAATTCCTGCACATCGGAAAGGCCGTCACCATCGGTATCACCGCTGTTCGGATTGGTCCCGTGCCCAACTTCCTGACCGTCGTTGACCCCATCGTCATCCGAATCGGGATCCAAGGGATTAGTTTCCCCCGGGTCCACGATCCCGTTCCCATTCACATCCTCCTGGCCGTCACTCAAACCGTCGCCATCCGTATCGGCCAGCCGGGGATTGGTCTCGCCCTGGTCCACCTGTCCATTCCCGTTCCGGTCTTCCTGGCCGTCCGTAAGCCCGTCGCCGTCCGTATCCGCCACCAGCGGGTTCGACCCTCCGGTCACCGCTTCGGGATAATCCCCCACCCCATCATTATCCGTATCCATTACCAGCGGATTGGTCACGGAGGTGTTCACCTCGTACCCGTCCGAAAGACCGTCACCATCGCTATCGATGATATTAGGATCAGTCCCGTGCACATTCACTTCCTGCCCGTCGGTAAGGCCGTCGCCGTCGGTATCCGCCACCAGCGGATTGGTACTGGAGGAATTTATCTCTTGACCGTCAGTCAGACCGTCTCCGTCCGAGTCAGGATCAAGCGGATTGGTAGATAGAATTATTTCCCTCCAGTCACCGAGCCCGTCACCGTCAGTGTCCCTCAGTAAGGGATTGGTGAAGAAAAGGGAAACCTCCGCGCCGTCGTTGAGGCCGTCCCCGTCCGTATCGGGATCAAGCGGATTGGTACTATAGATGTTTACCTCCCGCCCGTCGGAAAGACCATCACCGTCGGTATCGGTCACCAAGGGATTGGTTCCGGTGACGTTTACTTCCCGGCCGTCGGAAAGACCGTCATTGTCCGTATCGGCGATCAGGGGGTTGGTCCCGCTCGACTGGACTTCCTGTCCGTCGGAGAGACCGTCGTTATCGGAATCCGCGTCGTTGGGGTTCAAATCCGTACCCGCGGTGTAGGTTTGCGGGTTACCGTCCCGGCTGGTTTCGTAACCGTCGGAGAGACCGTCGCCGTCCGTATCCGCCACCAGCGGGTTGGTATGAATGGTTACGCCTTCGGCGTAATCCGAGATTCCGTCAGCGTCGCTGTCATAAACCAGGGGGTTGGTGCCGGAGGTCTGTACTTCATAACCGTCGCTCCAGCCGTCTTGGTCCGAATCCCCGTTCCACGGATTGGTCCCGAAATCGTTTACCTCCCGGCTATCAGACAACCCATCGTTATCCGAATCGGGATTTAACGGATTGGTGCCCAGGGCGATTTCCCGGCTGTCGCTCAAACCATCGCCGTCCGTGTCGGCCAGCCGGGGGTCGGTCTCGCCCGGGTCCACCACCCCGTTATGGTTGGCGTCCTCCACCCCGTCGTAGAGGCCATCGCCGTCGGTATCGGGATTCGAGGGGTCGGTGGCGCTGGCTCTTTCAACATCGTCGGTAATGCCGTCGTTATCGGTATCACCCCGGAGCGGGTTGCTTCCGTACAAATAAACCTCATCACCATCATTAAGGCCGTCTTCGTCGGTATCGGGATCGGTGGGATTGGTGCCGAAAACATTGACTTCCTGACCGTCGTTTAAACCGTCGCCGTCCGAGTCCGAATTCAGCGGATCGGTACCCAGGGCGATTTCCTGGCCGTCGCTCAAACCGTCGCCGTCCGTATCCGGATTGTTGGGATCCAGATCCGTACCGATAATGTAGTTTTCCGGTACCCCGTCACCATATCCGGTCTCATAACCGTCCGGCAGTCCATCCCCGTCCGAATCGGCCACCAGCGGATTGGTAAAAGTGGTTACGGTTTCGGCGTAATCACTGATCCCGTCCAGATCGGTGTCGCCCGAAAGAGGATTGATGCCGGCGGCTATCTCCGCCCCGTCACTGATGCCGTCTCCATCGGAATCAGCGTTTCGCGGATCGGTGCCGGTGACATTTATCTCCTGTCCGTCGGAGAGGCCGTCGCCGTCCGTGTCCGCCAGGAGCGGATCGGTACCCAGGGCGATTTCCAGGCCGTCAATCAGGCCGTCGCCGTCCGTATCCGGATTGCGGGGATTTAAATCCACCCCCGGGACATAGGTGTCCGTGACCTTGTCGCCATATGCGGTCTCGAACCCGTCGGAAAGTCCGTCCGAGTCGCTGTCGAATGCCCGCGGGCTGGTCTGGATCGTAATCACCTCGGCGTAGTCATTAATCTTGTCGTTATCCGTGTCCTTAACCAGGGGATTCGTATTGTAGGTCACCGCCTCGGCATAATCGCTTAAGAGGTCGCCGTCGGTATCGCTCGAGTTAGGGTTTGTTCCCCAGACCGTCACTTCGGTGAAGTCGGAAATCCCGTCGCTATCGGAATCGGGATTCAGGGGGTTGGTCCCCAGGGCGACTTCCTGGCCGTCGTTTAAGCCGTCATTGTCGCTGTCCGGATTATGCGGATCGGTCCCGTAGGTATTTACTTCAGCATAGTCACTTAAGCCGTCACTGTCGGTATCCCGCAGATCGTCCGAAGGGTCGGTGGGATCGGTGCCGTCCACATTCGCCTCGATCCCGTCCAAAATGCCGCCGTCGTCCGTGTCCGGATCCCAGGGGTCGGTACCCCAACCGATTTCATCCGAATCCTGGAGACCATCAGCGTCGGAATCGGCCACCAGCGGATTGGTGCCGTAAGTAATCACTTCCTGATAATCGTCCAAACCGTCCTGGTCGGTATCCGTAACCAGCGGGTTGGTGCCGTAAATATTGGTTTCATCATAATCATTCAGGCCATCACCGTCGGTGTCGGCCGACAAAGGATTCGTGCCGCTGTAATACTCGGGCCCGTCTAAAAGCCCATCGCCGTCCGTGTCGGGGTTGTTGGGGTCGGTGCCGAGCAACCCTTCCAGGGTGCTGTTCAGGCCGTCGCCGTCGGGGTCGTTGGTGGCGGGCAGGAGCGGGTCGGTCATCTGGGAAGGCGGGAGGCCCATGCTGTCCGCCAGGTAATATTCCAACCCATCGCCGAGAACATCGCCGTCGGTATCGGGATTATTGGGATCGGTCTCGCCGGTGCCCGTGGGCCAGTACCAGTAACCCCAGTCGCTGACCTGGTCGTAAGGAGTACCCCCATCGCGCGCGCCGTTTCCGTTCACGTCTTCATCGCAACCGTCATAGAGATAGTCGCCGTCGGTATCCCAGTTGAGGGGATCGGTGGTAGTGGTCGGATCACTGTCCGCCACGAAAGGCGGCGTGGAAGTGTTGCTTCCCTGGGGAGCGATCAGGCCGATTTCCAGACCGTCGGAGAGACAGTCATAATCGGAATCGAAATTGTCGGGGTCGGTTTCGCCTAAATCGACCTGTCCGTTTTGGTTGGCGTCTTCGTTACCGTCCAGGATGCCGTCATCGTCCGTGTCATCATCAAGCGGGTTCGTGGTGGTCACGCCCGCATCAGCGTCCGCAACAAAAGGCGGCGCGGCAGTGCCCGTCCCCTGCGGGGCGGTCAGGCCGATTTCCTGGCCGTCACCGAGCCCGTCACCGTCGGAATCGAAGTTATTGGGATTGGTTTCTCCGGCATCAACCTGTCCGTTGTGATTGGCGTCTTCGTTACCGTCCAGGATGCCATCATCATCGGTGTCATCATCAAGCGGGTTCGTGATGGTCACGCCCGCATAAGCGTCCGCAACAAAGGGCGGCGCGGCAGTGCCGGGTCCTTGGGGACCTGCCAGGCCGATTTCCTGGCCGTCACCCAACCCGTCACCGTCGGTATCGAAGAGCTTGGGATCGGCCTCTCCCGGATCCACGGTGCCGTTCTGGTTGGCATCCTCAGTCCCATCCAGGATGCCGTCATTGTCGGTGTCGTCATCACGCGGGTCGGTCTCGCCCGGGTCGAAAACGCCATTTTTATTAGTGTCTTCTGTCCCGTCCAGAAGGCCGTCATTGTCGGTGTCGTCATTGAGGGGGTTAAGGACACAGGCCCATCCGGGACCGGACGACCAATTCTGTTCTTCCAGATTGGTCAAGCCGTCCGAATCATCATCCGTGCCGGAAGCGGTAAGCACGGTGGTGGTAACGGCGCAGTTCATTTCCCAGACATCGTCCAATCCGTCCCCATCGTTATCACTGGCAAAAACGTTTGGGGCCGAAAGCAATAAGCCCAAAAACATTGACAGCATTACCACCCAGATTCTTGTTAACCTCATTTTTCCTCCTTGTGATGAAAATAGCCTAAAAAATCCGTTATTTTCAATTTCAAATGAATGGCGGTTTGACCATTCATGCCCTTCCTTTAATACATGCTCTCCGGGAAATGCTTCTTCCCGAACCGGTAAAAACAGGGGAAGTGTAGGCAAAAATTGCTTAAAAAACAACCAAAACAAGAAGGATAGTGTGCCCTAGTAAACTTGGTATTTTACTTTAGGCGAGACGGATCAGGTCGCGCATCTCCCGGACGGCGCGCTCCATTCCCACCAGGACGGCCCGGGAAATGATCGAGTGACCGATGGAAAGCTCCTCGACTTCCTCGATCGCGGAAACGCGCTGAACGTTCTGATAATTCAAGCCGTGGCCGGCGTGAACCTTCATTCCCAGCTTGAAAGCCATTTTCGCGGCGTTGATGACCCGGCCGAGTTCTTTCTCCGTGTCCTTCACCCCGATCGCGTCGGAATAAACCCCGGTATGGATTTCCACGATGTCGGCCTGGATCCGGTGGGCGGCCTTGACCTGGTCAAGGTCGGGATTGATGAACAGGCTGACCAGGATGCCGCCCTCGTGGAAAGTCCGGATCGAGGAAGCGATCGCGTCCTGGTTCAGATTAACCTCCAGGCCGCCTTCGGTGGTCAGCTCTTCCCGGCGTTCGGGCACCAAGGTGACCATGTCCGGCCTGATCATAAGCGCAGTCCGGATGATTTCCTGGGTATTGGCCATCTCCAGGTTCAGCCGGGTCTTGACGATCTTTTTCAGCTCCTCCAGGTCCCGGTCCTGGATGTGCCGCCGGTCTTCGCGGAGATGGACGATGATCCCGTCCGCCCCAGCCAGCTCGGCCAGGACCGCGGCGAACACCGGGTCCGGCTCTCTGCCCTTGCGGGACTGCCGGAGCGTGGCGATGTGATCAACGTTGATGGATAGTCTTTTCATAATTCAGTGATTTGGTGAGTTTGAGGGTCGGTGAGTTGGTTTACTGACTAACTTTCTGACTCACCAACACACTAACGAACGATTTTTATCCCCTTCTTTATTAATATCGGTTCCTGCCGGGCCCTTTCTTTCAGTCCGGAATCAAGCGAAAACGCCTGCTGGAGTTGTTTTTCCGCCTCCGCTTTCCGGCCGTCTTCGGCCAGGGCGCAGCCCAGATAATACCATAATTCCGCCCGCTCGGGCCATTTGCCAGTGGCATTCTCGTAAATAGCCAAGGCTTCCTTCGCCCTTTCCTCCTGGAGCAGGGACAATCCCAGGTTTTTGAACCCGTCCGCGAAGTTCGGGTTCAGCTTGATCGTTTCGAAATATTCCCGGGTGGCCGAGGGATAATCCCGGGAAAAATAATAGGCATTGGCCAGCAGGAAGTGGGAAAGGAAACTGTCGTCGCGGATTTCCACCAGCCGGGCCCCGATCTCCTGCGCCCGGGAAAGATCCCCCAGGTTGAGGTAAACCTGGGAAAGATGGACGCCGATCTCGAAATAAAGTGAAGGATTCAGGGCCAGGGCGAGTTCAAGGGGTTCCTCGGCTTCCTGGTACCTTCCTTCGCTGGTGCGCATCGCTCCGAGATCGTAGAGAGCCGAGACCATGTTGGGATGCAGGCTCAGGGTTTTCAGGAGGTCTTCCTCCGTTTCGTTCTGCATTCCGAGGAAACCGTAACTGATCGAACGGTTGTAGTAATAAATGTAATTATGGGGATCGCGCTGGATCGCCCGGTTGAAATACGGGAGGGAATCATCAATATTCCCCTGCCCGGCCGCCCGCATGCCCCTCAGAAAGGCGAGCCGGCCGTCGTATTCCAGCCAGGTCGCTCGCACCCAGATCAATCCGGAGATAAGAACCAGGATGGAAACGGCAAAAATCGCGATCCGGGAATGCTTCTTCCCCAGGATCTTCCAGCCCTTGGGCGAAACTGCCCCGGCGGGCTCGACTTTGAGGAGGGGGATCACCTCCTGGCGGAGGCGCGACTCCGCTTCCATGAGCCCGACCAGGCCGAAAAAGGCCAGGCTTGAGGCAGGAAGATGAAAATTAAAGGCGAAAAACGAGTTGGCCAGGAAACCCCAGAACCCGGCGAGTATCCCGCCGGCGAAGATCCTCTCGGAGAAATTTCGGGACCTTTTCAGCTCTCGGAAGCTGAAAAGAAAAACCGAGAATAAAAACACCAGCCAGAAGAAGAAACCCACCAGGCCGGTTTCGGAAAGAAAAAACAGGAATTCGTTGTGCGGGTTGTCGACGGTGGTTCCGGTCTGCTCGGCCATCCGGTCCAGGTCGGCGGTTTGATACTTGGGAAGGGAGAGGGGGTAATTGGCCAGCCCCACCCCGAAAAACGTGTTGTCCTTGAACATTTTGAGGCTGGATTCCCAGGCCAGAAAGCGAAAACGGATGGAGGGATCGTGGAAGTTTAAGCTGGAGAGAGATTTTTTCACCACCCGGGAACCGGCGGGGGTCAGGAAAAGAAAGACCCCGGACACGGCCAGGACCAGGGCAGTTCCGATGAGGACGGGTTTGAGCCGGGTTCCGCCCTGGTCCCGGAACCTGACCCAGGATCGGAGCATGACAATGGCGAAAAAGACCCCGGCAACCGCCATCCCCGCCATGGCTCCCCGGTTCTGGGTCAGCAGAAAATACAGGCCGATGACCACGATTCCCAGGAATTTGACCAGGGTCAGAAGCCCATGGTCCTTTTCCTCCGCCGGAACCGCCCAGACAAAAAGCAGGGGCAGGCAGAGCAGAAGGTATTCGGCGGCGAAGTTGGAGAGTCCCAGGCTGGAGCCGGGGTCGCCTTTACGGAAAAGGTCATACCCGAGTGGCACGACGTTCAGGACCTGCAGGATTCCTCCGACGGAAACCAGCAGGGCGGAAAGATAAAAAGCCATAATGAAAATGTTCTTTCTCTTCCGGGAATCAACCAGGCCGATTACCAGGAAATAAAGAACCACCCCATCCAGGAACCCGAGCCAGGAAATAAAGGCCCGGCGGTGATCCAAGGCCGCGATGAGGGAGGGAATAAAACCGGCCAGGAAAATCAGGGCGTCCGGGAAAATCTGGAAACGGGCGAAGGCCGGAAATTTGGAAAAACCCACACTGACCAGGAAGAGAAACAGTGAGGAATATATCGCGATCCTGGCCACCAGCTCCTTGCCGATGACAAATTCGCCTTCGGTGGAGAAAAACAGCGCCACCGCCGGCACCAGGGCCAGGAGTAGTCCGAAAGCGGCCCGGTTTAGGTAAATATTTATTTTTGGATTTTCTTCCATTAGTTTCTGGTTTCGAGTTTCGAGTTTCGAGTTTGTTTTTTCCTGTTCATCTGTTGGACTGATACCCCGATATTCCGATATCCACAACCTGGTTTCCTGATAACCCGATCGTCTTCTGTGGACTTATTTCTCATTGCTATTCGCTATCTGCCATAAACGATGCACTCTCAATTACTGTTTCCTAAGTTTATTGTAATTATAAATATTTACCAGACTCATGAAATTACAGCCGGTGCAATAATAATCGGCCCGGCCCGGGGGTTGATCCGACCAATGGAAGGAATCCCCTTCTCCATTGGGGCGGATCCAGTGATGGTAGATCATTCCTTTTTCGTACATATCACTGCTGAGGACAAACTCGATCACCTTCCGGGCCCTCTCGAGGTATTCGGATTTTCCGGTTGCTTCAAACATATTCAGGAAAGCCCAGATAAAAATATTGTTTCCGGACAGGCTCTTTCCGGAAGAGACGCTTTTGTCCCCGGCGAAATACCCGCCCCGGTCCGGGTCCCGCATCCTCTCGTCGGTGGTTTCGATCAGGGAAACCGCCCGGTCGAGATAAACCCTCTCGCCGGTCAACTGATATCCCCGGGCCAGGGACATGATCATCGTTCCCGTCGCCCAGTCCCAGAGATCCGGAAGCGCCGCTCCGTAAAATCCCAGGTCGGGATTCCAGTAATATTGCTCCACCCGGTCCAGGATGTCTTTCCCGTAAACTTTGTATTTTTCGATGCCGGAGGCCCGGTAAAGTTCAAAATCGGTGTGCGCGACGATGGCCGACATTAGGGTGGCGACCGCCGTGACCGGGCTGGAAAATCCCTTTCCGGCGAAGGCCTCGGTGAAGCCTGCCACCGGTCCGGAGTTGAAAATAACCTCCAGGGTGGCGGGGGGAAGCGCTAAAATTTCGCTTCCGCCGGAAAGCCCCAGGCCCGCCAACATCAGGTATTTGTCCTCGCCGGTATAGCGGTAGCCTTCCACCAGGCCCGGTCCTCCGAAAAGCGCGTCGTTCAAAGCATCGGTCCCGTCCGCGGCGGTCTGGGTTCCCCCGGAAATGATGGATTGGATGGCCAGCCCGATGGCTTTAAATTCCCACTCGGTGATTTTTCGGGCTTTTTACAACAGGGCCGGATCGTTGTTTTCTATTCCCAGCCGAAAGAGGATCGGGGGCGCGAAAGCGGTGGCGTCCCCCATCATGTCCCCTTTCCAGTTCCCGTCCTCCGACCAGAAATTATTGTTGAGGTTCTTGAAGATAGCGTCGAACTGGGATTGGAATTGAAAGCCCCCTTCACCGCAGGAAAGAATAAAACAAATAAAAAACATAAAAAATGTCATTCTGAGCAAAGCGAAGAATCTCGATAAATTCATGGGAAAATTTCTTATCCTATATTGTTGTCATCCCCGCGAAAGCGGGGATCCAGAAAAACAATTTGGTCAATTAACTTCCTGGATTCCTGCTGGAGTTTACCCTGAGCACGTTCGTTTCTCTCAGTGTAAACTTCGTCGAAGGGCAGGAATGACGTCTAATATAAAATCCTTCATTTCAGAAGCTCATACTCAATCCCATCCCTACTCCATTTGCCGTCGGGATTGGGATTAATATTAATCGTTTTTGTTTCTCTTTTTCTAGATTTTCATTATATTCATGAACCTTGAACCCATGATAAACCGCTTCGATTACAGAAATTCCAGCAATTGTACCGAACCATATTTGAATATTTTCTCTATCTATCGCATTACATTCTTCTTCCGTACTGAACTCACTCAATCCGCAACCTAACCCACGCAAAGCAGCAATAGAGAAAATCAAACCATTAGCAAATAATTTTATTATTGGAGTTGCGATTTTTTTTGTTTTTGAGGCTTTAACATAATAATCTGAAGGCAAAGTCCAAAATGAATAAGGAATAGCATTAATCATTAATGTAATCCCAATGCAGCCAATCCCATCAATTGCCCCCTCCGTTTCGGGTTTCGGTTTGGTCAAGCAAACGGAAGAAATTCCTCCAATTATTATCGGATTGGCAAGATCCCATAATATAGGAAAAACATAGCTTTTGGGTTTCAATTCTTTCGTTTCCTGGGTTGGTTGAGTTGGCTGAACCGAAAAGGCATCCTGGGCAATGGAAAAATTGTCGGCCAGGCAGGGCTGGGCTAAGAAAAATATTAATAATATGGAGGCAGAAAATGATTGGAAGAGTTTGGTAAATGCTTTAATTTTCATTGCCAACTATTTTATATTTAAATAATATATTTCATAGTTGTCTGAAAAATCATAGGTTTGGGAAGCCGAGATTGCTTCGTCGCTTTGGCTCCTCGCAATGACGGCCATTTTGTCATCGCGGTGAGCTGAAATCCTGAGTTCTGCGAAAGGATCCAGGGCGTGGCGATCTCAAGAAAAGTTTCTATTGAGCTTTCTCCTTATTCGCGCTGGATTTCTTTTCGAGTTCCTCAATCTCTTCAAGCTCTTTTTCCAGGATTTTGGCCGGGGGGGTCCGGAGGGTGGACCAACCCAGCCAGATGAAGATCATCAAGAAACCCGACACCGAGATCCAGAGGGGAATGATGATTATCCAATACATCGAATTCTCGAAATCATCCACCAGCTTGAGCGGATCCCACCCCGCCGGGACCAGGATGGCCAGATAGGTATATAAAAGGAGGAGAAAAATCCCGACGTTAAATATGCTCAGTCCGATTATTTTGTCTCTCAGTCCTTTATCTTTCATCCCCCACCCCCTTTTAAATCAAGTTCCAATAACCAAAATCCAATTACCAAATAAATATCAATATTAAAAAAATCGAATTTATTACGCAGGCTTCCCTCGGCCACAATGCCTCGGGATCTGATCGAAAAGCCTGCGGCTACCCAGTTTGTTTGCAAGGCTTCCCTCGACCACAGTGCCTCGGGATCTGATCGAAAAGCCTTGCCCTACGCATTTGGTTTTCATTCGTCAATCGTCATTCGTAAATCGTCAATTCTTCCCAGCCACCTAACCACCGTGTTTTTCTAAATACCGGCTACTTGCTACCGGCTACTTGTTTTTGTCTTTGTTCCTGCCCTTCCGCCCCTTTCAGGATCGCCGGCGAGACAAAGGCGTATCTTCCGCCTTCCCGGGGAATCATCTCCATCCCTCCCCGCGGACAGCCGGTGACGCAGAGGCCGCATCCATAACAGCGGGGCTCATAGATCCTGATCCGGTTGTCGACATCCACCCTGACCGCCTCAAAAACGCAGCGCTTGACGCAGGCCCCGCATTTCTCCGCGCCCACGCATTTATCCTCCACCACCCGGGCCATGCCCTTCCCCTTTTTCACCGCCGCGAAGCCCTGGGCTCCCCTCTTTTTCACGGATTGGATGATGATACAGTGGTCATGGCAGGCGCAGATGGCGATCTGCTTGGCCCAGGTATGCACCGGCTGGCTGGGGCAGAGGCCGTACATGATGTGGACGAATCCCTGCTTGTCCCATTTCCGGGTCAGGGCGATGGCGGTATCGGACGAGATCGGGTAGCCGTGGGGAACCAGCTCGACAAAGGTTTCCGACACCACCTGGAGATGCATGCAGGAAAGGACCGGCTTGCCCTCCTCGTAATTGCCGGTGGAATGCCGGCAGATGCAGGGGGAAACATTGATATGGTATTCGTTCTTCCGGTAGATCCGGTCGAAAAGCGCTTCCAGCTCCTGCAGGGTGTAGATCTCCCCGGCGTAAAAGAGATTAACCACCAGCCACCTGCCGAAGGCGGGAAAAAGATACCGGAGCGGATTTTTATAAAACCAGTCGCTTTTTATCACCCAGAAAATGATCCGGATGAAGGGCGTATAAAACCACGAAAACGAGCTCAGGAACAGGCGGGTATGAGGAGCCTCCTTCTTCCAATCCTTCCCAATAATGACATGAAGGAATGGAAACAATAGCAGGCTTTTAATAAAAAAAATCATTCGATCGCCACCTAAGGTTTTTCTTTACAGTGATTTACAGCCAGATTATAATGAAATTCGATTTTTTACCAGAAAAAAATGAATCAGATTTCAAACCCGCAACCCGGCCTTTACCTGATTACTGGAGGGGTCTGCAATACCTATCTCCTTACGGGAGAGAGACTAACTGTGATCGATCCCGGGTCCTACCGCGCCGCCGAGCTGGCCGCCGATCTTATCAGGGAAATTCTGAAATCCAACGGCTCCAACCTGCCCATTGATATAACCTGCACCCATTTCCATCTCGATCACCAGAACGGTGTAGACCATCTGCGAAAACTGACCGGAGCTTCGGTTTTCCTGAGCGACCGGGCTAAACAGTTTTTAAACGGGAAGAGAATGCCCATCCCGCTCCCCCACCGGATTCTCCGGCTCCTGCCGATCCGGAAGCAGATGGATCACGTTATTCCCCGTTGGGAGAATATCAGGCATTCCAGGGACGAAGCCCGGCCCTCCCTTTTCTGGCCCCGGATCAAAACCGAGGTCAGTTCCTGGATCCCGGACGATGGTTTTCTCCCCGGACGGAATGACTGGAAGATGCTCGCGAGCCCCGGCCATAGCCCCGACTCGGTTTGTTTTTACAATCTCCGGGACAAGACCCTGGTCACAGGCGACACGATTTTCAATCTGGACAGCCACCCCTGGTTTCATCCCTTCATTCAGGATAAAATGTCGGCGCGGGAAACCTTCAGGCGCCTGAAAGCTTTGGAGGTTTCCGCGTTCTATCCCGGGCATGGTCAACCGGTCCAGGGCGGGAATCTGATGGAAAAAGCCATCGGCCCCCGGAGCCGGAATTAAGACGGTTAAATGAACGAAAAGAAAAAAGAAGATTTTCTCGACCTTTTGTCCCGGGAATATACCCTCGACTCCATCCTGCAGCAGACCGAAACCCCGGGAGAAAAGGCGGAAGCCCCTGTGCTCGAAGTCAAGGGCTGGGTCCGGGCCAAGGAACTCGGCCTCCCCTATATCCGGATCAGTACCGATCAGATTGACCCGGAACTGGT
>JAQTNV010000052.1 GCA_028713675.1 bacterium
CAGCTGTAAACAGTGCGGGAGCATCACCGAATTTTTAACCGGTCTGGGCGGAAAGGATCCGGAGATCCTGTGCGGGAAATGCGGGAGCAGGGAGATGGAGAAGGTAATGTCCGCTCCCAATGTGGTCACTTCCGATTCTCAACACCCGCAGGGCATGACCTGCTGCGGACGGGAAGAGCGCTGCTCCACCCCTTCCTGCGCCGCGGGGGAAGCCTGCCGCAGCCATCAACATTAGCCGCAATGGCCGGGGGAATTTCTGATGAGTGAATCTTTCCAGGATTTGAGCCGGGACAAACTGCTGGAAATCCTCGGAGATTTCGCGGCGAACTGGCTGGCGCATGACGGATCGTGGTTTCTGGCCGCCGAAAAAGCGCACGGGTTGGAGAAAGCCATTTTCCTTGACCGCGAGGCCTGGCGCGAATTCTCGCCCGTGGAAGCCAGACGGATAATGAAGCGCCATGACATTGCCGCCGGCGGAGGGCTGGACGCTCTCAAGAAAGCACTTGGATTCCGCATGTATGCCCTGCTCAATGAGCAGAAAATCACCGAAGAAACCACCGGATCATTCATATTCAAGATGGTGGATTGCCGCGTGCAATCGGCCCGCCGGCGGAAAAACCTGCCCGATTTTCCCTGTAAATCAGTAGGAATTGTCGAATATGCGGAATTCGCCAAAGCCATTGATCCGAGAATAAAATGCGAATGCATCGCCTGTCCTCCCGATGATGTCAAACGGGATTGCTTCTGCGCCTGGAGATTCAGCATAGAAAAATAAGCAATTATGTGTTGAGGCACAGAAAAAAAAGTCAAAATACCAAGAAGAGTTTGCCGGGAGGGTAATTATGCCGGAAAGAAAAAGAATCTTAGTCGTGGGAGGGTCGGCGGCGGGACCCAAGGCCGCGGCCCGGGCGCGCCGCCTGGATGAGGAAGCTGAAATCATCATTCTGCAGAAAGCCCCGGACCTTTCGATGGCTTCCTGCGGATACCCTTATTACGTAGGGGGGGTATTCAACGAGCGGAGCCAGCTCCTCAGCACGGCCACCGGGGTGATCCGGGACCCGAAGTTTTACTTAAACGCCAAGAATATCATCGCGAAAACCGAGACTGAGACGGTCAAAATCGACCGCGCGCGGAAAACGGTTACCGCCCGGAACCTCCGGACCGGAGCGGAGGAAACCCTGGCCTACGACCGGCTTATTCTTGCTACCGGCGCCCTCCCTAAGCAGCCGCCCCTTCCGGGAATAGATCTCGCGGGCGTCACCGCCCTGCATTCGCTGGCGGACGTGGATTATCTCCGCCAGGTCCGCGACGAGAAGAAGACGGCCCGGGCGGTCATAATCGGAGGCGGCCTGATCGGGATCGAGGCCGCCGAGGCCCTCCGCCTGGCCGGGCTGGAAGTAACCGTGGTCGAGATGCTGCCTCAAATTCTTGCCTTCCTGGACTGGGAACTGGCCAAGCTGGTGGAAAACCATGTGCGGAGCAAGAAGGTTAACGTCCTCACCGGCAACGGGATCGCGGGTTTCAAAGGCGAGAACGGCAAGCTCGCCGGGGTGAAACTCGCGGACGGCACCGAACTGCCCGCCGAGCTCGCAATCGTCGCCATCGGGGTGAGCCCCAACGCGAAACTGGCCCGGGAAGCCGGTCTCGAAATCGGTAAAACCGGGGGGATCGCGGTCAATAAATACCTGCAAACCTCAGACCAGGATATCTACGCCGCCGGCGACTGCGTGGAATCGGAAAACCTGATCACCTCCGGCCGGGTGCACGCGCCTTTCGGAGACCTGGCCAACTTGGAGGGAAGGGTGGCCGGGGAAAACGCTGTCCGGGGCAACCAGGTTGTCTTCCCAGGCGTCATCCAGACCGGGATCTGCAAGGTTTTCGACTACACGGCCGGCTCCACGGGGCTTTCCGAGAAGGCGGCCCGTGAAGCCGGGCAGACCGGCATTGAGACGGTGATCAGCGCCAGCCCGGACAAGCCGGGGTACATGAAAGGCCTGCTGCTGGTGACCAAGCTGGTGGTGGGCCGGAAAACGGAGAGGATCCTGGGAGCGCAGGTCATCGGGCCGGGCGACGCGAGCAGGCAGCTCTCCCAGTGGGCGGTCGCGATCAAGGGGAAGCTGACTGTGGAAGACATGGCCAACGCCGACCTGCCCTACCACCCGAATTACTCCTCCGCGATCGACCACGGGATCGCCACGGCCCACATCATGCAAAACAAGCTCCGGGGACTGATGCGGGGCGTTTCCGCGACCGAGGTCAAAAAGAAAATCGAGGCGGGGGAGAAGCCCTTTCTGCTCGACGCCCGCGGCCCCGACGAGTTCGAGCAGATGCGCCTGGGACTGGGCGAGCACCTGATCCCGCTCGGGGCGCTGCGAAAGCGGCTGGGGGAGATGCCGCCGGATAAAAATGCCGAGATCATATGCTACTGCAAGATCTCCCTGCGCGGCTATGAAGCGGCCCGGGTCCTGATGCAAAAGGGCTGGACCAACGTCAAGGTCATGGAGGGCGGGTTGATGGCCTGGCCCTATCCAAGGGAAAAATAGACAGTTACAGAGCCATAAACGATCGTTCAAGTTTTCCGGCATCGCCTGAGCAGGCGGAGGCTGGCCAGATAATAAATCGTGGGAATGACCAGCCAGATCAGCTGAACCAGGATTGTATATTGCTCGCCCCCAATGGTTATGAAGGCCGGATTATAAGGACGCACCGCGTAACGCCAGAGCACCCCGTTATTTAAAAGCTCGATAATAAAAGCCTGAGACACTCCCCAAACGGTCTGGATCGCCCAGGCCGAAAAACTGAAATTTGACAGGAACCGGTCGCTCCGCAGGATGATCCGGCAGAGGGCCACCCCGCCCAGGAAAAGAAGGCCGTCCCAGAAGGAGTGGCAGATATTGACCGTGATCCGGGGCAGGGGCCAGTCCACCAGGACGCGGAGAAAATCATCACCGGCGAGATTGAAGGGGATTTCAAAACCTAGCCCGATCGCGATCCCGAGCCAGAGCAGGCACCACTCGCGCCGGGGCAGGATATTCGCCCGATAGAGAATAAATCCGGCGATCGGTGTCCCGAACCCGATCACGAGATCCAGGACCATAGCCGTCTGTGGATCGAAGAAAGTTTTCATTTTCCGTCCCCTCGGAAAACACTTATCAGGTACCGTCGGCTTCGTCAAACCCGGAGAGAATCTTTAATTGGTCCGGATTTACAGGTATATTTATCAAAAGTTTATGGACTCTGATCCCATTACCCTTTCAATCAAGGCCGGCGAGTTCGAGATCCAGTATCTGGACTACGAAGGCAGCGGTCCGGGGATCGTTTTTCTCCACGCCACCGGTTTTCTGCCCTGGGTCTGGCATCCGGTGGCGAGAAGGCTCCGGGGGAAATACCGCATGGCCGTACCTTATTTCTGCGATCACCGGAGGGATGAGCCGGAGGAAGGCGGGGTGAGCTGGGAGCTCCTGGCCCGGGACATGTCCGATTTCCTGAAGGCATTGGGCTGGAAAGACGTTTTCCTGGTCGGTCACTCTATGGGCGGAACCGTCCTGACCTTGGCCGAGGCGCTTTTTGGACCGCTGGCCCGGAAGATGGTCCTGATCGAGCCGATCTACCTGCCGGCCGGGATTTACGGGCATAAAATCTCCGTGGAAGAACACCCCCTGGCTTCGAAATCCATCCGGCGCCGCAACCAGTGGAAAAACGCGGCGGAGGCGGAAAAATACCTGCGCGGAAAAGAGATATTCCAGGACTGGGACGCGGAAGCCCTGGATCTCTATATTAAATACGGGATGAAGGAAGGTGAGGCCGGGGGCCTGACCCTGGCCTGTCACCCGGTTCGGGAGGCCGCGCTTTTCCTGGGCAGCTCCGCCCGTGACCCCTGGCCGCTTTTGCCGAAAATAACCTGCCCGGTGCTCTTCCTGGAAGGGGAGAACAGCCCCAACCGGAATTATATCGATCTGGAGAATGCCGCCGCGCTGGTGCCCCGGGCGGAGAGGAGAATCATTCCCGGAGCGGGCCACCTGGTCCCGATGGAAAAACCCGCGGCGGTCGCAGAAATCATTGAGGAATTCTTTAAATAACGTGAGACGTAAGACGTTAGACGAACAAGATACATAAAAAAAGTGTCATTCTGATCGGAGCGAAGAATCTCGTTTTCCCCGATCTACCATCTACCGACTACGGTCTACCGTATTTCGGAAAAGGAGGAAAACATGAACCTAGGAAAAATTATCCGGATCATAATTATGCTGGTGTTTTTCAGCGGGCTGGCTGGCTGCGGTCTTTTCATCAAGACCATTCCCCCCGGCCAGATCCCCGCGCCCACCCCTTTCGACCATTTCGTCAAGGTCGGCGGGGTCAATTACCATTATCTCGAGTATCCCGGTTCGGGCCCCACTGTCGTGCTTTTGCACGGCTTCGGCTCCTCCACCTACACCTGGGAGGGGGTGATCCCGTACCTGAAGCAAAAAGGCTTTCACTTATACGCGTTTGACATGAAGGGCTTCGGCTGGTCGGACAAGCCCAAGGGCGCCGATTACTCCCCCTTTACGCTTCTTAAGGAAGTCAACGCTTTAATGGAAGCGCTCGGGCTGAAGAAGGTGATTTTCATCGGGAACTCCCTCGGGGGCGGGATCGGCACGCTCATGGCCCTCGAGCATCCGGACAAGATCGAGCGCCTGGTCCTGGTGGACGCCGGCGGGTATCCGATGGAGCTTCCCTCGATTATCAACCTGGCCCGGGTGCCGCTGGCGGCCGAAACCCTGAAGCTCTTTTTCGGGCGCTGGGTGATCCGCTGGAACATTTCGGAAGTCATGTATGCCGACGAGCTTATGACCGGCAGACAGGTGGATGCCTACTTCGACCGGCTGCGAAGCGAGGGCGCCATCGACGCCATGATCAAGCTGGCCCGTGCGATTGATTTCAACGCTTTCGAGCCTTACATCGCCCGAAATCAGGAAATTAAAATCCCGGTGCTGATCATCTGGGGGGAGGAGGACAAATGGGTGCCGCTTTCGATCGGCTACCAGTTCCGGCAGGATATCCCCGGATCCAAGTTGGTGATCATCCCCAAGTGCGGGCATATTGCCCAAGAGGAATACCCGAAACTGACCGCGGAATACATCATCGGTTTTATCGAGGGAAAAATCCCGGCCGGACCGGCTGTTTATTGATCAGGAAGAAGGAAAGGTGAAAGGTCAAAGTTGAAAGGTTGAAGGGCTGGAGGAAAAGACATGAAAAAAAGAATCGGGAGAAGGGATTTCCTGGGAAAAAGCGGGAAAGTCCTGCTCGCGTCCGGGCTCTCACGCCTGGGCTCCGCCGCGCCGGTTTTCGCCGCCGTTTCCTCCGTCCAGACACAATCAGATTATTTTATCTTCCCGGCTGCCCCCGGCATCATCGAAGAAGCTCCGGGCAAGATTGTCGAAGCGGGGCGGATCAGGCTCGGGTATTTCCGGTCTCCGGTCCGGGAAATGAATCTTTCCGAGGCCCGCGTGCTGAAGGGCCTGATCCGGAACTACCCGGAGTTCATCGGTTACGGAATCACGCATCCGGACTGGTATTTCGGGACGATCATCCTCGATCCCAAAGTTTTCCCCTATATCTCGTCCATTTACGCTTATGACCGCCGCTCGGGCCGGCTGTTTTCCCACGACCGGCTCATTTTCGGAAAACAGGGCGCGGTGGCCGGGAACACCTGGGACGGCGAGTCGTTCGCCGTGGATTCGGACTTCATGATCCGTTTCCGCCACCGCCTCCAGGAAGGGTATCACGAGATCAAGATTGATATACCCCAGGATCATGATAAACCTGCGGTCCAGGCTGACCTGAAACTCTTCCTCGACCTGAAATCCTTCGAGCCCCTGACGGTCAGCATGCTGGTGGAACCGCGCTACTGGTGCTACACGCAGAAGGCCTTCCTGCCGATTGCCGGAGAAATGACCATCGGGCGCCAAAAAATCGTCTTCGATCCCCGTCGCGATCTGGCCGGCCTGGACGAAAGCCGGAACCTGGCCCCCTTTAGGTTCGGCTGGACCTGGGGTACCTGCGCCGGTTTTGACGGAGCAAACGGGATTGTGGGAATGAACGCCGGGGTGCGCACCCAGATGCCTGACGGCGAGCGCTGGAATGAGAACTGCGCCTGGATCGACGGAAAAATCTCCCTCCTGGGGGATGTCGCCTGGGAACTTGATCCGGACCATCCGAAAAAACCCTGGAGGCTGAAAGACAAACGGGGCCGGTTCGACCTGGAATACTACCCGGACGGGAAGAAAAACATCGGCTCCCGATCCATCGGCATAAGTTATTTTCAGACCTGCGGCGAATACGAGGGCACCCTGCAGGATGAGGCGGGAAAGACCCATTCTTTCAATACATATTACGGGACCGCCGAACAGGGTATGTTCGGGTGGCCGTGATCTGCAGAAAAACAGGTCATGGGTGATAGGTCATAGGTTATGGGTAAAGAACATCCTCCTGCGCAAAAGCTTCGGAGGACAGGTAGGGTATAGAGCAAAGAGCAAAGGGCACGACCGCCAACCGCAGTCATTTGCCTTAAGTCAGAAGTAACCTGTAAAAAATTCATGATTATGGGGTTTGTTGGGTTTTAAGAGCCCATGGACTTCCAGAAAAATAAAAACCGGGCGTTCCGCCCGGCCCTTTCCTTAACCTTGAACCGTGAACGTTGAACTTCTGAACCTATGACCTATTATTTGTTGGGGATCCCCGCTTCGCAGGGAACATTGACCGAGCAGAGGCCGCAGCCGTAAATAAAGATGTGGTAATTTTTATTGCAGTACCGGAGGGATTTCGCCACCCGGCCGTAGCAGGTTTCCTTGTCGTGCCCCTTGATATCAATCGCCCCGACGGGGCATCTTTTCGCGCATTTCAGGCATTCAGTTCCCTGATATTGCAGACAATAAGCGTGAATGTCCTCCGGTCTGGGGCGGTTGGGCTTCAGTTTTCGGTGAACGACGAAACTTCCCACCCGGTGGGCGCACCCTTTTTCGGTAATTAACAGGTCATTCTTGCCAAAAGTTCCCAGTCCGGCCGCGTAGGCAATATGCCGGTGCGACCAGGGCGACGCCCAGCCGACCTTCGGGTAGCGCTGTTTTCTAAACATCGGCGTGACATCCGGGGAAACGGCCAGAATTCCCTTGCCCATCAGGAGAGCAACCAGCTCGCGGACCAGGGCCTGGCTGAAAATTTCACCCCGAAGCCGGGTCTGGGCCCACCTTTCCGAGCACCATTGGTTTTCTTCGGCATTTTCCCTGCGGGTTTTCCCGGAAATCGGCAAAACGAAGGAGACCACGCTCAGTTCGCCGGCCGGAGGCGGGTTGACGCCGTTATTTTGGGCCTGCCAGGCCATGATTTCCGCGGGGGCAAAATGGTGCGGCCCGATGATTTCCTTGAATTTTGCGAAAATCGGGTCGTCGCCGGCCACGAAGCCGACCAGGGGTTTTTCGAAAATTCTCTCTCCCGCGAAGGGAAATTCCATGCTGTTATCGGGATGGCTCTCGACCCGGTCGGAAATGGTTTTGATAAACCATTGCTCATCGAACGTCGGATCTACGCTGGCCGAGGCGCGGTCCAGATTCAATTTCGGCTGGCGCGGATGACCTATCCCCCGCATTTCGCCGAGGGCATTTTTAATTCCCCGCCAGTCGCTCAGGAAGGAAAAACGGCGATATTTATTTCTCGGTTCTTTGCTCATTTTTCATGGACGCCCCCTGCGAGACACTAAAGGGCGAACGGAGGGTGACCAGGACGATCTCGCCCGGACGCCAGAGGCGCATCCGCGGTCCCCACAATCCGGTGCCGCGGCAGACGATTACCGGCATCCCGCCCACTTCGTATCTCCCTCCCACCAGGGGGATAAAGTATCTGACCACGTAGTTGAAAGGCCAGATCTGACCCCCGTGAGTATGACCGGCCAGCATGAGGCCCGCCCCGGCACGGGCCGCTTCCTCGATGCCCTGGGGGCGGTGCGAAACGAACACGGTGGCGGTCCCCGCCGGTCGGCCGGCCAGCGCCCGCTGGATGTGGCGGACCTCATCATCGGCGAAACGGTGGTTACCGGTGTCGTCCACACCGGCTATGACCAGGCCGGGGCGGACTTCTTTCCATTCATTATGCAGAACATGTATCCCCGCGCTTTCCAGGAGACGCGAACTGCCTTCGAGCCCGCCGTAAAATTCGTGGTTGCCGGTGACGGCCCAGACCCCGAGGGGAGCAGTCAGGCGGCGGAGGAGCGGAACCATCCGGCTTTCGAACTTGAGCTGACCATGGCCCTCGAAGAAATCGCCGGCGATGACGACCAGGTCCGGCCGCAGGGACTCCACCTGGGCGATCCGCGCCTGGAGCCATCTCTCGCCGAGGATCGCGCCCAGGTGCAGGTCGGACAGTTCAACTATTACCTTGCCGTCCGCTTCCGCGGGCAGGCCCGCGAGGCGCACCTCGTAATTTCGGACCACCGGCGGCCGGAATCCCTGGATGAACGCGATCAGGCAAAGCAGGACGCCGACGAGGAGAGCTCCGCCGCGCAGGGCGGGCGCGAGCCGGGGAAGAATCAGACCGAATCCGGTGATCAAATCGACCGAAAGCAGGCAGCAAAACAGGAGAAAAAGGATTCCCAGCCAGTTGGTGCCGATCAGTTCGAAGGGAGCGGCGATTGCTTCCCAGCCGAGAAGGTGGTCAAGAACGATGGCAAGCAGGAAACTCGCCCAGAGGAAAACGAGGGCGGCGAGAAGGGCTCCCCGGGGGATGTGCTGGGCGACTAACGGCACGGAGGCGGCGCGCCAGAAGACATAGAGGTTCAGGACGGTCCAGATGGCGATGGCGATGGTCAGAAACAAGGCGATCTCCTTCTCCCGGCTCATGTTATCCGTTTCTTGAAGCTTTTATGTGAGAATCGGCAAAATAGTACCCCGCTAATTCTACGGGTTTTCCGGATTTTCTGACAGGCTGCGGGCGGGGTCGGCTCTTGAGGTTCAGCTGAATTTACGGCCGGGTCCCCGGCGGAGCATCCATTTCGCCAGCAGCGGTCCCGCGAGAACGATGGCGAGCAGGCGCACCATCTGAACCGTCAAAATCAGCGATACGTTGCTCCCGCTGCCCAACGCCACTACGGCGATTGAGTCCATGCCGCCGGGGGTGGTTGCCAGATACCCGGTCAGGTAATCCGTCCCGGTCAGAGAGGAAAATACTTTGCCGGTGGCGGCGCACACTATCATAAGCATAAACGTGTTGGCGAGTATAACCGGGATCAGACGGCCGGCCTGACGGAGCGAGGCACGATCAAAGAGCAGTCCGACATACAGACCGATAATGATGTAAGCGGCCTGGGGGATGCCGAACGGCCAGAGAGGGTGCAGAATATTCAGTCCACTGGTGACAATACCCAGGATCAGCGGACCGATCATGCCGCCGGCCGGCAGCCGCACCCGGCGACCGGCCCAGGCGCCCACCGCCGCCAGCAGCAAAGTAGGCACGTAGACACGCCAGAGATGAAGGGAGACGGCGCCGCTGGGAATTCCCAGAGACGTGTAATCAGAAGCGCCGGACGGGTGCAGCACGAATCGGGCCAGGAAGGAGGCGGAGAGAACCACCAGCACCACGCGGAGGTATTGCATCAGGGCGACTATGCGGCCATCGGCTCCCAAGTCTATGCTCATGGCGATCATGCTGGCCGCGCCCCCGGGAAGCGTGCCGAAGGTGGCCGTCTCCCGGTCCAGCGGACCGATCCGCGCGAGCAAGACGCCGGAACCGAGCCCCACACCCAGGGTGGCAGTCACCACCAGCAGGATGGGAAGCCAGTTGGCCCCGGCCAGGGGCAGAACGTCCGGGCGGAACCGGGATGCGAGGATCGTGCCGATCACGGCCTGCGCCGCGATGAACCATGGGGACGAAACGCGCGGGTGCTCGGGACGGGAGAGCCCCGCCACGATGGCGACCAGAAGCGGTCCGATCAGCCAGCCGCCCGGCAGCCTGATCGTCTGGGCCAGGAATCCGGCGGCAACGGAAGCCGCCCCCAATCCGAGCCACCACCAAAGATGCGGCCCGGATTCCTTAACCTGCGGAGAGTCTGTTTTGTCCATCGTTCTTAAGTTAAGCAAAACTTGTCATATTATACGGCACATTATTTATGAAACCGTGCCCAAGCGGGATTGCTGATTTGTCGTTCGCCGATTTAAATCCGCTTATGTAAAGCCGGAAAAATGATAAAATAATTCAACCGGAGATACTGCCGATGTTCGGGGAGGCTTTTTGGCGGTGACGGGGGCTTGAGCCTTGTGATTACTGAACAAGGCTTCGGGAGTTTGACATGATTAAATTAAAGATTGGTAACGCGGCGATTATCATTCTCCTGGCGGCAACACTGGCCCGGGCGGATGACCGGCTGGTGATCGCCGATTTCTCCCAGGGTGTTGACGCCAAGGGTATTCCCCAGGGCTGGCAGCTCAAGGAGAAATCGGGAAAGGCGGATTTCTCGGTGGTAAAGGACGATGACCTCTCCGCCCTCTGGCTCCGGAGCGCCGACACCTCGTTCTCCATCCAGAAAGAAGTGAAAGTTGATCTGAAACAATATCCCGTCCTGTCCTGGAAGTGGAAGGTGACCAGACTGCCGAAGGGCGGCGATTTCCGGGAAACCAGGACCGACGACCAGGCGGCCCAGCTTTTTCTGGCCTTCACCAAGACCAAGTCCATCGTTTATATCTGGGATACGACCGCCCCGGAAGGCCTGATGAGCGAGGCGATCGCGCCTCCCCTGATGACCATCAAGCTGGTGGTGGTCCGCTCCGGGCCCGCGGAGCTCGGCAAGTGGGTAACCGAGACCCGGAATATTTTCGAGGACTACAGAAAGCTTTACGGCGAGGAACCTCCTTCCGTGAAAGCGATGAGACTCCAGATCAATTCCCAGCACACCGGGACCTCGGCGGAGAGTTGTTTCGCGGATGTGATATTTAAAAAGAAATAGGAAAACAGGATATGCAATATTTTCCATTGATATTCCTGTTGGGGGGGCTCTTCGGGATGGCGATGACCGCTCCGGCGATTTTTGCCGCGCTCCGATGCCGGAACTGGCCCCGGGTCAAGGGAACGATTCAAACACGAGGGGTAACGCACGATCACACCTCCCATGGTGATAATGATGGCGGAGATCGTTACATTCCCTTCGCAACCTATACTTATTCGGTTGAGGGGAAGGAATATCACGGCAAACGGATTTCATTCGGGGATCATGGCGGCTCTTCAAAATACGCGCAGAAGGCCGTAGCGGGATATGAACCCGGCATGTCCGTGGAGGTTTTCTACGATCCGATGGATCCGAGCCAAGCCGTGCTCGATACAAAATTCGGCTTTTTCGTAATGTTTCCTTTTCTAATCTGTGCCACGTTTGTTGTTCTGGTTTTGCTTTACATGATTGGTATTTTCCCAAGAAAAGAGTAACCCGGCTTTAATCACAAGCGGCAGGATCATTTCTTAACATTACGGAGGAAAATCATCATGGGAACCTGCCTGTATTATTACACCGGCACCGGCAACTCCCTCTGGGTGGCCAGGCAGCTGGCGGCCAAGCTCCAGGGTACGGAATTGATTTCAATCAGCGCGGGGAACACCGCTCCCGCGAAGATCGATTCGGACCGGATCGGGATCGTTTTCCCGGTGCACATGTGGGGACTGCCCCGCCGGGTGAAGAACTTTGCCCGGGAAATGGCGGCGGATCGGGATAAATATTATTTTGCTGTCGCGCTCAACGGCGGACAGGTGGCGGCTACTTTGTTGCAGTTGAAAAAGTTAATGCAGGCGCGGGGCCTGACCCTGGCGGCAGGTTTCGAAATCCATTCGCCCTCCAATTACATTCCCTGGGGCGGGGCCGCCCCGGCAGAAGAGCAGAAACGGATGTTTGCCGAGGCCGGGAAAAAGATCGAACGGATTGCCGGGATTGTCAGTCGGAAAGAGTCCGCCCCGATCGACAAGGGCCCTCTCTGGAAGAACATTCTCCTATCCTCCCTGCTGTACAAATTAAGCTTTCCCCAGGTCCCAAAAATGGATAAAAAATTTTGGGTAGACGGGAAATGCAACAGCTGCGCGGTCTGCGAGAAAATCTGCCCGGCGAAAAATATCGTCATGAACGGGGGCAAACCCACCTGGCAGAACCGGTGCGAGCAGTGCCTGGCTTGCATCCAATGGTGCCCGAAGGAGGCCATCCAGTACGGCAAGAAAACCCCGGGTTACGCGCGGTACCACCACCCGGAGATCAAGCTGACGGATATGCTTCACGGTCAGATAGTAAGCAGTAAGCAGTAAGCAGATAATAGGTCATAGGTGATGGTTCGTCGGTCATAGGCAAGACCCGACACCAATAACCTGTAATCCAAGTTTGGAAGAATTTACTGGTCGGCGTGGATAATCAGGAACTCAGACGTCTTTTCTCCCAAACGCAACCGCCGAATGGATGAGGCCGTCAACGACGGTAAGGAATAATTTTTGGGAGACATCTTCATATTCTTTGTTTATTTTTTTAGTTTTAAAAATCATATCGCTCCAGGAGCCCATCCCGCCGAACACCCAGGCTTCTTCGCAGACGGAAGAAAGCTGTCGGACCGAAGGTAAATAACCGATATCCGGGAGCAAATCGCCCGGGAACTTCCCCGGCGGGAGGGGTTTGGTCAGGCGGGATAGGGCCTTTTGAAAAACATCTTCCCACTTAGGGAGTTTTGCTTTCCGACAGAAAGATTTTATGTCGGTCAGCGCCTGGGTCAGATTTTTCCGGTCTTCGGCGATATCATTCGGGAGATCTTCCGCGATAAATGCCATATCGGTGTTTTCTCCCAGGTATTGCACGCTCCAGGGCTGCTCGGGATCGACTTTCTTCTTTCGGGATTTCGGGACGGGCGGTTTCTTGCCGGATAATTCCGCGACCACTTCAAGCAGCTGGTCGCTTGCCCCGCTTTCCCAGATAGGCCGCCAGACCTCATTGGAATATTTATAATGCACCAAAACGTTCGATAAGCGCGTATTCGCGTAAGCCGTATCCTTGAAGTTTGGACGCGATCCCATGGCATCGGCCACATAACCTAAGAAAAGGTATTGCCCCTGTTTGCGGCGGATGGCGTCAAACCAATCCCTGGTATTGAGGAAAGTATTTTGCAGGGTGCTTTTTTTCTTATGGCCGACAAACTTCAATTCCTGGACAAATTGGAAAGCCGAGTGCGTGTTGCTGATATCGGCGTATTTCGGGTTGCCGGTTTTCAGATAGGCATTCCCGTAGGTGACAATCGCGATGGTTTGGGCCAAATTTTCATTCATTTGACTTTACCTTTCTTGATGCAGCGGCCGCGGTCAAAGAAAGCAGTAAGCTCAATGTAATATGCGCTTTGCCCCATCACCTAACACCCATCAAGGGTATTTATTGATTGACGTGAACAACCTTGGCGGGGGGAAAACCGTTGAAGTTGGTCGAGCTCGCGTTGGAATAGGCACCGATGTTGCGGGTATAGAGCAGGTCGCCGAGCTTGAGGTCGGGCAGGTTCTCGACTGTGGAAATGGTGTCGAGGGCGTCGCAGGTGGGCCCGAAGACCGAGCAGATCTCGGTCGGACCTTTCTGGAATGATTCGAGATGATACTGGCAGTGGTCGAATAAAATCCCCGAATAGGTCCCGTAGATCCCGTCATCCACGTAGTAGCAGAGCTTCCGGTCCCGCCGGGCCTTGCCGATGATCTTCACCACCAGGGAGGCGGCGGTAGCCACCAGGAATCTCCCCGGCTCGGCCAGGATCGTGATGTCCCGGGTAAAAAGCCGGTCAATTTCGGCGTTGAGCAGGTCGGCGAGTTCCCGGAAGGGGCGGACCTTATTATCGTAAGGGGCGGGAAAGCCGCCGCCGATGTCGAGATGCTTCAGGCCGTGGTGGCCGCGGAGGCGGGCTTCCTGGAGGATGTCGGCGGAGATCTGGAGCGCCTGGATGTAATTATCGAAGTTGGTGGCCTGGCTTCCCACGTGGAAAGAGATCCCCTCGACCGTGAACCCGGCCGCGCGGGCCGCCTCGATCAGGTCCACCGCTTCGCCCGGGGCCGCCCCGAACTTGGAGGAAAGCTCCACCATCGAGCCGGTGTTGGGCACCCGGATGCGCAGGACCAGGCCGGCGTGGGGCGAGTACTTCCGCATCTTCCGGATCTCCTCGTAATTGTCGTAGGTCACCAGCGGCTTGTAGGGGTCGAGTTCGGAGAGGGTTTCCGTGGCCTTGATCGGGTTCGCGTAAATAATTTTGTCCCAGATATAATCCTGCCTTTTCTTGGGGGGCAGGCCTTCGATATTCCGGTGGACGATCCGGAACTCCGAGATGGAAGCGACATCGAAGCTGGCCCCGGCCTGGAAGAGGGTTTTCACGATGGCCGGGTCGGAGTTGGCTTTGACCGCGTAATACACCTGGATCCGGGGCAGGTGTTTTTTCAGCTCGGCGTAATTCCTCCGGATCTCGTCGTGGTCCAGCACGAAGAGGGGAGTGCCGTGCTCCCGGGCGAGCCGTTTCAGGCGGGAAAGCGGGATCATATTAAAAAACTTTTTCTCCTAGTCATTCCGGGCTTGACCAAGCCTGCCCCGGACTTGATCCGGGGGAATCCATCCACTTCTTCTGGATCCCGGCCTTCGCGGGGATGACAAAAGGGGACTGGATTCCCGCTGGAGTTTATCCCGCACTCTGATGCGGGACGGGAATGACGATAAACTTCTAATCATTGCCTTTATGATGCGCGAAGTACTCGCGCTCAACCTGCTTTAGGAGCGCTTGGCGCCGGTCGTAGAGGCGCTTGAGCTTCCTCGGCTTGTGGCCGGCCAGGGCGTAGTGAGCGAGGATCGGGAGGGCCACGGTGGAATCAAGGTAACAGACGATCGCGTCCGGAAGCCGATTCGGGTCGATCTTGCCCCAGCTGACCGCTTCGGACGGGGTGGCGCCGGAAAGGCCGCCGGTGTCGGGCCGGGCGTCGGTGAACTGGATGAAATAGTCGTGGCCGGCCTCCTTGATCCGGAGAACCTCCTGGATCTGGGGCTCGGTCTGGAGGGTGAAATTTTTGGGGGAACCGCCCCCGACCAGGACCACCGCGCTCTTTTTTCCGCGCAGCTTGGTATCCAGCACAATCCCGGTGGTTTCGTTCACATCGATTGAGGGGTTGACCCGGCAGCGGTTGCCCTCGATCTCGACGCCGGCCACGTTCATCCCGATGGTGGAGTCTCCCGGGGAGGAGCAGAAACAGGGCACGCCCGCACGGTAGGCGGCGGCCAGGACCGAGACATCCTTCAAGCCGAGCTCTTTTTCAAACTCGGCGCAGTACTTGCCCAGGAGGTAATGCAGCTCGGCGGTGCCCATCTCCTTCTGGAACTCGGGCTGGCGGAGGATCTTCCTAAGGAGGTCATCGGTGGCCATGAGCACGGTATTGTAATCGAGCAGGATGTCGTAGATGCGCACCACCCCGACCCGGCGGAGATCACGGTCGTTGGTGTGGGGCGAGCCGCGGTAGAGGGGAAAGTTCAGGGCGTGGTGCATATCGTGGTAAAGGTTGGCGCCGGTGGAAACGATCCAGTCCACGAACCCGGCCTTGATCAGGGGAATGATCACGCTCGAACCCACGCCGGCGGGGGTCAGCGCCCCGGCCAGGCTCATTCCGACGGTGGTGTTGGCGGACAGCATTTTTTCGCTGAAGAGATGGCAGGCGTCGGAAAGCCGCGCGGAGTTATAGGCCAGGAAAACGCGGTCCACCAGCTCGGGAAGGGTTTCCCGGCCGGTGATCGGTTTGGGGAGGATCCGCCGTCCGCAGAGGAAGTGTTCCTTGCCGTGGGAGAATTTATGGGGGTATTTACTGATGAAGTTGCGCGGGAGTTTGACCTTGCTCATGATGCTTTTATCCTCCTCTGTTTACCGGCCCTCGCGGCAGAGCACAAACCAGTTTTTCATCAACCTGCCGTTGCGGGTGGCGCGGCCGATGCTGACGTTTTTGCTGACCCCGCGGAGATAATCGCGGGTATGGTAATAGATGAACCGGGACAGCCGCGCGGAGTTGTCCAGGATGGGCGGCCAGGATTCCGGCTTGCCCGGCGGAACCTCAAAATAATCCACCACCACTTCCCCGGCCTCGGCCACCTTGCAGACGAAATATCCCGGCCCGGTGATTAACGACAGGGGCTGGTGATTGTAGCCCCAGCGCTGGTCGACCGAGGTCTTGCGGTCGGGCAGGCAGAAACGCTTCTGGAACCGGGAGAAGAGGGGCAGGCTGTTTTTTCCGTGGTGAATGACTTCCTGGAGCGGCGCGCCGGCGGAAGGGGCGTAATAATCCAGGTTCAGAGGCATGAAACCCTTGACCGCCTCGAAAAGCCGGGTTTGTTCGGCCGCGGTCATTGTCCCCACTTCGGCGATGCGCGCCTCGTTGCCGAGACTGTCGAGGTATTCACACAGGCGTTTAGGATCAATGGATTTTTCCGCCAGAATCTTATGCATTTCCATATGTTTTTTTCCCGGGTAAAGGGTTTTTTCCGTTGGGCCGATTATAAATATTCAGCTGGGAATTGGCAACTTAACAGCAGGTCATAGGTGCTAGGTGATAGGTGTTGGGTTTACCCATAACCTATAACCCAAGACCCATAACCTTTATTGAAAGCCGCTTGTCTCCTGAGGATTTAAAAGCTATACAGGAATGAGCATGACTTACCGGACGAAACTTTTCTGGGTGGCCGTCCTCTACTTCGTGGAGGGATTTCCTTTCGGCCTGATTCATAACGCCCTGCCCGTGTATTTCCGGATCTTCGGGGTGAGCCTGAAGGAAATCGGGCTCATGAGCCTGGTCAGCCTGCCCTGGGCGGTAAAATTTTTCTGGGCGCCCGCGGTGGATGCCATCGGCCGGAAAAAGCATTGGTTCGTGACCTGCCAGATTTTCATCGCGCTCACGATCGTTTCGTTCCCCTGGCTGATGCGGGCCCAGACGCTGGACCCTTTCTTCTGGATCTTCCTGATCGGGCTGGCTTTTTTTTCCGCGACCCAGGACATCGCCATCGACGCTTATACCATCCGGCTTCTGAATGATAAAGAGCTGGGAATGGCCAACGGGGTGAGGGTAACCACTTACCGGATCGCCCTGATCGCGGCCGGCGGGGTGTTTATCGCCGGAGCCGGGTGGCTGGGATGGACAACCATGTTCCTGGCCGGCGGGATCCTGATTCTGCTGACCGCGCTGGTCACGCTCCGGGCCCCGGAAATGCGGGAATCCTCCCCGATAGTCGGGCAAGATCATTCCCCCCGGACATTTCAGTATTTCGTGGTCATCCCCCTGAAGGAATTTCTGGCCCGGCCGGGATTCATCCAGGTTTTTCTTTTTGTTCTTCTTTTCAAGCTCGGCGACATGGCGATGGGACCGATGATCAATCCTTTCTGGGTCGACCGCGGCTTCACCCTGTTCGAAATCGGGGCGGTTCCCGGGACTGTGGGCGTGGCCGCCACCATCGCGGGGGCGCTTCTGGGCGGGCACCTGACCAACCGGTGGGGCATCTTCCGCGGTCTCTGGATCCTGGGGATTTTCCAGGCGGTCTCCAACCTGGTTTACGCCGGCGCCGCGTTCCTTCCTTTCCACCCGGCGCCGATGTATCTCGCTTCCGTGACGGAATCCTTCACCGGGGGGATGGGCACCGCTCCCTTCCTGGCCTTCCTGATGAAAATCTGCAACAAGGACCATGCCGCCACCCAGTACGCCCTGCTTTCCGCCCTCTTTGCCATAACCCGTTCATTTTCCGGGGCGTTTTCAGGCTGGGGCGCGGAGAGCATGGGTTACGCCGCTTACTTCACCTTCACGTTTTTTCTCGCCTTTCCCGCCTACGCCATGCTTCCTTGGGTAAAGAAATGGATAGGGGAAGAGGGTCAAAGCTCAAAGCTCAAAGGTGATGGGTAAGAGGCAACCCTGCTGTAGGCAGGGAGCCTAAGAATTAAGAAGCCTGTAAGCCTAAAAGCAACGGCGAGATCCTTCGCTGGCGCTCAGGATGACAAAATGGCCGGGAGAAATAGTCTTAAACCTATCTCCCGCGTGCTGCCTACTGCCTAATGCCTACTCCTTACTGCTTACTCCATCAATTTGATGGCTTGAGCGTCAGGACGTGATTATACTGGCGGAGGACGTTTTCCCGCCGGAAGGGGAGCGGGTGGTTTTTCACCTGGAGCCAGAGAGGGATCATGTCGGCGTAATGCTCGCTGACCGGGTTGCCGGACTGGCCCGAGGAAACCACCAGGAAGGCCGGTTCCTCCAGGCCGAAATCCACCACGAAACGCATCGCCGGGATGATCCAGACCCGGAAATCCTTGCCCCATTCATAGCCGGAGACATTCACGGTGTGGTAATCCCCGCCGGCCGGGAAGGGACCCCGGTCGAAAAGTGGACTTAAAAACCCGGCTTCTTCGGAAACCTCGCTCTGCCAGTGATAGGTATGGAGTTTGCCCCATTCCCACCGGGCCGGGTTTTTCCCCAGGCGCTGGACCAGGAAATGGTAGGCGTCGGCGAGGGAGCGGGCCAGGATATCGGGCTTGGTTTCCTTCCGCGGGGTGGTGATGTCGTCCCAGAAGGGGCTGTCCTCCCGGCCGAGCAGGTGATCTTCCGGGGCGCTGTAGGAGAGGGGATTGGTCTTGATGAAAGCCTGCCAGGCCGCGCTTTCCTCGGGGCCGAGCTCATCCAGAAAAATGTTCCGGGTGAGGAAATGGTGAAAGGCCCCCAGGAGGGCGGCGGAGGCGGATTCCGCCCGCATAACCGCGTCAAATTTCCCGGGTCTTAAGAGCTCTAGGGCGGCCAGGGCTTCCTTCCGCCGGGCGGCTTCCGGGAAGGTGTCGATCGCCAGCAAGACCGCATCGGCCAAGCTTCCCGAGAAAAGAACCTTCTGGGTTTTTTCCGCCATCAGGGAGAGCTGATCGGCCTGGATGGCCATCATGTCCCCGGCGGTCGCGGTTTTCAGCCCGGAGATCAGGGCGCGGACCCGGTCGGCCCGCTCCGGCCCGATCCAGGTGGAACCGTAGCGAGAGGATTCCCCCCGCGGCAGGGTGCGGTTATTGGCCGTGACCAGGAATCCCTCGGGCGGGTTCTCGGAATGGGGCTGCTCCGGGAAGGACAGGTAGCCGTCCCAGTCATATTCCCCCGTCCATCCCGGGGAGGGGAAAAGCCCGAGGCCTTTGAGCCTCTTCGGATATTGGCCGGTAGTTTGCCAGGCGATTCCTTCCGTGTCGGCGTAAACCATATTGAGGTAGGCGATATCAATGTCCGACATGGCCTGCCGGGCTTCCTCGAGGTTGCGGGCGGTTCCCAGTCGGGAAAGTCCCCGGGCTCCGGTTTTCCCATCCGCCTGTGACCAGCGGAGAGTGAGACCCAAACGGGAATCGACGGGAATCGGGGTGAGCGGAGATTTGGGGCCGGAAGCGATGCCGGCGAGGGCCTCGTTCAGGAGGGGCCCGTGCCGGGTGGATCGGATCGTCCGGGTTTCCGGGGCGCGGCCCTTGACCCGGAAGGTCTCGACCTTCTCGGCGAGGGGTTCGCATCCTTCCCGGTATTCGGCGCAGGTTTTCCCGTTTTCGGTCCGGAGCTTTTCCAGAAAGATATCCTGGCTGTCGGCCATGACCATAGTGGCGCCCCAGGCCACCCGGCCGTTGAACCCGAGGTTGACGAGCGGTACACCGGGGAACATGACCCCGGCGGCGTCATACTCCGGGGATTTCAGGTGCATGATCATCCACATGCTGGGAATCGTGAGGTCGAGGTGGGTGTCGTTGGCGACCAGGGGACGGCCCGAACGGGTACGGGATCCCGCCAGCGCCCAGTTGTTCGAGGCCGGCGCCCCGCGGCCGAGGATCCCAGCCAGCGCGTCCGAGACGGCTGCGAGCCCCGTGAGGAGGGGGGCGGAACCGGAAAGCTCCAGGCCGGAGAGCTTCCGGGCCTCGGTGAATGGGATCTCCTCGTCCGGGTGAACGGGGAAGAGCCAGGCCGCCTTTTCCAGACCCACCCGCTCCGCCAAGGCGAGAAAGGAAAGCTCCTCGGTGAGGTTGACCGAGAGCCCCAGGTTGGCGATCCCGAAGACGGAGAGGCAATCCTCGGGCTGCCAGGGGGGCGGCTCCACCCCGGCCAGGGAAAACTCGGGCGGCAGCTTCTCCCGGTGGAGGGAGACATATTCGTTCACCCCCTCCGCAAAGCGCTGGAGCAGGTTTTTCAGCTCCGGGGAGAGGGCCGCGTAAGCGCGTTCGGCGAAAAGGTTGGTTCCGATGGTGCGGAGGTAGATGTCGATCGGGAGCATTTTCTTGCCGAAGAGCTCGGCCAGGCGGCCCTGGGCGGCCATCTTAAAAAGCGTCATCTGCCAGAGCCGGTCGGAAGCCATGGCGTAACCGGCGGCGAGCATCAGGTCCTCCTCGCTTTTGGCTTCAATGTAAGGGACGCCCAGGTCGTCGCGCCGGATGACCGCCTCTTCCTTGAGACCGGGAAGGGAAAGTGTGCCGTCGGGCCGGTCAACCGAAGACCGGAAGTAGAGCTTGAGGAAGGCGCAACCGGAGAGGAGAATCCCGGCCAGCCCGAGCAAGGCGAAAAAGAAAGGAAGGCGGATAAACTTGGTTTTCATAAATGCCTCGTTTTCACGGATTATAACATTATTCGCGATCGCGCCTTTTCTCTTCCACTTTTCATCTTTTCTGATCCGGTGTAAATGTATAAGGGCATTTTAAAGGCCATTTTATGATCAATGCCATAACTTCGGATAAAGTCCCGGGAAATTTCACCGCCCGGGTGGCGGTGCACCCGATCCATGACCTCCTGGAATACCTGATCCCGGACAATCTCCGGGAGAAGGTCCATCCCGGGATGCTGGTCCGGGTGCCTCTCGGCCGAAGGGAAAGCTCCGGGCTGGTGATCGAGACGGGCCCGGCTTCCGGCCGAAAGGACCTGCGTCCCCTTCTCGAGGTTTTCCGGGAGGACCCCGTGATCAATCCCGAGCTGCTCGAGCTCTTGAAATGGGCGGCCGGATATTACCTGGCGCCGCTCTCCAGCCTGGTCGAACTGGCCCTGCCCCCCGGCCTGGAAAACCCTCCCCCCGGGGAGCCGCGGATACATCTTTTCCGGATGGCCGAGGGGTTGGAATCGGATCAGCTCCTGGTCCAGGTCCTGCACTCGGCCCCGGTCCAGGCGGAGATCCTGAAACAACTCGCCGATTCCCGGGAACTTTCGCTTTCCGACCTGCCCCCGGAAAAAAGAACCCAGTACCTGCGGGCGCTGCGTGAGATGAAAAAGAAGGGGTGGGTGAAGGGCTTTTACCGGGAAGAGGAGCTCCCGGCGGGGGCAAGGGTAAAGGATCTTACCCCTGACCAGGAAAAGGCCCTGGCCGCCATCGAGGCGGGGCTGGGAAAAGGGGCTTTCGAGACCCACCTGCTTTTCGGGGTGACCGCTTCCGGGAAGACGGAGATTTATCTCCGGGCGGCCGCCCGCGCCCTGGCCGCGCAGAAAGGGGTGATCATCCTGGTCCCGGAGATCGCGCTGGTGCCCCAGATCGCCGGGAGATTCCGGGCCCATTTCGGGGCCCGGGTAAGTGTGCTCCACTCCGGATTGCCCCGGCGGGAAAGAATAAATTCCTGGGCCAGGATCCAGGCCGGTCTGGCCCCGGTGGTGATCGGAACCCGTTCCGCCATCTTCGCTCCCCTGCCGGACCCCGGGCTGATCGTCGTGGATGAGGAATACGATGAGGCCTACAAGCAGGAGGAGGGGGTCCACTATAACGCCCGGGACCTGGCGACCGTCCGGGGAAAACTGGCGGGGGCCACGGTGATCCTGGGCACGGCCACCCCCGCCCTGGAATCCTATTTCAACGCGGAGGCCGGCAAGTACCGTCTGCTGAACCTGCCGGTCCGGGTGGACGGGCGTGCCCTTCCCCCGGTGACGGTAGTGGACCTGCGGACGGCCAGCCTGGGTTCGGATTGGACCAGAAACCCGCTTTCCCCTTTTCTCAAGGAGCGGATCACCGCCCATCAGAAAGAGGGGGGAAAGGTCATCCTTTTCCTGAACCGCCGGGGATACTCCAGTTCGGTCCTCTGCCAGGATTGCGGCCAGGCCCTCCGCTGCCCCAATTGCTCGGTCAGCCTGATCCTGCACAAGGCGAGAAAGATCCTGCTCTGCCATTACTGCGGTTTCAGCATTCCCCCCCCGGACGCCTGCCCGGCCTGCCATTCCCACCGGGTCCGGATGTTCGGGGTGGGGACGGAAAGGATTGAGGAGGATTTGACCCGGGATTTTCCCGGTCTATCCTTCCGGCGGCTGGACCGGGATACGGCCCACCGGATCGGGGCCCCGGCCCGGATCCTCCGGGATTTCTCCTCCGGCGGGGTCGAGATGCTGGTGGGCACCAAGATGGTGACCAAGGGTCACGATCTCCCCGGGGTCAGTCTGGTCGGAGTGGTCCTGGCGGATCTTTCCCTGGATCTCCCCGATTTCCGGGCGGCCGAGCGAACCTTCGAACTCCTGGCCCAGGTGGCCGGAAGGGCCGGCAGGGGAGAGCACCACGGGGAAGTGGTGGTGCAGACTTTTCTCCCCGATCATTATGTGATCAACCTGGCCCGGACGCAGGATTACCCGGCCTTTTACCGGACCGAGCTCGAGTTCCGCCGGAAATTTTTCTATCCGCCTTTTTCCCGGCTGGTCCAGTTCCTGGTTTCCGGGGTGAACGCCCGAAAGGTGGAGGAAGCGTCGGAAAAATTCAAGGAAGAACTGGAGGAGAAACTGTCCGGGAAAATCAGGAAAGGAAGGGATCTCCTGGTCCTCGGGCCCGCTCCCGCCGCCTACGCCAAGATCCGGGGGCGGCATCGCTTTCAGATCCTGATCAAGTTCCCGCCGGATTTCCGGATCCAGGCGCCCCTCGCGAAGATCCTGGAATCATATCCCCACCGCCAGCTGGCGGCGGGGGTGACTTTCTCGGTGGATATCGACCCGCAAAGCCTGCTTTAGTCAGGAAGTAGATAGTAGATAGGAGATAGGAGATAGGAGATAGGAGATGGGAGATAGGAGATAGGGAATAGTAAGAAGTAAGAAGTAAGAAGTAAGAAGTAAGAAGCAGATCCGTGATAGGTAATAGGTCTCACCCAGCATCTGGCGCTAAAACCAGATAAACCCAAAGACCAACCCCCGGGCCTCCTTAAAACCCAAAACCCAGTGCATTTTTCGGGATGAATCCGAAAAATAAGGGCTGACGTGTTTTCTGGATTTATTCCGAAGGGTTTTAAGCCGCCGGTTTCCGGGATCTCCGGCGGAGAACATTCAGAAAGATTTGCGCTTCCTCGATTTTCAGCAAAAAGGAAACCAGGAAATAGGATCCCGCGCCCACGACGATGGCGGCGCTGAGGACCAGGATGCGCAGATAAAGATGGGTCTGGGCGGACCAGCCGATCTGACGGGCGATCAACCAGGCCAGGAAGCCCATGACGAGAGAGGCGAAAAGCATCCGGGAGCCGGAGCCGAACATCTGGGAGAGCTGCAGGGTCCCGACCTTCCGGTGGAGAAGATAAAGGAGCAGGCCCAGATTGAGGAACGCGGCGAGGGAAGTCGCCAGGGCCAGCCCGGTGTATTGGAGCGGCCGCATCAGGAGCAGGCTCAGGACCAGGTTCAGGAAGAACGCGGCCAGGGCCACCTTCACGGGGGTCCAGGTGTCCTTGAGCGAGTAGAAGGTCGGAACCACCACCCGAATTCCGGCGAAAGCCACGAGGCCGACAGTATAAGCCAGAAGGGTCGAGGCGGTGGCCTGGGTCTGGGCGGGCCCGAATTGCCCGCGTTCAAAAAGGAGTTGGATGATCGGGACCCTCAGAATGATGAAGGCGGCGGTGGCCGGGAGGATGATGAAAAGAAGCAGCTTGAGGGAGTAGTTGAGGGTCTGTTTCAATCCCTCAAGGTCCCGCTGGGCGGTTTTCTCGGACATGGTGGGGAGGATGGCGGTGGCGAGGGCGATCGCGAAGACCCCCATCGGGAACTCCATGACCCGGTCGGCGTAAAAAAGATAGGAAATCGATCCCCGCGGCAGGAAAGAGGCCAGCAGGGTCCCGACCAGGACGTTCAACTGGTAGACCGCCAGGCCGAAGGCGGCCGGGCCCATCAGGACCAGGATTTTTTTCAATCCGGGGTGAAAGAGGTTAACCGGTCCCCGGAGGCGCATCCCGATCCGGGAGAGGTAGGGAAGCTGGATCAGGATCTGGAGGACGCCGCCCAGGAGAACCCCGGCGGCGAGGCCGAAGATCGGGTTGGAGAAATAAAAGGTGAGGAAGACCGCCCCGTAGATCATGCTGAGATTAAACAGGACCTGGGAGAAGGCGGGGGCGAAAAAGTGCTTGAAGGAATTCAGGATCCCCATGGCCCAGGCGACCATGCCGACCAGGAGGATATAGGGAAAAACCACGCGGTTTA
>JAQTNV010000053.1 GCA_028713675.1 bacterium
ACGGGGACTCATGGCCGCTATCTGCAGACAGAGATCCCTTACCAGCTGTTTGAATTCCGGGGTGCGGGCGACGAAATCCGTTTCGCAGTTCACTTCCACCGTCACGCCCACTTTTCCGCCCGGATGAATATACGCGTCCACCTGCCCTTCCAGGGCCTGCTTGCTCACCCGTTTCTCCAGCTTGGCCAGCCCCTTTTTCCGCAGGACTTCCTGGGCCAGATTCACGTCGCCTTTGGTTTCAGCCAGGGCCTGCTTGCAATCCAAAACCCCGGCGCCGCATTTTTCCCTCAATTGCCTGATTGCTTCCATCGTGTCCAAGCCTACTGCCCTCCTTCCCTGCTTTCTTTCCCGGCTTCCGCTTTCCGTATCTTTACTTCCTTCACTTCCTTGTCCTTCTTGTCCGCCGCCCGGACCGACTCGTCGTCCCGGAGCCCGGCTTCCCGGCGCTGTCCCCCGGAGATGCAGGCGTCAGCGATCTTGCTGGTGAAAAAACGAATCGAGCGCAGGGCGTCGTCATTGGCCGGAATCGGGAAATCCACGTCTTCCGGGTTGCCGTTGGTGTCCACCACTCCCACGATCGGGATTTTCTGCTTGCGGGCTTCCGACACCGCGCTCTCCTCCCGCTTGGTATCCACGATGAAGACCACCCCGGGCATGCGCCTCATGTTTTTGATCCCCTGGTGCAGCTTGAGGAGCCGGGCCCGTTCCCGGTTCAGCTTGATGACTTCCTTTTTGGTCATCTTCTGGAAGCTTCCGTCCTTCTCCATCGTCTCGATGTTGGAAAGCTTTTCCAGGCTTTTCTTGATCGTGGCGAAATTGGTCAAGGTTCCGCCGATCCAGCGGTTGTTCACGTAGAACTGCTGGCCCCGGACGGCCTCTTCCTCGATCGCGATCTGGGCCTGCTTCTTGGTGCCGACAAAAAGTATCGACTGGCCCTGGCCGACCGCTTCTTCGATAAAGCGGTACGCCTTCTCGAAAAGCTGGACGGTCTGGTTGATGTCGATGATGTGAACCCCGTTGCGGGCCCCGAAGATGTAAGGCCGCATTTTAGGGTTCCAGCGACGGGTCTGGTGACCGAAGTGCACCCCCGCTTCCAATAGTTCCTTCGCCGTAATGACAGGCATTTTTTACCTCCTGGTTCAGGTTAACGCCTCTGCCCTCTTTGCCCCCCGCACCCGCGGAAGGACCCAAACCTTCGAAGAAGGGCATGTGAATTTTGAGAACTTATAGCACCCGGGACGAGGAATTACAAGGTGATGGGTGCTGGGTCATAGGTGATAGGTTTTAACCCAACACCCATAACCCATGACCTATGACCTGATTAATACTATGGACGTTCGGGTGGTTACTTGAACTCAACCCGGTTTTTACCGGCTTCCTTGGCCAGGTACATAGCCGCGTCCGCGCTGGAAATCAGGTCTTCAGCGCTCAGCATATTTTCCGGGTAGGAAACGACCCCGATGCTGGCGGTAATCGGCATTTCTTTTTCCTTCATTTTTTCCTTCAGCACGGCCAGAATCTTGGCGAATACCGCCCGGCTCTGCTCCCGGTCGGTTTCGGCCAGGAGGATGACAAACTCATCTCCCCCGAGCCGCGCCAGGGTATCGCTCGATCTCACGAGTGACCTGAGCAGGTCCGCGATCAGGCAAAGGACGTTATCGCCGGCCCGGTGTCCCAGGTGATCGTTGACCGTCTTGAAATTATCGAGATCCAGGTAGCCGATCGTAAAAGGGCGGCCGTACCTCTGCGCCCGCGCCAGCTCGTTCTCCAGCCGTTCAAAAAAAGCCCGCGCGTTCATCAGCTTGGTCAGGCTGTCCGAACGCGCCAGCATTTTTTCCTGGGAGTTGGCCGTGCGCAGGCGAACGATCAATCCTCCTACCACGAGAAAAGAAACAAGCTCGGCGGATATATTCGCGATCCATATGTAAGGATGAGAAAAACGCAGGCCGGCACAGTAATTTGACAGGATCCAGGCCAGAGCGCTGAAAACTGCCAACAAGACAGCACCCCTGAATCGGGAATTCCACGCGCCGAGCATGATGGGAATGTAATAAAGGGGAAAAATACGCAGTTCGGCGCCGGTATAATAATCGAGCAGGCCGATCAAAATTATCAGCATTATCGCCAGCTCGAAATACCACCGGGCCCATGTCTCTTTACCAAAATTTTTACTTTTCATGAGCAACCTTTACGATGTCTTCCAAAATATGGTGTTGGGTGTTAGGTCATAGGTGATAGGTTTTAACCCAACACCCATAACCCATGACCCATGACCCTCTTACCCATCTTTTTTCGGATAGAGCTTGCGGGCGTTTCCGACCCGGAGGGTAACCCGGTTGGCGTCAAAATATTCCAGCAGCGGGATGGCCCATTTTCTCGTAATCCCGAAAAGTTCCTTGACCTTGGGGACCTCCACCTGCGCGCCCGTCCGCAGATGATCGACCAGCTTCCGCTCGATTTCTTTCAAGGTTGACGCTGGGTAGAAAAGACCCTCGCCCACCCGGACCAGGATCCCCTGGCGGACCAGGAGGCGCAGGATTTTTTCCAGGTTTCCCTTGTCGGTCTTGAATTCCTTGATCAACTCGGCCATTTCCGGGGGCTGGGGCCCGGCCTCCTGCAGGCGTTTGAGAATCCGGTCACGCCAGCCCTGAAGCTCCGGGCTCAACTCCGGGCCCTGGCCCGACCGGCGGATGGTTTCCCCGTCAAAATCAACCTTGCCCGCGCTTTTCAGGAGGTTAACCGCTTCCACCAGGGCTTCGGGGTTGGCCTCGGGAAAATACCCCTTCAGCTCTTCCCGGATCAATCCCGGGGCCAGCGGGTTGGACTGCTGAAATTCCTCGACCTTTTTCCAGACCGAATCGGCCAGGGTTCTAATCCCCTCCGCGGCAAAATACCTGCCGCGGGGGGAGGAAACCGCCTTTCCCTCCGCCCCCAGCTTCTTCAGCTCTTCCTGGATCTCTATCCGGTTGAGCGGAACCCGCGCCACCAGCTCCGGCGCTTCCGCGCCCCGGAGCCAGGCCCGCCGGACATGGGCCAGGACCAGGTCCGGATTTTCCGAATCTTTCAGGCCCTGGAGCCAGCTGATCACGCCCGGGTCCCGGTGGCGGTGCCTGCGTCCCGGCAGGGGGTCCAGGACCTCCCCGCCGCCGAGTGTAATCATCGGGCTGGCCTGCCGGACCACGAAACGGTCCCGGGCCACCGTGACCACCGGATCTTTCAGTAGAATCTGGGCGAAGCCTTCCTCGCCGGGGGCGATTTTGTCCCGGCCCAGGAGCCGGACCTTCCCGATCACCTCCGCGGTCCCGGCGTGGAAGCGGACCTCGGACCAGTTCTTCAAGCCATGGCCCTCGCCGGCCAGAACCTTGAGACTCACATCCAGGATCCGGCTCGCGGCCAAAGTGTCGGGATGGACAATAACATCCCCGCGCCCGATCTCGGTCTTTTCCACCCCGGAAAGGTTCAGGGCGGCCCGCTGGCCGGTGACGGCGGCCTCGGCCTTCCGGTTATGCGTTTCGATTCCTTTCACCCGCGTGGAAACCCCGGCGGGAAGAATCACCACCTGTTCACCGGGGGAAACCCGGCCCCCGAAAATCGTGCCGGTCACCACGGTTCCGAAACCCTTGATGGTGAAGCTCCGGTCCACCGGAAGACGGAAGGTGCTGGTTTCTCCCCGGGGCCTGATCCCTTCCGCGGCCCGGGCGATTTCGGCCTTCAGCTCCGGGATGCCCGCCCCGGTGCGGGCCGAAACCGGGACGACCGGGCTCCCGGCCAGAAAAGTTCCTTTCAGAAAATCGGCGATCTCGGACTTGACCAGCTCCAGCCAGTCCGGTTCCACCAGGTCGATTTTATTCACCACCACCAGCCCCCGGGGCACCCGGAGCAGTTCGCAGATCGCCAGGTGCTCCCGCGTCTGGGGCATGATGCCTTCATTGGCCGCGATCACGAGGAGGACGAGGTCGATCCCGGTGGACCCGGCCAGCATGTTGCGGACGAAGCGCTCGTGCCCGGGGACATCCACGATCCCGGCCTCGATCCCCTCGGAAACCCGGAATTCGGCGAAGCCCAGGTCGATGGTCATGCCCCGTTCTTTTTCTTCCTTGAGCCGGTCGGTATCCACCCCGGTCAGCGCGCGCACCAGCTCGGTTTTTCCGTGGTCGATGTGACCGGCGGTTCCTATCACTATATGATGCATACTTTATCTCTAAGGATAAGAGGCAGTGTTATTGGCATAGGGCATAGGGCATAGGGCATAGGGCATAGGGCATAGGGCATAGGGCAGAGAGCATAGGGCAGAGAGCATAGCCTTCATTTAGTCCATTGAATTCGTAGAGTCCATAGGGTTCATAGTGTCAAATAAAACAGAATGATTCGACTCAATAGACACAACAACACGATGGACTGCTATTGCCCATAACCTTTTTTAAGATTTTGGGACACTTCCCGAAAGGCCCGCGCCACCTCCCCGATTTCCTCGGGAGAAATAGTTCGGAGGTCGAGGAAAAACCGGTCATCCTGGATCCGTCCGACTACCGGGGGTTCCCCGGCGCGGAAAGCGGCCGCGATTTCCTCCGGGCGGAGGGATGGATGGGTCAGGGCCACCACCAGGGTGGGAAGATTCACTCCCGGGAAGGACCCGCCCCCCGGAGTGGATTCCTCCTCGGCCACTTCGATTTTGAAGTGGGCGCCGGGCGCGGCGGACTGCAGGCCCCGGGAGAGTTTCCCGGCCCGTTTTTCCAGCTCGGCGCGGGAAATCTGCAGGGCCGAAATTACCGGCGGTACTTCCCCGCCCCGGTAAATCCTGAGGGTCGCCTCCAGGGCGGCCAGGGAGAGCTTGTCGATCCGGAGCGCCCGGGCCAGGGGGTTTTTACGGATCCGGTCCAGAAGGTCTTTCCGGCCCAGGATGATCCCGGCCTGGGGCCCGCCCAGGAGTTTATCCCCGCTGAAGGAAACCACGTCGACCCCCTGCTTGAGGGCGAGGGCGACCCCGGGCTCGCCGGAAAGATCCAGGCCCGGGATCGGGTGAAGCAGGCCGGAGCCCAGGTCCTCGAAAAACGGCAGCCCCTTTTCCTTGGAAAGGGCCACCAGCTCGGCCCGGGAGGCCCGCGCGGTGAAACCCTCGATCCGGTAATTGCTCGGGTGGGCCCGGAAAAGCAGACCGGTCTCCAACTTGATCGCCCGGGCGTAATCGCGGATATAGGTGCGGTTGGTGGTGCCCACCTCTTTCAGGACCGCCCCGCTCTTCGACATCACCTCGGGAATCCTGAAACTGCCGCCGATCTCGATCAGCTCGCCCCGGGAAACGATCACCTCCCGGCCCTCGGCCAGGGTGTTGAGCACCAGGAGAACCGCCCCGGCGTTGTTGTTCACGACCAGTCCGGCTTCCGCCCGGACGAGCTCCCGGAAAAGCCCCTCGACATGATCGGAGCGTTCCCCGCGGCCGCCGGGCTCCAGCGCGAACTCCAGGTTGGTGTAGTTCCCGGCGGCCTCGATTATTTTTTCCACCGCCTGGGGAGCGAGCCGGGCCCGGCCCAGGTTGGTATGGATCACCACCCCGGTCCCGTTGATCACCCGGCGGAGCGAACCCCGGCCGGCCGCCGCGATTTCCTCCTTCACCCCCGCAACCAGTTCAGCCCGCTCGAGCGTTTTTTTCCGCTCCCCTTTCCGGATCTTTTCCCGCTCCCGGGCCAGCACCTCCCGGATCGCCTTCACCACGATGGGGCGGCGGGGTGAACCCGGGATTTCTTCCAGTTCATCCCATTTGAGGATGTCGTCAACACTGGGAAGGGACCGCAGCAAATTCGGGGATTCTTTCTTTTTCACGGAAATTCCTTTTCGTTAATCCTGATCAGTGAGTAAGTTTACCGCTCCTGATTTCTGATCCGTTCGGTCGTAGGTCATGGGTCATAGGTTATGGGTAAAACCCGACACTTAACACCCAAAACCCATTACCTTATTTTATTACCTACTACCTATCACCTATGACCTATGACCTTCTTTTATTATTCGGTTCCCCAGTCGTCATCATTCGCATGGAGGGCGATTTTCAGACCCAGGCTATCCAGTTCGTCCTGGAGCGTCTCTTCCGCCTCGTCCAGGAAGAATCCCACTTCCTCCGGGCGGCCAAAAGCCGTGATCATAACGGTGATCTGGTTCCCGTTCTCGTCGGGAGCAAGTGATTCCAGGCGCACCTGGGGCAGTTTCTCCATCACCGCGCCGAGAATCGGCCGAAGGGCCGTCCCTTCCACGAATTCCACCGAAACCATTCTTTTTGACTGCCCGGGAGTCATCTGATCAAACGATCCAATTTGCGATTGTCGATTGACGATTGACGATTTAATAAAACAACCAATTTATGACTGCAAAATCTCATTATTTTCTTTGTTTTCCATTCGTTGATCCCTCGATAAAATTCGCCTCGGGACAAGTCATCATTTATTAATCGTCATTCATCAATCGTCAATCGTCAATCGTCATTCGTCAATTTCAGAGGCTCCAGTCAATCTGGTCGCCCCGGGGCGTGTAGAAAAGCTCATTGGCCAGGACAAAGAAAAATTCCAGGTGGGGCATGATCTGGTTTTGGATCCAGTGGGGAACGAAATACTGGTTGAAGAGCAGTTTCTTCCAGAACACCACCTCACCCGTGGTCAGCGCGAATTCCTTGACCCGGTCTAAAAGCTCGGGGGGAAACTGCTCCGTGCCCTTTACCCAGGAGAAGTTTATCCCCTGGCCCCGGAGATTGATCTGGGCGTATTTCACCGCCGAGAAAGGATATCCCAGCAGCAGCGACCCCTGCTCATCCGCCGCCAGCATGTCGTTGGAAACGATCAGGTAATTCAGGCGGATCGGGACGCAAAGATGGGGACCGAGCTCCCCGCAGACCGCTCTCCCCCCGATGATGGAGATATCGGGCTTCATGGCCCGGGCCGCGGCCGCCACCACCGGGTCGATCTGGTCAAACTTCCGATGGAAAATGGATTTCTTTCTTTCCGAGATGGCCCCGTACATGTTTTTCTCGGACAGGGAAACCCCGCACTCCCAGTGGTGCTTGGGCTGGGCCACGCTGATGATTTTATTGCCCGGATCACGCAGGGCGGCGGGAACGTCAAACGGGATGGTTCCGTCATAGGGGTGAAACTCCACCCGGGGCAGGTCGGAAAGGTTGACGAAATCCGCCCCCGTCCGGGCCAGGATCACGTCGTAGCCCCGTTTCTTGAGCACATCCTCGTTCATCGTGTAGGTGCGCATGTTGGCTTCGCAGACATGCGGGATTCCCCCGGCTTCCTGCACCGCCCGGATCACCCCCTCCACCACCAGGGGATCGGTATACGAGGCGGGAGCGTTGGGAATCCCGCCGCCCAGGTTGACCTTGATATAGACCTGGTCGCCGGAATGGACAATGTCGGAAATGCCGAAATCTTTGAGAATGTTCTGGGTGGACCCGGCCACATCCGAGGTCAGCTTCCGGATGTAATTCCGGATCTCCGGTTTCAAGACCGGCTGATCGGTCTCGTAATAGGCCTCGGCTCCGCTTCGGGAATACCAGGAACTCAGCAATTGGTTGAGGATTTTATTCAGTTGGAAGGAATCCGCGGGCGCATAATCCGAGCCCTCGGTCCTGACCTGGAGCAAGCCCCCCAGGGAGGGATCCTGCAGGGCCAGGTAATAAAAGGATATCCCCACCGGGATATTGGGGCCGGGGCCGGCCCCGTCCTTGGGAATCCGGAGACCGGAAACCGCCTGCCCCCCGAAATTGATGGAATCGGGGAAATGATCCGAATCGGAATCGAAGATCACCTGGCCGTCGGCGTCCCCGGTCTCCGTCCGGGTTTCTCCCTCGACCAGGAATTCATATTTCCCGGGCGAAACCTCGGCCCAGTAGGGGACAAGCTCGCGGATGGGCTTGGGGTTCCGGAAATACGCGGAGGGCCTGGCAGCCAGCGATTCCGGCAGCCCGGTGATACCAAGGAAAGCCAGCACCGGGTTGAAATCCGCCAGCGAAAAAACTTTATCCTTCGAGAAAGCCTCGGCCGACTTTTTCAGGCTCCGCGCCGTCTCCCGGAAAAAATCGCGGGTGAATTCATCGCTGAGCCTGATCCGGATCGGGCCGTCCGACTCCCAATTCAGCAATTTCAGATGCCTGACCCCGATCACCACCTCGTCCCCGGCATCCAGCCCGTCCTGATCCGGGTCGGAAACGGAGAAGATCTCGGAGGACCCGGGATTTTTCACCCGGTTTTTATCCTGCAGGGTCTCGATCACCTCCGCGATGCCTTCCAGGCTCCGGGCCAGCTCGCCCGGCACCAGCTTGATCCGGTCCCAGTTCTCCGGATCCGCAGCCAGGAATTCCGGGTTGTCGGCGAAGACCTGGGCCAGGGGCCGGAGCATCCGGACCGGGTTGGAATTCTGGTTGGGGAGAGAGGTCATCCCCAGAAGATCATCCGGGCCGGCTTTCAGACTGTGGGCGGTAACGAAATCGAACAGGCCGAGCAGAAGGCCGAAAATGTTGGCCAGATGTCTGCCGTCGAGCCCGTCCCAGCTCTCACCCAGGTCGATTTCCAGAATGGGAGCGGAGGCCGCGCCCAGGCGGAGCGGAAGGCCGGAAAGCTCGAACCGGCAGTTCCGGGATTCGAGATCTTCCCCCCGGCTGACGATTTCCGCGATCAGCGCCCGCAGGCTGCCGGAATTTCCCTTAATCAACGACTCCGCCAGGCTGGAAAGATCCAGGAGCGATTGGATATCGGCGAGGGTGGATCCCCAGAGCCCGGAGCAATTATGCGGATCCTGAGCCAGGATTTTCCGGAATTCCGTTTTCGCCGCGGAGGAGTCTCCCCGGGCCAGGCAGGCCTTGCCCTCTTCGATCTGTCGGGAAACGTCCGGGGCCGATTTCCCGCAGCCGAAAAATCCCGGGCCTGCCGCCAGGATAACCAAGGCAAAAACCCAGTCCCCGGCCCGGCGAGCGGCAAAAACTTTCAAAAATCCGATTCTCATTTCTGATTAATTATGATTGGTTCTAATGTATGGATTCATTATAATTCTCCTTAAATTTTCTTCAAAGAAAACAGCAGGTAACCATATGCCCGAACTTCCCGAGGTTGAAACCGTCCGCCGGGGAATAGAACCCGCCATCCGGGGAAAGCGCATCCTCTCCGCCGAGGTAATTCCCGACCCCAAGGGGATCAGGACCCTCAGGAGGGTCAGATCCGCACCGGCCTTCCGGAAGAATCTGACCAATCGAATCATTGAAAAGGTCGACCGGAGGGGTAAGTACCTCCTTATATATCTTAATCACGATGAAATCCTGATCATTCATCTGGGCATGAGCGGCCGCCTGCTGATCCGCAGGCCTTCAGACCCCCCCGATCCCCATACCCGGATTATTTTCCACCTGGAGAAAAAACTCGAACTCCGGTTCGCCGATCCGCGGAAGTTCGGCGAGGTTTATCTTTTTTCACCTGCACTGGGGGAAACCGCGGTCAACCCCCTGGACCTCGGCCCGGAGCCTTTCGACCCGGAAATCACCTCCGCCTGGCTCCTTTCCCGGCTGGCGAAAAGCTCCCGGCCGATCAAGGCCGCCCTTCTCGACCAGTATCTGATCGCGGGGATCGGCAACATTTACAGCGACGAAATCCTGCATGCCTCCCGGATCCGTCCCGACCGCAATGCTTCCTCGATTACCCGGGAAGAAGCGGACCGGATCGTGCGCCACACCCGGCGGATCCTGAAGCTGGCCATCTCCAAGCGGGGCACCACCGCGGGGGACGGCGTTTACCGAGATTCCCGGAATCAACCCGGCTCTTTCCAGAACCATCTCCAGGTTTACGCCCGGGAAGGCGAAGGATGTTACCACTGCCGGAGTAAAATCGCTTCCCGCACGATCGGCGGCCGCACCGCCCATTTCTGCCCCGAATGCCAGAAGTAAAAGGAATTTTGCGATACCCTGTTTCTGTGACATCATAGAAATCAATGAATATTAAAAATTCCGCTGGTCCGATAATCCTGGCCGGGCTTGTGATGGTGTTTTTTTCCGCGGGGTGCCCCGGGAATGGTGGGGGCGGAAAATGCACGGTCAATTCCGACTGCGATCAGGCTGCCCTGGAGTTCTGCGACCCGGCGGATCATAAATGCAAAGCCTGCCAGCCGGACTGTACCGAAACGGTTTGTGGGCCGGACCCGGTTTGCGGCTCCAGCTGCGGGGATTGCGACCGGACGGTCCTGGCGAACGGGGGCTTTGAAATGCCCTTGGAAAGCGGGGCTGATCATCCCCCCTTCTGGTTTCTGGGATACCGCACCATGCCGCTGCCTTCCGGGAATTATGTCTGGTCCCTGGACCCGGTCGAAGCGGCCGAGGGCAGCCGGAGCCTGAGGATGGAAACCAGCGAAAATTTCTTTTTCAGCCAGGTTTTGCATCTGCCGGTCGCCCTGCTCGAGGGAAGACGGGTTTCCTTTTCACTCAAAGCCAGGCACGAGGGCACGGCGGAGCCGCCGGTATTTTTTATCGCTGGTTACAACCCCGAGGTGACGGAGGCCGATCCCATCCTCGGGCCGGGATTGGTGGGGAGCTCCATCGTCCAGGCCGATCCCGAGCAGAAGGTCTGGAAGGAATATTCGGGATCATTCACCGCGACCGCCCCGGCTTCGGCGGTTTCCCTGATCCTCGGGGCTTTCGGGGCGGGCGGGACCGTGTGGTACGACGATGTCCGCGTCCAGGCCGATCCCTGGCTTCCGGGGGCCGGGCCGGATCCGGCCGGGGTGGACGTGCCCATCACCGCGCGCGCTTTTGACACCGGGTTTGTCTCCGAGTCGCCGATGGACATGTCCGACCTGGGCTATGAAAACCTCCTGGAAAACACGGCGGCCGCCGGAAGCGTGCTGAATATTTTCTTCCACGTCCGCTGGTGCCGTCACCACCTGAGCGTTACCCCCTGCGAAGAGGATTATCCCCACTTCCTGAATCTCCAACTGGGCCGGAAGGCGCGGGCGCGGGGCTTGGAACTGGCCCTCACCCTCGATTTTACCCACGGCAGCGCGGAGGGGATCGGCAATCTCAACCCCCTGCCCGACGGCAGCAGCCCGGGAACCCTGCTGGACCCGGAGGTCCGGACCGCTTACCAGGAGGAGCTCCTCTGGCTCTTTGACGAGCTGGAACCGGAATACGTCCTGGTCGGGATCGAGGTGGACATCATGTACGGCCGACACCCCGAATGGTGGGATGCCTACCTCGAGATGGAAGGGGAAAGCTACGACCTGCTCAAGCAGAGAAATCCCGCGACCCATGTGACCGCCTACCACACCCTGGCCTGGTCGGTGGCCGAGGACGGCAGCCTGCGGGAGGAGGCGGCCCGGGTCTGGCGGCGGCTCATCCCGAAGGTCGATTCCATCGCTTTCAGCACCTATCCCAATGTCTCACTCAACCCTGATCCGCCCCGGGCCTTTCCTCCCGGCTATTTTTCCCGGCCCCGGGAGATCGCCCCCGAGCTGCCGATCCTGGTACCCGAGTTTGGAGCGGCCGGAGGGGGGGACTCGGGTTTCTCCGAGTCCGAGCAGGCCGGGATTCTCCGGCAGATGCTCCGGGAGTTCGCCGCCGCGGATCCGGCGGCCCTGATCTGGTATTCGCTCTACGATCAGACCTACCTGGGGAGCCCCCCTTGGTTTAAACAGGCTTTCCGGTACCTGGGCATGCGTGATTTTGCCGGCACCCCCAAGGAGGTTTTTATCCTCTGGAAAAAGGTTCACGAGTTGCCGGAGTAAAATCGCATCCCGCACGATCGGCGGCCGCACCGCCCATTTCTGCCCGAAATGCCAGAAGTAATAGCAAGAAAGCGTTCATAGTGTCCGTTGTGTTCGTAGAGTCTATAGTGTCGGAAAAGAATAATGAATCCAATAAGCCCGATAGACAAAACGGACTCAAGAGATCATCTTTATCTATTTCGACACTATGGACACAATGGACACGATAGACACAATGGACTCTGTTAATGCCTTGCGGGTTGTAATAATCGGGCTTGCAATTTGCAACAAATTGACAATAATGGAGTTTCAATGAAAGGGAGATGATCCCAACCAGGGAAACCCGGCGGCAAACCGGGTTGTATTTTATTCAGGCAGGAGAAAAAATGGGCCCCGTAAAAATCATCAAGCGTTACCAGAATCGAAAGTTATACGACACAGAGACCAGTTCCTATATCACCCTGGAGGAAATTGCCGAGCTGATCCGGCAGGGCAAGGAGCTCAAGGTCATCGATAAAGTCACCGGCGAAGACCTCACCTCCATCACCTTCTCCCAAATCATTTTTGAAAAAGGTCGGACCAGCCGCCAGATCCTCCCGATCAACGCCCTGAAAAAGATCATCCAGGCCGGGGGGACATCCCTGGCGGAAATCCTCGATCTCGGGTTCTCCGGCATCCCCAAGAAAATCGACGAGCAGCTCAATGAAATCATGTCCCGGCTAACCGTGATCAAGGAAATGGAAACGGACATGAAAAAGATGAGCCAGAAACTGCAGGAGCTGGAAAAGGAAGTAAAACACCGGAAGTCCAGTTAGAGACTAAAGCATAGGGCATAGGGCATAGGGCATAGGGCATAGAGCATAGGGTAGAGAGCAGAGCGTAAAAAACAAAAATATCTGAAAAACGCAGGCTTCGGCCTGCGTTTTTTTTGTTTTTAGTCGGCGTTTTTTTGTGGTTTATTGGGTTTTAAGAGAACCGGGGGGTTGGTTCTTCCTTCGACCCCGATGGGGTCCTCAGGACGAGAACCCCAGAGGGGCGCGACACAAACTCTTTTTTCCAGGATAACGACAAACTCGATGACTCCTGATAATTGGTTCCAACAAAGGCGAGGCCTAGCGGGCCCGCCGCCCTGGATTACTTGATCGCACACATTGGTTTGGGGAGCGAAACCAACCCCCCAAAAAGAAAGCAATGATGGTCAAAGGATAGAGGTTAGACGGGGACAGGAGATAGCAAACAATAGACAAAAAAAAACGCAGGCCGAAGCCTGCGTCTACTATCTATTTTATTTCTCTCTTTTACCCCTTCCGCCCTCCGGGCCGGAGGCCTCACGCCTCACGGCCTTTGCGCTTTGCTCTACCTGTCCTCCGACTTGTCCAGCGACTTGTCCAGCGAAGCCTTGGCGTAGTTGGGAGCTTTAGCGCAGGAGGATGCCCTATGCTCTTTAGCGTGCCTCCAGCACCTTGGTTTCCAGATACCCGACGAACCGGGTGATTTCCACCTGCCGGTCCAGGTCTCCGGAAATAAAGCGGATATGGGTGGCGTCCGCGGGCAGCTGGTTGAAGACCGGATCGACCGTGATCCAGCCGTCTCCCCCTCCTCCCACGAAAACCTCGGCCCAGGCGTGGTAATAAAACTTGCCTTCCAGGAAGACAATCCCAGCCACCGTCCGGGCCGGCAGCCCCGACTGGCGGGCCAGGGCCACGAAAAGAAGCGTATGTTCGTTGCAGTCACCCTCCCGGTCCTTCAGGATCTGCAGGGCACTCGGGATGGCGAACGTGGGCACCTTTTTGAGACTCCGGTTAACCCATTCCATGATGGCCCGCGCGGCCTTCAGGGAATCGGTCTTTCCCTCCGAGGCCTCCCGGGCCGCGTTGACCAGGGTCACATTTCCGAGTGGAATGAAGGGAGTGGCTTTCAGGGCTTCCTTGGCCTCATCCCCTCCTCCCGCCATTTCCGTCCAGGGAAGGGTGTAGGACCGGACCTGGCCGAGTTTTTCCATCCTGATCTCCGCCGTCCGGTTGTCCAGGGTCTGGCGGTGCCCGGCCACGTCGAAACCGGTCATGATCACCTTGTCCAGGCTTATTTTCAGGTAACTGGTTTCCCGGGGATTATTGATCAGCCCCTGCACCGGAATCGCCAGGGCCTGGACCAGGTCGGGGGCCGGTTCCGATTTGGAGTCCGGTTTCTCCGCCTCCTCCCGCGGCTGCAGCATCACGACAAACCCGCGCGGGGAATATTCCTTGATGGTTTTCCCGTCGGGGGTAACCCAGGTGACCGAGTCGTCTCCCTTGAAGCTTTCCTTCATCCGGAAAACCGACATCATCTTATCCCCGACCTTGAGGCTCTCCGTTCCCAATACCTCGACATCCAGTTCCGCGTTGGCCATGCTCATCGGGTCGAAAAAAGGAAGCTTGAATTTCCTGCCCACCTCGAGTTTCGCCTGGGGATCCTTCAGCAGGTAATCCCGGACCGTCAGCATGGTCAGGGGCGCTTCCTTGATATTGATGACCTGCTCGCTGCGTTCCCCCCCGGCCTTGATCCCGAGAACGATTTTGGTCCCTTCCACCCGGCCGTCAATCACGGTGTCCGCCGCCTTGGAGTGCAGCCGGAAAGTGATTTTCTTCAGCCGGAGGTCCTTTCCCACCTCGGCGTCGGTATTGGTATCGGCCTCCAGGGGTTCCCCGTTCACGTTCAGCCAGAGATGGGTGTGGTCGCTGTAAAGGTAGCCCTCGGGAACCGCCTTCCGGGAGGTCTGGCTGTAGCCGATTTTCCGGCCCTGGAAATAATTGCCGTACCATTCTTCCCATTCATCGGCTTTCAAATCGACCGGCCGGATGGTAACGGCCGTCGGCCATTTCAGGGCCCCCCTCCGGGTTCCGCCCAGGTAGTAAACCGCCACCCCGGCCCAGAGAACCAGCACCAGGATTCCGATCAGATTTATCGGCCGCTTAAGCCACTGCGAAAAACTCATTTTTTTCCCCCTCCTTAATTGAAAATTTATCCGTAAAAAAACTGATTATTCGCCCATGGATAAATCCCCGCGAACCCAAACGCCGGATTTCCCCGGCAATAAACCTAATCGAAAGAAAAATTCCAAAGCTGATTGGGATCGACCCGTTCCCCCAGGATCTTCAGCCCGAAATGCAGGTGGGAACCGGTCCCCCTCCCGGTGTGGCCGACCCACCCGATCACTTCTCCCCGCTCCACTTTCTGGCCCTCGACAACCGCCACCGCCCGCAAATGGAGGTAAAGCGTGTAGATCCCCAAGCCATGATCAATGATAACCGTATTTCCCTCATAATATAGACTCCGGACCAGGACCACGGTTCCGGAATTGCTGGCCGACACGGTGGTCCCCTCCCTTGCCCCGCAATCCGTCCCGGCGTGCCGCGACCGCTTCACCCTGTTCAGGATCCGCTCTTCCCCGAAACTCTTTCCCTGAAAACCGGGGAAAGGGAGGACAAAACGCCCGGTGATCTGTATTTCCGGGCTGACCTTTTCAAACAACTCTCTGAGCCGGGCCCGTTCCGCTTTTACCCGGGCCCGTAATTTTTTCGGGGGGATGACCTGCCCCCTCGGTAACCGGAGCTCGCTCCGGCCGAATTGGCCCGGGGCCAGAGTGACCGTGATCTCCTTCCGGTCTTCCCGGCCCGCGGAGGTCCACCAGGTAACTCCCAGCGGATAATCACCCGGGGGGGCCGCCAGGTCGAATGGAACCAGGGCCAGCCATTCCCCTTTCCGTTCCGGGGCGGGGAAAAAGAAAAATTTCTTTCCGCCTTTGGTGCCCGAAACCCCCTTGATCCGGTCATCGACTATTTTGAGCTCCAGGATTTCCCCCTGCAAGGGATGCGAACCGGAAATCGCAACCGTGATCCCGGGGTTTCCCGGCGCCGGCGGCGCCGCCGGCGCGGCCGCCAGTGCCAGCCATAACCCGATCCCGAGGACCGGGCCGGGACAGAATCCCGTCACCGGGGTTTTACCTCCAGGACCTCGCAGAGGGCCGACCCCCGGGAAAAACGGACTTGGACCTTCTCCCCGGTCCGCACCTGGACCGCCTGATAAACCACTTCCTGCGTCTCCTCCCGGGTGGCGATCGCGTAACCCCGCTCCAGCACGGCCAGGGGACTCAGGGATTCGAACAGCCGCACCACCGCCATGAACTGCTCCTTCCGGTTCGCGAGCAGGTTGCGCATGGCCACCCCCATCCGTTCGGAAAGTTCGTCCACCCGCTGGTATTTTTCCTTGATTAGAGGCAGAGGCGAGCGCACCCCGCTGATTATCCCCTCGCAGAGTTTTCTTTCGGTCTCGATCCGCCGCCGGAGTCCCTCCGTCATCCGGCGTTCGAACTCGCGCAGGTCCTCGGACAAACCCGCGACCCGGTCAGCCACCAGGTTGGCCGCGGCGGTGGGGGTGGGAGCCCGGAGATCGGCGACAAAATCGGAAATCGTGTAATCCACTTCGTGCCCGACCGCGGAAATCACCGGGATCCCGGAAGCGGCGATCGCGCGGGCCACCTCCTCCTCGTTAAAGGCCCAGAGGTCCTCCAGGGATCCCCCGCCCCGGGCCAGGATGAGAAGATCCAGGGAACAGGACAGACGGTTGAGCTCGGAAACCGCCCGGGCGATTTCCGCCCCCGCCCCCGGCCCCTGGACCCGGACCGGGTAAAGATATATCCGCAGCCCGATCTCCCGGTCTTTCCAGATTTTCAGCATGTCCCGGATCACCGCCCCGGTGCGGGAAGTGACCACCCCGATCCGCCGGGGAAGAAACGGGAGCGGTTGTTTCCTCTCGGGCGCGAAAAGCCCCTCGCCCTCGAGCTTGCGCTTGAGCTCCTCGAAAGCCAGGGCCAGGGCCCCCAGTCCGAGCGGTTCCAGGTATTCACCGATGATCTGGTATTCCCCCCGGGCCGTATACAGGCTGATCCGGCCCAGGACCAGGACTTCCTTGCCCTCGGCCAGCTCGAACCGGAGCTGGGAGCGGTAGGCGCGGAACATCACCACCCGGACCTGGCTCTGGGCGTCCTTCAAGGTGAAATAGGTATGCCCGGAAGCGGGCACCCGCAGATTGGAAATTTCTCCCCGGACCCAGACTTCCCCCCGCGCTTCCAGGCGGGAGCGGATCTCTTCGTTCAGCTCGGTTACGGAATATATCCGGGGCTTGGCTTGTTCAAACAGGGGATCCGGCATCGGCGTTCATCCGGGGTTGTCGGAAAAACAGGCGTCTGAAACTATGGATATTAATCGAATGTTTTTGGGATCTTGGTGGCTGAAGTTTATTTGGTGATTGGAGCTTGGTGATTTGTATTTGGTTATTGGAATTTATTCATTGGTTATTGTTTGGTAATTGGAGCTTGGTGATTGGTAATTGCCTTTATATTGAAGCTTGGTCATTGGTTATTGTTTGGGGGCCAGCCACTCGACGTTCAGAACCAATTTCAGGGAAACGGTTTCGTTTTTGCCCTTCTCTCTGATCACCATCGGGATTTTCAGTTCCGAGGGGGAAACCCGCTCGGGATTGCCCCAGGAGACAATTTCCCAGTTCCTGACCCCTCCCCCGGCCGGGGTGGCTGCCGGCGGAGCCGGGTTCGAGGCGGCCGCGGGCGGTGGGGCGGCAGGCGGGGCTGCGGGCTTTTCCTTGAGCTTGAAGGGAGAGGGCTGGTGGGGCTGTTCTTCGGCGGGCCGCTGTTTCTGCAGCACCATCTTGGAAATCATGGTCAGGGTGCTGAGCACGCTTTTCCCCTCCGAGGCCACGGCTTCCTGGAACGGGCTCCCCAGCTTGTTCAGCTTCTGCTGCAATTCATCCACCGTGAGAATCTCCGGCAGATCGCGCTTGTTGTACTGGAAGATGATGGGAATATCTTCGAGCTTCTTGTTGTAGAATTTCAGGTTGGCTTCCAGGTTGTTCAGGCTGTCGATGTTTTCGTTCAGCAGCCGCTTCTGGGAATCGGCCACGAAGACAATCCCATCCACGTTCTTCAGAACCAGCTTGCGGGTGGCGTTGTAAAAAACTTGCCCCGGCACGGTGTAAATCTGGAAGCGGGTTTTCATCCCCTTGACCTCTCCGAGCTCCACCGGCAGGTAATCGAAGAAAAGGGTGCGGTCGGTCTGGGTGGCCAGGGTCATCAGCTTGCCCCGGTGCTCGGGTTTGAGCTTGGAATGGATAAAATGGATATTGGTGGTCTTCCCGGAAAGACCCGGGCCGTAATAGACTATCTTGGCACTGATTTCTTTTTTCTTCTGATCGATTACCGCCATGGATTCACCGCCGTTCTGGATCCCGGGTTATTTAGCCCCCTGGGGCTTTTCCTTCTGTGTCACCAGCCGCTTGGCCTGGGCCGAGACCGCGCTGGGCACGTTTTTGCTCCGGGCGATGCTTTTGATATCGCTTTCCCGGAGCAAGGACAAGAAACGGAAACTGGCCTGGACCGGGGTCTTGGGGTTTTCCACCAGGGCCTTTTTCACCGCGTAGTTCTTGGTCCAGTCCTTGTTGCTGGCGACCATCCTCAGCACCTCGTCCGCCACGCCCCGCATCTGCGCGATTTTAACGACTTCATCATTCTGAATCTTCGGGCTTTTGACCACCGAAGAGGAAACCATCTTGTTGGAATCCCGGATCAGGATCGTGCGGGCCTCCTTGTTGCCGAGCAGGGCCAGCTTGATTTTCTCCGAAACCGACATCAGGAGAATCTTGACGGAAAGACTTTTTCTTTCTTCTTCGGTAACCTCGCGCTGGTTTTCCTCGGTCAGTTCCTGGGGGAGCTTGATCTTGCCGAGCTCCTCGGTCAGCTCGATCATGTCTTTCCACTCGCCCTCCATCGCCACCACCCCGGCCTGACCCGGAGCTGAACCGGGGGGCGCGGGCGCCGAGGGCGCGGCCGGCGCCGCCGCCAGGGAAGGCGGCGCGATATTCCCGCCCAGACTGATGGTCTCCGCTCCCGGTGCCGCCGGCGCGATTTTTTCGTCCATCGTCATGGCTTCCGCTTCCGAAACCACCGGTGCGGGAGCCGCGGGCGCGGCCGGCTCTTGGGCGGGTTCCGGGACCGGTTCGACGATCTCACCTCCCTTGATCGGGAAGGTGGTTTTCAGAAAGCTCTTGAGCCTTTCCTTGACGGTCCGGGGGGCGTGTTGATTCTGGAAAATCTCGCGGGCGATCACGGCATGACGCAGCACCCGCTCCTGGTTGTTGGCGATCAATTCCAGGATGTACTCTTCCTTTTCGGAGGCGGCGAGGAAAGCCACCGTTTCGTCGGGGGTGCGGCGGTTGATGATCAGGGTCTCCAGCAGTTCCCGGTTCCCGAGCAGGCGCTGGCTGAAAAAATCCAGGATCGCCCCCGGGATGTCCCCGCCCAGGATGGTCCGCAGGATATTGGGGGGAATGCTGGTCAGGCTTTGGGTGGCCGCGGCGCGGACCTCGGCGTCCGGATCATTCTGGAAATGAAACTGCAGGATTACCAGTTCCCGGGGAGGAAGGGGCACATTGCCCCGGGCAATCAGGAGCTTTAAGTTCGCGGGGGTGTCGGGCTGGAAATAAATCTGTGCCGAAGGGGAAAGATTGGCTTTTTCAATCTGGAATTCCTCCAAACCTCCCCCTCTTAAATATTATTCCAGGCTGACGATTTCGGCCTTTAGACCTTTTTGTTTCAGGGTGGAAATCGTCTGGTTCGCTTCTTCCCGGGTGGCGAATTTCCCGGCTTTAAGCAAATATCCCTTGGCCTTGGATTCCTCGGCCTGGATCTCGGACGGGAAGCCCGCGCCGTCCATCTTGCTTTTCATCTCCGTCGCCTGTTTCTGGTCCGGAAGCGGTCCGACCCTGACCTTGGCGGTCCCATCGGCCTGCGGAATGATTTCATTCTCAATCTTCTGGAGCATCTTGAGTTTCAACGAATTGGCCTTGGCCTGTCCCGGGGTGAGTTTCTCGTTCAGAAAAATAAAATATTTTGACTTGGTGATGGTTTTTGCCTCCGAAACGGCGTCCAGCCCCAGGCTTTTCAGCTTGGACTGGCTGGCCTTCATCTCGGCCTCGTCCGCGAAGATTCCCAGACTCAAGGTGAAGCGCGGAACCGCGGCCACCTGCACCGGTTTTTTCTCCGGTTCGGGTTTGGGCGCGGGAGCCGGAGCGGGCGCAGGCGCGGCGACGGGGGCAGCAGTCGGTGCGGGGGCGGGAGCGGGTGCGGGGGCAGGAGCGGGTGCAGCAGGCGGATTGACCTGCGGGGCGGCGGGAGCCGGGGCCGACGGCTGGGACGGGACCTGGGCCGACGGGGCGGGCCCACCCGGCATAACCACCTGCGCGGGCTTGATTTTCGATCCGGAAAAAACCAGGAAATAAAGCACAACCGCCACCCCGATCACCAGGAGAATGCCGCCCCCGATAATCAGGTATTTAACCTGAACACCCTGGGGCTGAGAAGGTTTTTCGCCCTCCTCGATGGCCTCGGCTTCGTCAAGAACCTCGTCTACCGACAGGACCTCTTCGGAAGCCTCGCCGGTGACATCCTCCTCCATGATTTCATCCACCGGAGGCTTGAAAAAATCGTCCTTGAGAAGTTCGTCGCTTAAGCTCTTGCTCTTGGAAGTTTTTGACCCTTTGTCTGCCATGATTTTTGAGTTCTCTTAGGTTATTTATCCTATGATAATATATTAAATAATCCAGATAGGTCAATAGGTTATTGATTTGGCTTCTTTTTTCCGTAGTTAAGTTCATAAATAATCCTGAGCCCGGACAGGGTCAGGTATTCATCCACCGCGTCAATCTGGCTGGATTCCTCGGCCACCAGCGGGGCCAGGCCTCCGGTGGCGATCACGCGCGTATCCTCGCCCAGGGTGGATTTTATCCTCCGGACAATCCCGTCCACCATTTCCGTGTAGCCGAAAATGATCCCGGACTGCATGCTTTCGATCGTGTTTTTCCCGATCACCGTCCGGGGCCTTTCCAGCTCCACCCGGGGAAGCTTGGAAGCCGACTGGAAAAGGGCCTCGGCCGAAATCTGCAATCCCGGGGCGATGATCCCGCCGAGGTATTCGCCCTTGTCCGAAACACAATCGAAGGTAGTGGCGGTTCCGAAATCCACCACGATGAGCTTCTGCCGGACCTGGTGATATGCCCCCACGGCGTTGGCGATCCGGTCGGCCCCCACTTCGGGAGGGTTGTCCATCAGGATCGGGATCCCGGTTTTCATCCCGGGCCCGACGAACCAGACGCGCATCTCGAAGTACTTCCGCAGGGTCTCATCCAGGACCGGGTGAATCGGGGGGACCACGCAGGCCACAATGGCGTCTTTCAGCTGGCTGATCGGGAGCCGGGCCCGGGTGATCAGGCTGCTCAGCAGGATCCCGTTCTCGTCCACGGTCATCTGCCGGTTGGTCGCCACCCGCCAGTGGCAGCGGAGTTCCTTCCGCTGGTAAACCCCGATGACCGTATTGGTGTTTCCCACGTCTATCACTAGCAGCATTTTTCCTCCTTGTTGACGGTAAGCATCTGGACGTCCCCGGCCAGGACAACCCGGGGTTTCCCCTCCCGGTCATTCAACCTTAACGCCCCGGAAGGATCAAGGCCGGCGACTTCTCCTTCCCATTCCTGCGCCCCGCTGACTTTCACCCTCCGGCCTTTCAGGATCGACCGGCGGTCCCACTCCGCCATGAAGGGGGACAGTCCCCGGCGGAGAAAACCGCGATAAACCTCTTCAAAATCCTCCAGGAAAGCCCGCCAGAGCCGGAGCCGGGAAACCGGGCGGCCGAGAAACTCCGCCACCGAAGTGGCCCGGGCCCTGACCTCCCCGGGAAGAACCCCGGGGTCGAGATTCACGTTGATCCCGATCCCGCAGACCACGAACCTGACCTCCCCGCCTTCCGTCCGCGCCTCCGAAAGGATCCCCGCCGCTTTTTTATCTCCCAGGAAGACGTCATTCGGCCATTTCAATCCTGGGGACACCGGCCAGAGCCGGGAGCAGGCGCGGGCCAGGGCCAGGCCGGCCAGGAGCGATATCCCGGCCACCTGTTCCATCGGCACCCGCGGACGCAGAATCAAAGAAGCGTAAATATTCACCCCCGGGGGAGAAATCCAGACCCGGTCCAGCCTGCCCCGGCCCCGATTCTGGGTCTCGGCCACGACCGCCTCCCCTTCGGAAGCCCCCGCCAGGGCCAGCTCAAAGGCGAGCGAATTGGTGGAATCAAGCTCGGAAAAATAATGGATCTTTTTCCCGAAGCCGGCGGTCTTCAGGCCGGCGGAAACCTCCCAGGGATAAAGCGAAGAGGCCGCCTCCTTCAGGAAATAACCGCCGGCGCAGCCGCCCTCGATCCGATACTTCCGGGTCCTCAGCCAGCCGACCGACTTGGCGACCGCCGAGGCGGACAATCCCAGTTTAAGGGAAAGCTCCCGGCCGGGAATCCCCCGCCCCGGGTCCAGCCCGCGCAGAACCTGGAGATGATAATTCTCCATTTTTTATCCAAGTTCCAAGTTCAGAATTTTCAAACCGACACCGACACTGACACCGTCACCGGCATGAGAAAATAGATATTTATTCGATGATTTCCATCGCGATATTCACCCAGCGGGCGGAATGGATGATGGCTCCCGAAGAAATATAATTTACCCCGGTCTGCGCCAGCCGGCGGATGTTTTCCCTGGTGACTCCCCCGGAAACCTCGAACTCGACCCGGGATCCGAACCGATCCACCGATTTTTTAATTTCCGTGAGTTTCATGTTGTCCAGGAGCACGAGTTCCGCCCCCGCCCCGACCGCCGCTTCCAGTTCCCGGAAATTGCTGACCTCCACCTCGATCTTCAGGTGATGGGGGGCGAGCTGCCGGGCCCGGCGCACCGCCTCGGCCACCCCGCCCGCGGCCCGGATGTGGTTGGTTTTGATCAGGACCCCGTCGTCCAGCCCGAAACGGTGATTCCGGCCCCCCCCGATCCGGACGGCGTATTTCTCAATCACCCGGAGGCCGGGATTGGTCTTGCGGGTATCGAGCAGCACCGTCCGCAACCCGCGCAGTTCGCGGACGTAAGACCTGGTCAGGGTGGCGATCCCGGAAAGGTGCTGCAAAAGGTTGAGCGCCACCCGCTCCGCCGAAAAAAGGGAAACCAGCCGGCCCGAAACCTCCAGGAGGGGCTGCTTCGCCTTCACCTTCTCCCCTTCCGGGACCAGGATTTTGACCTCGGTTTCCGAGTCCAGGAGCGAAAAGATCCGGCTGGCGAAAGGCCCCCCGGCCAGGACGAGATTCTCCCGGGCCACGATCCGGGCCCGGCCCTGCTCCTCGCCCGAGAAAAGAACCCGCATGGTGACATCGCCCCGGCCGATATCCTCCATCAGAAATTCCTGCAGGAGTTGATTGATCCTGATCATGCCTTTGCCTCCAGGAGCTTGAGCCCCTCTTCGGTTTTCCTGATTTTCATCAGCAGTTCGTCATAGCGGCCCTGGGTCTTGGCCACCGCTTCCGGCGAGGCCTTGGCCCGGAAATCCGGGTTGTCCAGCTTCGCTTCCAGGGGGCGGATGGTCTCCCGGAGCTTGGCCAGTTCCTGTTTCAATCTTTCCTCTTCCTTCTTGCCCGAAGCCGCCCCGACCCCGATCTCGACCAGGACGTCCCGCGCCACCGCCGGCGCACCCCCCAGCTCGGAAGCGCCGGAGACCAGCTTCACTTCCCGGGCCCGGGCCAGCACCGAAACCAGCTTCAGGTTCTCTTCCAGGATCCTCCGGCTGGCCCCCGCCTCCGGGAAAAGACTGACCATGATCCAGTCGGAGGGGGCGATTTTCCTTTCGCTCCGGAGGTTCCGGGCCGCCCGGACCACCTCCATCACGAGCTCCAGCTTTTCCTCCGCCTCCGGGCAGAAGAAACCCGGTTCCGTCCGGGGAAAAGCCGAGACCATGATGCTCCCTTCCCGGCCCGGCAGCTTATGCCAGAGCTCCTCGGTGATGAAGGGCATGAAGGGATGCAGAAGCTTCAGGCTCTCGGCCAGGACGTAAGTCAGCGTGGACCGGGTTTCCGCGATCTCGGCCTCGCTGCCCTCGGAAAAGACCGGTTTGACCGCCTCCAGGTACCAGTCGCAGAGCTCATGCCAGAAAAAATGATAGATCGCGGAGGCCGCGTCGTTGAACCGGTAGCCGTCCAGGGTTTCGCGGACCTCTCCGATCCGGTGGTGAAGTCGGGAAACGATCCAGCGGTTGGCCAGCACCAGCGCGGGAGCGGAAAACTCCGGGCCGGGGGCCAGCCGGGGCAGGCTGAAGCGGAAAGCGTTCCAGATCTTGTTGGCGAAATGCTGGTAGCCCTCGATCTTCTGCTCCGAGATCCGGATGTCCCTCCCCTGCGCGGCCAGGGCGGCCAGGGTGAACCGGAAG
>JAQTNV010000054.1 GCA_028713675.1 bacterium
TTAAGCAACGAGAAGGTGGTGGTGGAGATCGTCAGCGGGTTCATCTCCTCGCTGAAGGTGGCGGTAATCGGCGCGTTGAGCGCCACTTCCGCCGCGCCATTCAGAGGGGTGGTGGAACTTACCTCCGGTGGGGTGGTGTCCGGGATCTCGCCGGTGGTAAAGCTCCAGCTATAATCATTGGCCAGCGCATTGTCTGCCAGGTCCTTGGCCCCGGCGGTAATCGTGGCCGTATATATGGTGTTGGGGGCAGGAGGGATGGTCGGGATGAAGAGCGCGGTGACGCCGACGTAGGTCACGGCGCCGGGGACGGGCGTCGCCCCGTTAAACAACGAGAAGGTGGTGGTGGAGATCGTCAGCGGGTTCATCTCCTCGCTGAAGGTAGCGGTGATGGGCGCGTTGAGCGCCACTTCCGCCGCGCCATTCAGAGGGGTGGTGGAACTTACCTCCGGTGGGGTGGTGTCCGGGATCTCGCCGGTGGTAAAGCTCCAGCTATAGTCATTGGCCAGCGCATTGTCTGCCAGGTCCTTGGCCCCGATTGTAATCGTAACAGTATATAAGGTGCCGGACGCGAAATTGCTTTCCGGCTTGAAGGTTGCAATGGTGCCGACGTAGGCCACCGTGCCTTTAACAGGAGTGGTCCCTTGCTTGATGATAAAGGTTGCCTTAGTGATGGTCGGTGGGTCCATCGCCTCGCTGAAGGTGGCGGCGACTTTCCGGTTGGTCGGCACATCCGTAGCCAGATCCGCGGGGTTTACGAAAGCAACCATGGGTGCGGTGGTGTCTGGGATCGTCTGGCTTCCATTTTTGTCACCTCCGCATCCGGAGCCCATCAGGCCGAAGGAGAGCAACAGTGCGGCCGCGGCGAATATTGGACCCCCGACCGCACATATATGTTTAGTTATGTTTTTCATTAGATTCTTTCTCCTACTTTTTAGATATTTGCAATTCACGTCCGATGATGATCTCGGCTCCATTCTCGGATACATGTCTTATTGAATCCTCAGTTTTAAAGGTCTTGATTTTATATGTCGCAAGCGTCGTGCCATTTGCACACCCTCACGTAAGGTCCCGATTCCCCTATTTTTTGTTGAATAACGGAGCGACCCGGACACACGCAAACCATCATTAATATGATCCGGCATCGATCAAAACGAATGGATCGCCGGGTGGAGCCCCACGGCTAAAGCCGTGGCACCCCGACAAAGCTTACGGCGGGCGGAATGCTTCGACTCCGTTTCCCTCGACCCCGAATGGGGGCTCGGGACGAGAACCTTTTCGGCCATGATCAATCGACCCGAGGACACGACTCTTTTGCCCTCCGTCAGATCGCCGGTGCTATGGTAGAGTTTCGACCTTGTTTTCGAAAAAGATCGCTTTCCGGTAGTCTGGTGTGAACGGTTGCGGTTCGTTCATTTTCGTATTCCAGTCAGTGAAGAGGGGGGATTCGGCCTCTTCTGCGGCGGCGAGGGACGGCCAGAGGAACGGAAGCCACGCTTCTAATTCCTCCGCCTGGTCGGCTGTCGAGAGAGAATCAATCTCATAATCGGAAAATCGCGATAGACCCGTGAGCCCGTCGCCGGAGCCCGCGGCGATCGTGGCCAGGTTTTTCTGCTTGATCTCCGCCACCTTCTCCGACAGGATCACGTTGAATACGGATTGCCGGATGGCGGCGATGTCGACCTCCACCGGCACGTTCACCAGGAAAACCTGCCCGGGTCGAGTGAGCGTGGCATCTTCCTTCTTCCTCTTCACCAGGTTCAGGTGCTTGAACCCGGCCGTGTAGGCCATTTTTTTCAGGACCAGATCTTTGCCGCTGACGTTCGTGATCTTCAGCGTCAGGTCGAACCGCGTGTGATCGACGTCCAGTTCTCGAACGCGCCACGAGGCAACCGTGATCCCCGAAGGTCCGCTGATGGGCATCGTCCCGGAGAATTTGAAGTAGATGTTGGGGTCCCCGATCGCGGTCTGGAGGCGGGCGATGCCGTCGGCGGAGAAGGCCAACTCGTTACGGTCCTTGGCCTGCTCGTACAGATTGTAGAGCCGGTCAAAGCGGACCGCGACCGGGAAGACCAGGTGGTTGGAGGAATGCGCGTCGATATCGATTGGGCCTTTTTTGACCATTTCCAAAAGCGGGCTGTTCGCCACGGAAAGGTTGACCGCGATGTTGTCCAGCGAGATCCCGGTCGCGCTGGGATTGTCCACCTGCAGGTGGACTTCCAGGTTTGCGCTTTCGAGCGAAACTTCGGTGACCCTGATCATTTCCAGGTTCGTGGTGATATCACCTAACCCGCACCAACTCGTAGCCAGGACCAGCAGGATCCCGACCAGTGGCAGGATCAGGCCCAGGGCGATGACACGAGATTTCTTCATAATGATCTCCGGCCTAAAATGTGCAATTTCTTTTCGGCCCCGATCGCGGTCTCATAGCCGGGAATCCCTTTTGCTTCTTTTGAACAGCAGCGTGGCGATTCCGAATCCGATGCCGAAGGCGGCCAGACCGCCGAGCAGCGGATGCCGCTTGATTTCATCCGCCAGGACCTGGACGACTTCTTCGCCCCGGGCGCCGGCATCGTCGAGGCGGTTCCGGAAGCCCGTCCATCCGCTGTTGCGGTTATCGCCGTCTGCGAGTTTCTTCAGGCCGGCGGCCAGGGCGGCGATTTCTTCCCGCGATTCCGCGATGCCGGCATTCAGTGCCTCCAGGTTGTTTTCGTCTTTTTTCTCATTCATCTTCTTTTCCTCCTTCTGAGCGTTTTCTTCTCTTTCGCTCGGCCTCCAGTTGTTTTCGAATCTTGTGGTCAAATCCGCTTTTTGGCCGCCGGCGGGATTTTTTCAGTCAGGGTTTCCGGCCCGAGCAGGACGGCAATCCAGCGGGTGCTCTCATGGCTCTCAAAAGCGAATTTCAGGGTCATGGTCAGCGGAACGCAGAGAACCGCACCGATCGGACCCAGCAGGCTCCCCCAAAACATCAGCGAGAGAAATACCACCAAGGTGGAGAGGTCCAACTTCCGGCCCATCAGCCTCGGTTCCACCCCATAATCGAGCGCGAGATTGATGACCATATATCCCGCGGCCACGAGAACAGCTCTCCAGATCCCGAGTTGGAGCAGGGTAAGCAGAACAGCGGGAATGCCGGCGATAGTGGAGCCGATGCTGGGCACGTAGTTGAGCAGAAAAGCCAGAAAACCCCAGAGAATGGGAAAATCCACGTGCAGAATGTAAAGCCAGATCGTGACCAGGATCCCCGTCGCGAGACTGATCAGGGTCTTGATGACCATATAACGTTTCATATCATTGACAAACACGGTGAACCGGGGAAAGACCCGGTGAGGATCGCCGAGGACGGCGCGGAGTTTGACCGGGAAGCTGGTGATTTCGAGCAGGATAAAGGTTACCGTGAGCAAGATCAGGACAATGTCGGAAAGCGCCGAGCCCAGCCGCATGAACAGGCCGACGGTCAGGTTCAAAATCGCCGCCGGATTGACGTATTGGAGCAGAATCTTCTCGGGGAGTGCGACATTCTTGCCCGCTAAAATTCCCTTGAAGGCATGAACCTGCTCCTGGATGCGCGCCTGGTATTGAGGCAGGGCGGCGTAAAAACTGTTGATGGATGTGCCGACCACGGTCCCGATCGCCAGCAGAATGAAAATCATTCCGGCCACCACGAGCAATACAGCCACGACGACCGGCAGGCGTTTTCTTTCGAGCCAGAGCACCGGCGGTGTCGCCAGAATCGCGAAAAAGACCGAAACGAGGAACGATACCAGAACCGTCTGCGCCTGACTGATGCCCCAGAGGATGAAAACGATGGACGCAGCGATGACAAGGAAGCGCGGCGCGGGATGAAGTTTGTCCGGTTCGGTCATGGGCAAACGCCTTCGCTAGTGCGCGGCACTGGTTGCCTCCGGCGAGGCCGCGGACGGAGACGGAGGGGGCCCGTTTTCCGGAACCGCATTGACTTCGGGCCCGGGGGCCTTTCCGGTTTCTTCCCCCGGGGACCGGGTTTTAATAAAAGCAGCTATCGCTGTCCCGACGGATGCCATGATCGTCGAGAAGATATTGATGATTTTCATGTTTCGTTCGAGGCCGCGGGCCAGGTTCCCGATGGACGCCAGGAGGTCCGCGATGCTCGTCTCTCCGCCTTGGAAACCGCGGCTCAGCACCTCGACGCGATCGGAAATGGTCTCGAACCGGGCCAGGATCCGCGTCAGTTGAGCGCCGATCTCGGCCATCTTTTTGCCGGCCCGATAAAACGCGATGGCGATCATGATGAGCAGGGGAATCAAGGCCCCGACGAACACCGAGGCCAGGATAACCAATGTCAGTTGGCCGTTATCCATGGGTCTGGTCCCTCCCGGTTAGGGTTTCAGGTTGATGAAAGCGCCTTCGAGATCGTCCCAGGCCCGCTCGATGCCGGCCTTGAACTCCCCCCACTTCTCGCTTCCCGCCGCCCTGAACTCGTCGACTTTCGCTTGCGCCACCGCGCGCTTGGCCTTCAGGTCGTCGATGCTCTGGAGATACTCGATCTTGGCTTGCGCGCCGGTCTTCTTGGCCTTGTCCGCCAGGCCGTCGATCTGCGCGGTCCATAACCTAAGCTGAGCTTCCATCTTGTCCACGTCCGCTTCCAGCGGTCCCGCGTATCTGTCCTTATCTCTCTTCGGTTTCATGCGTCTCTCCATTTCGACGGTGTCGTGCTTGACGGGTTCGATCTCCTGGTCGCGCGGTCGATCTGTGGTTCACCGATCAGGGCTCGATCTTTTCACTCAGCCACTGCCGCGTCTGCTCGAAGGAATCCTTCAATTCGCCGTAGGACTTCTGGAAGCCGCCCTTCACGTCGTTCCAGGTGGACTCGGTGGCGCTCTCAGCCCGGTCCAGCTGCTTCTTCGTCTGGGCCCATTTCTTGCGCAAGGCCTTGAGCTTGGTCTTGGCTTCGGTTTGGGACTTGCCGCTGGATTTGCTGATCTTGGCGGAGAGCCGATTCATCTCATCCTGGATCCCGGCCAGGTCTTTTTTCATTTCGGCGACGAATTCGGCCTTCTGCGCGTAGGCGTAGTCCCGCACCGCCTGGGCCGCTTCTTTCGTTTCCGTTTTGGCCTGGTTGAGCTGCGCCGCCGCTTTCCCTTCCGCCGCGGCGCTGCCCGCCGCGAGAGCGGTGGTGAGGAGAAACGTAATTGCCAGTATCTTGTTTTTCATTGTTTTTCCTTTCGTTTCGTTAAGTTCCAGATTCGGATCAGTCAATCAATTCCGGTTTCAAAGCACCCGGCGACCCGAGATGATCCGCACCAGGACCATGATTACCGCGACCACCAGGAGGAGGTGAATGAACCCTCCCATCGTGTGCGAGGTCACCAATCCGAGCATCCACAGCACGATGAGAGCAACGGCGATTATCCACAACATGCGCCCCTCCTTTCCGGGTTACGGTTTCGGCTTGTACGATTCACGTTCGACGATGATATTGACGCGGCGGTTGTTGGCGCGCCCTTCGGCACTGGCGTTGTCGGCGATCGGGTTGTCCATGCCCATTCCGCGTGCCTTAATGAGGCCGGCCTGGTAGCTCCGCTGGATAAGGTAATCGCGGACCGCGTCGGCCCGGCGTTGCGAGAGGCCCTGGTAGTCCGATTTGGAGACCTCCTGGGAATCGGTGTGCCCCTCTACGACGAGGCTGCGCGCGTTGATCCCGAGCAATGCGTCGGCCACCTGGTCAAGTTTTGCCTTCGCGGAGGGCAACAGGGTCGACTTGCCCGATCGAAAGAGGATGCTCCCGGAGAGCGTGATGACCATCCCGCGCTCCTCTTCCCTGACCGCGGTCAGCTTGGCGAGTTCGGCGAGCGCGGCGGCCAACCGCATCTCGGAGTTTCTCAAGTCCTGGCTGGCCTGGTCGGCGGCGAGGGCGGACAGCACCGTTGTCTGCATCTCGGAGTCGCTCAGGTTCTGGCTGGCTTTGTCGGCGGCCACCGCGGCCAGCCCGGCCGTCCGCGCTTCTGAATCTTTCAAGTTCTGGCTGGCTTTAGAGGCGGCCACCGCGGCGGCCGCCGCCGTCCGCGCTTCGGAGTCTCTCAAATCCTGCTTACCCTGCGCCACGTTCTCGGTTTGTTGCTGCTGGAGATCGGCGTTGGTTTTATCCTGGTTGGCCAGGTCGGCGGCGCGGACCCCAGACGGGGACGCCTCCGTGCGCGGCGGGGCGCCGGCGCATCCCGCGGCGATCGCGGCGGCCAGAACGGCTCCGGCGAACGCCATGATGCCGATTTTAAATATGTGTTTCATTGGATCCTCCTTACTGTAAAAAACGCTGTTGCACGGTTGGCACCGTTTCGACCGGGAAGACCGGGAATATCCGTCAATCGGATGGATCCCGCCGGCGGAAATCGAATCCTGACTGCAGGCTGGCCCGCGGTCGCCTGCGGCTCCCTCAGGCCAGCCTGAATCAGTCAAGTTCTTGGTGCGATGATCAATCACGAGTTACCCTTTGCCCCGGCAACGAAATGGGGGACCTATTTTACGATGACCTCAAAAAGCACTCTCATGTTGGCCTTGGCTTCTTTGGAGTACATGTTTTCAGGGATCGGTTCGAACTCTGCCGGTCTCGTCCGGCCAAATCCGATGGTGACCAGCCGGTCCGCCGCAATGCCCCCTTTGACGAGGTAGGCCTGGACGGCTTCCGCTCGTCTTTCGCTCAACGACTGGTTGTATTCTTCCGTGCCCTGAGCGGAGGTATACCCGGCAATCCGGATCCTGACTTTAGGGTTGGCTTTCAGGGTCTTGATATTCTCGTCCAGGATATCCTCTCCTGCTTTGGTAATGTCCGACTTATCGAATTCGAAGTGATTATCTTCGAGCACGATCAGCACCACCGGCGCCGCGGCCTTCGGGGCCGGAACCGTGGTGAAACTCCACGTGTAGCTGTTGGCCAAGGCATTGCCGGCCGGGTCCTTGACCCCGGCCGACATCGTGGCCGTATAGGTCGTGCCTTTGCTGAGCTCGCTGTCAGGGTTAAAGTCCGCGGCATTGCTGCCGTCCAAGGTGACCTTGCCTGGAACCGGCGTGGTTCCCTGTTTTAAAGTAAAGGTTGAAGTGTTGATCATTTCCGGATCCATCGCCTCATCGAAGGTGGCGATGACGTTCCGGTCGGGGGCCACTCCCGTGACGCCGTTATCAGGGCTGGTGCAGACCACGGTGGGCGCGGTGGTGTCTGCCGCCTGAGGAAGCATGGCGACCTTTCTCTTCTCCGCGCCGAGCTGGAAGTTCAGGCCGAGCGTGAACTCCAAGTTGTTTTGAAACTCGTTGTCGTCGGGGAAAATCACGTGCCGCACATCGCCCCGCAGGGCCACTGCGTCGGCCAGGAACCACTTGATCCCCGCGCCGTAATTGAACAAGCCGAAGTTATAGTCTTTCCAGCCATACGGGTTATCGAAGGAAAGCAGGCCGATCCCGAGCGCGAGGAACGGGACGACCTTGCCTTTGGGGTTGAAGTTATACAGGGCGTCGAGCCCAAAGCGGTAGACGTTGATCGGCAGGTCGTTGCCGTGCGCGTTGACAAAATCATAATCCTCGGTGGCGGTGTAGCCGAACATGCCCTCCGCCGCCCAGTGGGGGGTGAAGTTGTAGCCGGCGCGCAGGCCGTAGTAGTAGCCGTGATTCTTGTGCTGATCAATAAACACATAGCCGCCGGTGAACGGATCCAGGGTGAAGGTCCCGCCCTGGTTTCTGACAAAATTGCTTTCGGCAAAGCTGGGGGCGGCCAGGCCGAGCTGGAACAAACCGAGCAGTAAAACCATCCATATTTTTCCCGTTATTTTTCTCATTTTGCTGTCTCCTTTACCTTTTTGACATTCATCACCGCGTTCCGGCGCGAGTGACTCCGTCCGGTTTTCTAAAATCGGCCGGATATCCCCGTAGCTAGTTGCTACGGGAATATCCGACCTGTTCTGCTTTGTTACCAAATGCTTCATGTCCTACTGAGGCACGGTTATGGTGGTGACCGAAGGAGAGGCGGCGCCGGTTAAGGTAATCGCGCCAGCTCCGGAGGCGCCTCCCAATACCCTGCCGATCACGGTTGAGCCGTCCAGGATCGTGGCGGTTCGGCCGGCCAGGATGTTTCCGTTCCATTTCGTTCCCGATCCGATGGTGATATCCAGACCGGTCACAAACCAGACGTTTTTGGCCTGGGCGCCGTTGATCAGCCTGATCTCGCTCTTAAGAAGAAGAGTGCCCGAGTCGACAAAAGAGCTGTCCACCTTGAAGATGAAGACCGCGGTCGCGTCGTTCTGGGCGTCGAGCTGGGCCAGTCCACCGGCCATTAAACCCAGGGCCGCGTTGTGATAGACACCGGGGAGGAGGGTTTTCCCGCCCATTTCATCAGCGGCGATCGCACCCTGGGTATCCACCTTGTTTTTGCCCTCGACCCACGCGATGTTCAAGTCGTTCGTGACCGAATTGGCGGTTCCGCCGTTGTCGAATGGATCGCCGGCATAATAGATTGACCCGTTGACGGCCATTCCCGTGCCCCCGGTACTTACATAGGTCTTAACCAGGCAGGTCTGGGAAGCACCGTTGTTGCCGGTGGCATCCGTACAAGAAGCGAGGGGATATAAAGCGACATCCCCATTAACCACGGTCACACCGGTGGTGGTCAGTCCGGCGCGCGAGGCAATCCCGAAAGAAGCGGCGCTTCTCAGGTTGATGGCGAGAGGAGCCGGAGGAAGGGTTGACGGCGCGGTTCGGAATGTCCAGGGATTCGGTTTCGGCAGTCCGCTCACCGCCGGAACTACCAGGGCGTTGCCGGCCAGGTCTCTGGCTTGATTGGTAACCGTGGCGGTATAGCCGGTGTCGTACGTGAGATTGGTCAGCGGTAAGAAGGTCGCGATGTTGTTCTGCACGTCATAGGCGACCGTTCCGGGCACGTCATTTCCGGTCCGGGCCTCCGTCAGTTTAAAGTTCGCGGTGACGATCGTCGGCAGGCTCATTCCCTCGCTGAAGGTGGCGTTGATTTTCTTGTCGATGGACACATTAGTCGCAAGATCAGCGGGGTTGGTGAGGGTCACCTCGGGTCTGGTGGTGTCCGCCGCAGGGCCGGTCGTCCAGCTCCAGGGATTCGCTCTCGGTCCGCTTACCAGCGCATTTTGTGCCAGGTCCTTGGCGCCCGTCAGGATCTCAGAGGTGTATTTGGTACTGGGCAGGAGATCGCTGGTGGGGTCAAAGGTCGCGGTGTTGCCCAGGTAGGTCACGGTTCCCGGGACGATATTTCCGCCGATAAATTCTTTCAGCGTAAAATTGACCGCGGGGGAAACGAGCGTGGCCGGGTCCATCGGCTCGCTGAAGGTGGCCGTGGCGACCCGGTTGATGGGCAGGCCGGTATCACCATCGGAAGCACCGGTCATGATTAAGGTGGGCGCGGTGGTGTCGGCCGTAAGACCGGTGGTAAAGCTCCAGGTGAAGTCGGCCAACATGGCAATCCCGGCCAGGTTTTTGACTGTCGTGGTGATCCGGGCGGTATATATGCTGTTGGCCGCCAGGGCGCTGGAGGGGGTAAAGACCGCGGTTGATCCGGAGTATGTGACTACTCCTGTTACGACCGTCGCCAACGGTCCGGTTACTTTAAAGGAGGCCGTGCTGATCGTGGCTAGGATCATCGGCTCACTGAAGGTGGCGGTGATTCTCCGGTTGATCTGCACGCCCGTGTCGCCGTTCGCGGGGACCGTAGAAGTCACTGTCGGCCGGACGGGTACGGAGGGGGCCGCTTCGGTGGTAAAAGTCCAGGGATTCGGGATCAGGCCGCTTGCCAATATGTTGCCCGCCAGGTCCTTGGCCCCGGTGGTAATCGTGGCGGTATAGGTGGTGCCCAAGGTGAGAGGGACTAAGGGCGTAAAGGTCATAATGTTGTTAGACGCGTCATAGGCAACCGCTCCCGAAACCGCGGTCGCGCCTTTCATCAGCGTGAAGTTGGCCGTGATGATCGTGGCCGGGTCCATCGGCTCGCTGAAGGTGGCTTTGATTTTCGCGCTGATCGCCACGGTTAAGGCCAGGTTTTCCGGGTTGGTGGAACTCACTCTGGGCGCGGTGGTGTCCGGGGCGGCCGCGGTGGTGAAGCTCCAGACGTAATTGGCCGCCAGCGCATTGCCTGCCACGTCTTTGACCGCGGTGGTAATCGTGGCGGTATATAAGGTGTTGACCGCGAGACTGCTCGCCGGTGTAAAGCTCGCGGCATTGCTGCCGGCCGCGTAGGTCACCGTGCCGGAAACGTTTCCGCCCGGTCCGGTCACCCTGACGTTGGCGGCGATGATCGTAGCCGGATCCATCGCTTCATTAAAGGTGGCGACGATTTTCCGGTTGGTGGCCACACTCAGGTCGCCATCCGCGGGGGCCGTGAAGCTCACCAGGGGCGCGGTGGTGTCCGGGGCCGCCGCGGTGGAAAAGCTCCAGACAAAAGAGCTTGCCAGGGCGGTGCCCGCCGAGTTCCTGATTCCGGTGGTAATCGTGGCGGTATATAAGGTGTTGTACGAGAGATTACTTGACGGGGTGAAGGTCGCGGTCAAAGAAGCCTCATCATAAACGACCGCTCCCGAAACCGAGGTTGCGCCGTCCAGCAACGTAAAGTTTGCCGTGGTGATCGTCAGCGGATCCATTTCTTCATTGAAGGTAGCGGTGATTTTCGTGTTAACAGCAACACTTGCGGCAGCATTAGCAGGTGTTACGGAAGTTACTTCGGGCTGGACTCCCAATGTATGATATCTGTCGCAGCCGGAGCCCATCAGGCCGACGGAGAGAAGCAACGCGGCCGTGACGAACACGGGAGCTCCGGCCGTAAATACGTGTTTCCTTAAGTTCTTCATTAAGTTCTTCATTAGATTTTTCCTCCTACTGGTTAGATACATGCAAATCACGTTCAATAACGATTTCGACGCGGCGGTTGTTGGCGCGCCCCTCGGCGCTGGCGTTGCTAGCGATGGGGGAACCCTCGCCCAGCCCATAGGACTGGATGCGGTCTGCCGGGTAGCTTCGCTCTATGAGGTAATTACGAACCGCGTCCGCCCGGCCCTGCGACAGATTGAGGTTGTCGCGGTCGGAACCCTGGGAATCGGTGTGCCCCTCGATGGTGAGTCTGCGGGCGGGGATCGCGAGCAGCGCCTCGGCCACCCGGTCAAGCTTTACCTTTGCGGAGGGCAACAAGGTCGATTCGGCGGATCGAAAGAGGATGTTCCCGGAGAGCGTGATGACCAACCCGCGTTCCTCTTCCCGGACCGCGACAAACTTGACGAGTGCGTCCAGCGCGTCGGACGTTCTCTTCTCGGAGTCGCTCAAGTCCCGTTTTCCCTGCGCCGCGACCTCAGCCGTCCGCGCCTCGGAGTTTTTCAGGTCCTGCTTGCCCTGCGCCGCGACCTCGGCCGTCCGCGCCTCGGAGTCCTTCAGGTCCCGCTTGCCCTGCGCCGCGACCTCGGCCGTCCGCGCCTCGGAGTCCTTCAGGTCCTGCTTTCCCTGCGCCACGATCTCGGTTTGTTTCTTCTGGAAATAAGTGTTCGCGTTGGCTGTTCTGGCCTTGTCGGCGGCCATGACCCCCAGCGCTCCCGCCAGTTCAGACTTGCGCTCGGCGACGTAGGCGAGATCCCGGGTTTTGTACGAGTTGGAATCCTTCCGGAAAGATTGTTCCGCCAGGTTAAGCGCCTCCTGCGCCTGGTGTAATTCCGCCGGCACGAGTTGGGCCGCCGGACCCGTGCTGGCCTGAAGGTAGGCCCAGCGGGCGTTGACGAGTTCTTTCGGGACGGTCGCGCAGCCGGCGAAGAACGCGACGGCCGTAATGAGGATCAAGAATTGCATTGTTTTCATGAAACTCTCCTTATTCCTTTGGGTTATGGGTTGTCTTGCCGGAGTTGGCGGACCCGCTCCATCGCCTTTTCGGCTTCCTGTCTCTCCGTATCTCCGTGGGAGAGCGCCACGGCCAGTTCGGCATCGGCATCGGCCCGCAACAGCAACGACGCGGCTTTTTCCTTCTCGCCTTTCGCGGCCAGCCCCTTGGCGAGTTCCAGTTCCTCCCTGGCCAGCTGCAGATGAAGCGAGGCTTGCGGTACGTTGGCCGCCCCGACTTCCTCGGCGGCGCGGATCCCCGACGCCGACGTCTCCGTCCGCAGCGGGGCGCTGGCGCAGCTCGCGGCGATGGCGGCGGCGACAACAGCCACGGCGAATGCCATGATTCCGATCTTGGATACGTGTTTCATAAAATCCTCCTTTTTAAAGGTTTCAGTTTTCAATGTTGCAAGCGCTGTGCCGTTTCCGTGTCATCGCGTAAGTGCCTGAATTCACGGTGTTCCGAAGAAAACAGGCCGAAAAGAACGTCGGCAAAACACCATCAATATGATGTGGGATCAATCAAAGTGAGAGGCGCGCTTTGCGAATCGACGGCTTTAATATTAAGGAACTGAAAGAGATGTATTTTCCGGTTTCGCCAATCCTCCTACGCTAAAGCTTCGGAGGACAGGGGCTTCGTCGGGTACGTCGGCGGTCTAGTCCCGCCCCTCTGGGGTTCTCGTCCCGAGCCCCCATTCGGGATCGAGGGAAGCGGAGGAGAAGTATTCCGCCCGTCGTAAGCGTAGTGGGTGCGCCCCGGTTCTATGCCTGGAGTTTTCTGGATAAGAACCCTGATAAAAATAACGCCAACAGGGTGTAGGTCAGAAATAAGTAATACCCCGGCTGCAGGGAAGTGCCATTGGTAGCCAAGATCACCAGCTCCTGGCTGGCCGAGCTTAATTGGCCGAACTGGCTGGTAATAATCCCGTTAAATCCGATATAGGCCATAAATATGGCAACCACCATGACATCGGCCATAGACCATTTCCCGGATTTTAAGACAAAAAACTTGATCACCGGGTTTTCCCGGGCATGGTGATAGTCGTAATAATATTCCATTGACGAGAATATTTTTGACAGGGGGAATACAATACTGAAGGTAATCATCAAGATCCCGACAAATTTCATCGGAATATCCTTATAGGTAATCATGATCCAGAATACATCCAGGATGCTTTTGCTTTGGAAATACAATACCTGGTTCTCAAAATGGATGGGATGCCCCATCAACAAAAAACTCATCTGAGAGATTTTCGCTTCCATATCGATCATGGGTGTGGTCACACCGGCGATCAGCAGAATGACCAGCGACAGAACGAGGAGGATATACTGGTATGGGGCCAAGGGATGCCGGCCAAAACCAAACAAAACAAAAAGGCTGACCGACAGAATGATCAACAGGATAGCCTCCAGACAAATCAGATCATACTTGGCCGAAATTGCCTCGTTGAGCTTGATCCTCGCGCTTTCGATATTCGGAGAATCAGTCCGAAGCAGGATGCGGCGCAGTTGAGATGTGTCCTGTTGGTCTAAGGTTTGGTTGACGTATTGGCTAAGCTGTTGGTTCAGCATGGCTTTGATCTGACCCCTGGTTTTCGTTTTCGTCATCTCATGAATGACGGCATCCGCATATTTAGGAATGCCTTTTTTAATATCTTTCAGACTGATAAAAATATTGATAAAGGATTGTTTGATCCAACCCTCCGCGAAACCTGAATTCCCTTCCCGGATTTTCCTGTCGACTTTATCAATCAGCTTATTCAACAGGACTTCGATATGTTTTCGGAGTTCCCGCTCATTCGTCTTGGACAACTCCAGCTTATTGATCTCCTCGGAAAGAATGGTGGAAATTCGCTGTTTCCATTCTTCAATGCTGAAAAGACCGTATTTGACATGATTGAGTTCGGCGTAATCGTTTTTGTTATTTTGGCTGGAAATTGAATTTGAAATAATTTGCTCGCATAAAATAATCAATGCGATGATGATTATTACGGATAAGACATAACCAGGCAGTTTCATGGTCGTGGTCTTCATCGTAATAACCCGGGGGGAAGTTTCGGGCTCGCTTCCTTCATCCCTTTATCCCTTTATTACCATGACAGGTATTTTTGTGTCCTTATGGATTACGCCATAGGTGACATTGCCGAGAACCGTGGCGGTTAAAGCGCTCCGCCCGCAGGGGCCGCCCGTCCTTGGATCAAGGGATATTGAACAGGGGAATCGTCTCGGGAATAAGCCGGGGCGGGTGAAGGCGGAAGAGGGAGATATTTGTCCGCCAGGATCGGCAGCAGCTTTTCGTTGGTGGGGAAGTCGAAGATGTCGGCGCAATAATGCGCATAACTGACGAAGCCGAGGGGATCGACGATGAAAATCGCGGGCAATCGCCCCAGCTTTTCAAATACAACCTTCTGGCGATAGAGCTGGGCCACTTTTCCCCGGTCGTCGGGCAGGCCGAGAAACGGAAGGGAAAATGTTTTCCAGATATTGGAGAATTCGCCCCGCGAATGCTGGCCGACGGCGGCCACGACGGCGTTCGAACCTCTGAATTTCAGGTAATCGTTCCGGAGGCTGTCCAGGTGCCACTGGGAATTCCGGCAGCCGAAGCCCCGCAAAAGAACCAGCATGACCTTGTTCCGGCCCTGATGATCTGAAAGGGTGAACGGATTGCCCCGAAAATCATTCAGGGAAAAATCCGGAGCTTTCATTCCGACTGTGATTTCTTCCATGGTTTGCCTCCGTCAAATAATGCGTTTAATTTTTTCTTGGATGTTTTTTCGTCAAAACATTTGATCAGCTTGTAAATCGACACTTTCCCGGAACTGATGATATAAATCGTGTCATCCTGGGCGCCATTTCGGACAATCCAATTCTCGGGGTCATATTTAACCCGGTTCAGACCGCCCATAATCCGGACCAGCTCTTCATGGCTCAGATCCGAGATGAAGGGGACCACCGGGGTATCCCTGGCCTCTTTGACCACCCAGCCGGCCGCCTTGGCGGTTTCCGAGGCTGTTATCACCCGGGAAGCGTGAAGCTCGGCCAATTTATCCAGGATTTCCTCTCCGTTGGGATCAAGTTCGAGAATGAGCTTGCTCACCGCGATCGCCCGATCGATAAAACCGTTGGCAGCGTATTTGTCCATCACCTCTTTGTATATTTCGATCGCCTCTTCGGTTTTCCCCATCCGCTTCTTGACCTGGCCCATTTTGAGCTTGAGCCACGGATCCGTAGGGTTCTTCTCCACCAGCTTGCTGAACTCGGCCAGGGCCTTTTCCAGCTTGCCCGCGGTCAGGTACTGCTGTGCCTTTTCCCGTTCTTCGTAATCGGAATTAATAAACTTTATTGCCGTCATTTACCCTCCACTGGATAACAATACCTTCGGCCGGTACTACGGGAATATCCCCCCAGTCCTGCTTCCGGACCAAACACTAAAGGTTTTCTTGGGGCACGATAACGGTGATTGTGCTGTCCGCGGCGCCGGTTCAAGCATAGGCCCCTGCGGCACCCGCCTATACCCTGCCACTCACGGTTGAGCCGTCCAAGATCTTCTTTCGTAAGGTCCCGGTTTGTTTTATTGCAAGCGTCGTGCCCCTCCGCGCCGTCGCGTAAGTGACCGAATTCCCTGACTATTTAAGAAAACGGGCCGGAAAGAGCGTTTGAAATCTCTATCAATTTGATATAAGATCAATCATAACGATTAGCTTTCCATGAAAATCGAAGATCTGAACATTCAGGAACTGGTGGAGTTTGATGCCGAGAGCGGCTTGATCCGTTTCGCCGGTCAGCGCGCGCTGATCCTCGACGCCACGGCGATGGGGAGCCTGCGCAGGGACCTGATCGAGCATTTCGGCGTCACCGTCGCCCGCGGGATTCTCACCCGGCTCGGCTACATCCACGGCTGGCGCATGGCCGAGGCGATGCAGGCCCATTTCAAGTGGGATACCGACGAGGACCGGCGGCAGGCCGGCATGCGCATCCCCATGCTCGAGGGGATGTACTCTGTCCAGCCCCTCACCTCCGACCCGCTCTCGAAAGAGGGCATGACGCTCCTGGGCTCGTACGAAGCGGAGCAGCATATCGCCCACCTCGGGCGCAGCGACGCCACCGTGTGCTGGATGATCTGCGGCCTGGCCAGCGGCTACCTGAGCCGCACGCTGGACCGGAAGATTTACGTCCTGGAGGAGCGCTGCCTCGGCCGGGGCGACGCCGCCTGTCACCTCCTGGGCCGGACCCGCGAGGAGTGGGGCGATGATCGCGCCGAGGAGCTTCGCTTCTTTCATCTCGAAAACCTGAACGGCTGGCTCGATGACTCGTTGCACCAGATCACCGAGAGTCTTAAGGAGGCCGAAAAAAAACTCCGCGAGAAGGTGCGGGCGCTCTCCCGCGTCGCGCGCGAGCTCGAGGAGCCGCTCGGGATGGTCGCCCGCAGCGCCTCCATGCAGCGCCTGATCGACCTCGCCCGGCGGATCGCGAAAGTGGATACCACGGTCCTCATCACGGGAGAAAGCGGGACGGGCAAGGAGCGCGTCGCGCGGTTTGTGCACGACCAGTCCACCCGCGCGAGCGGGCCGTTCATCGCGATCAACTGCGGCGCGATCACCGAAACGCTTCTGGAGAGCGAGCTCTTCGGGCACGCGCGCGGCGCGTTCACGGGAGCGGAGTTTAACCGGCCCGGTCTCTTCGAGGCGGCCAACGGCGGGACGCTCCTGCTCGACGAGGTCGGCGAGGTCTCGCCCGGCATGCAGGTCAAACTCCTGCGGGCCCTGCAGGAACGCGAGATCCGCCGCGTCGGTGAAAACCAGAGCCGGCACGTCAACGTCCGGGTCATCGCCGCGACCAACCGCGAACTCACCAAAGACATCGCGGAGGGCCGCTTCCGCAAGGACCTGTACTACCGGCTGAATGTCGTTGAGCTGCACATGCCGGCGCTCCGGGATCGGCGGGAAGACATCCTGCCGCTCGCCCGCGTCCTGCTGGCCGAGGCGGCGTTGCGGCTTAAGCGTCCGGTTAGCGGGCTGTCGCCGCGCGCCGCGGACCAGCTCCTTAGGTACGACTGGCCGGGCAATGTCCGCGAGCTGGAGAACGTGATGGAGCGCGCGGTCGCGCTGGCGCGCGTTACCCGCACGGAACTCGAAGACCTGCCCGAGGAGGTCCGGCAGGCGATCGCGATCCCCAATGGTTCCGGACTGGTGAAGGCGCTCGACGACGTCGAGAAGGAGTACATCATGTCCGTGCTCGACCGCAACGGCGGCAACCAGGCGCGCACGGCCGAGCAGCTCGGCATCGGAACGGCGACGCTCTACCGGAAGCTCAAGAAATACGGCGTCGATCGCGGGAAAAGCGCCCCCGCCAAATAGCGCGCGCCTGTGCCTCGCTGAAATCAGACCGGAAACATTCGGCAGCGGCCGCCGCAATTTCCTGAAATTTAACTTGAAATTTCCCGTGGTCTTGCCACGGGGAGCTTCATTGATTATCCAGCGTAGTATTTCGTATATGGCTTTACATAATCAGGGTTGAATTCATCCTCGATTTGTATGGTGTAGGGGCGGCTTTCCACAGCCGCCCGGGGAGGGAGCCGGTAGAATGGCTCCCCTCCGAAAAAATAATCACTGTCAGGGTATTTCTGAGACACTACGCTAGTGTAGTGAGTCTAACGCTTCTTTACAGTTATTTATTTGAATTTATTGACAGTCATTCCCGCGAAAGCGGGAATCCAGGATAAAAAACCTAGAATTCATAATAAAAATCTGGATTCCGGGTCAAGCCCGGAATGACAACCAGGGTAAAGGAATTTATGACTCATTACACTAAGTGGGTGGTACTCTGATCGGGCCACGGGGATGAAGGCGGGCGTTATGCTCTTTTTTTAAACGTTGCTTCCCAGCGCTAAAATAATGCGGTCGATTTCGGACAGGTTGCCGAGGATCGTCCTCCGCCCCCGCGGTCCCTCCACGAGCAGCGTCGGCGTCAGGAGGATGTCGTTGTCCAATGCGGCCTGAAAGTCCTCCAGGACATCCACGATCGAGACCGTGTAGCCTGCGTGCAGATACTCTTTGCAGATGTGCTCGAGGTTTTCCTTGGCCAGAACCGAGTTGGGCTCGTTATCCGCCACGAACAACACGAACCGATAGGCGCCGGTCGGATCTGATGATTTATTCATTTTGCACCTCTTTGTGCACCTCTTGCCGCCCCGGGCTTTCGGCCGGGACGCTCAAGCGGGATGCCGCCCGCTGCTGACTTCCGGGAGCCCAGGACGACGCCGTGATCGGTAATGATGAGTTCATGGACTCGGGTGGAATGCTTGCCGCCCCGGGTCTTCAGGATCAACAGCGACCGGCGAAGCTCGTCCTGGACCGTTTCTAACCGCAACTGGATCAACGTGTCCACCAACGAGGAAAAAGCCATCCCGCTCAAATCCTCGCCGAGGATGGAGCCCTGCACCTGGTTGGTGAGAAAGCACGTGATGCCTCTTTCCTTGCAGGCATTCACCATCCGCATCAGGTAGTCGAACGGCGCCTTCCCTGAGCCCATGCGATTGCAGGCCGATACCGCATCGATTACCACCTGGTCCGGTTGGAACGAATTGATCATCTTCAGATCGTAAAACAGATGCTCATCCGACCCCATGATTTCCGGCAACCTGGAAATGATCTTCAGATTCCCGGCTTTAATGGCGGGCTGCAATTTGATGCCGGCGCTGAGGACGGCCGATTCCAATGCTTCGGGGGATTCCTCGTAGCTGATGTAAAGCGCCTTTTCGCCCCGGGCGCAGGCCGCTTGGACGAAAGTGCAGGCGAGGGTGGTTTTCCCGGCGCCGGCGCCGCCGGCAATCAGGACGCACGAGCTGCGGCGATAACCGCCGTTCAAGATCCCATCCAATTCTTTATTTCCGCTGGCCTGGTACGCGCCCAACGGCTTATGCGAGAGGTTCACCGATGCGATCGGGACGAGGGAAATGCCGGTTTCGCTGATAACATAGGGATATTCATTCGTGCCGAAAGCGGAACCCCGGTATTTGAGCACCCGCAGTCTGCGGGTGCTGATCTGATCAAACACCCGATGATCCAGATTAACGACGCAGTCCGCCATGTAATCAAGAAAGCCGAAGCGCGCGAACATTTCCGGATCCTCGTTCGACTTGATTGACAAAAGAGTGGTGATCTTTTTTTCGTCCAGCCACTCGTGCACGGAATTCAGTTCATTGCGGGCGCAAGCCGAATTCTCAAAACGACGCATCAGGATGTCGATGGCGTCGATGACCAGTTGCTGCGCGCCCATGGACCGGGATTTTCCATCGAGGATGGCGATCAGGGCTTTCAGGGAGAAGGGACCGGCCGTCACGGCCGCCGAGTCCAGCTTGGCGTGGTAGAGGAATAAAAGCCCCTTTTCTTCCAGGGCCCGCAAATCCCAGCCCAGGGTCATCGAGTTTATGCGGATGGCCTCCACGCTTTCCTCGAAGGTGACGAATATCCCCGGCCTGCCTTTCAGGGCGCCTTGGAGAAGGAATTGAATTGCGAAAAGGGTCTTGCCGGCACCCGGCCCGCCTTTCAGCATCGTCGTTCGGCCCGCGGGGTATCCGCCGTTGAGAATGTTGTCAAAACCATCGACGCCTGTGCCGATTTTTGCCAGGGGTATGATTTTGAGCATGGGATTATCGAAGGTTTCTTTCTCTCCGTCCATGGGCAGACTCCTATCAATAAAACTTGTCAAAATATTATCATATTGATGGTTATTTACCAGTACCTTGTCATAATGATTGTTAATTTCGAAGGAATTAATCCTGTTAATGAAGAATATTCAATATTTGTGCTCGATCGCAACGGCGGCAACCAGGACCGTTATTTTTGTACCACCGAACTACCAATCAATCCAGTCACCTGTTTTCTCTTTCTGACAACCTAGTGCTATGTTTCAGAAAAGTCTTTACAAAGAACATCTCTTTCGTAGGGGAGCCATTCTATTGGCTCCCTTGTCGGGCGGCTATGGAAAGCCGCCCCTACATAATCAAAACCAAGGATCTTGATCACTGTAAAGCCAATGTTGGGACACTATACTAGCTACCGAATCCTCGGGTCCGGGAAATCGCAGGGGTGACTTTCCGTCATTCGCTTCGGTTCTGATTCATGGTATATTTCTATATAATTAAATGGTTGGAATAGGGAGAATCGGACAAATTTCCAATTATATAAGGAGGAAAAAATGAAAACAGGATTAAAACTTACGGGTCTGATCCTGGGTATTGTCCTGTTTTTCGGCGCCGGAACGGCCGGGGCCCAGACCGAGGGCAAATACGTCGCGGAAAAACCGGCGCCCCCGGCGGACCTAAAGGCCCCCGGCTGGCACCCCCTGCTGAAGGCCGCGGCCAATGTTTCCTTCAGCCATAACCGGAGCGTGGTCGGCAATGCCGACGGGTCGAACTGGAACATCGGCACCCTTCTTAACGGCGGGCTGAACTGGCTCAATGCCAGCGGCCATTCCTGGGAAAACAACCTGAAATGGCAGTTGAATTACACGCAGACCCCGACCCTCAAACGTTTTACCAAGGCGGTTGACGGCCTCGATTTCAACTCCACTTATCTTTACAACATTCCCTCCATCAAGTGGCTGGGGCCGTTTGCCGGGCTGGTTTTGCAGACCCCGGTTTTTCCGGGTTACGACATCCGGTCGGCTGATGTCACGGTGATCAAGCTGGACAAGGACGGGAACCAGATCAGTTCCGAGCAGGTCTGGGCCAAGTTGAAAATCGACCTGACCGGACCCTTCGCCCCCGCCCTGGTCAAGGAAAGCGCCGGGGTTTTCGCGGACGCCCTGAACCGGACGGAGATCAAGCTGAATTTACGGGCCGGGATGTCCGCCTGGGAAATCTGGGCCCGGGACGGTTACGCGGTGGCCGATAACGCCTCCACCCCCGAGCTCGAATTGAAGGTCATCCAGGATTCGACCGCGTTCGGCTCGGGGCTGATCGCCAGGGCCACCGGCACCCTGAGACCCGAGGTGACTTACGAGGCCAAGGCGGAGGCCATGTATCCGTTTGTATATAATATCGACACCCCGCTCTCGGGGATCGACCTCCTGAACCTGGATTTCAATTTTCTCCTGCAGGTAAAGCTCCAGAAATGGCTTTCGCTCGACTATACCTTCAAGGCCCTCCGCCTGCCCTTTATCACGGACAAGTGGCAGATTCAGAACGGGGTCCTGCTCTCGGCGACATTTGAGTTGGTAAAGTAGGGCCGCGGGCCGACCTGATAGAACCGCCGCCAAGGTCTACTAAAAAAGAGCATAGGGCAAAGGGCATAGGGCATAAAGCAAAGCTCCAAACGAAAATGTAGTTGCCCGATTTACTTGTCCGGAAGGATGAGGGATCGGGCTTTTTTAAAGCCGCCGATCCCGCCTGGAGATGGGACACGTCCCCTAGAATCGGGATAAATGAATCAACAGACCACAAATAATTTAGTTACCGAAAGACGAGGAAATGAACCCGACAGAATTTATCGGATTTATTTTTTCAGGAATGCGCCGGTCCGGGTCCCGGTCAGGACTTGACCACGGAGAGCGCGTTCGACGCCGTACCCTGAAGATCCTTCAGGCCCGACCAGGAGGAATCGATCAGGGTGTCGACCGTGTCCTCGGGCCCGGGGATGCGGGCCAGGATCGAAACCGAAATCGGGATCCCTCCGCCGGGGGTCGGGAGGCTCGAATGCTCGGCGAGGAAAAGAAACTTGTTGGCGATCGCCGTGAGTTGCTGCTCGGCGACGTTTTCGATCAGGGCCACGAACTTGTCCTCGCCCCAGCGGCCGATGGAATCGAAAATCCGGGTGTTGTCGTTGATGACCCGCGCCACCATCCGGATCACGTGGTCCCCGACGCCGGGGCCCAGGGCGTTCAGGCGGGCAAAATCGTCGATCCCGATGAAGAGGATCCCGAAGGGCCACCAGTACCGTTTCATTCTTTCCAGGTTGGCGATGAGGTGCTTCAGGATGAACTGCCGGTTCCCCAGGCCGGTGAGGGAGTCGAGGAGGGCGGCTTCGCGGAGCTGGTCGAGCTCCTTGAGGTGCAGCAGCTTCTGGATGTTGTCCTGGAAGAATTCCGCCACCCCGATCGGGCGGCCCTTGGCGTCTTGGACCGGAACGGCCCGGACCCGGACCGGCACCCATCTCCCGTCCTTATGGGTGAGGAAAAGATCGGCTTCCGGGGGCGGGCTCCCGGCCGGGAGGGAGAACGGGCAGCGGGCCTGGCAGGGGTCGCCGCTGCGGTCGTCGCAGAGCCAGAGCTGGCGGTCATCGCAGCTCTTTCCGACCATCTCCTTGGCCGGGCGGCCCGAAAGTCTCTCCGCCCCCTCGCTCCAGTAAAGGATTTTTTTGTTCAGGTCGGTGAAAAACACGCCGTCCGGAAAGGTGTTCAGAAGGTTCTCGAAAAATTTCCTGTTCAGCCGCATGGTCAGTCCCGATAATCCTTTCTTTGCCGGCCGTTCCGGGCTTAGAGGGCCGCGATCCGGCGCGCCGCTTCCGCGATCCGGTCTTTATCCTTGGTCAGGGCGAAGCGGATATAACCTTCGCCGGTCCGGCCGAACCCCGATCCCGGGGTGACCACCACGCCCGCTTTCTCGAGCAGCAGGGTGGTGTAGCCGGCCGAGTCCTGGTCGGCGGGAACCCGGGCCCAGAGGTAAAAAGTGGCCTCCGGAAGTTCAAAAGCCAGCCCGGCCTGTTTCAGGGCCCGGGCCAGGATATCGCGGCGCTCGCGATAAATGGTCCGGATCCCCTCGGTGATTTCCGGGGGGGAAGAGAGGGCCGCGATCCCGGCCTCCTGGACCGCCTGGAAGGCTCCCGAGTCGATGTTGGTCTTGACCTTCCGGAGCCCGGCGATGAGTTCGGCGTTCCCGGCCGCGAAACCGATCCGCCAGCCGGTCATGTTGAAGGTCTTGGAGAGGGAATGGAACTCGATGGTCACGTCCCGGGCGCCCGGGATCTGGAGGGCGGTACCCGGGGGCGGGCCGAAATACATCTCCGAGTAGGCCGCGTCGTAGGCGAGGATCAGGTGGTTGGCCTTGCAGAATTCCACCGCCTGTTTCAGGAATTTCTGATCGCAGACGGCGCTGGTCGGGTTGTTGGGGTAATTCAAAAAAAGGATCCGGGCGTCTTTTTTGGGCTTCAGGGTTTTCCAGTCGGGGAGGAAGCCCCGCTCCGCCCGGAGGGGAAAGGTCTGCGGTTCGCCCGCCGCGAGGATGGTGGAAGCCCCGTAAACCGGGTAGCCGGGATCGGGGACCAGGACCTGGGCTCCGGGATCGATGAAAGCCAGGGGGAAGTGGGCGATCCCCTCCTTGGAGCCGATCAGGGTCAGGACTTCCGTTTCCGGGTCGAGCTCGACCTCGAACCGCCGCCGGTAGAAATCCGCCGCGGCCCGGCGGAAACTGAGCAGTCCCTCGTAGCTCGGGTACTGGTGGTTCCGGGGATCCCCGGCCGCCCGGCGCAGGGCCTCGATGATCGGGGCGGGGGTGGGCAGGTCGGGGTCGCCGATGGAAAGGTCGATGAGGTCCACGCCCCGGGCCCGGACCTCCTTTTTCTTCCGGTCGATCTCGGCGAAAAGGTAGGGGGGCAGGCGGTCGAGCCGCTCAGAGAGACGATGACGGGGCGCTTTCGTGGTCATGGCTTTCCTTTGTTTTGCTGGTTTCGGGTTTCTAGTCTCTAGTCTCTAGTTGTAATGACACCCCACAATACCATATGGATTTATATTTTTTCGAGAAGTATGCAAACCACCCAAAATGTCATCCTGAGCGATAGCGAAGGACCGCTCTTTTTTTATCTTTCTTAACTCGAAACTCGAAACAAGAGACTCGAAACTGTGTTTTACCCTTTGTGCCTTGTGCTCTGGTGCACTGCCTACTGCCTACTTTTTCTTCTGGGCCAGTTGATCATAAAGCGCTAGATATTCCTGCGCCGGGCGTTTCCAGGAAAAATCCGAGGCCATGGCGTTGGCGACGAGCTTCTTCCAGTTCGGGGGATCGGCGAAGACCTGGAGGGCCCGGTTGACCTCGTGGATCAGGTCGGCGGCCTGATATTC
>JAQTNV010000055.1 GCA_028713675.1 bacterium
CGATGTAGTATTGTTTTTTCCGGAGGTTGAAGGTCAAATCGGCCGCCTTGGTTTTATCCCAGTACTCCGCCAGATCGTGCGAATCCCAAAAATCCCCCGCCTCCTTGAGCGACTTGAAGTGCTTGGGGATAGGTTCTCTTTTATTTCTTTTCATAAATCCTGCGCTCCTTTCTACTCATTTCCCTGGAACTCACCACCAGGGCGCCACCCTGACGTTTTAATATGAAAAAAACTATTAAATACCTGCCGCTTTTTGTCTGTCCCATCGCCGAATACAGGTTTTCCCCTTCCACGTCCCCATCCTCAATCAACCTGACCTTGGGGGAAGATTTCAGAAACGCTTCCACCTCATCGGTGCCGACCCGGTGCTTTTGCCAAATCTTATCAACAAAAGCATCTATCCATATTATATTCTTAATCTCCACATATCCCCCGGGGTCTGGATTTCATCTTGCCATCTCCCTGATTTCCTGAACAGTTTTTACATCCTCCCTGATCCAAGAAACAGTCCTCCTATCCATCCAGCCTTTCTTCCAGGGTTTGCATAGAGCGCATGACCGTTTTTTATTTTTAGTCTTTTTACGATTTATTTTCATTTCTTTTTCCCATCTATCCTGCGGGTCCATCCTAATCGCAAAGGGCAAAGGGCATGAGGCATAAGCCCTCACTCGGGATTCTCCGAAAGCAACGCTTCGTATTCTTCCATCTTCTTCTTGATGAAATTTTTGGTGATCTTCACCTTTTCCTTCGCCCCCTTGGAGGTCAGGATATAACGGTATCCCAGTTTGTTCTTATTGTTCAGGAAATTCTCGGTCTTGATCATCCCCTTCCCGACCAGGGCCTGGATGACAAAATTCGCCTTGCCCAGGCTAATGCCGGCGCGCTCAGCGATCTCGCGCTGGGAGCTTTCGGGGCTCTTGCCCAGATGATTCAGAACCTTAACTATGGTTTCTTGGTCGTACATTTATTAGGTTATGGGTGATCCAACTTCGCCAACCCTCCTGCGCAGAAATACTGCTTCAGAGGACATGGGCTTCGTCGGACAGGTAGGTGATGGGTCATGGGTAATCAGGACCACCGATAATGATCAATTGATATTAAGTCAGGGGTTACCAGTTCAGAAAATGAACGCATGAAAAAATATTAAAACTTTCAGGAAAAGATGTCAATTGTCTGATCTATTCGACGCTTTGGAGATGGGAGATAGGAGATTGGAGATAGGGAAGAAAGTCAACGGCCCATTGTGTCTATAGTATCCATCATATGATCAACTGACCGCATAGCGCATCCTCCTGCGCCAACCCTCCTGCGCAGAAATACTGCTTCGGAGGACATGGGCTCCGGCGGACAGGTAGAGCAAAGGGCATGGAGCAAAAGCCCCGATAATACAATAAGCGACCTTATGCTTATTGAATAACTCTAATAACTCTTCGTAATCCTTCTGCAATTTCATCCTTGGATCCGTTTCTTTTTCCCTGGATCTTGGAATATTCCTCTCTGAGAAGCTGGACGGTTTCGAGCCGTTCCGAAGGGGTCATCCCCAGGTAATAACGGTCATCGAATTTCCCTGCTTCCCGGAAAGAACCCGCCTTATTAATCCAGATTTTTTTCATGCTAAAGCCAAACATTTTGAGATTGGGCCAATAACAGCGGGATGAAGTTTCATTCCCTTGGCTGCCTTCAAATCCACCCAAATGGGATCAAGGTGCAAAGAGTCCACTTTCAAACTTTTTAACGATAATGGTTTAAGTTTACAGCAAAGGTTAACTGAATGAACGGCGCATGAGGGGTCATGGGCGATAACGACCGCCGAGTCAACTCCGCTGACGCTCCGCTGCCCAAGCCGCCGAGTCAACTTCGCTGACGCTCTGCTGCCCAAGCCGCGGACCGCCGCAAAGGGCAAAGCTCGGAGATTGGAGACAGGAGATCGGGAGGAAGAAAGAATATCAGGGAAAATGGTTTGTTCGATAGAAATAATCCCCTGAAATTTGCAGCGAAGATTCACTTCTTCCCTGGCCTTGCGTAACGCCGCTTTTTCAATGGTTTCCATTTTGTAGACACGCCCGCCCGGGAGCCAATATTGCCCCTTCGCCGGCTCGTTATTTCTTTTTACCAAAAGGCATTTGTTTCTGTTAACGATGACCACATCAACGCAGATTATGGGGACCAGTTTCAAAACGGTCCGATATAATTTGGAAGGAATTATCTGGTTCATCTGGTCTATCTAGTCTATCTGGTTTATCTGGTTCATCTGGTTCATCTAGTTCATCTAGTTGATTGGAGATTGGAGATTGGAGATTGGAGATGGGGAAGAGAGTAAACGGCGAAGATAGAAGATTGGAGATAGAAGATCGGGGGTAGGATCGATTTTGTTGGATTCATTTGCTTTTCCCTATCTCCTATCTGCCATCTGCTATCTCCTGTTTTCTGTCCCCTATCTCCTATCTACCATCTACTATCTCCTGGATTTAAAAGTCGACCGGTACACAATATTTCGCGACAAGTAAACCCAAGACGATCGCGATAATGAGCATCCAATATTTATTCCATAAATGCTTCTTCACCCAGTGCTTGGTAAGCTTCCACTTCCCCAAATTGCGGTGGGAATGGCGGCGGCGGTGGCCATGGCCGTGGGAATGTTCGCCGGCCAACTGATCAGGCTGATCTTTATCGTCTATCTGGTCCATCGTGTCCTTAGTGTCCATTGAGTCCATTGTGTCGAAGAAAAAGACCATTCAAAGAGTTTATAGGGTTCATGGGGTTCATGGGGTTCATGGGGTTCATGGGGTTCATAGGGTTCATAGCGTTAGGAAAGTTCGTTGGGTTCACCAGATTGTTTTTACCAATTTTAATTTAACAATGCCCTCATCCCGTGTCACCAGCGGGTATTTGTGCCAGATGGCAGTAGCCACGATCAGGCGGTCATGCATCTCCAGATCGGGTTTAATCGAATCAGCAGTTTTAAGAATGCCGGAATCCAGAGGAGAAATCCGGAAGTTACTCATTTCCTCAACCAGCTCCAATGTCTTTTGAAAAGAAAGCCCGATTTTTCCTCGTTTAGAAATATGCATTATTTCCGCCAACACAATCGAAGGGACAATCACATTTCCCTTTTTGACGGTATCCTCGAATGCCTTGAGCGCCGCCTTGCCCAGTCGAGGGTCATCGGTGAAGTACCAGATCAAAGAATGAGTATCAGAAACAAAATTCATTTCCGTTTTCCGTACTTTCCGGCCGCTTCAAACGCAAACAAAGACCGCTTTGCTTCTTCGATCAACTCATCGCCTATCCGGATTCCTTTCCATATCCCCCGCAGGGAGCCGCGGTGCTTCCTCTTTTTCGATTCGATTAACAATTCTGTCCGTATCAGGCGAATCTTCCGGTAAAACTCGGGCGCGGTTTCTTCCGGTATTTTCTTGATCTCATTAATTATCTTTTCCGTGTATTTCTCCATTTTCTACCTCCAAATCTGGTCTATCTCCATCGCATAGGGCATAGAGCATAGAGCAGAGGGCCAGCCAATTGACGATCCTCCTTCGCCAACCCTCCTGCGCAGAAATACTGCTTCGGAGGACATGGGCTTCGGAGGACAGGTTGACGATTGTCCCTCGCAAGAACTCGGGATAAATAGATTGACGAATGAAATTCAGGGTTCATAGAATTAGGAGCGCTCATAGCGTTAAAGTTTTCCCTGGCGGAAGGCCTCCTGGATTTCAATTGTTTTCCTAGGGAGAAGCCTTCTTAACCTGTTGGCCTCCCAGAGCCATCGCAGACGGCGTTCGACCGGCCAGTTCCGGTATTCGGCCAGTAATTCCGGGGTAACCGTATAGGCGAAACCTTTTTTCCTCTTTTTCGCTTTCACTTTTCCATGATCCTCTTTAAATTTTCGACATCCGAGAGGTCCTGTTTCCGGCCGGATTTGGTCTTCACCACGATCAAGTCCCGGATTCTAATCACCGGGATCAATTCTTCCGAGATCCGGATAAAAACAGCATTGGCCTTCAAGCGCGAGTAAGAAACCGGCAGGTCAAAGACCAGGTCTATTTCCGCCAAAGGCTGTTCGTGATGATAAAAATTAAACGCCTTCATGTTTTTTTCTTTCATCCAGCGGGCCCGGGCTTTCGGATCCGCGAATTCTTCCGGCTTGACCGGTGCCTTCGGCTTGTATCCCCATTCCGTCAACTGCCGGACAACCTTTAGAATATTTTCCTTGGTCAGCTTGACTGCCAGGTCCACGTCATATGTCATCCGTGGTATCCCGTGGAAGTTAACCGCCAATCCGCCGACCACCAGGTAATCAATTTTCAGATCGTTAAATTTCTTAAAAATGCCAAGATAATTAAGATATTTATCCATTGTGTCTGTCTAGTCTATCTGGTCTATCTGGTTCATCTAGTTCATCTAGTTGATCGGAGATTGGAGATTGGAGATCGGAGATGGGAGATGGGGAAGAGAGTAAACGGCGAAGATAGAAGATTGGAGATAGAAGATCGGGGGTAGGATCGATTTTGTTGGATTCATTTGCTTTTCCCTATCTCCTATCTGCCATCTGCTATCTCCTGCTTTTTATGCCCTATCTACCATCTCCTATCTACCATCTCCAGATTTTGGCTGCGCCAAAATCTTATTGATGATGATTTCTCTGAGATTGTCGGGGTCGTTGAAGGCAGAAATCAGGCCTTTCAGCTCCACCTCCCGCATCCCTTTATTATATAACAAGGTCAGGTACCTGACATCATTGACGCCTTCCCGCCACCCTTCCCACTGGAGGGTGGGGATGGGCCGGTTCACGGCCGGGTAGGCCATGACCTGGGGCCGGGAAGCCCCCGGCCGGAAGTCGTTCCAACAGTCTCCCCCGCCGCCGCCCTGGTAGGCGAAGGCCAGGACCCCGTCGGCCCCGGCGTAAAACAGCTTGAAGCCGTAATTGTTCCGGTAGAGCTCGGCCTCTTCCCGGCCGGCCGGCGGGCTCGCGCTCAGGTAAACCTTTTTCTTCAGATTATGGGCCTCGGCGAGATCGGCGATCAAATCGTCATTAATCGGGTCATTGATTACCCACAAATCGGCGGGGGAGGAATTGTCCAGGAGATCGCTAAGGAAACCGCGAGCAAAAAATTCAAAGGCGTTCGTAGGGTTCGTAGGGTCCATTGGGTCATGGGTGATAGGTGATCCAACTTCGCCAAGGCTTCGTCGGACAGGTAGGTGTTGGGAGATGGGAGATGGGGAATGGGAAGACGTGTCTGTTGTGTCCGTTGTGTTCCTAGTGTCCGTTGGGTTCGTAGTGTTCTTAGTGTCCAAGGAAAGGAGAGGACGGTTGGCCCCCAAGCCGGCGCCTTTCCTAAGCTCCAGCATCCGCTGAAGGGGCTCCGAATCAAGGCCCCCGCCCGGGCCCGGCCAGAAGACCACGTCAGCGATCCCGTGCTCCGCCAGGTCGGCGAAATCGGCGCGCATCTGCTCCGCGCTTTTCCGCTCCGCGCTGATGACCGCCTTGCCTTGATCGGCCAGCCGCCCGGTGTAATAAAGCCCGTAAAACAGCATGGGGTCGGGCAGCGTCAAGGGCAGGACCTCCAGGGTCAGTTTCAATTCCTTTTTCTGCTGGTGGTTTGACACCAGGATGGTCCCTTCGTAAAACCCGGGCCTGGTCCCCTCCCGCACATGGATGGTCAGCCAGACCTGCTGGTTCCGGCGCTTGGGCAGGGAGAAGGGCTTGAGGGTGTCGGCGTCCTGGATCCGGTCCAGGTTTTTCAGGAGGTTGACCTGACGCTCGTAATCAACCCGGACCAGGTCGTTGTCGTGGAGGAGCAGTTCGGGCATCAGGGTTTTGTGGCGGGTATCGCTCAGGCCGATCCCGGCCTGATACCAGCATTTCACCAGCCGGACATCGATGTCTTCAGCCGGGACAGCCGCGTCTCCCTTCCCTCCCTCCCCTCCCTCCGGGCTGGAGGCCCCTACGGGCAGGAAGCCGGCCTGGAAGCCCTCCGGGCTGGAAGCGGGGCTGGAGGCCCTACGGGCTGTAAGCCGGAGACTCGAGGCCTCCACCATCAGCCTTTCCAGGTCGGCGTCACCGGAACGGATCACGAAGCTCGCCGGGACGAAGGAATCGGGCGCCGCGGCTAGGTAAATCTCCTCCGTCTTCCGGACCCCTTCGAGCTTCACCCGGAAGGGCAGGACCTGCCGATAGTAGACCGGCTCGTCGAGGACCTCGATCGCAAAGCCGGTCCCCTTGACGGGCCATTTTTTGGGCAGGACGGTGGGGTTGATGATCGGGGCGTTGGCCCCCACGATGGTCCAGCTGGCGCCGTCACGATAAAAATACGCCTCGGTCCCCCTGGCCGTGTAGTTTCCGGGGCCGGCCACCGCGTCCCAGACCTCGGCCATCTCCTTCGGGGTAACAATTTTAGCCGCGTTCACCGCGGTCTCGTCTTTAAAGCCGGCCAGCTCGTCGGGATCTCTTCTGGATCTCTTTCGGACGCCGGCTTTCTTCTTGACTTTCAAAGAGTCGGAAGATCGGAGATGGGAGATGGGAGATAGGGAAGACGGTTCAGCAACGAACGGAGATCGGAGATCGGAGATAGAAGACGGGGAAAAACCAGATGAATCGATACCTAAGCTGCCGGCCGAGGCATCGAAGAGAGTAAATGAAAAAAACATAAAGAAAAAAGATATTAGAAGCAAAATAATATTTAAGAAATTGAGATATTTTTTAGGCATAATGACTTGTCCGGTTTATTTTGTTTATTTAGTTTCTTTGGTTAATTGGCTTTCCCCTATCTCCGATCTTCTATCTCCGATCTTCTATCTCCTATCTTCGCTTCTATTCGTGTTCCGCGAGAAGCTTCTCATATTCCGCCATTTTTTTCCGGACGAAATTCTTAGTGATATTAACCTTTTCTTTCACTCCTTTTGAAGTGAGGACATAGCGGTAGCCCCATTTGTTCTTATTGTTCAGGAAATTCTCGGTCTTGATCATCCCCTTCCCGATCAGGGCCTTGAGGATATAGTTCGCCTTGCCCAGGCTGATGCCGGCGTGCGCGGCGATCTCGCGCTGGGAGCTCTCGGGGCTCCTGCTGACATGATCGAGGACCTTAACGACAGTTTCGGGATCGGAAGCCATCATTGCTCACTTCGGAGATTGGAGATTGGAGATGGGAGATGGGGAAGAGAGTAAACGGCGAAGATAGAAGATTGGAGATAGAAGATCGGGGGTAGGATCGATTTTGTTGGATTCATTTGCTTTTCCCTATCTCCCATCTACCATCTACTATCTCCTGTTTTCTATCTCCTATCTGCCATCTGCTATCTCCTGTTTTCTGTCCCCTATCTGCCATCTGCTATCTCCTGTTTTCTGTCCCCTATCTACTATCTCCTATCTACTATCTCCAACTTTGATATTCTCAGCGAGAATCTCGCCGATCAACCGGTGCCCTTCCTCGTTAAAATGCGGGTCACGGGAAAAATATAATGTTTTTCCTTCCTTCTTGAGCTCACGGGCGCGGAGCCGGAAGGCTTCCGTGGGGTCAACCAGCCTGATCCCGTTCCGCCGACAGATGGCCTCCAGCTCGGAAGCCGGCTGGCCCGCGCTGAATTCCCGGTCGGAAAGGCCGTATTTCAGCTTCGTGGCGCTCCAGACCCGGGGATATACAGCCGGGCTGGGGGGGATGTATAACACCAGGAAATCACTGCCGGCCGAGGCGGCCTCCTCCCGGATTTTCAGGATCAATTTTTCAGTCACCTCCCACGCCAACTTGAAGTCAACGTCGGGGTTTTTCCTCCAGACCCCGAATTCATTGGGGAGAAGCGAGGAGTCCGGGGTCTCCGCCAGGCCGGACGCGATGGCCAGGCGATACAGGATATTCACGTTTTTGACCCCGGCCTCCACCCGCCGGTAAAGACGGGACTCCCGGAAGAGAAACCGCTTCAACCCCGCCAGCGCGGAACCGGACGGAAGCGGACGGCCCGGGTGTTCCCACCCCTTCGGGTACTCTTCCAGGGTCTCCACGGGAACGTTCCGGAGCGCCAGTTCCCCTCCTTCGAGGGTGTAATACGGCTTGTCCCCGCGCGCGTTCCGGGGCTGGACGTTATACCAGACATCGTTGTCGAAAAAAGCCAGGATGGTCAAATCCGGGCCGTATCTCCGGCCCTCGCCCCGATAATACAGCTGCTCCTGGTCGGTGCTGTAACCGGCGGTGCCGGCGTTGATTACCTCGAAAGCCCTTTTCCCGGACGCGTTCAGGTATTTTTTCAGGACCTCGGTAAAGGTATTTTCGAATTCAACCGAGTATCCCTCGACATAGGAATCACCCAGGACCAGGATCCGGTATTCGTCGCGGGGCTTGAGGAAATCGTATTCCGGCCCCCGGAGGCCCTGGGAGTTTATGCTTTCGTGGACCGAGTATTCCCTGGTGGTAAGCGTACCCTCTGTGTTTGGTTTCTTCTTCCATCCCAGCTCAGAATCGTAGATGTAGAAGTCCCGGTTAAGCCGCGCCTTTTCGACCACGGGCCGGGCAGACACGCCTTTCACATAATCGGACACCCGCACGCCTGCCTCGGCAAGCAAAAAGGCAATGCAGATGGAAACCACAAAAAGTGAAATGTTTCGAATAGTCATAAAGTTTCCATCTGATTACCGTTAGGCGTTAGGCGTAAGGGGTTATAAACACGTTAAGAGTCTTAAACCCGTCAGGCGTTATAAACACGTAAGATGTTAGGGGGTTACCTCTCACGTTTCACGCCTCACGCCTTACGCTTCACCCCTCACGTTTTATGCTATTTTTCAATTGTTTAATAAGTCCACTTAGCATTTTATCAATCCGGATTACCATCTCATCCAAAGATTTCCAATCATTTTCCTTCAGATATTCCAGCCTTTTCGCGATTTCAATTTGGGTATCCAATTCACTCAATGAACCCTGAGCGATATGGAGAAAATTAATGAACTCCTTTTTGGTATTCCTGGCCGCTCCTTCCGCTATATTACTGGGGATACTGATTGCAGCCCGCCGGATCTGAGGAGTCAGACAATAAATCTCTTTTTCGGGAAAATTATTGGTCAGTTTATAGATTTCCGTTACTAAATCCATCGAAATTTTCCAAGTATCCAGTTTTTTATGCGGCTTTTCCATCTTTCCCCCTTTCTTCTTAATCCTTCCGTCTTATTTCTTACGTCTTTTGCTCTTTACCCCTTACGCCTCACCCCTTACGCCTTACGACACACTTTTCCAGCCTCCGGCTAGAAAAGTGTGTAGATGAACGGCGCTACGGCCGAGGTTTCGGACAGCACGATCAATATCCCCATAAGCAGGAGGATAATGATGATCGGCGCCAGCCAGAACTTCTTCCGGGTTTTCAGAAAGCCCCAGAATTCCTTAAGCGTCTCGGATTTGCTCATAGTTGCGATCCTCGCTTTCGGAGATTGGAGATTGGAGATCGGAGATGGGGAAGAGCTATCTCGGGCTCGCAGAGCTCGGGAGATGGGAGATTGGAGATTGAAGATAGGTTTTTTTATATTTTCCCCTATCTCCTATCTGCCATCTACTATCTCCTGCTTTCTATGCCCTATCTCCTATCTACTATCTACCATCTTCTAAAACTGTCTTTCGACATTTTTAGGGTCAAAGACAGTTTTCTCCTTCAGGATCCAATACGAATCCAGACTTTTGTCCCAATTCTTGGCCAGGGGATCCTTCCCGAAAACTCTCATCAGCACGCCCATGGGGGTAAAGACCAGGTAAAAAACCAGGGCCAGGATCAGCTGACCGTTAAACCATCCCACCGCCATCAGGCCCGCGCGGGGGTATTTCATCAGGCGGGGGGCGAGAAACAGCACCGCCAGCGTGACAGCGGCAACGATTCCAAAAACAAGAGAAAGGATGGCGTGGCCCCGCCAGCAGGAAAGCCCCCCGACCAAAGCCAGGGCTGATGTTAAAGCCAAGCCGAATTTTTTATCTTCAGTCATAATGTGTCCATAGTGTCATCGTGTCCATAGTGTCCCTCAGATAAACCTTTCGGGATAAATCCATAGTGTCAAAAGAACAGTCCATAGTGTCGTCGTGTCCATAGTGTCAAAGAACAGTCCATAGAGTCCATAGGGTTCATAGTGTCCATAGTGTCGAAAAGACGGTTCATAGAATCAAAATAAATATTGATTGATTTGACACAACGAACACGATGACACAATAGACACAATGGACGCCTTTTAATCCAGGATGTAGTCAGAACGCCAGTCCCTTTTGTCCACAAACTCCGGTTGGGATTTTTTATCCAGAAGATACGGACCCAGGGCCAGGTAATCCAGACCCGTCCGCATGAAACAGACATAGGCGTCCCCGGGGGAGCAGACAATCGGCTCGCCCCGAACATTGAAGGAAGTGTTAACAATCACGGGACAGCCCGTGAGCTGCTCGAATTCGCGGATCAGGTCGTAATAAAGGGGGTTGTCTTCCCGTGTAACAGTCTGGAGACGCGCCGAGTAGTCAAGATGTGTAACCGCGGGAATCCGGGAGCGGTTTATGTAAAGCCGGTCCATCCCGGTTTTTTTCTTCTCCTCCTCCGTAAGCTCCCGCCTGACCTCCCGCCGGACGGGGGCCGTGAGGAGCATGTAGGGGCTCTCCCCGGCGAGCTCGAACCAGTCGGCCGCCTTTTCCCTGATCACAGTGGGGGCGAAGGGGCGGAAGGACTCCCGGAACTTGATCTTGAGGTTCATCGTGAGCTGGATATCGGCGGAGCGGGCGTCGCCCAGGATGGAGCGCGCGCCCAGGGCCCGCGGGCCGAACTCCATCCGGCCCTGGAACCAGCCAATCACCTTGTTACCGGCAATCAGCCCGGCGACCTCACGGGCAAGCTCTTCCCTTCCCAGCTTCCGAAAAGGCGCGCCCCGCGATTTCAGGAAAGTCTCGATCTCATCATCGGAAAATTCCGGCCCCAGGGAGGAGGCCTTCTGGGAATCCCTCCCGGGCTCGACCTTCCGGGGCTTGCCCAGGTATTGATGCCACACATAAAGGGCGGCGCCCAGGGAACCCCCGGCGTCTCCGGCGGCGGGCTGGATCCAGATATCCTCGAAGGGCCCTTCCCTTAAAACCTTCCCGTTGCCGACGCAGTTCAGGGCCACCCCGCCCGCGAGACAGAGATGTTTCATCCCGGTCACTTTCCGCACGTGCCGGGCCGCCTTGAGCATGATTTCCCCGGTCACTTCCTGAATGGAGGCGGCGAGGTCCATCTGTTTCTGCGTGATTTCGGTCTCGGGCTTCCGGGGAGGGCCGTCGAACAGCCGGTCGAAACGCCGGTTGGTCATCGTCAGGCCGACGCAGTAATTGAAATACCTGAGGTTGAGCCGGAAGGAGCCGTCCGCGCGGATGTCCACCAGTTCGCGCCTGATCAGGTCCGCGTAGCGGGGCTCACCGTAAGGGGCCAGGCCCATGACCTTGTATTCACCGGAATTCACCTTGAAGCCCAAGTAATAGGTAAAGGCGGAATACAGGAGGCCGAGCGAGTGGGGATATTTGATCTCGCCCATGATCTCGACCCGGTTGCCCCTCCCGACGCCGTAGGTAGTGGTGGCCCATTCGCCCACCCCGTCCAGGGTCAGAAAGGCGGCTTCGGGAAAGGGGGAAGGGAAAAAGGCCGAGGCGGCGTGGGACTCATGGTGCTCCGGGTAAAGGATTTTGCCCGCGTACCCGTCCAGCCCTTTCCGGACCAGGTCGGGAAGCCAGAGCTTCTGCTTCAGCCAGACGGGCATGGCCTGGAGAAAAGAGGCAATGCCCCGCGGAGCGAAGGCCAGGTAGCTCTCCAGGAGACGCTCAAACTTGACCAGGGGCTTGTCGTAAAACGCCACGCAATCGAGATCGGTGCCCCGGACACCCCCGGCCTGGAGGCAGTACCCGATGGCGTTAACGGGAAAATTGAAATCGTGCTTCTGGCGGGTGAACCGCTCCTCCTGGGCCGCGGCGATAATGACGCCGTCCTCAACCAGGCAGGCGGCGGAATCGTGGTAGAAGGCTGACAAGCCAAGAATTTTCATTCTTTGGTTTCTTTGGTTTCTTTAGTTTCTTTAGTTTCTTTAGTTTCTTTAGTTTCTTTGGTTTTTTTGGTTCGATGTTCCCAGTCCCTTTGATTGTCCCTCAGGTATTTGATTAATCCCGAAATCATTCGAGAGGTTTTATCGGCCTGATCGTAAATATTTTTGAATTCGGTTTCCTCAATGTACTTTTGATCTAACGCGACATATAGATGACTTTGGACTTCGGCTGATGATGACATTGAAATGAACAAGAATTGGATAAATTCCTTGGATGATCTTCTAACAAAACCTTCCGCAATATTAGCCATCACAGAGCTGGCGCTGGATTGGATCTGGCTGCAGAGCCGCAGATCCTTATGGAAAGAAACACCATTGGTAGCGGCGTATGCCATCTTGGTCAGCTCCCGGGCTTGCTGCCAGCATTCAAGGTCTTCGAAACGGGTAATCTTCGTCATTTGGTTTGTTCGATTTGTTTGGTTTCTTGGATAACTAGAGAAACCAGAAAAACTAGAGAAACTAAAATAACCAGACCAATCGGTTCAATAATTGAACGCAGGGAAATTTTAAAAAGTTCGCAGAATAATGTCAAGGAACTTTTTGGGAGAAGGGAGGGGAAATATATAATGATGGGGGAATTTTGAAAAAGGAGTTTTTAGTATATAATTATTGATTCAGCGGAAAAGTAAGGGAGAGACAGCAGATAAAAAAAGGGGCAATTACCCTAGGAAAACAGGTGATAGGCAAATGCGTCCATAGTGTCCATAGAGTCCGTAGTGTCCATAGTGTCAAAGAACAGTTCATAGAGTCCATAGTGTCGTCGTGTCCGTAGTGTCCGTAGTGTCAAAGAACAGTTCATAGAGTCCGTAGTGTTCATAGGGTTCGTAGCGTCAAAGAAAAAGATTGAATGATTTGACACAATAGACACAATGGACACGATAGACTCAATAGACTAAACAGACCAGATAGATCAGGAAAATGAAAACCTTTGCCGCTTTATTCATCGCCTCGTTTATCCTCAGTTACGTCCTCACCCCCCTGATGGCGAAGCTCTCCCAGGCCAGGGGATGGGTGGACCACCCGAGCGAGGAGAGGAAGATCCACGAAAAACCCACCCCCACGCTGGGGGGGATACCGTTATTCTTCGCCATTATCATTCCCCTTTGCATCCTTTCTTACTGGCCGAACGCCCAGGGCGACCTGGTCCGGGAACAATTCCTGCCCCTCTCGGGGCTTCTGATCGGCATCCTGATGATGCTCGCCCTGGGGATTTACGACGACCGCAAAGGGGCGGGCCACCGGCTCAAATTTATCGTCCAGATCCTGGCGGCGGTGGTGATCTATTACATGGGATTCCAGATCGAGACCATTTCCCTACCTTTCGGGCTTCACCTGGACCTCTGGTATTTCGCCCTGCCCTTCACCATCCTCTGGGTGGTGGGGATCACCAACGCAGTCAACCTGATTGACGGGATAGACGGCCTGGCGGCCGGGGTCAGCCTTTTCGCCACGGGAGCCATCTTCGTGGTTTCCATAATCTTCGAGAGGTCCTTCACCTCCGCCATCGCCCTGGCCATGGGCGGGGCGCTCCTCGGTTTCCTCCGCTACAACTTCTACCCCGCCAAGATCTTCATGGGGGATTCGGGAAGCCTGGTGATCGGATTCATGATCTCGGCGATCGGCATCCGGGGCTCCTACAAGGGCGCGACGATGGTGGCCCTGCTGATCCCCATCCTGGCCCTGGGGGTGCCGATCATGGACACGCTCCTGGCCATCGGGAGAAGGCTCTGGGCGAGAAAGCCGGTCTTTTCCGGGGACCGCGACCATATCCACCACCGCCTGATCGAGCGGGGGCTTTCACAGAGCAAGGCGGCGCTTTTACTTTACGGGCTGACGGCCTTTTTCGGGGTGATGGCCTTCCTGATCACGCTCGGGAACAGCGAGGAGATCGCCCTGATCCTTTTGGCCTTCGGGATTGTATCGGTGGTGGTGATTCAGCGTCTGGGGTATTTTGGGAGAGGAAATGGGAAAAAATAGGTCGTGGGGCAAAAGCGTCCATTGAGTCTGTTGAGTCCATAGTGTCTATAGTGTCAAAGAAAAAGTATAAACCGACACAATGAACCCAAAGAACACGATAGACCCGACTGACAATATTCCCTTTGAGCTTTGAACTATCACCTTGTTCTTCTTTCCAGCTACCTAACCACCTTGTTCTTCTTTCTAGCCACCTAACAACCCAACAACCTAGCCACCTTATTTTTCTGGCTACTGCTTACTGCCTACTTTTCTCAACAACTTTTCGAACGCATCGCGTAACTGCTTCAGTGCCTTTTCATCCTCCGCTTCGTAGCGGAGGACCAGGGCCGGCTGGGTGTTGGAGGCCCGCGCCAGGACCCAGCCCCGGTCGAAGGTGACCCGGATCCCGTCCACGGTCACGACCCCGCGCGGGGCCAGCCCGAAGTGGCTTTCCACCCGGCTTGCATCCGAGAGGAATTCCTTCAGCCGGGTTACGATCCCGAACTTCTCCTCTTCCCGGCAGTCCACCCGGATCTCGGGCGTGGCGCAGGCGGCGGGCAGTTCATCCACCCATTCGGAAAGACTTTTCCCGCTTTTCAGGATCAGCTCGATCAGCCGGAGCGAGGCGTAAACGGCGTCGTCGTAGCCGAAGTAGCGGTCGGCAAAGAAGAGGTGGCCGCTCATCTCGCCCGCGAGGAGAGCTTTTTCCTCTTTCATTTTTTTCTTGATCAGGGAGTGGCCGGTTTTCCACATGATCGCCCGGCCCCCGGCCCGGGTGATCTCGTCGTACATCACCTGCGAGCACTTGACCTCGCCGATGACGGCGCCGCCCGGGTTTTCCCGGAGAATGGCGCGGGAAAAGATCGCCATCAGGGCGTCGCCCCAGACGATCCTCCCCTCCGGGTCGACCACGCCGATCCGGTCGGCGTCGCCGTCGTAGCCGATCCCGGCGGCGGCCTTCTCCCGGGCCACCGTCCGGATCAGGTCGCGCATGTTCTCCGGAACCGTGGGGTCGGGATGGTGGTGGGGGAAACGCCCGTCCGGCTCGCTGTAAAGCTCGACCGCCCGGACCCCGAGCCGTTTCAGGATCGCGGGGACGACCAGGCCCGCGGTCCCGTTCCCGGAGTCGATAACCACCTTGAACCCTTTCCGCTTCCCGGCCCGGGCCTTGATCCCGCGGAAGTGCTTCACCATGAAATCAATGTAGTCCGAATTGATTTCCCGCTCTTCCCTCCGGCCTGTAAGCCCTACCCTCCGGCCTGTAAGCCCTACGGGCTGGAAGCGGGGCTGGAAGGGACCCCCGGCAAGCTTCCCGATCTTCAGGATCTCTTTTCCGTAAAGGGTTTCCTTCCCGGAGCAGACCTTGAACCCGTTGTATTCGGATGGGTTGTGCGAGCCGGTGATCATCACCCCGCCCCGGGGTTTCAGGTGGAAAAGCGAGAAGTAGAGCACCGGCGTGGGGCAGACGCCGAGATCGAGGACCGAAAGCCCGGCCCGGGCCAGGCCGGCCGCGAGGGCGTCTTTCAGGCGGGGAGAACTCAGGCGGGCGTCCCGGCCGACGGTCACCTTTTTGCTTTTCCCGGGGGCGTAACGGAGGAGGTAGGTCCCGATCGCCCGGCCGAGCTGTTCGATGGCCGCGGAGGAAAATTCCTCATCCGCAATCCCGCGGATGTCATATTGGCGGAAACAGTGTTGAGGAATCAACATAAGGTCATGGGTCGTAGGTCATAGGTCATAGGTGAAAGATAAGACGTGAAACGTGAGGCGTAAGGCGTAAGGGGTAAAAAGCCGAAGGCAGAAAAACAAGGTGATGGTCATTGAAAATCCCCCTCGATCCCCCTTTTAACAAAGGGGGAAGATATTTGCTTTGACTTTAACCTAAAACCTATGACCTATGACCCATCACCAATTTCTTGAGTCCTTCTTCGAAGGAGCAGACCGGCTTGTATCCGAGCTTGGCTTGGATCTTGCCGATGTCGGCCAGGGAGTGTTTTACCTCCCCGCTCCGGGGCGGGGCGTAAATCGCCTTCTGCGAGCGTTTCAGCAGGGCCTGGAGCTGGCGGTACATCTCGTTGACCGAGATCCCGTGCCCGCCCGCCACGTTGAAAACCTCGCCGGGAAAATCGCGGGCTTTTTCCGCCGCCAGCAGGTTGGCCCGGACCACGTTGGCCACAAACGTGAAGTCGCGGGTCTGCTCCCCGTCCCCGAAAATGGTGGGGCGCTTATTTTCCTTCAAGGCGCGGATGAACCTGGGGATCACGGCCGAATACTGGGAGGTGGGGTCCTGCCGGGGGCCGAAGACGTTGAAGTAGCGGAGGCAGACGATATTCATCCGGTAGAGCCGGGAATAGGCGAGGCAGTATTTTTCCCCCGCGAGCTTGGAGACCGCGTAGGGGGAAAGCGGGTTGGGAACCCCGGTTTCCTTGATCGGCAGCACCTGGTCCCCTCCGTAGATGGAGGAGGAAGAGGCGAAAACGACGGTTTTCACCCCGGCGGTGCGGGCGGCGTCGAGGATGTTGATCGTGCCCCCCACGTTGACCTCGTTGGTGGTGATCGGGTCGGCGATCGAGCGGGGAACGGAGGGCAGGGCCCCCTGGTGGAAGATCACGTCCATGCCCCGGACCGCCTCGATCACCACGTGGTAACTGCGGAGATCGCCCTCGACCACTTGAATCCGGTCGCCGAACGCGGTGAGGTTGCCGCGCTTGCCCGTGGCGAAGTTGTCCAGGACCCGGACCTTGGCCCCTTTCTTTTTCAGAAGCGCTTCCACGATGTTGGAGCCGATAAATCCGGCCCCGCCGGTCACCAAATAGTTCATGTCAACTCCTTGTTAACTGATAGCATAGTGCATAGGGCAGAGAGCATAGGGTTCACAGCGAAGAGCTAAGAGCCCAAAGCATAAATATAAAAGTCCAAAATTATCATTCTGAGTCTTATTATTTATGTCATTGCGAGCGGCAGCGAAGCAATCTCTCTTTTTCTTGGACGCTTTGCCCTCTGCTCTATGCTCTATGCTCTATGCTCTATGCTTCAGAAACCATTCATACGTCGATGCGATTCCTTCCTGGAGGGAGATTTTCGCTTTCCAGCCCAGCTGGTTGATCCGGGAGGAGTCCACCAGCTTCCGGGGCATCCCGTCCGGCTTGGTCCGGTCGAAGACGATCCGGCCCCGGAACCCAACCACATCACAGACCAGCTCCGCCAGCTCCTTGATCGTCGCTTCTTTCCCCGCCCCGACATTGATAATCTCGTTCCGATCGTAGCGTTTCATCAGGAAGAGGCAGGCGGCGGCCAGGTCGTCCACGTGCAGGAATTCCCGGCGGGGGCGGCCCGTGCCCCAGACAACGATCTCTTTTTTGTTTCGGGTCTTGGCTTCATGGGCCTTGAGTATGATGGCCGGGAGGAAGTGGGATGTCACCGGATCGAAATTGTCCTCCGGACCGTAAAGGTTGGTGGGCATGACCGAGATGAAATTGGTGCCGTACTGGCGGTTGTAGGACTGGCACATGACGATCCCGGCGATCTTGGCGACGGCGTAGGGCTCGTTGGTGGGCTCGAGGGGCCCGGTCAGGAGGTATTCCTCCTTCATCGGCTGAGGGCACTCGCGGGGATAGACACAGGTGCTTCCCAGGAACAGGAGTTTTTTCACGCCCGTGCGCCAGGCGGAGTCGATTATATTGGTCTGGACTTCCAGGTTTTCCCGAATGAAGTCGGCCCGGTAGGTATTGTTGGCAATGATTCCGCCGACCCGGGCCGCGGCCATAAAGACATATTCCGGTTTTTCGTCCCGGAAAAATTTCTCGACTTTGCTCTGCCGGGTCAGGTCCAGCTCTTTATGGGTGCGGGTGACCAGGTTCCGGCAGCCCTCTTTCAGGAGGGCGCGGGTGATCGCGGAGCCCACCAGGCCGCGGTGACCGGCGACATAAATACGGGAACTCAGGTTCATAGTGTCGTAGTGTCCATTGTGTCCATCTGGTCTATCTGGTTCATCTGGTCTGTTCGGTCTTGGGTTATAGGTTATGGGTGATGGGCAAAACCTAACACCTATGACCTATCACCTATCACCTTGTTTTTCCGGCTACTGGCTACCGGCTACCTGCTACTGGCTACTGGTTTCTGCTACTTACTGCGCCGGACCGTTCTTATATATTTATGCTGCGGCTTGTTTTTCTTATCACCTTTGACCTTTGAACTTTGACCTTTGAGCTTTAAGGTTTCGTCTCTAAGCTCTTTTTTCGCCAGCTCCAGGTCTGCCGCCGTCATGATCCGGACCAGCTCGTCGAATTTCACTTTCGGGCGCCAGCCGAGCTTGTTCGCGGCCTTCGCGGGGTCGCCGATCAGGATTTCCACCTCGGTGGGCCGGAAGTAGCGGGGGTCGATCTCGACCAGCGTCCGGCCGGTCTTCCGGTCCGCCCCGGTTTCGTTCCTCCCCTTTCCCCGCCAGCGGATCTCCATCCCCAGCTCGGCGAAGGCCCGCTCGGTGAACTCCCGCACGGTGTGTTTCTCGCCCGTGGCGATCACGTAGTCGTCCGGTCTCTTCTGCTGGAGCATCATCCACATCGCCTCGACGTAATCCGGGGCGTAGCCCCAGTCGCGCTGGGCGTCCAGGTTGCCCAGGAAAAGCTTGCTTTGCAATCCCAGGAGAATGCGGGCGGCGGCCCGGGTGATCTTGCGGGTGACGAAGGTTTCGCCCCGTCGGGGCGACTCGTGGTTGAAAAGGATCCCGTTGCAGGCGAAGAGCCCGTAGGCCTCCCGGTAATTGACCGTGACCCAGTAGGCGTAGAGCTTGGCCGCCGCGTAGGGACTGCGGGGGTAAAACGGGCTGGTTTCCGACTGGGGGAGATCCTCCAGCCCCCCGAAGAGCTCGCTGGTGGAAGCCTGGTAAAACCTGGGCCTGATCCCCAGTTCCTTGATCGCGTCCAGGATCCGGAGCGTTCCGACCGCGTCCACCTCGGCGGTGTACTCGGGCACCTCGAAGGAGACCAAGACGTGGCTCTGGGCCGCCAGGTTGTAGATCTCGTCGGGCTTGACCTTTTCCAGGACCCGGTTCAGGTTGCTCGAATCGGTCAGGTCCCCGTGGTGGAGGAAAAGCCTGACCCCGCTATGGTGGGGGTCCTTGTAGAGATGGTCGATCCGGGCGGTGTTGAACAGGCTGGCCCGACGGATGATCCCGTGGACCTCGTAGTTCTTCTTCAGCAGGAATTCCGCCAGGTAGGAACCATCCTGGCCGGTAATTCCAGTGATCAATGCGCGTTTCATCCAACCTCCATCGTGTCCATTGTGTCCATAGTGTCGTCGTGTCCATAGTGTCCCTCAGACAAACCCTTCGGGATAAATCCATTGGGTCGAAGAAAAAGACAGTTCATAGGGTTCGTAGTATCAGAAAGACAGTTCATTGAATCAAAATAAAGATTTAATGCTTCGACACAATAGATTCGATAGACACAACGGACGCAGTTTTCTTTGACCTTCCTTTATACCCTGCCGTAATCATCATCAAACCGGACGATATCGTCCTCGCCCAGGTACTCGCCGTACTGGGCCTCCACGATCACCGTCGGGATGACCCCGGGGTTTTCGATCCGGTGGCGGGCCGAGGCCGGGACGAAGGTGCTCTCGCCGGGATGGAGGTCGTAAACCTTGTCCGCCACGTAAACCCGGGCGGTGCCGGAGACGACCACCCAGTGCTCGCTCCGGTGATGGTGGATCTGCAGGGACATGCGGGAGTTGGGATTGATGATCATTCGCTTGGCCTTGAACTTGTCGCCCTGGTCGAGCAGCGTGTAGGAGCCCCAGGGGCGCTTCACGGTCCGGTGGATGACGGATTCCTCGCCGCCCTTGTCCTTGATCTGCTCGACGATCCGGCGCACGTCCTGGGCCCGGTCGCGGGCGCAGATGAGGACCGCGTCCTCGGTGTCGACCACGATCAGGTCCTTGAGGCCGACCGTGGCCACCAGCCGGTGGTCGCCGCGGATCAGGGAGTTCTCGCTCTCGAGATCGAAGACCCGCCCGGAAATTACGTTGCCCTGCCCGTCCCGGGGGAGCAGGTCGAAGAGGGCGCTGAAGGAGCCGACGTCCGACCAGTCGAAGGACGCCGGCACCACCACCACGTTCTTGGATTTTTCCATCACCCCGTAATCAATGGAAATCGGCTCGACCTCTTTATAAAGCTCCTCGATGGCCTGGATCATCTCCCGGGTCTCCAGGAGGTCGGTGGCATGGGGGTAGGCCGGACCGCCCACATCGTTGATCACCTGCTCGACCCGCCCCAGCGACCGGGCCAGCCCGGGCAGGTGCCTCCCGATCTCGGTCAGGATGGCCGCCGCCTTCCAGACAAACATCCCGGAGTTCCAGAGATATCTGCCCTGGGACAGGTAGCCCTGGGCGGTCCGGAGATCGGGCTTTTCCCGGAAGGAAAGCACCGACCGGTAATTCTTTTTCCCGTTGGAGGCAGGGTCATACTCGATATAGCCGAAGCCGGTCTCGGGACGAGTGGGGGGAATGCCCAGGGTGACCAGGTGGCCTTCGCGGGCGGCCGAGACGGCGGACCCGATGTCCTGGGTGAATTTTTCCTGGTCGCGGATGTAATGGTCGGAAGGCAGGACCACCATCACCCCGTCGGGGTCGAGGCGGCGGATGAAAACCGCGGCCAGGCCGATGGCCGGGGCGGTGTTGAGGCCCCGGGGCTCGACGATCACCGGGCAGGGGCTCACCCCGTTTTCCTTGCGCTTGGGCGAGAGCTGGAGCAGGATTTCATCGACCTGGGACTTGCTCGTCACCACGATCATCCGCTCCAGGGGCGAGAGGTCCCGGACCCGGCGGACGGTCTGCTGGAGCAGGGAGTCCTCCCCGATCAGGGTCAGGAACTGCTTGGGCATCTTTTCCCGGGAAAGCGGCCAGAAACGCGTGCCCGCCCCCCCGGCCAGGATGACCGAATAGGTGAAAGGACCTTCCTCTTTAACCTTGTTCATGTGCTCCTCCTTAGCATAGAGCATAGAGCATAGGGCATAGAGCGAGAATAAAAGAGCATGGGGCAGAGGGCAGAGAGCATGGAGCAGAGAGCATAGGGCATAGGGCTCAGAACGTTTATCTGGTCTATCTAGTCTACCACCATCGCAAGGAGCATGGGGCAGAGAGCATGGGGCCAGTCAATTGACGATCCTCCTTCGCCAACCCTCCTGCGCAGAAATACTGCTTCGGAGGACATGGGCTTCGGAGGACAGGTTGACGATTGTCCCTCGCAAGAACTCGGGATAAATAGATTGACGAATGAAAAGCGTTCATCTGGTCTATCTGGTTTATCTGGTTCATTTAGTTTGTCTGGTTCATTTAGTTTGTCTGGTTCATTTAGTTTGTCTGGTTTCTTTAGTTACTGGCTACCGGCTACCTGCTACTGGCTACTGGTTACCTGCTACCGGCTACTTGCTACCTGATACTGGTACTGGCTACTTGCTACCCTCCGGGCCGTAGGCCCTACCCTCCGGCCTGCAAGCCCTACGGGCTGGAAGCGGGGCCGGAGGCTGGCTACTGGGAGCGCAGGCTTCCCTCGGCCACAATGCCTCGGGATCTGATCGAGAAGCCTGCGGCTACCTGTTTTCGGCTACTGGTTACCTGCTACCTGTTTTCGGCTACCTGCTACCTGTTTTGAGAAATAATTCCAAGAGCTGGAAATGATTTTTTCGAGTTCCGGGATCTCCGGTTTCCAGCCCAGGACCTTGCGGATCTTCTCCGAGCTGGCCACGAGCTCGGCCGGGTCGCCCGGCCGCCGGGGAACGTCCCGGCTGGGGATGGGAAGACCCGTAACCCGGCGGGACACCTCGATAACCTGGCGGACGGAATAGCCCCGGCCGTTCCCCACGTTGAAGACCCCGCTCCGCTTTTCCCGGGAAAGCCACTCGAGGGCCAGGATGTGGGCCTGGGCCAGGTCGTTCACGTGGATGTAATCGCGGACGCAGGTGCCGTCCGGGGTGGGATAGTCATTTCCGAAAATCAGGAGTTCTTTCCCTCCACTATGCCCTCTGCCCTTTGCCCTATGCTTTTTTTCCCGGGCCGCGATGGCCGCCTTGAGCACGAGCGGGATCAGGTGGGTCTCCACCTCCCGGTCCTCGACCAGCTCGCCTTCCGGGTCCACCCCGGAGGCGTTGAAATAGCGGAGGCAGACCGACTTGAGCCCGTGGGCCAGGTCGCAATCGGCCAGGATCCCCTCCCCCACCAGCTTGGTCATCCCGTAGGGGTTGGCGGGCCGCCGGGGATGGTCCTCGGTGACCGGGATTTTTTCCGGCTCCCCGTAGACCGCCGCGCTCGAGGAAAACACCGCCATTTTCACCTGGTGCTCGACCGCCGCCCGGAGCAGGGTGATCATGGCGGAGATGTTGTTGTCCCAGTAAAGGAGGGGGTTCTCCACCGACTCGGGGACGATGACGCTGGCGGCGAAATGGACCAGCGCCTGGGGGCGGAAGGAGGAAAAAACCCGCCGCAGGAAGACCGGGTCGCGGATGTCGCCCTTTTTAAAATCACCGAAAAGGACGGCCCCGCGGTGGCCGGTGGAAAGGTTGTCGATGGTCAGGAGCTCGTGCCCCTGCCGGCCCAGTTTCTTGATGGTGTGGGAGCCGATGTAGCCGGCGCCTCCGGTGACTAGGATTTTCATGATCGCTCTTCTTTTTTGGGGAGCGATCCTTGCCCCCAAAAAAGAGGTAGATAGTAGATTGGAGATTGGAGATAGGGCGGAGAGTAAACGGCAAAGATAGAAGATTGGAGACCGAGGACGGGAGATCGGAAATGGGAGATCGGAGATGGGGAAGAGACAAAAGAATCGGGTTTGTGAGGTTTAACCCTATCTCCTATCTGCCATCTGCTATCTCCTGTTTTCTGTCCCCTATCTCCCATCTGCTATCTCCCATCTACCATTCATTATCGTCCCCTTCCAAGTAATGAGTACCCGAACCCGTTCCGCTTGGCCTCGTCCTCCTTGATGATGGCGCGGCCGTCGATGATCAGCGGCGTCCGCATCAGCTGCTTGAGCCGGGGGAAATCCAGGTGGAAATATTCCCGGTGCTTGGTCACGATGGCGAGGGCGTCGGCGCCCCGGGCCGCCTCGAAAAGGTCCGCCAGGATCTCGATCCCGGGCAGCTCCTTCACGTAAGGGTCGTGCGCCACCACTTTGGCTCCGAGGCGGGAAAGCTCGATGGCCAGGGAGCTCGCGGGGGTGTTGCGGGTGTCGTCGGAATTTTCCAGGTAGGCCACCCCCAGGATGACCACCTTGCTCTTCTCCATCTTCTGCCCGTGGCTCTCGATCGCGCGGCGGGCGAGCTCGGCCATGTGGAGGGGCATGTGGTCGTTGATGGCCCGGGCCAGGCTGATCAGCTCGGCCTCGAGCGGCTCCCGGCCGTAGGCCCGGAGGCCGTAGCGCAGGAGCCAGGTGTCCTTGGGCAGGCAGTGCCCGCCCACCCCCGCGCCGGGCA
>JAQTNV010000056.1 GCA_028713675.1 bacterium
CTGCGCCCCGTTGACCGCCCCGGCGGTGCAGACCGGGTCGTCATCCCCCCAGGGATATTTCTTTCCCGAGAGCCCTCCCCGGGCCGCAAACTCCCACTCGGCCTCCGTCGGCAATCTCTTGCCCGCCGATCTGCAATATTTATCGGCTTGGCTCCAAGTGACATAAATTACGGGATAATCCGCGTAGTCCGGGTTCCCATAGTAGGGAGACCGCTGGCCGGAGACAGAATCGACATCTCCGGGTTTTTTGCAGGAACCTTCGTAGAACCCGCCCTCCACGCAATACTGATACTTGGCATTGGTCACCTCGTAGATGTCCATTTGAAAAGCCGAAACGCAGACCGTGTGGACCGGTTTTTCATCCGCGAGGCCCGTGTTTGAGACATCGCCCATCTGGAAACAATCGGCCGGGACCGAGGTCATCCCCTCGGGCCACGAGGTTCCCGCCGGCACGGTCGCGGCCGTTTCGTTGGAATAAGCCGAATGCCCTCCCGGGTAATAGGCGCTGACCCGATAAAAATACGTCTCGCTCTCCGGCCCTCCGCCCAAACCCGAGTCCGACCAGTTCGTCACGCCGGCGGAGGAAGCGTAGATCGGGAAGTATTCTCCCCCGGCGCCCCGCTTCCGCTCCACCTGGAATCCGCTTTCATCGCTCGAATTATCCGACCAGGTAAGATCAACCTGGCTCGCGGAAACCGCCGCGGCCTGCAGATTGGCGGGAGCGGCGGGACAGGCCCCGGTGGCGGCGTTGACCTCGCCGGTAAAGCCGGAAGACCCTATCGCATTGAAGGACCGGACGCGGTAATAATAATCCGTTTCGCAGGCCAGCCCGGCATCCTGATAACCGGTGGAATCCGCCCCCGCGGTCCCGACCTGGGCATAAGTCCCCCCGGCCCCCGTCTTCCGCTCGATCTTGAATCCATCCTCCTGGCTGGAATTATCCTGCCAGTTGATATTTATCTGAAAGTTGGAAACCACGGCGGCGGTCAGGTTGGAGGGGGCGGCGGGAATCGCCGGAGGACAGGTGAGGGTGGTGGCGCTGACCGCGTCGGAATAATTCGAGTCACCCGCTTTATTGTTCGATCGTACCTGATAATAGTAAGTCGTTTCGCAGGCCAGCCCGGTATCCCGGTAACTGCTGGAATCAGCCCCTGGGGTTCCAATCTGGGAATATGTTTCTTCCGCCCCGGTTTTCCGCTCGATCTTGAACCCGTCTTCATTGTTCGAATTATCCGTCCAGCTCAGGTTGATCTGCGCAGCGGAATACGCCTCGGCCTGAAGGGCGGAAGGGGCCAACGGGATACTCGCTCCCCCGTCCCCGCCGCAACCGGCGCAAAGGGAGATTCCGGCCAGGATCGTCAGGATCCTGAATACCGCAGACGAAGCTTGGGAAGGTTTATTCATGATTCATTTCTTCCATTTTCCGATGCGGATATTATCGCCGAAAAGGGCGCCCGGACGAAATACCCAACCAACCTACCAGCTAAACAGCGGGGAGGACATACAGCTGACCGCAGACCGCAGGCAAATAAAGTGGATAAATTGCTTATGAGTTAGACGGTGGGATGGTTAAATGATGCTCCCCGCGGCAAGCCACGAGGAATTCGGTAAAACCCTTGGGTACAATCTGGAATCCAAAGAGAAATTCGAAATCAATAGAAGGAGAATTACCACACGCAGCGAAAACCGTAATTAGTAGCCCCTACCGATATTTCTTCAGCGACATCCCGGTTAGCAACGCGCAGGTCCTCTAACTGGCTTTGAAAGCTGCCGCCCCGAATGACTTTGTACCTGCCCAAATTTATTCCCGGAGGATCATTTATCGGACTCATCTCATAGTAGCCTGATTCATACGAATCATTTACCCACTCCAAAACATTCCCCGCCATATCATATAACCCATAACCATTAGGAGAAAAACTCCCCACCGCGATCGGATGATCCGGATAACAAGGCTCATACATCGCCCCGTTGCTTGCACCCCTGGTGCAGTCCGGTGCATCGTCTCCCCAGGGATATCTCTTTCCCGCAAGCCCTCCCCGGGCCGCAAACTCCCACTCGGCCTCAGTTGGTAACCTCCCCCCCACCCATTCACAATAAGTTTTCACCTGATCCCAGCTTACCCAACCCACTGGAAAATTGCCGTAACTCGGATCCGAATAATAAATTCCGGAATAACGCGGATAAGGAACCGTACACCCCCCTGCCTCCGCACAGATTTTATATTGGGCATTAGTAACCTCATGAACACCGATTTGAAAAGCGGAGACACAGACATGATGAAGGGGAAGTTCATCCGGGTCTCCTTCATTAAAGGCATCGCCCATATCAAAGCAGCCGGCCGCAATTGCCACCTTTGACCCCGCGCCATTTTCAAGGCATTCCCCTTTCCCGCAGCTATATCCCGTTCCGCACGAAGTTACCGCACCCCACTCCAAACAGACATCCTCATCGTAATTCCCACATACCTGGTATCCATTGCCAGAACACTGCTTGGAATCAGATGTCGGACACTCATCCAAGCAACTTTCAAGGCATTCCCCTTTCTCGCAACTATATCCCGTTCCGCACGAAGTTATCGCACCCCACTCCAAACAGACATCCTCATCGTAATTCCCACATACCTGGTATCCATTGCCAGAACACTGCTTGGAATCAGATGTCGGACACTCATCCAAGCAACCGTACTCTCGAAGACGGCAATCCTGAGCGGAATAAGACAAGCTGCCCTGATCGCAGTTATTATCCTGAGAATAGTTGCAGTTATAAATCAATTGAGAGAAAAAAATAAACAGAAACAAGAAAAAGATGTTCTGGAAAACCAGAGGTCGGGATTTAAGCAACAATACTTTTTCCATTAGATCAACTCGAAAACTTTTAAAAAAATCCTCGATTTGATTAAAAACTAAATCCTATTAAACCGCCGGAATATGGAAACAAGACAATCTGTTTTTCCTGGGACTCAGAGCGTTGGCCCCCGGACCTGGGATTTTCTTCGGTAATTCCTTCTTCAGGATTTTCATTCGGTATTTCCGGGCGGACAAACCACAAAATCGCCGCGGTTATTATTCCCACCCCGGCAACTCCTAAGCTGATAAAAGCATTATCCCGATTCGACCAGGTATGATCCCAATAACGGTTAATATCTTCCTGGGAAGTGGCCTTCTTATATTTATCATAATCACCATCGGCCTGGAGCTTAAAATAGACTGCCAAACCGGCTCCTGTCGCTGCCAGGCCCAGTATTGGAATCGACATGATTTTCTGAGTCAGGTGTTTCTTTTCCACCCCGGCAATATATTCCGGCATATCCTTCACATTAATTTTCAAATTTCCTGCTTCTCCCGCCCCGATCTTGGTAGCAATCGTTAAGGTTTCTAAATCATCCAGAATCGCCTTAACTTGATGATGACGGGGAGACACCAAGTATCCGAACGACGCAAAACTCATCGGATATTTTCCGGCTTCAACTTCGGAAAAAGCCGTCGTCACTCCCAGAATGAAAGGCAAAATAAAGCAGAAGAAAAGAAAACCAAATTTCATTTAATCATCTCAATAGTAAAATTCAACGCAATTATTGGCATTATATAACTTTCAGTATATAGATCAACAAAATCTGAATCGCGGTTCAATTGGTGAGGGATTTTGATTTACCCGCCAGGTTTGATAAGGTTACAGAAAAAGCAGGTCGTAGGTTATGGGTCATAGGTGATAGGTCAGAAAAACGACCGCCGACTACCGACCGCGGACCGCAGCAAAGGCAGGAAAATACAAGTGATGCATATTGGATGTTAGGTTTTTACCCATGACCTATAACCCAACACCCATCACCTAATTAAGAAGGAGGTTAACCCCGTGGCTTCAGTAACGACATCTCTCCGGCGGAAAGCGAAGATCTGGTCCCTGGCCCGGACGATGAACAAGCAAAATATCCGGCTCATCCCCCTTATCCCCGGGATCATCGATTTCATGAACGTCACTCTGACCGACGCGGAGATCGACTTTCTCCTGAAGGTCGGCCCGCGATCATACAATTTCGCCGAGGCCGCCGCCCTCTCCCGCCTGCCCGAGGCGGGGTTCCGGGAATTACTGGAGGGCCTTCTTCAGAAAGGATTTTTACAGATCCAGGAGAAGGACGGCGTGGAGCATTACCTCCTCTTCCCCATCGTAGTAGGGTGGTTCGAGTTCCAGATCTTCTACGGGATGAAAACCCAGAAGGCAGGGGAATTCGCCCGGATGGCGGAGGGGATTTTGAATCCGGTCCGGAAATATAACGTCCCGGGACTCCGGGGCCTGATCAATTTCGGCGGCCGCCTGGCGCAGAAGTCCTACCAGCGGGTTGAGCCCCTGTCTTCCCCGGGAAGAAAGATCGTGGTGGGCCAAACCGTCCCGGCGGCCGATTCCCGGATTTATCCCACCAAGACCGTGACCGACCTGATCGAGGAATATGGAAGCAAAAACACGATCGGCACCGCGCCCTGCATCTGCCGCGAGTGGCGGAAGAGCTTGAACGATCCCTGCCGGTTCAACATTCCCTACGAATCCTGCATGTTTATGGGCGACGTCGCCAAGACGGTAGTCCGGTGCGGATACGGCCGGATCATTTCCAAGACGGAAGCGCTGGAAAAGCTGGAAGAACTCCGGAAGAAGGGTGTGATCCACACGGTCTATCATGAAAAGGACGATCTCTCCCTGCCCGAACTCGCGATCTGCAACTGCTGCTGGGACTGCTGCGGACTTTACGGCTCCTATAACCGGGGCATCATCCCGCTCAAGTACCGGAGCGCCTTCATCTCGGATATCTCCGACGCCTCCCTGTGCACCGGGTGCGGGAAATGCGTGAAATTCTGCCCCACCAACGCCCTCTCGGTGAAGGATAAAAAGGTGCTCCAGGACAGCCGGATCTGCATCGGCTGCGGCCAGTGCGCCTTCCAGTGCCCGAAACAGGTTTTTACCCTCCGGGCCTTGAACCGGGACGTTTTCCTCCCCATTAAAAAGAGATCCGAGCACCGGTTGAAATAGCGTCCGGATCTCCGGGCAATTGGGAAAACGGGGCGGAACCGTGAAATTCCGCCCGGAGTTCAACGCCGCGTAAACCTCGGATAGGGAAGAATAGATCTGGCCGGTTAAAAACCCTGGAAACGGATGACTTCCCGGAGCGGGCGGCGGGGAGTCCGGTATTTGTTCAGGGGGCTCTGGCTATCGGCGTGGCCGAGCGCGATCCCAAAGACAATCGACAGATTCTCGGGAATACCCAGCTCCGCCCGGATGATCTCCGGGTAGGCCACCAGCATGACCGCCGGCGCCGAATCGAGCCCGTATTCCCGCGCCTCCAGCATGATGCTCTGCGCCAGAAGCCCAAGGTCGAACATCGACCAGGGGGTGAGGGAGCGATCCAGGCAGAGGTAGATCACCGCCGGGGCCCGGAAAAAACGGGCGTTCTGTTCGAAATTGGCCCTGAGGGCGGCCGGATCATTGCCCTTCAGACCCAGGATCTTCAGGCGCTCCGCCCGGAGCTCCTCGCTCCGTTTCTTCAGGTCCGGCGGCCATTTTTCCGGGACCGGGTTTTCCGGGGCCCGGGGAACATCTTTATGAAAATTTTTAATAAAGGCCTCCCGGATGTTTTCCAAAACCTTGCCCCCGGCAACGAAGATCTCCCAGGGCTGGGTATTGGCCCAGGAAGGCGCCCGGGTGGCCGCCTCCAGGATATCCAGGATCATTTTCTTTTTTAACGGTTCGGGCTTGAAGGCCCGGCAGGTAAAACGGGATATGAGAGCGTCGGTGACGTTCATGTGCTCCCTCCTTCAGCCCGGCTTTTCGGTTTAAGCCGTTTTCTCAACCCTGAGCGATTTTCCGGCTTCTAGCCGGTGAAGTCGAAGGGTTGATTATCCGGGAAAGAAATTCTTTTTCTGCCCGGATCCAGATCTCGAAGTCTTTTCCTTCCGGACAGCCTTCGTTTTCCCAGAGGTAATAAGCGCATTCCCTGATCGCGTCGGTGATTGAAGCCAGGTTCCAGTGGACTCCGTTGGGAGCGGAAACCGCGGCCCGGGCTTTTCTTCTCGTGGTTTCCCCCGCCGGCTCGGCGGGCGTGACGATATCGTCAACCTTTTTTCTTACCGTCATGATCCTAACCTCCTCACTTCAAGCAAGCAGGATTTCCCCGCCGGGGAAAAATTCCGGGCGGAACAACAGCGTCCTGCCGATCCAAAATTCAATCTGGGAATATGGAATTATTATAACATAATGACCAGGGGCTGAGAGTTTATTTTTCCACTTTTCGATATTCCGGATATAATTTCGGAAAGACTTATTGGGAGGAACAAATGAAGAACCAAAATAAGAAAACGGCTTTTTTCCCGGCCCTGCTGGCCGCCGTCTCACTCTTCGCGCTTTCCGGCTGCGGCTACGTATCGTATTTCCAGCGCGGGATGTGGCAGGAATTTCCCGGGATCTTCACAGCTTGGGAACCGGCCGATCTGGACCTTTATCGCCGGCTCCTGCCGAAACAGTTCGAGATGCCCGCGCGTCCGGTGGTGGCTCTCTTTCTTACCGACTACGTGAAAGTTGTTCCTTACCCCATGTCGCCTTACCTGGAAGCCGCGGTGGCGCTGCGCTGTAAATTCAAAGGCGAGGAGGGCTGGCATGTCCTGACCATGCCGGTGACCAAGAAAGTCCCCATGTGGGGCGGGCATTATTACGGATTTCCCAAGTACATCGCGGACGAGATCACCCTGACGCGGGCAGGAAACGGCTGGGCCGGCAAGGTAAAATCCCAGGGTGAGGTCCGGATCTCCCTCGAGTTTACCCCCGGCGGGGTCCGGGAGCTGAAACCCTACGAGCGGGAGTTCCTGGATGGCAAGACCCCCCATTTCGGAGACCCCATCTTCCAGCTGGTCCCCTACAACCAAGGCCCGACGGTGAAAAGGGTTTTAATGAAAGAGGTGATCCCCGCCGAGTGGAAAGCCGAGCCGGGAATGGTAAAAATCACCATCAGCACCAAGGATCCCTGGTCGGGCCTGATTCCCCCGGAGACCCTCGCCCCCGGCCTCTTCCAGGTATTCAAGGGCGGAAACAAACTCGTGGGGAAAAAGGTAAGCTGACTAAGATCAGGTTCTGGGTGATGGGTGATGGGTGATGGGCCAAATGGCAAAGGGCACGGAGCATAGGGCATAGGGCATAGCGTTCAGAACGTTCATTTGGTTTCTTTGGTTACCTGCTACCGGTTACCTGCTACCGGCTACTTGCTACCGGATACTGGCGCAGGCTTCCCTCGGCCACAATACCTCGGGATCTGATCGAAAAGCCTGCGGCTACCTGCCTACTGCTTACTGCCTACTTTTTCGGAGCCGGTCTCGCCATCATCTCCCGCATCCATTTTTCGACCTCGGGCAGGATCTCGTCCACGTAATCGATCAAAAGCAGGTGCGGGCGGCCCTGCGCCAGGTAAAATCTCTTGGGCTCGGGCAGACGCTGGTAGATTTTCCGCACGTAATCCTGCGGGAAAATCTGGTCCTTCTCCCCGTGAAGGATCATGATCGGGGTCGGGATCTTCTCGATCGCGACCGGGAGAGGAGTATGGGCCAGGGAAGCCATGGCTTTCAGCGAGATGGACTTCAGGGCCAGGGGATCCTGTTCGATAAACTTCCGGGCGTCCCCGTAAAATTTCGTCTTCTCCTTGGAAAGGTCCAGATAAAGGGAAATCGGGACCGGGAAATCCGGCCATAGCCGGGACAGGGGCGCGAGCAGGGGCAGAACAACCCGCGACAGGGTGGGGTTGCTGGTCAGCCGGACCGAGTCCGGGTCCGCGAGATCAGCCACATTGTGGCAGACGGCCCCCCGCAGGCGGTGGTCGCCCGCCGCGGTGTAGAAAGCCACGATCCCCCCCTGGCTCGAGCCGGCCAGGAAAACATCCTGGCTGTAATGCTCGCGGGCGTAATTGATCACCGTCTCGGTATCCCGCACCAGCTCCGGGATCGTGTAGCTTCCCCGTTTTCCCTCGGAAAGGCCGTGCCCCCGCGGGTCAAAACCGATTACGGAGAAACCGCGTTGGCTCAATTTATACATGAACTCCGCGTAGGTCATGGCATAGACCGAAGTCCCGGGCACGAAAACCACCGCGGGCACGCCCGCCGGCCCCGGGAAAATGGTCAGGTGCAATTTCAGGCCGTCGCTGGGGATCGTATCGATGAGGATCTCCTTTTTTACTTCCGGCGGAAGACCCGCCCTCCGCAAAAGGCCGTCGAAGTAGGAATCCATTTCCTGGGCGGGAGGAGGGCCGGCGGAGGACCGGCAGGAAGAAAGCCCTCCCGCCCCGAGCAGCAAAACCATCCCCAGCACAACCCGCAGTCCTTTCATTTTCATGATTACCTCTATTTCGGATATTTCATTAAATCGACCGGTTGTTATATCCTTGCACATTAAATGGATACGTTCAAAACCATCTCCGGGCTCATCTTTGTCCTGGGCATGCCCCTCTTCTGCTTTTCCCTGCTCCGGAATTACCGGAAGAGAAAAACATATATACCTTTTATGGGCTGGACCATGTTTGCCATCGGGTTTCTGATGATTTTCGTGGCCATATTTTCATACCTTCCCATGTTTATTTTTTTCCCCGAGAAAAGATCGGCGGAATCCATTATTTATTTCCTGGTCTGGCTGGTTCCCTCCCTCGCCATGGCATATACGGGCTGGACGACCCGGAACAAACCACGGGAAAGGCAGTAGGCAGGTAGCCGCAGGCTTTTCGATCAGATCCCGAGGTATTGTGGCCGAGGGAAGCCTGCGCCAGTATCCGGTAGCAAGTAGCCGGTAGCAGGTAACCAAAGAAACCAAATGAACGTTCTGAACTCTCTGCCCTATGCCCTATGCTCCGTGCCCTTTGCCATTTGGCCCATAACCCATGACCTATGACCTATCACCTATGACCTGGGTTTACTGCCGCCCGAGAGCCTGGAGGAGCCGGGCGCGGGCCGAAGCCAGGTTGTAGTCGGCCTGGACCTTTTGGGCTTCCGCGTTGCTCAAGGCCACCTGCGCGTCACCCAGTTCAATCATGTTCCCGACCCCGGTCCGGTATCGGGCTTCCGCCAGGTCGAGCCGCTTTCGGGCGTTGACCACGGCGTCATCGGCGGCCGTGATCGCGGCCTTCGCGGCCCGGATGGCCAGGCGGGCCTGTTCCACCTCCAGACGAACCTGCAGCCGCAGCGTCTCCAACTGGGAATTGAGGCTCATAAGCTTGGCCCGGGCCTCAACCACCTGCATCCGGGTTAGGCGGCCCTCGAAAAGCGGCCAGACCAGGCTGACCCCGCCGTTCCAGTTCCGGGCCAGATTATCCAGCTCGGCCCCCCCGGCGGTCGCCCCGGCGGAGAGGTTCAGTTTCGGCCAGTATCCGCCCCGAACTGATCCCAGGGAGAGCTCCTGGGCCCGGATCCCCGCGGAAAGAGCCGCGAATTCCGGCCGCGCGGCCAGCGCCTCCGCGAAGAGAGGGTCTATGGCCTGGTCTTCCTTCTCAACCGGCGGCGGGGTTTCGTCCGCCACTTCGTAATTCGTCTGCGCCATGACACCCATCGCCTGGTTCAGGCGCGCCTTGGCGGTCTCGTAATCATTCTCGGCGTTGATCAGCTGCAACCTGAAGTTGGCCAGGTCGGAACGCACCTGGGCCAAGTCAATCTCGGGACGGGAGCCGATCTCCACAAAACCCTGGATCTGGTCCAGATGACGCTCCTGGTTGGCCAGCGTTTCCCGGGCCACCTGGGCCAGGGCCTTCCCGGCGCGGGCCGCGAAAAAAGCCGTGCGCACGTCCAGGGAAACCTGCAGCCGGGTGGCGAGCTCGCTCTGTTTCTGCGCACCGGCGGTAGCCCGGGCGGCGCGCCATTGGTCGGAAGATTGGCCGAAATCGTAAATCAGCTGGTTGGCGGAAAGCTTGAAATTCCAATTGTTGTAAGTGTCCCAGGATTGCGTCCCGCCGGTACCGGTCGCATTGGCCGTGCCGCGCTGATAACCCGCGCTTCCCACCACCTGGGGCAGCAGCGGGGAGAGCGAAGTTCCGGCCCGGGCCTGGGCCGCATCGCTCTCGGCCGCGGCCTGGACCAGCTGGGGCTGGTTCTCCCGCGCGATCCGCAGGGCGGTATCCAGGTCCAGCACCGGCGGCACGGAAGTTTCGGCCCGGACGGTAAAAACCGGCCCCGCCAGGATCAGGATGATCAGAATCAACCGCCTCATTCGAACCTCAGGGCATCAATCGGATCGAGCCGGGAAGCCTTGCGCGCCGGGTAGAGGCCGAAGACGACCCCGACCACGGCGCTGAAGACCACGGAAATCAGAACGATATCGAGCCGAATCAGCATCGGCCACCCGAAGGCGGAAGCCAGGCGCTGCCCGGCAAAGAGACCGAGGCCCACGCCGATCATTCCTCCCGACACCGACAGGACCAGGGCCTCAACCAGGAACTGCGCGAGGATGTGGCGGGGCTTGGCCCCCACCGCCATCCGGATGCCGATTTCCCGGGTCCGCTCGGTGACGCTAACCAGCATGATGTTCATGATCCCGATCCCGCCCACCAGGAGCGAGACCGCGGCGATGCTGGCGAGCAGGGTGGTCAGGGTGCTGACCCCGGCCTGCATCGCACTCGCCAGCTCGGTCAGGTTCCGGATGGAAAAATCGTTATCCGCGTCCACCGAAAGGTGATGCCGGTCGCGGAGGAGATCGGTGATCTGGGTCTGGGCCCTGGGAGTATCGTCGGAGGATACGGCGCTGACCATGATGATGCCCTGGATATATTTCTGCAGGCCCCCGCGGATCTTGGCCTGAAAGGTGGTCTGGGGGATGATGAGGGTGTCGTCATTGTCCTGGCCCATCTGAGACTGGCCTTTTTTCGACAGAACCCCGATCACCTGGAAGGGAACATTCTTGATCCGGACCGACTGCCCGACCGGATCGGCATAAGACCCGAAAAGCTTGTCCACCACCGTCTGGCCCAGGACGACCACCTTATTTCCCCCCTCCACATCGGATTGGCTGAAGCCGGAGCCCCGGGCCAGGGGCCAGTCCCGCACCTCGAAAAATTCCGGCGCGGATCCGACCACCATCGTCGTCCAGTTCTGGTCTTCGCTCAAGACCTGGGTGGTGGTTTGCATGATCGCCACCGCGTTGCGGACCGTAGGCACCTCGGCCTGGATGGCCTTCAGGTCATCCCAGGTAAGCGTGGGCATCGAGCCGAAGCCCCCAAAAGCGCCCCCCCGCGTGGTCGTGCCCGACATGACGATCAGCAGGTTGGAGCCCATGGACGCGAAGGAATCCATGACGCGGGCCTTGGCCCCCTCGCCGATGGCCACCATCGCGATCACCGCCGCCACCCCGATGATCACCCCCAAGGTAGTCAGGAACGACCTCATCTTGTTGCGGAGCAGCGCCCGCGAAGCCACCCGGAAAGTCTGGGCCGGATTCATAAAGCCGATTCCCCCCGCGCCGTCGGTTGGGCCGGCGCTTCCATCCGGGCTTTTTGGGGCTCCTGCCGCCGGTCGGAAATAATCCGGCCATCTTTCATAAACAGGACGCGGGAAACATACGCGGCCACCTCCGGGGAATGAGTCACGATAATGACGGTGATGCCGGTCTGATCCAGATCCTGGAGAAGGGCCATGATCTCCAGGCTGGTACGGGAGTCAAGATTCCCGGTCGGTTCATCGGCCAGAATGATTTTCGGCCGGGAAACCAGGGCCCGGGCGATCGCCACCCGCTGCTGCTGCCCGCCCGACATCTGGTTGGAATAATGCCGGATCCGGTCTCCCAATCCCACGCGTTCGAGCGCCTCCCGGGCCCGGGTCTGGCGCTCGCGGTTGGGCACCCCTCCGTAAAGTAAGGGCAGTTCGACATTCTCGAGGGCGGTGGTGCGGTTTAACAGATTGAAATTCTGAAAGACGAAGCCGATGGTATGGTTTCGGATTTCCGCGAGGGCATTCCGATCAAGACTGGAAACATCCTGGTCACCCAGAAAATAGCGGCCGGAAGTGGGACGATCCAGGCAACCGAGAATATTCATCAGGGTAGATTTACCCGAACCCGAGGCACCCATGACGGCGACGAAGTCCCCTGCGGTGACGGTCAGGGAAACCTCCTGCAGCGCAGGGACGCTCACGTCCCCCATCTGATAGATCTTGGTGATGTTTTCGAACCGGAGGATGGCTTCCGGGGCGGTCATGGCGATCCCCTTTCTCAACGCATGCGGAAGGGGTTGGGCGCCGGCGGGCCGCCGGTGGACTTGGTGGTGGAAGTGGAGCTGGTGGCGTCCGTGATTAGCTTATCGCCTTCTTTGAGTTCACCCTCCACAATTTCGGTCAAGGAACCGTCGGTTATCCCGGTCTTGATCGGGATGGGTCGGGGCGTGCCGCCGTTATCCACCCACACGGTCCGGTGATCGCGCGGAACGTCTCCGGCCACGGCTTTTTCGCCGTTCTTCGCCCCCGAGCCGGGCTGGGACTTGACCCCGTTGCCGTTTTTCCCGCCAGCGATCAGCTCGGAAGGAGGATGGAAACGCAGAGCGGCATTCGGCACCCGCAGGATTCCGTCCTTCTGGGCCACAATGAAGGTCACATTGGCCGTCATCCCGGGTTTCAGCTTGAGGGCCGGATTTTCCACGTCGATCACGGCGACGTAGGTAACGACATTCTGTACCGTCTGGGGCGCGTTCCGGATCTGCCGGATGGCCCCGCTGAATTTCTCCACGGGATAAGCGTCCACGGTAAAAATGGCCTTCATTCCCGGCTGGAGTTTACCGATATCGGCCTCACCCACGGAGGTGTTCACCTGCATTTTCCGGAGATCTTCGGCGATCTCAAAAAGCGTGGGGGCCTGGAGCGAAGCCGCCACCGTCTGCCCCACGTCCACGTTCCGCGAGATCACCACCCCGTTGATCGGCGAGTAAATATTCGTATACGCCAGGTTCACCTCGGCCTGGTGGAGGGCCGCCCGCGCCTGTTCCAGTTTTCCCTTCGCCGAATCCACCCCCGCCCGGGCCATGTCGGCGTTGGCCTGGGCCGTGTCCAGGTCGGCCTGGGCGATCAGGTTCTTCCCGGCCAGGTCTTGCGCCCGCTTCAGTTGGCGTTCGGCATCGAGAGCCTTCACCTTGCTGCTGGTCAGGTCGCCCTGGGCGGCCGTGAAATTGGCTTTAACCTGGTCGAGCGCGGCCTGGAAAAGCTGAGGATCAATCCGGGCAAGCAGCTCGCCCTTTTTCACCGAGGAGTTGAAATCCACCAGGATCTCCTTGAGCGTGCCGGAGACCTGGCTGCCCACCAGCACGTCGACCAGGGCGGAAAGCGTCCCGCTGGCGGTCACCTTGGCGATAATGGGACCCCGGTCGACCGCGGCAGTTTCAAAATGAAAATCTGATTTTTTCCCGCCCTTGAGGGCCAAGAACAAAACCACCGCCCCGATCAGGAGGGCGGCGATTCCCGCGATCCAGACAACCTTTTTATTGATCCGCATTCATCCTCTCTGCGTTATTCCCGTGAGTTATCTTTATAATTTTAGCCAGAAGCAGGCAACTATGCACTTGGGTCCGCCTGGTGCCTACTAATTATTAGAGCTTTTTTCCCGGATTTGGTTTACAGGACCTATATCAATCAGATAATTGACCTAACGATTAATTGCTTACTTCGACCTGGATCTCGCGCTCGGCCTGGCCGCCCAGGAAGTCAATTTGCTTATCCCGGACCACCAGGAAAATCGGATATAGGTCAGGGTCATCCGGAGCCGTCCATTTCACTTCTTCCTGGTTGCTGCTGTCCAGCCGGCCGGCGAGGATCAGCCACCGATAAACTATTAGATCCCCCGCGTCCAGATCCGTCACCCGGGCGTGGAGCGTATACGTCTCCCCGGGACTGGCCTGGAACCTCCCGGTGGAAACATCCTGCGTCGCCGGGTCGCAGAAGACCTCCTGGATAATAGGATTATGATTATATTGCGTCGCCTGACTGACCTTGATGGACTTGATCCCGAGGGCGTACTTGCCGGTCGTCTTCTGACCCTGGATCAAGGCCGAGAGAGTTGCCGCGGAATCGGCCGCGACCAGGAAAACATTATAGGAAAGAGACTCCCCTTCCCCCGGGACTTGGGCCGGCACTGTAACGGTCCACGGGTTTGTTTCGCCCATCTGCAGTTCGCAGCCGGGGGTCTGGGGGCAGAGGGAGAGGATCTTAAGATAATCCGAAAGCGTGAATTTATTAATGTTATAGGTGATCCCGCCCGGCATTTCCCCGTTCGTGTCCAGGTTGAGAAATACCCAGGAGTAAACAATCTGATCATCGGCGGTCCCCCAGGTTTTCGGGTTGACCGCGACGGCCGAGAGCGTAACCGTTTCCCCGGGCCTGACTTCCGGGGGCGCGGTCATGACGGAAACGATCTGGAACTGCCCGATCATTCCCAGATATTTCTTGAGATCGGAGATCCCGCCGCAGGAAACAACAAAAACAAGCAGCAGGTAGCAGGCAGCAAATAACAGGTAAAAAAATCTTGGTTGCCGGTAACCGGCAGCCGGTAACTTGTGGCCAATCAAGAACTGTTTGGAAAGGGTTCGAGATAACGACAAGTAAAATGATTTAACCGTTATTTTTTTCATGTTTAGTTTGGTTTTCAATCTGCAATCGTCATTCGTTTTATCCCGAGTTATTACGAGGGACAATCGTCAATTCTCTTTGTCTTTTGCCCCAAGCATATTGCATTAGCAAGCTAATGCACTCCATACAAAATATTTAAACGATCCACCGATAACGCAACCTAAAGGTTGCGGCTACCACTTATTCTCTTTGCCCTTTGCGCTATGCCCTATGCTCTTTGCTCCTTAAAACTCTGCTTCTATGCCCAGGAACGGGAGAATCGGGATCCAGTAAAACTCGGCGTGGTAGGAATAATCACCGGTGTACGCCATTCCCACCACGTTCTTGTGCATGTAAACATTCTGCACTTCCAGGTATGCCCCCATCTTCCAGGTCTGGTAGACAAATTGCCTTTCCACCCGGACATCCAGGCGCTGGTAATCCGGATACGTGGCGGAATAGAGCGCCCCATCCTGGACGGGAACGAAACGGTCGCTGTCCGCGTCGAACCAACCCGCCTTCAGGGGGGTGTAATGCATACCGCTCTGGTATCTCCACTGCGTCCCCAGGTTCCATTTCGACGTCAGCTGGTAATTCAGGACCAGGGCGACGGAGTGGGGCTGTTCATAAAGGGACGGAACCCAATCAGCCTGCCCCGGCCACTTGCGCTTGGACCAGCAGAAGGAATACGTCAGCCAGCCGAAAAAGCGGCGGGAAAGCCGATGCCGGAGGAAAAAATCCAGACCCGTGGCGTAACCTTTCCCCTGGTTGTTGAAGATTTCCCCGGAGACCTGCGATTCGGCCACCAGGTTCAGGTAATCCTTGTAGTAACCCTGGACATCCACCGAAAAATTCCGCCCCAGATCTTTTTCCATTCCCAGGACGTAATGAACAACCCGGATTGAGTCGATGCCGGGGTTGCCCACCGGAGGCAGGAAATAGGCCGGCGAGGGGGTCTGGTAATAAATCCCGGAAGCGCCCTTCAGCTTGAGGTCGGGGAGAAGCGCGTAGATGAAACGGAACCGGGGGGAGAAATTGCTCCACTCACCCAGAATCTGGAGAAAATCCCACCGGCCCCCGGGAATCAGCTTGAGTTTCCCCAGGGTGATTTCGTCTTCCAGCCAGACCCCGCCGGCGCCGGTCTGGTCCTGAAGATCGAGGGCCAGCCGCTGGGTATATTTCAGGTTGCGGTGAACCGCGGTCTGCTCGGTCGGGACCTGGATGAATTTGCCCTTGATCCCGTAATTTACATATTGAAACTCGGCGCCCACCCGGAGGCGGTTTTTCCGGACCGGGTCCCACTCGAGATACCCTTTCAGCCCCGGGGTCCGCAAATCGTAATCAATGTAAAGATCATTACCCAGATCAATATGGGACCAGTCGATGCTGTTGTACGCGGCCAGCCGGAGCGAAAGCCCGGGGGCAAGCAGGGAGTGCAGGTTGACGGTCTGGGTATGGAAATACATGTCCATATTGATTCCCTGCGCGGAGATGCTGTCTTCGTCCTCCTCCCCGTCCCGGTGGATGATCAGGGTATCGGAGGAACCGTAGGCCATGAAGCTCAGCTGGTTTTTCTCGTTGAAATCCCAGGTACCCTTGGCCTGGTAATCCCAGAAGCGGGGGTAGACCGTCGTCCCCCCGCTGCCGAGCGGAAACAAATCAATGTAGCTCCTGCGCCCGGAAAGAAAAAACGAGCCCTTATTCCCGACGGGCCCTTCCACTTGGCCGTTGGCCAGGAGCAGGTTGACGTTCACCTTCCCGCCCAGGCGGTCCTTCCTTCCGTCCCGGGTGGTAATGTCGATGACCCCGCCCCCGGCGAAACTGTTCTGGGGCCCGAAGCCCCCGCTGTAAAACCGGATGTCCTGGATCAGGTCGGGGTTGATGGTCGAGTACCAGCCCCCGAAATGGAAAAGGTTGGCGATCGGGGCCAGGTCCATCAGGAAAAGGTTTTCATCCGGGCCGCCGCCCCGGACGAAAAGCGCGCCCGAGACATCGATGCCCCCGGTGGTCACCCCGGGCAGGGACTGGACCGAGCGGATGATATCCCCGGAGGTGCCGGCCACTTTCCTCGCCTCGACCTGCTGTAAAACCTGCTCGCTGACCTCATGTTCCCTTTTGGATTCCACCACCACCTCCATCAGGGAATAGAAACTCTTTTCCAGGTAGACCGTGAGGGTCTTTTCCTCCCCCGGCCCGAGGCTGACGGTCACCGGCTCCGGTTTCCCGAAATCCACCATCACCGCGGTCAGCCGATATTCTCCGGGAGGAACCGGCAGGGAAAAATTACCTTTTTTGTCGGTCTGGGCGTAATTTTCCGTAGGAAACAAGACGACGCTCACTCCCTCCAGCGGCCGCCGGCTCCCCTTTTCCAGGACCCTCCCCCTGATTACTCCGCCCGGAATCGCTTCGGTGGCGGGAGCCGCATATCCGGGGATGATCTGGGAGGTGGCGGGACCCGCGTAACCGGGACCCGCGGGGGAAGTGGCGGGGACGGGAAAGGTCTCCGCCCGGAGAGGAGGGCCGGCCAGGAACAGACCGAGAGTCCCGAACATAATCAGAATTCTGATATTTACAACACGCATATTTTCGACAGGATTAATTCAAAAACAGGTTCATCTTAATTAAAATATTTCCCCCTCTCCCCTTCCCTCTCCCCTCGAGGGAGAGGGGGAGGGTGAGGGGGAATTTCCTAATTTTGACAGATATAAGACAGATTTAATTATAACACCGGGGGAAAATCGGGAAGGGAAGCCGGAAAGCTATAAATGACTAATGACTATTTTCTAATCAAATCGCAATGACCAAATTCCAAAATTAAAACTCGAAACCCGAAACTCGAAACCAGAGACCAGAACGGTTCTGAAAAAATTATTTCGCGATTTCGTTGTTCCAGTGCGATTCGTCGTAGAGCATCCTCCGGATCCATTCCGCGGCCGAAACCCCGTTCAGGATGGTGGTATGCATCCCGCCGATCGAAGCCACTTCCTCGACCGGAAAGTTTCCGATATCGATATCCCCGAGGAAAACGCTGATGCCCCCGGCCAGGGTGGTGTGCATTTCTCCATTGATAAGAAACAGCTTGTAGCGGTCCGGGAATCTGCCGTTCAGGTAACCGGTTTCCTTCTTGAGCTCCCTTTCATACTGTTCCCCGCCGACTCCCAGGAAAAAATCGGCCATGATCCTGTCCCGGTAGGAACTGAAGACCCCGATCTTGAGCCGGTGATCCCGCTCCAGGGCCCATTCCACCAGCCGGGTCAGGTGCCCGTTGGCGAGACAGTCCGGGCAGGACTTCGGGACGAGGCGAGTGGTGTTGAACTGCTCGAACAAGTCCGTCGCGAACCCGGGGTCGTCGGACTTGATGATCCCGGGAGCGGAGTCTTGAAAGATGAAAATCGGGATGTCCGGATACATGGTTCGCAGCATGGGCCCCGCCACGATTGACCCCATACTCCCGGCGCTCGAGCCGGCCAGGAAGATCCGTTTCGGGTTGGGAAAGTTCTGTTTGGTTACCTCCAGGGCGGCGGTCAGGTTTCGGAGCCCGTGATGGTAGCGGTCGATCTTCCCGTCCCCGTCATCGTCATATTCCGCATCCCCGGCGAGAAGAGAGCCGTCGCAGTAAGGAACAGACGTCATGTTCCAGTTCCTCACCGGGTTGGTCACGTCTTCCGGATTTAAAATCTGCACGGACGGCCATCCCGGATGGGCCTGGGTAATGGCCATGCAGTATTCATCCCAGCAGGCCCCTCCCCCGTTGAGATAAACCAAAAGCCCGTCCGAACCAGTTTTCCGGATGGAGGAGTAGAAGGTCCCTCCGCGCAGGCACTTGGGGCCGCTGGCCGGGTCGAAGGTATAGGACGTTACCCCGTCCACGGTGCTCACGTCCGCAACCCTCGCCGCCCCTTCGTATTGTGTCATCCCCTGGTCAACCAGCTCCTGGAATGGGTTCCCGGAAGAGGAACCGCAGGCGTTCATTAGCAGAATGACCGGCACCAGAGCCGCCGCGAGGCAAAAACCAGTAAATGGCATTTTCTTACTCATGGTTTTTTCCCCACTAATCATGCTCTTGTGATTTCCTAAATTTTCGGAATCGTCTTCTTTTTACAGATCATATCCCAACTTGAAACCCGAAACCTGAAACTCGAAACTATTTTTTTATCGTGCGGTTTCGTTGACCCAGCCGGGATCGTCCGCCAGCATCATCCGGATCCAGTCGGCAATCGTCACCCCGTTGAGGACGGTGGTATACATCCCCGCGAGTTCGATGCCGGTGTCGGAATCGGTCGATGAGCTCTCCACCATGTTGGCGGGGATAACCGCGTCCCCGATCAGGGTGGTGTGCTTCTCCCCTTCCGTCAGGAAAATTTTAAAGCGGTCGGGATACTTGCCGCTCAGGTAACTGGTTTCCTGGATCAGCTGCTCCCCGAATTCCTGGGCCCCGATCCCCAGAAACAACTTGGCGTAGACCTTGTCTGCGTAGGAACTGTGAAGCCCGAGTTTCAGGTTTGGGTCATGCTCGAGCCCATACCCGATCAGGCGGGTCAGATGACCATTGGCGATGCAATCCTTACAGGACTTGGGAATGAAACGCATGATGTTGAAATCATTCAGGAGATCGATCAGGAACTGGGGATCGTGGGTTTTGACGATCCCGGGGCCGGAGTCGCTGAAAACATAAAGGGGAACATCCGGGTAATAAATCCTGACCAGGGGGGTGGCCAGGATCGTTCCGAATCCCCCCGCGCTGGACCCGGCGAGGAAAACCCGGCGCGGATTGGGGAAATACTGCTTGGCGATGTCCAGGGCCGCGGTCAGGTTGCGGATCCCGTGCTGGGGCCGGTCAATGACCCCGTCGCCGTTGTCGTCATTGTCGGAGTCCCCCGAGAAGAGGGAGCCGTCGCAGCTCGGGATCTGGACCACGTTCATGTCCCGAACCGGGTTGCTGGGATCCTCAAAATTGGTGATATTCACGGGCACAATCCCGATAAAGGACCCGGAAAGGGCGAAGCAGAAATCCTTCCAGCAGGCCCCGCCTCCGGTCAGGTAAAGAAACAGATCGTCGGAGCCGATATCCCGGATGGAGGTGATGAAATTGCTTTTCTGCAGGCAGATGGGGCCGCTGGCCGGATCGAAGGAAAAGGTGGTCACGTTCTCGAACGTGCTTTTCTCCGCCACCCTGGCCACGCCCCGGTACTGGGCCAGGCCCTGGTCCTCGAGCTCGGCAAAGGGGCCGGAGGCCCCTCCCGAGCACCCGCCGGAAAGGAAAACCGCCGCCAGGATGGCGACCGAGAACAAAAACGCTCCTCGAGTCTTTTTCATGTTTTCTCCCCCCGGGGTAACTGTTCCGCTCCCGACTACACGATTTTCCTTCCCCATCCAATTATACCGGAGATCAAACCAGCTTGCGGATCTCATCCAAAACCTCGCCGGCTTCCGGAAATCGGCCCTTTTCATGCTTGTCGAAAACCAATTTCCCGTTCACTGTCACTTCGAAAACACCGCCGCGGCCTTTCTTCAGGCTCGCCTTCGTCCCGAATTCCTTTTCGATCGCGGCCGCCAGACTGGCGGCCTGCGGCAGATAATTTCACTCCCCGCAATAGGTGATCTGGACGCTCACGGGGTTTTTGGTTTTGCTGGCATTATTCATGGTTTTTCCCTGGCTTTGTAGTATTCCGATTCATTTATCCCGACAAAGGAGGGACGTGCCCCGTCACTTGGCGGGATCGGCGCTTTCTAAAATCGCCCGATAAATCGGGCAACTACCATTTATTTAATATTACGTTTCTTTCAGGGTCTCCCGGGCGATCACCATTTTCTGGACCTCGCTGGTCCCCTCATAAATGGTGGTCACCCGCGCGTCCCGGTAAATCCGTTCAATCGGAAACTCCCGGGTGTAGCCGTATCCGCCGTGGATCTGGAGGGCCTGATAGGCCGACCGGATCAGGGTTTCCGAAGCGAAAAGCTTGGCCATGGAGGCCTCCCGGGCAAAGGGCTCGCCCCGCTGCTTGAGGGCCGCCGCGGAGAGGGTCAGGAGCCGGGCGGATTCCAGGCCGGTGGCGATTTCCGCGATCATCCACTGGATGGCCTGGTGGCCCGAGAGCGGCCGCTTGAACTGGCGTCTTTCCTGGGCGTATTTCGCGGCCTCGTCCAGGCAAGCCTGGAGCAGGCCGGTGGCCTGGGCGGCAATGCCGATCCGCCCGGAGTAGAGGGAGTTGGTGACCGCCCGCAGGCCGTCCCCCTCGCCGCCGATCCGGTTCGCCTCCGGGACCTCGCAGTCCTCGAGCAGGATCTCCACGGTATTGCTGGCCCGGAGCCCCATCTTGTGGATCTCCCGGCCCACCTTGAACCCGGGAAAATTCTTTTCCACCGCGAAGGCGGTCAGGCCCCGGGCCCCTTCCGCGGTCCGGGCCAGGACGATGGTCTGCCCCGCGTAGGCGCCGTTGGTAATAAAAACCTTTGTGCCCCGGAGGAGGTAGCGCCCCCCCTTCTTCTCCGCCCGGCAGGCGATCTCGGTCAGGTTGCTCCCCGCCTCGGGCTCGGTCAGGGCGAAGGCGCCCAGGATTTTTCCCGAGGCCACCGGGGCGAGCAGGCGCTTTTTCTGCTCTTCCGTGCCGAAAGCCAGGAGGGGCTCGCAGGAAAGGTTGGTCACGCACATGGTCACGGCCGTGGAGGCGCAGGCCCGGGCGATTTCCATCACCGCCAGGGCGTAGGCCACCGGTCCCACCCCCGATCCCCCGAAGGCCGGGGGCACCATCATCCCGCAGAGCCCGAGCTGGGCCATCTTGGCTACCAGCTCCCGGGGGAATTCGCCGCGCTCGTCCCGGGCGGCCGCGCCGGGCGCCACCTCCCGGGCCGCGAACTGCGCGACCATCATCTGGATCATCTTTTCTTCTTCGGAAATGGGAAAATACATAGTTAATGTCCTAGGTTAAAAATGATGAATTTTAATTATCGGCTAACGTTATTCGGTTGGGCCGCTCGTTTCGGTTGGGTCCTACGGTTACAGTTTTGATTAAACCGCAGGACGTTAATCGGAAAACGACACCAGCCGCGCAACCGCAACCGATTAACCGGTTTTGTGTTGAACCCGTTTTCATTTCAGGGCGCGTAGACCACGATCAAAAGGTCGGTTGGTTCCTTCCCGGGATTCTTGAGGATATGCTTCTCGCTGGAATCAAAACGAACAGTCTCGCCCGGGGCCAGGCGGTGATGCTTTTTTCCCACCTGGAGCTGGAGCCGGCCGCTGACCACGTAAATAAACTCCTCCCCTTCATGCCGGTAAACGACTTTCTTGTGCGTGCTCTCCGGTTCGATCGTGACCCGGAAAGCCATCAGGTGGCTTCCCGCCTCAAAGGTGGTCAGGGTTTTATAGGCGTAATCCCGGGTCCGGACCTCATGGTCCTTCTGCCGCCGGGCGGGCTGGGAGGCCGGCAGGTCCTTCTCCATAAAGGAAGACGGCTCCACCGACAGGGTCCGCGACAGCCTGATGATCTCGCCCACGTGGGGTAGAAACTCATCCTCCTCCAGACTCCGGAGATACGAGGGTTTCAGGTCGGTCCGCTCGCCCAGCTCTTCCAGGCTTAAGCCCTCTTTCTCCCGCAGCTTTTTCAGCTTGGCCCCGAAACTTTCCGCCGGTTCTTTTTTACCCATTTTTCTCCCCCTCGATTATCCCCCAGCCTTCATTAAATTTCTATCGGACATTGTTGTGTTATTAATTTCATGCAGCATCTTTTCTTTTTTGGGAGGAAGGTTTCGCTCCCCTCACAATAGCTGCCGAACCGTTTGCCAGTCAGGCTGACCCGCAGGGTCAAGCCAGTACCGATATATACTTTCTCCTTGAGTTTATCGAGATCGGATTTCCGAAGAGTTCGTGTCGCGAGAACCTTCCCCCCGGGCTTCTGAAAACCCAATAAAAATAAATAAGTTCTTTGTCTTTGGTTTCCTGTTCTCTGCTCTTTTACCTATGACCCATCACCTATGACCTATAACCTTTTATTTACTGAAGATATCCCATTTTTTTCAGCCAGCCGTACCAGGCCGCCCCGCGCGCGTTATGGTCGAAATAGAGCCAATGGCCGCCGACCACCTCGACCACGTTGGGGACGGACCACTTTCGAATCCACTCGCGGGTTTTCTCCACCGGGCAGAGACGATCGCCCTGGTGCATCACCACCTTGATTTTCCCGACGTCAAAACGCGGCGGGTAATTGAGGGGGGAAACCAGCTGGAGCGCGGACCGCGTGGCGGCGGTCACTTGCTCGTCCACCTCGAACCCGAACCCCCCGGGCCGGGGCATGAGATAATGGGAAAAATCCACCGCCGGAACCACCAGGAACAGGAAGTCCGCGCGCGGGCCGGCGGCCGCGTACATGGCCAGGGCATATCCCCCCAGGCTGGCGCCGATCAGCCCGACCCGCTCGTAGCCCAGGTTGTTCAGAAGCAAAACCCCCGCGTGCAGGTCATGGATATCCTGGGCAAAGGTTTCCAGGAAGAAAGGAATGTTGTTGGAATTCAAAAAATACTCACGCAGGCCCCGGACCCTCCGCCAGTGAAAGGGCTGGATGTAAAGGGCCACGTCCATTCCGAGTTCGAGGAGTTTCCGGATGCGGAACATCTTCTCCGCCCTCCCGGGCCGGGCCATCTGCAGTCCGTGCACGCAGAGAACCAGCGGGCGGCGGGCGGGGGTCACGTGCT
>JAQTNV010000057.1 GCA_028713675.1 bacterium
TTCTGCGCCGTCCACCTGACCATGGGCAGGAAGTTCCGGATCAAGAGCCCGGCGCGGGTGGTGCGGGAAATGGCCGAGCTCCGGGAAAAATATTCCCTCGAGGGGATCTGGTTCAAGGACAGCATCCTGAACCTCGATCCCGCCTGGGCGGGGGAATTCGCGGCGGAAATCCGCCGCCAGGGGCTGAAGATCAAGTGGCAGTACAACACCCGGGTGGACCGGATCGACGAGGCGGAAATCCGGGCCGAGAAAGCGGCGGGCCTCACCCAGGTGGATTTCGGGATCGAGTCCGGCTCCCCGCGGAGCCTCGCGACCCTCCGGAAAGGCATCGACCCGGAAAAAATCAAAGCCGCCGTCCGCCTGGCCCGGAAACACGTCAAGGTTTCGGGATTTTTCATGATCGGCATCCCGGGGGAAACCCGCGAGGACATCGAGATGACGTTCGCCCTGGCCCGGAGCCTGAAGCTCGACAAGGTCTGCTTAAGTCTCTACTGCCCCCTGCCGGGCTCGGACCTTTATGACGACCTGAAAAAGCGGGAGGAATACGCGGGGCCGCTCGCCGACCTGGAAAAAATCCACTTCACCGAGAACCCCTTCAGCTTCTGCGCCGTCCCGGCGGAAAAACTCCGGGAGATTTACGGGGAGATCAACGAATACTTCTCAAAAACCGGAGATGGGAGATAGAAGATGGGAGACGGGGCGGAGAACAAACGGCGAAGATAGAAAATTGGAGATTGGAAGAAAAATCTCGGGCTCGCAGAACTCGGGAGATGGAAGATTGGAGATTGGAGATTGAAGATAGGTTTTTGTATTTTCCCCTATCTACTATCTCCTATCTACTATCTCCTACTCGCTATTTCTCCGGATAATCCTTCCCGGTGATCTTTTTCCACGCCAGCCGGGCGTTGCGCTGGCCCACCCGGGTGAGAGCGTCTTCACCGGGAAAACAGCCGGGGTCGGCCTTCAAAGCCTGGTCCAGGAGTTTTAACGCCTCTTCCCGGTTTTTATAAAATATGTACATGAACCTGGCTTTGTAGGCGTAGTTGTCCACGTAGCGCGGTTCCTTCTCGATGGCCCGGTTTATCTGCTCCACGGCCTCGTCCACGTATTTATGGCCCACAATCTCGATCACCTTCCGGGGAACCCGCGAGACGATTTCAGTCCAAAGCCGTCCCCCGGCGCCGTAATAATAATCGGGGTCGTTTTTAGTGACATACTGGCATTCTCTGTAGATGGGGATGAAAGCGGCGGCCTGCGTGAAGATGTTAGAGAACTCCAGACCCGCGGCCCGGTTGATCGCGTGCCACATATGCCCGGCCGGGGTCTCCCTGATTTTCAGGGATTCTTCCGCGTATTTGATGCCCCGGGCGTAAAGGTCTTCCAGGATTTTCCGCTGCTCGGAAGTCTGCTTGGGCAGTTCGTCCCCCAGGCTCCAGTAGTAACGGGAAAGATCACTGAGGATCTCGGGGTTCTTGGGATCGAGTTTGTCCGCCTGCTCCATCAGGGGGATGCATTGCCGGAAAATATCCGCGGTATATTCGGACTTATCCAGCTTCCAGGCCTGGTCGATCAGCTTCTGCGCTTCGGGGTTCGCCGAGGTCGCTTTCACCAGCCCGCCGGCGAAGGCCAGCGGAATCGCCGGCAAGAGCACCAGCGACAAGAGCACCAGGCACAAGAAAAGCTTTCTCCGTACATGAAACAATGTCCGCAGGTAGCCGGGAGCAGGGGGCAAAGATCTAAGACGGGAGACGAAAGATTGATTTTTCATGTTTTCTCCTATCTTTTATCAATTATTTCCTATCTCTTATCTATTGTCTGCCAATCGGCTGCCGATCTCAATACGGATCCTGGGATGGCGCAAAGAGCATAGGGCAGAGAGCATAGGGCATAGGGCATAGAGCAGTGGGTTCATCTAGTTTATTTAGTTTTTCTAGTTTATTTAGTTTCTCTAGTTTATTTAGTTTCTCTAGTTTATTTGGTTACCTGCTACCGGCTACCTGCTACCCTCCGGGCCGTAGGCCCTACGGGCCGGAGGCTGGCTACCTGATACTGGCTACTGGCTACCTGCTACCTGATACTGGCGCAGGCTTCCCACGACCACAATGCCTAGGGATCTGATCGAGAAGCCTGCGGCTACCGTCTCGCTTTCACACCCTGAATATGCTAATAAATTTAAGACGAACCTCAAGCCGGGATGGCGGAATGGCAGACGCAGAGGACTCAAAATCCTCCGGTGGTCACCCACTGTGCGGGTTCAACTCCCGCTCCCGGCACCAACTGAATACGCAGCCCTCTGAATTCCTGATTTTTCGAGGATTCCCTCGAGGGTGGGATATATATACGGACTGCATCATTGGTCTTCAAAACGAATTCAACTCTTCGGCATAGAGCACCGCGGAGACCTCGCCCAGACCGAGGTTTTCCAAGATTTCTTTTTCCGGAAATCCCTGGAGATTGATTTTTCGCAGCGCATAGTAGTCATTCAACATGAAATCCAGGTCAACTCGTTCATTAGATAAAGCCTGCGGATTTTTGTTTCTGATGCGGCGATGAAGCCTGCGGATAGAAGGGAACAATTTTCCGAGCCCGGTAATGGTGGCAAAGGATTTCGGGATAATCACCTTCTCGTTCAATTTTTTATAGTACCTGATCAGGCGTTCACTCTTTATTTTCGGCAAGATCAGTTTGTCCAAGTTGATCAGGAGATTGACAACCTTCAATAGTCCGCCGGCGCGTCCTTCCAGGTAGGGCGCAATAATCCGCGCGGGGACTTGATCGTCTTCGCGCGTGGCCCCGCAGAGGTTGCCGATGGCCCTTTTCAGATACCACGTGCGATCGCCGATTCTCAGAAGTTCTTCGTTGGTATAATCAAGGCCCGTGACCGCATTGAGCATCTCCCGCAGGATATCCAGACTGGAATGCATCCCCTTCCAGGCAAACACACACATCACCGCAGAATCCGCCAAGCTGCCCATGGCCTGGGCGTGAATGGTTTGCATGGCCTTGCCGTCTTTCGTATACGGTTTGGTCCTGGGCTTCCCAATGGTCTCAAGATTTTCCAGTCCCATTTCCAGGCCGAGATTGGTATCCCGATTGTGGCATGCGCCCCGGATGCTGGTGGCGTAGCTGAGGGCCAGGGACCAGAGGGTGCGGGGATCATGCATCGGGACTTCCATGCCTTTAACCTGCATGGCAAACTCCCGGCCGCCATATTTTTCGGACAGGCGCCGACAGCCCTCGGCCAGTTCGTTCCCGAAACCTTCCCGCCCGGCGATTTTATGAATCAGGGTGATCAGCTGATCGGGCTGATCCCAGTCCAGCGCCAGATTGTCCGTGTCTTTCAGGGTCAAACATCCGTTCTGAAACGCCTCAATCGCGTAGGCGATCACCCCTCCGGTGGAGATGGCGTCCATGCCGTAGGCGTTGCAGAGCTGATTGGCTTTCACCACCGCCTGCACATTATCGATTCTCAGCAGGGAACCCAGCGAGGAGATGGCTTCATACTCAGGCCCGGGACCCGGAGGCATCCGATATTTCCCCTCGGGTATTTCCACGATCCGCTTACAGGCAATAGGGCAGGCATAGCAGGCGTGCCGCTTGGTGGAAAGCACTTTCGCAATATTGGTGCCGGACAATTCCCGCATGCCTTCTGGCCAGCGCGCCTGCCGCCAGTTCTGCACCGGCATGTCGGAGATGGCCGAGGATATTCCCACCCCGCCGCCGGTTCCAAATGCTTGCAGCCCGAACGCAAAAATATCATTCTTCAGCATTTCCCGGGCTTCCGCGCGGATCTTTTTCAAGCGGACTTCATCCGCGACGGAGTATTTCAACCGGCCGCGGATCACCACGGCCTTGAGTTTTTTCGATCCCATGACCGCGCCCAGGCCGGAGCGGGCCGCCAGGCTGCCTTTGTCATTCACAATGCCGGCGAATCTGACCAGGTTTTCTCCGGCCGGACCGATGCTGATGACCTTAGCCGCCTGGTCCCCGGTTTCCTGCCTTAAACACGCTTCCGTTTCATAATTGTCCTTGCCCCAGAGATGCGAGGCGTCACGCAGCTCGGCCTGTCCGTCGCTGAGAAAAAGGTAGACCGGTCCGGGCGCGATCCCGGTAAAGACAATCCCGTCGTAACCGCTGCGTTTTAACTCCGGGGAAACCTGGCCGCCCATGCTCGCTTCCCCCCAGATGCGCGTTAGCGGCGATCTGGCGCAGATCTCGAGGCGGGAGGTCCCGGGCAGCGTGGTCCCGGAAAGCGGGCCGTTGAGGAAGAGCAGCGGATTTTCGGGCGCAAAGGGCTCGGCCGCATAGCCTTTCAGTTTGAAGAACAGGTATGCCCCCAGGCCGGCCCCTCCGAGGAAATTCCGGTAGGGCGCCTCCTCGATGACCCAGTCTTTGATCTCCCGGGAGGAGAGATTGACCAGAGATATCTTCCCCCAATTTCCATGCATGGCTCACCCCGGCCGGGAAATCTCAGGCGCCTTTCTTAAAACGAGGGAAAAGCCGCAGGGCGTTGTCGTAGAAGACCGACCGCAAGGCCTGCTCGTCAAAACCGTCATACGTTTCCAGACCGTTGATGGTCGCCATGGTGGCCAGCTCGGGCGCGAACGGATAATCGCTGGCAAAAAGTATCTGCGCATTATCAACCACTTCCTGGAGTGAACGGAGCGCATACGGCGCCGCGGAAATCGCCGTATCATAGTAGAATCGGCTCAGGTAAGTCTGGATTCCCTGCGGGACCTGCTCCTGGAGGCCGGGCCAGAACTGCCCCAGGGTCAGGCGCAGCGTCAGGTAGGGGATGGCGCCGCCGGCATGAGGAAGAATAAACCGGATGGCAGGACAGCGTTCGATGGTGCCGGTGAAAAGCAGATTGCTGACCGCCTTGGTGGTCTCCAGCACGAATTCCACCAGGGACGGCGGCAATTTGAGCGTGGACTTGTCGCTTTCCGGGGAAACATCCGGATGCATGAACACGACGGCCCGGCGCGCGTTCAGGGCAGCAAACAGTTCATCGTAACAGGGCGCCCCCATATAGTATCTTCCCACGCTCGAAAGCAACGCCACGCCGTCCAGTCTCAGGATATCCAGGGCATATTCCAGTTCCTTCAGGGCCGCATCCACGTTCGGCAAAGGCAGGACGGCATAGGCACCCAGTCTTTCGGGATATTTTTTGACCAATTGCGCCGAGAATTCATTGCACCGGCGGCAGAGTTCGATCGTGAATCCCTCATCACCGAAATAAACACCCGGAGCGGAAATGGAAGTGATCGCGGCCCGGATCTGGTGTCTATCCATGAGCTCCAGCATATTCTCCACACTCCACTCCGGGAAAGGACGTCCCGCGACTTCGGTGACGCCGATTCCCGCCAGGGCCTCCACATATTCCCGGGGCACAATATGATGGTGTACGTCGATTTTCGGCAGCTGAGCATCCATTGCATACCTCTTTTTTATGTTTGCGTTATCAGTCTAGGACGAAACCAGCCCGCCTGCATATCTTACTCTGCAGAAAAAAGTCAGCCTTCTCCTTCGGCGCGGAATGAGCTTGGGGACACACTACTTCTTCGGGGTGGTGGTAACGACGGCGGCAGCGTGCCGATACTTTTCCAGTTTGACCTTTTTGCGGATGCCGGCGACCGTTTTCAAACACATGTCATGGCTCAAGAGGTTGATCACGAAGGCCGGCAGGTAGCCGCCCGGGTCGGACATGGCCTGGTAGGTCACCTCGGTCCGGTCGGGGCCCACGGGCTTCAGGGTATAGGTGGCCTCGATAAAGGGGATGCGCAGCGCCTCCGGGTGAGGACGGTATTTAGTGTCCAGGCTTTGACCGGTGCAATAGACGATGCCGGCGGCCGCATCCACGGTCCAGTTGAGACGCGCCACGGTATCGCGGTCCTGCACCGGAAACGGCATGTCCATGAGGGTATAGGTGACATATTCATCGGGGGTATTTTTCAGCTCCGGGATCTCAATCACCAAGTTCTCTTTGAACATGAACATGAAATCCCTGCATCCCGGGACATCCCGCAGGACCGCTTCCACCACGGCCACCGGTGCCTCCACGATCCCAATGGCCTTGCTCTCATCGATCCGGCAGCGGGGGTTCGGCCGGTAATATCCGACGATCCCCTCAGATTCCTTGAGCTGCTTCCAGCCCAGGTTTTCCTTTTCCGCCGACCAGGCGGACGAACTCGCCGGAACGGTCGGGCTGACTTTGGCATTTCCTGTCACCGGTTCCTGGGCGATGGCCGGAAGCATCCCGACGACGGCCAGGACCAGGGCAATCCCGAAAACCCTGATTTTCATTTTCCCTCTTGGTGGTAAGCTGGCGATTACCAATTATTTTATTCCTTTGGGCGCAGGGGTCAAATCCAAACCACTGATGGCGGTCCAATCCCCGGGAATCCAATTTGAAAAATAAATACCAGAAAGGCGAGATTCTTACCTCAACCCAATGGATTTGTCCCGAAGGGTTTATCTGAGGGACAATCGTCAATTGACTGGTTCTATGCTCTCTGCTCTTTGCCCCCTGCCCCCTGCTCCGTGCCTTTTGTCCCATACCCTATGCTCTCTGCTCTATGCCCCATGCTCTATGCGGTCAGTTGATCATATGATGGACACTATGGACACTCTTGGCGCCTTACGCCCCTGGCCGACACGAGCTATTGGCTCGGGCAGGCGGGCCAGCCGGGCAGGCTTACGTGTTTTGCTCTTTGCCCTATGCCCCCGGCGCGCGTTCGCGCAGGAAGTAGAGGTACGGGGCGATGATGTCGTTTTTCGCGGACCGCGTGCCGTCGTAGGTGATCGTCACCACCGGCACGCCGGTCCTCCGGCGGATCTCGTGCGTCATCGCCTCGGTCACGAGCGACGGGCAGCAGAAGGCGGGGCTCAGCTGCGCGAAAAGGGCGATGTCCGGGTAGGCGGCCAGCAGGTGGTGGATCTTCAGGAGGTTGTCGAAGCTCTCCCCGGTATGCTGGGTCGTAACACGGTAGGGGGCGAGCACCTCCGCGGCGTCCGGTTCCCGGAAGCGCGGGGGCGGGCCGAGCACGCGCTCAAACTCGCGGAGGAGATGCCGCTCGATCACCTTGCCGCCGGCGAGCACCAGCCCGCCTTCCGCCGCCAGCTTGTACTTGCCTTCCCGCACCCACTTCTGCAGGTAGGCGCCGGCGATCATCCTCGTATACTCGGTGTACGGGGTCGTCACCGCCTCGCCGCCCTCGGCTTCGATCCGGGCGATCAGCCCCTGGTTGAAGACGTCGTTGTCGCGCGCGTACAGGTCGCCGAAGAGCGCCACCTTGGGCCGCGTCCCTGGCCGCGTCTCGATCGCGGCCAGGCGGTCGACCACGGCGCGGACCACGGGCAGGATTTCGCGCCCTGCCTCGAAGGCCGCGGCCAGGAGCGCGAGACTTTCCTCGAGCACCCGCCCGGTCTCGCCGGCCCGCACTTCGTACGGCCGGATGCGGCAGCCCATCCGCCTCAGGTTCCCGGCGCAGAGAAAAACCAGGTACTGGTTGACGACCGCCCGCAGGGAAACGTCGCTGCCCGTGATTTGGCCGGAGTATACGCGCGACTCCTCGAAGCCGCGGCCGTGAGTCTCGAACAGGCCCTGCATCACCAGCGGAGCGGCGCCGATGTTGCAGCCGATCTGCGAATCCATTATCCAGAGCGTCGCGCGCGCCGGGTCAAGGTCGTGCCGGGTGATGTAAGCGACGGAATCCTCGACCATGATGCTGAGCGGGATGCACTGGCCGCTGTTGCGCTGCAGCGCCTTGGTGATGAGCAGGGCGTCTTCCTCCAGCACGTGCGCGTCGATCCCTTCGTGCCGGAAACTTGCGGCCATCAGGGTGCAGGCATAGCGGTCCCAGCACGGCAGGAGGACCGTGCGGCCGCGCAGACCCGCGGGGAAATCGGGGTTGACCCGGAGCGGCGTCCGGACCGCCTCCGGCCGCGGCGGGCGCGCGTGGTGATTGCGGAAGGAGCGCAGGGCCGCCTCGATGCGCGTCTCGTAGCCGACCTGCGAGTCATGCTCGTCGAGCTGCAGGATGAGATAGGGCTTGCCCCGCCGATCGAAGATGCGCCGCAGCGATTCCAGGGTGCAGCTGTCCGGGGCGCATTTGAACGAGGTGATGATGACCGGGTAAAGGCCGGGGCTTTGGGAGACCGCCTCGGCCGCGGCGAGCGTCTGCGCCGGGTAGGCCCAATGGACCGCGGCGAGGAGCGGCGCGACGGCGGCCCGGTCGGCCTCGCCGACTTCCACCATCGACTGCGCGAAGCAGCGCACCCCCATCGCCGCAAACAGGTCCGGAATGCCTTTGTTCATTGACGCCGAGAGCACGGTGTAGGGGCGGCCCAGGAGCACGACGGCCAGGCCGTCCGGCGCCTCCGCCCGCGCAGCCCGCATGATCCCGGGCAGGGCCGCCCGCTTTTCGCCCGCGTAGCGCCGCGCCTCCCGGTAGGCGCGCTCCACCTCGCGCAGGCTCAGCTTGGGTCCGAGCGCCGGGCGCAGGGCCTCATGCAGGCGGGCGATTCTCGTCAGCAGGTTCTCCCGGTTCTTGACCACCGGCATCAGCAGGCGGGAGCGCACGGCTTCGCCGGGGATGGTGGCGGCGAGGCAGCCCGCGAACTGGCTGTAGTAGCAATACTGCCGGCGGGCGCCGGGGGGCCGGTCGTCGTCTTCCAGGTAGAACGGCGCGAAGATGAAATCGGCCTTCTCCGCGAGCTTGGCGGCATGGCCGTGAAACGCGGCGATCGGCGCGCAGAACGATGCCCCCGCGAGCCGCTGGCCGAGACTGACCACGTCCTTCTCGCCTTCGGTCGTCACGGTGGGCACCCCGAGCGCGGCGAAGAAGCGCCGCCAGAGCGCCAGGTCTTCGTGCAGGCAGACGCCCGCCAGGAGGCCGATCGTGACCTTCCGCCGGGGCGGCGGGGCCTCGAAGGCATAATGCTCGCGCAGGACCCGGTACAGGTCGAAACCGCTTTTGTTGACGGGGACGCAGCGCTCCGCCTCGTAGTCCCGGCCGCAGAGCATGCCGTAGGCGACGCGCTCGCGGCCGACCGTCGCGACCTTGAGCTTGCAGTGGTTCCGGCAGAGCGCGCAGGTTTCGTCCTCCACCGGGATGGGTTCGCGGCAGAGCCCGAGACCGCGGAAACCCGTGGCCGCCCGCGGCTCCGCGGCGAGCAGCCAGGCCGCCCCCAGGGCGCCGGTCAGGTGGCAGTAACGCGAGACGATGATGGGCTTCCCCAGGCGCTCTTCGAAGGCGGCAACCAGGGAGCGGTTCTTGGCGGTGGCGCCCTGGAAGCAGACCCGGCGCCCGATGGCCGACTCGCGCGCCACCTTGCGCAGGTAATTCTCGCAAATGGCGTGGAGGGCCGCCGCGAGGACCTCGTCCACGGCGTAGGCGGAAGCGAGGTAGTGGTTGATGTCGCGCTCCATGAAGACGGTGCAGCAGTCGCTAGTGAGCGGCGCGCTCCGTCCCCGCGTGCGCGGCGCGCAGTCTTCGAGCGGGACGCCCAGCCGGTTCGCCTGCTCTTCGATGAAACTGCCGGTGCCGGCCGCGCAGACGTTGTTCATGATGGAGAGCGTGACGCGGCCCGCGTCCAGCGTCGTGAACTTGGCGTCCTGGCCGCCGATTTCGATGATGGTATCCACCTCCGGGTCGAGCCCGACCGCGGCGCGGGCGTGGGCCGTGATCTCGTCGATGATCTCGTCGGCGCCGATGATGGCGCCGATCAGTTTGCGGCCCGAGCCGGTGGTGGCGGCCCCGGCCAGATCCAGACGTATCCCACGCTCGCGGGCCAGCGCCTCGATGGACTCGAAAATGCCCTGGGTGGCGATGAGCGGCTGCCCCGCCGTGCGGGTGTAGAAGCCGGCGACGATCCGGTCTTCCGAAAACGCGCCGCCGGCATCCGGGCCCCGCCCGGCTTCGAGCAGAACGGCCTTGGTGCTGGTCGAGCCGACATCGATGCCGAGGAAGGCGCGGAGCCTCCCGCCCCCGGGTAAAGGACGGAAGACATCGACTTCGACCGGCGCCGCCCCGCGCGCGGCGACCGGGGAAAAGACATAGTGCTCGCCCGCGGAAAAGTCGGGATACCGCGATTCCCGGAGCTCGAGCGGCGGATGCGCGTAAGGCCGGTCCCGGTTGACCGGGCGCAGGAGCTCTTCGATGTCTCGGGGCGGGACGGGAAGACCGGCGGCTTCGCCGCGGGCGATCTCCCCGGCGAGCAGCAGCGCCGCGCCCAGACTCCCGTAGACGTGCGAGTGCTCATCGACCACGAGCGGGCGCCCGAGCAAAGCCTCGAGGTGGCGGCGGACCGCTTCGTTGCGGCTGACGCCCCCGGCAAAGACAATGAGGCCGGCCGGATCCTCCCGGCCGCCGAAGAGCGTATCGACCACGTTCGCGGCCAGTCCCTGGCAGAGCCCGTCGCAGATCGCGGCGAGCGAATAGCCCTGCTGCTGGGCGTGAATGAGGTCGGTCTTGGCGAAGACGGAACAGCGGGAGGCGATCTTCGGCGGCGGCCCGGCCGCGCCGAGGGCGGCGCGGCTGATGGCGGCGCTCCCTTCAAACCCGAGGCGGCGCGCCTGCTGGTCCAGGAAACTGCCGGTGCCGGCCGCGCACGGGCTTGAGCCGCGGCTGTCTTCGTAGCCGCCGTCCGGCGCGAAGCGGACCAGGTGAAACTTCTCGCCCCCGACGATCAGGAGCGCGTCGAGCGTCCGGTGGAGGCGGCGCGCGGCGAGGGTGCCGGCCACGGTGGCTTCGCAGACGCGGGCCGAGACGACCGCGCCCGCCGCCGAAGCGGTGGCGGCGACGGCGCGCACCCGCGCGAAGTCGAGCGGCGCAGCGAGGGTCCGCAGCGTGCCGCGGACGTCACCGTGATGCAGCGCGTAGCTTTCAAGAATAACGGCGCCCAGGGGGTCGAGGGCGACGATGGAAGCCGCGATCGAGCCGACGTCAATACCGAGCACCAGACTGCCGCGCGCTTCATTCATTCCGGGATCAATCATACTCCAGTATTTGACAATGGGTGATAGGTGATAGGTGATGGGTGGTAGGGCATAGGGCATGTAGCCGGTAGCAGGTAGCCAGTAGCCGGTAACCAGTAGCAAGTAACCAGTATGCAGTAGGCAGTAAGCAGAAAAACAAGTTGGTTAGGTTGTTAGGTGATTAGGTCACTAGAAAGAAGAACAAGGTGCTTGGTGATGGGTGATGGGTCATAGGTGTTAGGTGCTGGTTGATGGGTTTTGGGTTTAAACCTTTGACCTATGACCCACGACCTATGACCTTTTTTCTTCTCCGACACTATGGACACTATGGACGCCTTACCCCTCACGTTTCACGCCTCACGCCTTACGTGTTTTGCTCTTTGCTTATGCCCTCTGCCCTTTGCTCTATGCACTTTAAAAAAGCCCCGATGGGCGAGGATTGGAGGAGGAGGTGATCAACTCGCCCACCGGGGAGCCGAAAGGACATGCGGAAAAAAGACCCGCGTCATTCACATTAAAAAACATTCGGCACGATCCTATTTATCCTTGCTCCAGGGTTTTTCGCCCGCGGAAATCTTGAGATCGTTCAGACACTTCTGGGAATCGAAGATCGCTTCCAGCGACTGCCATTTGACCGCCAGGTAAGCCCCGAAGGAATCGATGACTTCCTTGACATCCCCCACCCCCAGGAAATAATTCTCCCGGGCCGCGAACATCCAGGCCCGGCCCGCCTTCAGACCCTCTTCGGTCTTCTGCACCCGGGCGATCGCTTCCTGCACGCTCCGGTAATTCTTTTCCACCTCGATCTTGATACCCGACTTCAGGGCGGCCTGTCCGTATTCCAGCTCGCGGTATTCGGCCCGGGCCCGGTTCACGCTCTGCTTGGTCAGGTGGAATCCGAATTTCTGCTCCAGGCCCAGGACCACCCCGCCGTCCAGGTAATTAAACTCGTCATCCACGAACGGGTTGGTTTGCGGGGTGCGGCCGGGAGCGTAGCCGTAGCGGAAACGTCCGGCCAGGAAGATCTGGGGATAGTACTTGCTTTCGACTACCCCCAACTGCGCCTTTTTGGCCAGGGCGGCGGCTTCCAGGGCCTTGAGCTCCGGGCGATCGGCCTGGGCCGCGTCCAGATATTTCTGCAGATCCGGGAGGGACAAAATCTCTCCGTCGAGTGGAGCAATCGGAATTTCCGATTCCGCCGGGTTCACCCCGCAGAGCTCGAAAAATACCTCCCGGGACTGTTCGAGGCCTTTTTTGGAAGTCAGGGTCTCCTTTTCCAGGAGCGCGGTGAAAACCTTAAGCCGGAGACGGTCGGTCTGGGTCACATGCCCGGAGCCCGAAGCCAGCCATTCCTGGATTTTCTGGTCGATCTTGGCGATCTCCCCCAGTAAATCCTTCTGCAGGTCATAGACCTCATGAGCCAGCTGATAAGCGAGATAAAGATCGATCAAATTATTGCTGAGATCGGCCCGGGCCAGTTCGACCTTGTTTTCCTCGGCCTTGACCCCCTGCCCGGCCGCCTTGATCGCCGAGGAAATCGCCCCGAAGGTATAAAGGGGCTGCAGCGCGGTCAACTCGGCCTGGAAAAAGGGACCGATGGTTTTGAAGCTCAATTCATCGGCGGTAATCTTGTTCGTGGGAGTCAGGACATCCCCCTCGGCGTCGGTGACGGGACCGGTCAAAAGCCGGAGCTTGAGCTCCGGCAGGAAGCGGCTGTTCCTGGCTTCCTGCAGATAGGTTTTGACCGCCGCCAGTTTTTCCTGCTCCTTCAGCACCAGGGGATTATCCTGCGTCGCTTTCTGCAGGCAGTAATCCAGCGTGACCTGGCCGGCCGGGACGTCCGCGGCCCCAGCGCCGAATCCCGCCAGGAAAACCAGCAACCCCAACAGCATTTTTCCGTTTCTTTTCATTGATCCGGCCGCCGGGCTTTTTTCATCGCCCATTGCAGACGTATTGACCATATCAGTCAAATCGTCGAATTTAAGCTAAAACACATTATCGCTGTCTCTTTCCGCAATCGATATTTCCCGGGTGATTCTCCGTCAGGCCCGGCCGCCCCTCACCCGCGGCGGCCGGATCTTACCGCCAGCCCTTCCAGGAATATTTCCAGCGCCGTTTCCAGGGGACGCACCCGGGCCGGCGAAGAGTCGCGCGTGAAGACCAGTTCAAACTGCACGCCCCGCAGCACTGAAAACATAAAAGTGGCGATGTCACTTATGACTTTATGGGAAAGAGGACGGAACGACCCCTCTTTGATCCCCTGTCGGATGAGTCCGGCCAGGAAAAGCTCCTCTTCCCGGTCGAAGGCCCGGCGCAGCTCGATCAGGCTCAGGAAAATATCCCCCCCCTTGCCGCTTTCCAGCAGTTCGATGACGGAGACGGCCTTGTTGGATTCGGTCTGCTTGATCACGCTCTCAACCCGCGCATTGAAGTACGACTGGATTTGATCGACCGCTCGGTCCGGCCCCGCGAGGGCCAGCCGGGTGTTTTGCCGCTCGACTTCGAACTCGGCCTTGACCATCGCGTAAATCACCTCCTGCTTGCCGGGGAAGTAGTAGTAGAGAAAGCTCTTCTTTTTTCCCAGGGCAGTGGCGATATCCTCCATGGTGACCTTGCGGAGGCCGTATCTCTGGACCAGCTCCTTGGTGGTGGCGAGAATGTGCGCCCGCGTCTGTTCCTCGCGGTCCGGGGCGCCCGGTATTCGACGTTTCGTCTTCATTGGTCGAATAGTATCACTAACGGTTCCGGGTGTCAATCTTTGCGCTTTGCCGGACAAACTCCAGGACCGCGCCCGCCGAGTCGAAGCGCGGCTGCCAGCCGAGCGTTTTCCGGGCCTTCTCCGTGGAAACGGTGATCGAGCCCCGGGTTCCCGACTCCACCCATTCGAACTGCTCCCGGGAGAGGAGCCCGAGCCGCGCGGCGGCCCGGAGCGGCGGGAGGGCCAGCCGGGGCGGAAGCCGGAGCACGGGTTTCCGGAGCAGCCGGCCCAGCTCCCCGGTGGTCAGGGGGCCGTCGCCGGAGAGGTTGAAGCTGTCGGATTTTTCATGACGCAGGGCCGGCCGGAAGGCGGAAGCGACATCCGCGTCCCAGGTGAAGGCCACTTTCAGCCCGGGGTTCAGATCGGCCAGGACGCGGGAAGTGTAAAGATTGGTCATGGGATTGGTGAGCGTCGGGCCGAGAAAGATGCTGGGGCGGAAGCGGATGATCCGGAGCCCGGGCTGTTCCGACTGGAACTCGTCCAGGAATTTCTCGACCGCCCCCTTGGTCCGGGAGTAATACCAGTCCGGGTTGGGACGGAGGGGGGCGTCCTCGCGGAGAAATTCGGGGTTGTCGGGATGGGCCCCGTAGGCGGCGATCGAGCTCGAGTAAATGATCCGGGTCACCCCGGCCCGGGCGGCCTCCCGGAAGGCCCTCCGGCTGCCTTCCACGTTGATCTGGTCGATCCGGGCGGCCAGTTTTTTATCCGGGGGCGTGACGATAAAAGCCAGGTGGATGAAAACATCCGTGCCCCGGAGCAGTTTTTGAAAATCCGCGGTCAGGACATCGGCCCGGGCGAAGGAAAACCGGGGGGAGGAAAATTTCGAAGGGACGAGATCCAGCCCGAGGATCTGTTCCACCGCGGGATCGGCGTCCAGCTCCCGCGCCACCAGCTGCCCCAGGTATCCGGAAACCCCGGTAATGGCGACCCGCATTTTTCCCCTCCCCGCGTTGCCTGATTCGGCCATCGGATTAATCTACCGGAAAAAGGTGCCCAGCGCCCGGGACCAGACCTGGGGGTCGAAAAGCCCGGAGTAAACCGGGGGGACCTTCAGGTCCGGGCGGAGCAGGGAATACACCGCCATCTGCCCGCTCCGGACCGAGGACTCCACCAGGAAAACGCACTCGCCGCTCTCGGTGAACTGGCCCAGGAACGCCAGGTTGGTCGACCCGGGCGGCACCACCGGGGGCCGGTCGCCCCTTTTTCTCGGCCGGAACTGGGCGCAGGCGTACGGCAGAAGGCTGGGGACGCAGGTGGAGGTCTCCAGGATGCGCGGCAGCTCCCGCTCGAACCCGAACTGGCGGCAGACCTCGGTCAGGATTTCCGCGCCGGAGCACTCGGACATCTTTTTCCCGACGTAGTCGCCCTCCCGGTCCGCGACCAGGCCGTATCCTCCCCACACGGTCACCCCGCCGGGCTGGCCGATAAAATGCGGCTGGTACGGGACGTGGACCGACAGGAGCCAGCCGGAATCCTTAAAGGTAACCAGGTCCGCCTCCCCGGGCCGGGTGCCGGTGAACCGTTCATGCAATTCCAGGAAAACCGGGTCCCGGGCGGTGACGAAAAACGTGACCCACCGGGTTTCCCCGACATGATCGGAAAAAACGCGGGGGTTTCCCAGGCCCGGGCGCTTCCGCGCGAGGTTTTCCCACAGGGTCCAGGAGCCGTCCAATTTCCCGGTTTCGAGGGGGGCGGGCGCGGTCATGGAACCGGAGCGGGAATCCGCGGCCATGGACCCGTTGGTGACGAAGACCAGGTCTTCCCCGCGGACGGCGATTTCCCGCGCTTCCCCCCGGGCGAGGTAATGAATCCGTTCCACGGTCAGCCGGTCCGGGTCCGGCCGGAAATCCAGGTCCGTGACCCGGCACCCGAGGAGAAAGTTGACCCCCTGCTCCCCGAGCCATTTCACGATCGGCCGGACCATGGAGTCGTACTGGTTATACGGGGTCACCACCTCCCCGTCCTTCCGGACGTGCAGGAACCGGAGAATGAAGCGCCGGCATTCCGCCAGGTCGCTCCCGGGCTCGAACCCGAACGTGGAAGCGAAGATGTACCAGAAAGCGGAGCGGAAGAAGGCGGGGGCGAACCAGGAATCGATCCGGCGGTTTTCGATCAGGGTTTCGGGAGCCGGGACGAGCGCGAACAGCCGGAGCCGGTCCCCCCAGCCGAGGCCGAGGGTGGTCACCTCTTTATTCCGGTCCCGGTCGACCAGGCGGGCGGCGGAGTTCTTCCGGTGGGTCCGGTTGAATTCCCGGAACTCCTCCCCCAGGGTCCGCGAGGGGTCGGCAAGCGAGGGAACGGCGGAGAAAAGGTCCCAGGTGCAGTTGAAGACCTTCAGGTCGTATTTCCGGGCCCCCCGCGCGGTGAAAAACCCGCCGGGCGAAACCGCGCCGTCCAGGCATCCCCCGGGGACATCCAGCGCCTCGAAGACGGAGATGTTCCCGCCGGGGACCCGGCCGTCCCGGATGGCGAAGACCGCGGCCGAGAGGGAGGCGATCCCGCCGCCGACCAGGTAAATTTTTCTCCGATTCGGGTCCAGTTTTTCCGATTTCATTTCCGGTGTCCGCGCACCTTATTATATGGGCGGGCCGGCGATCTTTCCACTCTCCCCCGGCGGATGATCCGGGGCGGTTCCGGCCCCGGAACGCAAAAAGATATTCATTGCCAGGGCTTTTCCGTGGTATAAAAATAGCCAGGATGGATAAGCGCCTGCTGTTGACCTCAATTTTCAAGCCCTGCGGGGTGGATGACGCCTACGGCCGGAAGGAGAACAAGGCCGAGCTCATGCACAACCAGCTCTCGATGCACCAGGGCATCTTCAGCCCCCGGGACCGGAGCGCCTCGATCTCGCTCCACATCCTGGCCCAGAACCTGGACCACCCGGTCACCGTGCTCGACTGGCCCACCCTCCGGCGCTACGAGGAGGAAATCCGGAAAGGTTACGACTACATCGGCATCTCCTTCATCCAGCCCAATTTCGTGAAGGCCAAGAAAATGGTGGACCTGGCCCGGGAGATCTCCCCCCGTTCCCGGATCATCCTGGGCGGCTTCGGCGCCGAGATTGACGACATCGAGGCAATCACCGGGGCGGATTTCGTCTGCCGGGGCGAGGGCATCGGGTTTCTCCGGAAACTGCTCGGGGAGCCGGAGGCCTTCGAGTTCCGGCATCCCCTGCTCCCCACGACGGAATTCCTGGGGGTGATGGGCATCCCGGTCCGCTTCCTGCAGGCCGCCCTCCGGCCTTTCTTCCCCCGGCTCAAGTGGCGGAACCGGAGGGCGGTGATCGTGACCGGGGTCGGCTGCGCCGAGGGCTGCGATTTCTGCTCCAGCGGGCACTTTTTCCAGCCGCGCCGGATCGTTTTCATCGACCGGGGGGAGGAGATCTTCCGCCTGATGAAAACCTACGACGAGACCTACGGGATCAGGAGCTTCCTGCTGGTCGGGGACGAAAACGTTTTTTCCGACCGGAGGCGGATGGAGGAGCTCCACCGGGCGCTCCGGGAAAACGGGAAATACTACGGGATCCACATCTCCTTCAGCTCGCTCAACCACCTGGCCCAGTACGACCCAAAATTTCTCGCCGAGGTCGGGCTGGAGGTGGTCTGGGTCGGGATCGAATCCAAGTTCCGGCCCTACCCGAAAAACGAGGGCCTGGACATCCCCGGCCTCCTCGCCGAATACCGGCGCTACGGGATCGTGACGGTCATTTCCTCGATCCTCTGCCTGGACGAGCACAACCGGGAGAACATCCGGGAGGACATCGATTACCATCTTTCCCTGAACCCGGTTTACAGCCAGTTCGCCCATTACTCGCCTTCGCCCGGAACCCCCCTGTGGCAGAGAATGAAGGCGGAAGGAAGGATCCTGAACTCCATCCCCCTGGAGGACCGGCACGCTTTCAAGCAGATCTGGTTCAAGCACCCGCACTTCACTCCGCGCGAGTCGGAGATCATCCAGCGGGAGGCCTACCTCCGGGATTTCCACGAGCTGGGCCCGAGCATCGTCCGCCTGATCCGGGTGAACTTTGAAGCTTATCCCACGCTCCTGAATTCCGGGAGCGAGCTGCTCCGGCAGCGGGCCGGGCTGATCCGGAGCGAGGCGGGGATATCCCGGATCCTGCTCCGGGCGGCCGAGCTGCTGGCCCCGACCGAAAAAATGTCCCGGGATGTCCGCGAACTGCGCCGGGCGATCGAGCGGGATTTCGGGAAGACCTCCGTCTTCGAACACCTGGCCGCGGCCGCGATCTATCCCTTCGGCAAGGGGCAGGAGTTCCGGACCAGGCATTGGGGCGACGCCATCCAGCCGCGCACCGTGCTCACCGAGTTCGACGGGAAGACCCTCGGCTGGCCGGGGAAAAAAGCCGGCGACCTGGACGCGCGAAAAGGCTGAAAGGGCAGAAAACCGGTAGCCGGTAGCCAGCCTCCGGCCCGTAGGGCCTACGGCCCGGAGGGTAGCCAGTAGCCGGTAACCAGTAACCAGTAGCAGGTAACCAGTAGCAAGTAGCCGGTAGCCAGAATAACAAAGTGGTTAGGTTGCTAGGTGGTAGGTGATGGGTGATGGGTGATGGGTGATAGGTCATAGACGAGAAAGTCGGGACAGCGAGAAACACGAGAAAAGAGTACTAAGTTTATGGTGTTTATCTGGTGCTCTTGTGCCTAGTGCTCTGGTGCGCCTTACCCCTCACGCCTCACGCCTTACGTGTTTTGCTCTTTGCTCTATGCCCTATGCCCCATGACCCATGACCTTTTTTCTTCTCCGACACTATGGACACTATGAACCCTATGGACACAATGGACGCTTTACCCATGACGCATCACCTATGACACAATGAACACTATGAACGCTTTTCACTCGTCATTCGTCAATCTATTTATCCCGAAGGGTTTATCTGAGGGACAATCGTCAATTGACTGGCCCTATGCCCTCTGCTCTTTGCCTACGACCTATGACCTATCCTCTATGACCCATCACCCGTTCTGAACGTTTCCACGGTGATCCGGCTCCCGTTGCTCCGGATCGTGACCGCCCCGGTCCGGTCGGTCCGGTAGACCCGGGCGCCGACGGCCCGGTAGCGCTCCAGGACCTCTCCGCTCACGTGGCGGATGCCGTTCTCCGGGCCGGAGGTGATCACCGCGATCCGGGGGCGGACGGCGGCCAGGAAAGCCGGGGTGCTGGAGGCCTTCCCCCCGTGGTGGGGGACCTTGAGCACGTCCGCGGCCAGCCGGTCCGGGTCTGCCGCCAGGCGCGCCTCGGCCCGGGCCATGATGTCGGAAGCGAAAAGGATATGGGTGGCGCCGAAGCCCAGCCGGAGGACCAGGGAATTCTCGTTCTGGTCGCCGCCCAGGGCGAGCGCCTCCGCCGAGCCCGGCGCGGGCGGGCTCAGGAACTCGAACCGCACGCCGCTGATCTCCAGGTCCGGGGTGGAGCCGTCCACGATCCGGAGCGGGAGCTTCCGGTCCCGGATGATCCCCAGGAACTCCCGGTACTCCCGGTAGTAGCTGTCCTGCGGGTTTTTCCAGACCTCCCCGACGGAAAACTCCCGCAGGATGAAACGGAGCCCGCCGAAGTGGTCGAAATGCGGATGGGAATTGACCACGTAATCCAGCCGCCGGATTTTCTTCTCCCAGAGGAAGGGGGCCACGACCTTCTCCCCCGGGTCGAAATCGCTTTCCTCGAAACCCGCGCCGTCGAGGAGGACGCGCTTCCCGAAGGGAAGCTCGACCAGGATGGCGTCGCCCTGGCCGACATCCAGGACGGTCACCCGGAGGTCGCGCTGGAATTGGGGCCTGATCATCCAGTAAGCCTGGTCGAGCGCGAGGGCGAGGAGCGCCGCCGGGAGAATCAGCTTCGACCACCGGGATCTTTTCAGGTTGACGAAGGCCAGGACCGCGAGATAAAGGAGGCCGACCTCCGGGAGCGTGGGGGTGGTCACCCGGAACCAGGCCCCGGGGAGATGACTGAAGAACCGGACCACCCCGAGGGAAAGTTCGGTGATCCAGGCGGCGGCATCCAGGAGGAAGCGGGCCGGACCCGGAAGGACAAAATGGAGAAAACACCCCAGGAGGCCGAGGGGCAGGGAAAGAAACGATAGCCACGGGACCAGGACCAGGTTGGCCGGAACGCTGACCAGGGAAACCATGTTGAAATAGCGGGCCACCAGCGGGAACGTGCCCAGGGCGGCGGCCAGCGAAACCAGGGCCAGGGTGCCGACCCGGCCCCCGAAGCGGCGGAGGCGGGAGGGCTCATCGAGGTAGAGGAGACCGGGATCGGCCTGGAAATACTCCGCCAGGCGCGGGGTCAGGTAGAGAATCGCCAGGACGGAACCGAAGGAAAGCGCGAAGGAAACCTCGAGCAGGGAAAGGGGGAAAGCCACCACCAGCAGGAAGGCGGCCAGGAGCAGGGCCGAGTAGACGTCGCGCTCCCGGCCGAGGATCACGGCCGCCTGGTAGACCAGGATCATGACCGCGGACCGGAGGGTGGGGATGTTGGCCCCGGCCACCAGGACATAGAAAATCACGGGGGTGATGGAAATCCAGGCCGAGACCCGGAACAGGTTGAAGCGGAGCAGGAGGTAGGTCGAGCGGGAGAGAAGGAATCGGACCAGGAAAAAGAAGATCGCGGCCACGATCGCGAAATGCAGTCCCGAGATGGAAAGAAGGTGAATGGTCCCGGTGCGGGAAAAATCCTTCCACAAATCATCCGGGAGCCCCGCCCGCACCCCCACCACCAGGGCCTTGAGGATCTCCCCGGATTCCCCGTAACCGCCGGCGTCCACGAAGTCCGCCATCCTGCGGCGGAGATCCTGGACCCGGTTGAGCCAGAGGTTGCCGTCCCGGCCTTCCCGGCGGACGATCTCGTCCGCCCCCGCGATGTTGCCGACCAGGAAGACCCCCTGGCGGGCGAGGTAGCGGCCGGAATCGAAGGAGCCCGGGTTCCCGAAACCCCGGGGCGGATGGAGGGTGGTCTTCAGGCGCACCCGGTCCCCCACCCGGAAAGCGGGCGCCGGGGCGGGCACGTTCAGCAGAAGCTCGGCGGAGACCGGGAAAAGCCGGTCCCGCTCCGCCAGGAACCGGGACCGGAACGGCAGCCGGACATGGTCGGGATAATTTTCGGGCAGCCCGGAAATCCCGCCGTCCAGGACCAGCCGGCCCTCCTCCTGGGCCCGGGCGGACAGGAACCGGTCCCCGGCGGAAGGGGTCAGGCGGCCGCGTGCGGACTCGGCGCCCAGGACCAGGAATAAACACGCGAAACAGGCCAGCGCCGGCCGCTTCCACCTGAGCGCCGCGAGGCCCAGGGACAGGGCCAGCAGGAGGAGCAGGAAAAAGGGGGAAAAACGGGGGATTTCCAGGAAATAGCCGGTTAAAATACCCAAGCTATATGTGATAAAAACAGGTAAAAGGGGCCTGGCTATCATTAATATTGAAAGTTAACCGCTTTTTAATAATAATATGCCAGCTATGTCCAATGCGAAAGATTCCCTGAATCGGCGGCGGGAACTGATCATGCCGCTCCTGCAGGACCCGAATCCCGGGGTGCAGAAATGCGCCTCGCGGGCCCTGGAGAAGATCGAATCCCAGAACGACCTGGACACCTGGATCGAGCACCTGAAGGAAGGGAAAAACCGGGAGCTCCGGGTCAAATCCGTTTACGCCCTGGCCCGGATCCCGGGGGAAAAACCCCTCCGGGCCATCCTCGAGGCAACCAAGAGCCCGGAAGAGGACGTGCGGGCCGCGGCGGTCCGCACGCTCCGCCAGCGGAACGAGATCCAGATCTTCGAGGTTCTGATCGAGCTGCTCGAGGACCAGAGCGACGTGATCCGCGCCCTGGCCGCGGAGACGATCGGGCTGAAGGGGGCGCGGAAACTCGTCCCCTACCTCCTGGCCCACCTTTCCGAGAAGAACAAGGAGGTCCTGGAGCAGGTCATGACCGCCCTGGGCAAGCTGGGCGACCCCCTGGCCGAGAAACCCCTGATCGACATGCTCAATCATCCCGAGCCGAGGGTGCGGGGGCTGGCGGCCCTGGCCCTGGGCGAGCTGGAACCGCCGGGGGATTAGGGGCGTAGCCCCTGACCGCGGACCGCAGACCGCAGACCGCAGTCAAAGGCAAGAAACGTAAGGCGTTCATAGTGTCCATTGAGTTCGTTGTGTCCATAGTGTCGAAGAAGAAAAAAAGTGATGGGTGATAGGTGTTGGGTATTAGGTGTTAGGTTTTTACCCATAACCTATGACCCAAAACCCATAACCCAACATTCAGCAGATCAAGAAAGACAAGCGGAAAGGAGGCTTTGACCATGGGACTTTTGAATGATCGGGTAGCCGTAATCACCGGGGCCGGGCGCGGCATCGGCCAGGCCATCGCCCTGACCTTCGTGAAGGAAGGGGCCTGCGTGGTGATCAACGATATCGACAACGCCCCCGCCGAGGAAACCCGGCAGCTCTGCGACCAGATCGCGGCCGGTCGGGCGGCGATTTCCACCGGTTCGGTGACCAACTCCAAATACACCGACGCGCTGATGAAGACCGCGGCCGACAAGTTCGGCAAGCTCGACATCCTGGTCAACAACGCCGGGATCACCCGCGACTCGGTCATCCATAAGATGACCGATGACCAGTGGGAGTTCGTCATCGACGTGAACCTGAAGGGGACCTTCAACTGCATCCGCTCGACGGTCCCCTACATGCGGGACGTGGCCAAGAAGGAAATCGAGGAGAAGGGCGACACCAGATACCACCGCAAGATCGTCAATTTCTATTCCACCGCCGCCATCCGCGGGAACCCCGGCCAGATCAATTACTGCGCCGCGAAAATGGGCAACGTGGGCATCACCCGGGAAGTGGCCGCCGAATGGGGCCGGTTCAAGATCAACGTGAACGCGGTCGC
>JAQTNV010000058.1 GCA_028713675.1 bacterium
AGGGCCAGCAGGTGGAATTCGAAGCTACCCAGGGTCCGAAGGGTTGGCAAGCCACGAAGGTAGTTAAATTATAGCGATAAGAAGTTGTAATTTGACACCGAATAAGCCCCGAAGCCGGAAACGGCTCCGGGGCTTTTAATTCTTCTTGGAAATAATTGTCCAATCCTCCCAGGCAGGTCTTGCTCCCAAAACAATTCGATTTAACCGCAAAAGCCGCCGGCCGCCCCGGAAGGGGCTGGCCTTTAGCATGAGATTGCCATTCTGGATCGAAAGAGAAGGATTTTGGAAAAGATGTTTTGGTTCCCTTCGACCTGCCTGGGAGGATGACCAAATTGATATTGACAGTATTTTCCTGTTTCAGCTTTTAGAATAATATTACTGACGTTAAAATATTCCGTGAAAATTTCACGCGGGATCAGTCCGATGAGAATGAAAGTGATTTTTGGGATGATCGGAGGCATGGCGATCTTATCTTTGGTCATGAGTGCGGGCGGAGGCGCGGCTCCCGGATCCTCCGGGGAGGGGATCGAGCCGGCCCGTCATGAGGGCCGGAGGTTTTACAACGAAGACCCGGACGCCCTGCCGGGATTTTTCGGCATGCTGAAATGGGCCCTCGGCCGCCATCCCGGTTCCTGGCATTCGTATCGCGACCTTCCCCCCGGTCCCCCTCCCCCGCGGAAGGTCGGGCCGGGCGAACTGCGGGTGACCTTCATCAACCATTCCACGGTGCTCATCCAGATGGACGGGCTCAATATTCTCACCGATCCCGTTTATTCCCGGCGGGCGGGCCCGGTGACCTGGGCGGGGATGGAGCGGGTCCGGCCCCCCGGGATCCGGTTCGAGGATCTCCCCCCCATCCAGGTAATCCTCCTGAGCCACAATCATTACGATCACATGGACATGCCCACCCTGGTCCGGCTCAACCAGAGGGATCAGCCCCTGGTCCTCACCGGTCTCGGCAACTCGAAGTATCTCTCCGCGGAGGGCATCCGGGACGCGCGGGAATTCGACTGGGGCCAGGGGATGGCCCTGAGCGATTCCGTCCGGGCCACCTTTGTGCCCGCCCAGCATTTTTCCATGCGGAAGGTTTACGACCGGGATACCGCCCTCTGGGGAGGTTTTGTGCTCGAGGGCCGGGGGACGCGGGTTTACTTTGCCGGGGATACCGGCTGGGGTCCGCACCTGGAAGAGATCCATTCCCGCTTCGGGGATTTCACCCTGGCGATCCTGCCCATCGGGGCCTTCAAGCCCGAATGGTTCATGGGTCCGGCGCATATGTCCCCGCGGGACGCGGCCCGTGCCCACGTACTCCTGAAAGCCCGGGTTTCCGTCCCGATCCATTACGGGACCTTTCAGCTCGCGGATGACGGGGAGGACGAAACCCCGGAGGAGATGCGGAAAGCGATGAAAGCGGCGGGCCTTTCCGATCAGGAATTCCGGATCCTGGAGTTTGGGGAAGGACGGGACGTACCAATTGTAGATTGACGAATTACGATTGTTGAATGAATACCAAAGAAACAAGAAAAATCAGTGAAAGGGAATTTACGAATGACGATTGTAGATTGAAAACCAAATTAATCGTCAATCGTCAATCTAAAATCGTCAATTGCCGGACAACCCGGGTAGATGAGCGAAACTAAAACAACTATGGCCATTCCGAGGAGAAAATTTGGTCATTCGGGACCGGAGCTCACCATCCTGGGCTTCGGGGCCATGCGCCTGCCCGGTTTCCGCACCGGGGATTTCGACACGCACATGGAAGGGGCGGTCAAACTCCTGCGCCGGGGGATCGAGCTCGGGATCAATTACATCGATACCGCCCAGCTTTACGATGCCGGCCACTCCGAGATCGCGGTCGGCCGCGCGATCCGGGAGGCGCGGGACCGGGTTTTCATTTCCACCAAGATCCTGCCCAACCTGGTTTCCAGCGCGGATCATTTCCAGAGCCTGTTCGAGGAAAGCTGCGAGCGCCTGCAGACCCGGAGGATCGACATCTTTTATTTCCACGGTCTTTACTGGAAGCAGTTCCGGGGCCAGTTCGCGGAGATGGGTTTGTTAAAAGCCGCGGAAAAGCTTCGCGCCGGGGGCCGGATCGGCCTCCTGGGCTTTTCCAGCCACGACCGGCCGGAAAACATCGGCCGCCTGATCGACACCGGCGCCTTCGACGGAATGCTGGTGCAGTATAACCTGGTGGACGAGGTCAACGCGGGGGTCATCTCCCGGGCGGGGGAAAAGGGGATGGGGGTAACGCTCATGGGCCCGGTGGGCGGCGGGCGGATGGCCGGCACCGGGCCCGACTTCACCCGCCTGGTGCCGCCGGAATTCGGGGACGCCCCGGCCCTGGCCCTGAAATTCGTGTGGTCGAACCCGGATGTCACCTGCGCCCTTTCGGGGATGGAATCCGAATCCGTTCTGGAAGCCAATGTGCGGTCGGCGAAGAATTATGCGCCCCTGACCTCGGCCGGCCGGGCCGAAGTGGCCGTGCTCCAGAAGAAACTGGAAAAACTGAGGGAGATTTACTGCAGCGGCTGCGGCTACTGCCTGCCCTGCCCGGAGAAGGTCAACATCCCGGGGATTTTCAATCTTCTCATCTGCCACCAGGTCCTGGGGGCGGAAAGATACGCGCGGGACATGTATCGCCTGATTGGGGTGCTTCCGATCATCCCCGGAAGCGACGCCTCGGCCTGTATCGAGTGCGGCCAGTGCGAGGACAAGTGCCCGCAGAAGATACACATTATTGACCAGCTGAAGCGCTCACACGAACTGCTGGGCAAATAATAAAGAAGGTGATGGGTTTTAGGTTATGGGTGTTAGGTATAAACCTATCACCTATGACCTAATACCTATGACCTGTTCTGTCGGCGTCTGCCGGACTCCAGATTACTGTCTGGTTTCCAGGAGGGAATCGAAAAACGGCTTGGGCAGGTTGACCGATCCGATGTAGATGATTTTTTTATTGGGCAGGTCGTAAAGCTCCATTAACGGAACCGGGGTGAAATTGTGATCCTTCAGGTAGCTGAAGAACTTGGGATAGACCTTGAAGATGCCGACAAAAATAGAGGGATGGCCACGGTACGGGAAGGAAGCTACCACGCTTTTGGAAACCGGGTAGGATTTGATGTTGTATTTGGCCTGTAAACCCTGGATTTTACTCGTGTCTTTTTCTTCCAGGATGCATCCGACCAGGCTCCGAAGCTTGTCTTTCGCCACTTCCTGGGGATTGTCGTAATAGAGACCGAACCCCCGGGAGGTCTCGATGGATTCCTTCTTTTTCAACTCTTCAGAGAGTTTGGTCATGACCGGGCCGACGTTTTTATAATCCCCGATGTATTTTTCGTAGACCAGCCAGTAAGGCCCGGTTTCCTGTTCGGAGATCGTGACCTTGGCGAACATCCCGTAATAAGTGAGAACCGAAATCAAAATGACGAATAATACCCCGATCAAGCCTAAAACATACTTCATTAAACCCCCTTCCGGTTGAAACTATCTCTTGCTCCGATCCCGTCATCCTTTTTCGGCACAGGGCTCGCGGTAGAAATTAAAGCTTACTTTATCATATTTGAGGTTTGATTTTAAATGGGGGGAGTTTTTCCGCTTCGGGTATCCCACCGCGATGATCGCTTCCACTTGGAGGTGGGCGGGGATCCGGAGGAGTCGGGCAATGTAGTCCCGGGCGGATTGATTTTCATCATGGGACCGCTGCCGGATCTGGATCCAGCAGGCCCCGAGGCCCAGGGCTTCCGCCGCCAGCCATACATATAAGGAAGCGATGGAAGCGTCTTCCACCCAGACGTCGGACGTGGCGGGATTAGCGCAGGCGACCAGCCCCAGGGGGGCCCCGGCCAGGAAATCAGCCCCGTGCGGTTTCGACCCCGACAGCTTTTGCAGGAGTTCCCGGTCGGTGACCACGATGAATTCCCAGGGATCCAGGCCGCGGGAAGAGGGGGCGCGCAGGGCGGCTTCCACGAGCAGGTCGATTTTTTCCGGCTCGACCGGCTTCTTCAGGAATTCCCGGACGCTTCTCCGCTTCCGGATCACACCCATGAATGTCGTCATGGTGATAAAGGTAGACGGTAGATGGTAGACGGTAGACGGGGAACCGCGGGATAGACAAGAGGCAAGAGCTTAGAGCCGAGAGTTAAGAAACAAGAATAAGGGCGAGATCCTTCGCTGCTGCTCAGGATGACACAAAGAAATTTGCTCATGGGATTTTTCTTGTCTTCGATCTTTTCTCTATTTACTGCTTACCTCTTACTCCTCACCCCTCACGTCTCACGTCTTGTCTCTTGCTTATGACGGCGGTCCGCGGTCCGTGGTCGGCGGTCGTTTTTTTTATTTGGCCGCGCTGGCTTTCCGCCCGTAGACCTTTTCATAGGCCTTGCAGAAGGGGCAGATCCTTTCGTCGATTTCCTTGACGAACCAGAAAAAGAAGCCTTTTTGCTTGACCCGGGCTTTCTTGCAGACGTAGCACTCCACGCATTTCTGCGCCATTTTTCTGTCTCTTTCGGTGATGGTTGCTTCGACCATGATCAGATTCCTCCTTTGGTGCCGCCTATTTTACAACAGAAAATGGAAATTTCGAGAAGGAAAACCGGATTCGCGGGACTATGGTGTCTTGCGGTATTCGTTGAGGGCGTTGAGTACGCCGGTCAGGAGCCAGGACGGGTAAAGTTTGTCGATCTGTTCCTGGTAAATGGGGTAGGTTTTATCCTTGATGGCCTGGACTGTTTTCTCATCGAGCTTGATTATCTTCATCCCGTGGGAGCCGAAAGCCTGAAAGGCTTTTTCATTGTCCGACCGGATGATATTTTTCAAGGGGGGCAGGTAGAGATTCCAGGCTTCCTGGATGACCTGCTGGAATTGCGGGGGCAGGCTGGAGAGGAACTTCTTGTCCATCACGATGGCCGCCGGCGCGTAGGAAAAGGGCAGGTCGATCAGGTATTTCGACTTGACATACCATTGCATGGCCGCGGCGGCGTAAAGCGGGCTGTAGAAAGCATCGAGCTGCCCGGCCTGGATGGCATCGTAAAGCTTGGGGAAACCGACGGTAAAGAGGGGGCACCCCAGGGCCTGGTTGGTCTCGATGTTGACGGGGTCGGATTTCCAGGCCCACATCCTGGAGTTCCTGAAGTCGTTGATGGTTTCCACCGGTTTCTGGGTGAACCAGTAGTGGCGCCCGGCTTCCAGCCAGCCGGACAGAACGAAGCCCTGCTCCCCGAAAAGCTTCTGGAAGCGGGGGTTGAGCTTATCGAGAACATAGTCGATCTCGTTGTAATCCCGGAAAAGGAAAGGCAGGCCCAGGATCTGGGTTTCCGGAACCATTTTGGCCAGCCCGCCGGAGGTGAACCCGCCCCCCTGGAGGTAGCCGAGCCGGATCTTGAGAAACACGTCCGGTTCGTCGCCCATGATCCCCCCCAGGTACCAGACGACCCTGACCTTGCCGCCGGTTTTCTCCTCGACGTATTTCCGGAAATTGAACCCGGTGTCCGACCAGCTGGTTCCCTCGGGGGCGACTGCCGCCAGCTTGATGGTGAACTGGGCTTCGGAATTCGGGGCCTCGGACGCGGAGGCGGATCGGTAAGCCAGGCAGAAAACCGCCGGGACCGCGATCAGGAGGGATGTCAGCCAGGGTCGGGTGAAGACGGATGCTTTCATCATTAATTAATAAAAACGCGCGAGCGTTTTTTCCTCTTTCCCTAAGTTAATTCTAGTCGAGTATTGTTCGGATTGTAAATGATTAAAGAAGGCCGAAATCTGGCGGATGGTTCGTTAAAACCGATAATTCCGATTGTGATAATTTCATCCTTCCGCCAACCCGTGATATTATCTTGAACCAGCGGTCCGGATATTCAAAATCTGTTTTCTGTCCTTATAATGTAAAGGACATGTGCCGGGGGAGAAAGGCGTAACCCGGGTGAAAGTTTTCAGCCGGAGAGGGGGGATAGCTTGATTCCTGCGAAAATCACCAAGGTCCTGCTGGTGGATGACACCAAGTTGTATTTGGATCTGGAGAGGTCGTTTTTCACCCGCCAGGATTGCAAGGTTTTTACCGCCACCTCCGGGCTCAAGGCGCTGGAGATCGTCCAGAAAGAAAGCCCCCACCTGGTGATGCTGGATCTTTATCTCCCGGAGATGGACGGGTTCCGGGTGCTGGAGAAGGTCCGCGAAAACAAGGGGATCAAGCTGGTCGCGATCGGCCTGCGGGACCAGGAGGAGGACGGCCGGATCTGCCGGAAGATGGGGGTGGACGAATTCCTGGTCCGGCCGGTCACTAAAAACGACCTGATCGGGACCGCCTCCAAGCTCCTCGGCATGCCTCTCCGGGTCGATGCCCGCGTCCAGGTGGAGATCGAGGTTTTCGCGGACCAGAAAAAGGAAAAATATTTCGGGAAGTCCCGCGACATCAGCGCCGGGGGCACCTACGTCAGATCGGAAAAGGAAATCAAGCCGGGCTCCCAGGCCCTGCTTTCCTTTTCTTTACCCGGCTGGGCGGATATTTTTTCGGTGGAGAGCCGGTGCCTGCGGGTGGATAAGATTCCCCGGGAGGGGAACCCCCTTTTCGGTCTGGCCTTCCAGTTTGTCGAGATGGGTTCCTTCGAGCGGGAAAAGATCGAGGTCTTCGTCAACCAGAAGATCGGCAATTAACAACTTTCCCTCCGGTTGTTTTTCAACCTTTTTAATATTTTTTTCTTGGTAGCCGCAACCTTCAGGTTGCGTTTGTCTTTGCAGGTTACCCACTTTTCGTTTATGCGGGATAAGCATTGTTTTCCAACTGGGAGGTGCTGATATGAACACACTGAAGCGGATAGGAATCCTCGTTTTGGCGGCGGTCCTGGCCCTGCCCCCGGCGGGCTGCGGGAGCAAGGGCAAGCAGGGTTCCGCCGGCGAAAACGGGACCTCGATCAACTGGCTGGGGTCGTCATCCACGGCGCCTTCGAGCCCGCGGGTGGACGACGCCTACTACAACACCGCGGACGGCAAGTCCTACATCTGGGACGGGAGCGCCTGGCAGATCTTGACCGAGAATGGCGTGGATGGAATCCAGGGACCGGCCGGCCTGGACGGCATCTCGATCAAGTGGCTGGGATCGTTGCCGACGGCGCCATCGGCTCCCGGCGTGAATGATGCTTATCACGACACGACGCTGGGGGTTTCCCTGATTTGGGACGGGAGCGCCTGGCAGACCCTGGCTGAAAATGGTGCAGTCGGCCTGCAGGGCCCGCAGGGCTTGGCCGGAATCAACGGTACCAACGGGACAAATGGTACAAACGGAATCTCGATTAATTGGAAGGGATCGTTCTCTTCCGCTCCCGCGAATCCTTCATTGAACGACGCCTATTACAGTACGACCGACAAGACTTCATATATCTGGGGCGGAACGAGCTGGCAGATCCTGGCCAAGGACGGGGCTACCGGGCCCCAGGGCCTGCAGGGCACGGTTGGCCCGCAGGGTCCGGCCGGGACCAGTGGAACCAACGGGACCAATGGGATTAACGGAACTAACGGAACCAATGGGACGAATGGAATCTCGATCAGCTGGCTGGGGTCTTATGCCGGGGCGCCGTTTGCGTGCAGCACGGCTAAACTGAATAACGCCTATTACGATACCGTTGCTCTCAAATCCTATGTCTGCGATGGAGCCGCTTGGCAGATCCTGGCCCAGGACGGGGCTTCCGGCGGGAGCAACGGGACCTCGATCCTTTGGCTGGGATCATATGCCGATCGGCCGGTTACCTGCGATGTGGCTCATACCAATAACGCATATTACGATTCTGTCCGTCTCAAATCCTATGTCTGCGACGGCGCTGCCTGGCAGATCCTGGCCCAGGACGGGGCCGCCGGCGCCCAGGGCAGCCAGGGAGACCCGGGGTCACAAGGGCCGCAGGGGGCTGAGGGGCCCCAGGGGGTACCCGGCCCCACGATGCCGGTGATCCAGAGCCTTTCCGTCTTCGGGGTTCCGGCGAATCCGGGCGGAAGCGTCACGGTGGCTGTCGCGGCGCAGAGCGCGGCGGGTCTCGGGCTGGTTTATAAATGGCATGCCGGGCCCGCCGAATGGCTGATCGCGGGCGGACAGGGCACTTCTATCGTTAACATTACTGCCCCTTCGACTTACGCCGCCTCCGGCACCGCTTCGGTCACGGTGACCGACACCGAGGGACGGATGGCGGTCGGTACCGTGGTCCTCACCACGGCAGGCAACCTGGCCCCGGTGATCAGCGCCATCACCGCTTCCCCCAATCCCGTAGAGAAACAGGGAAGCACAACCATAACCGTGACCGCCAATGACCCCAACGGGGACGGGTTGAATTATGTCTGGTCGGTTCCGACCGACTGGTCGATCACGGGCGGGGACGGGACCGCCCAGATCACCGTCTCGGCTCCCGACCAGTATTCGAACAACGGGATCGCGACGGTCACGGTCAGCGACGGCCAGGGCGGGAGCGTGGACGGTTCCATCGCCGTGGCGACCGTGGCCAATCTCGCGCCGGTGATCGCCTCCGTCGGGGCGTACCCCGGCATGGTGGCGAAGGGGGGGACCGTCACCCTGGGCGCGACCGCCACTGACCCCAACGGGGACAGTCTGGCGTGTACCTGGTATGTTCCGGCCGGCTGGGTAATCACCTCCGGACAGGGGACTAACGTGGTCACCGTCCAGGCTCCCGACGCGTATTCCAACGGCGGGTGGGCCCTGGTCTCCGTAAAAGACGGCTACGGCGGGAACTCGCTCGGCGGGGTCGGTGTCAGCACGGTCGGCAACCTGCCGCCGGTGATCGAGTCCATCACGATCTATCCCCAGCCGGCGACGGCGGCCGACTTCGTCTGCGACGCGCAGGATCCTTATGGCGACACGCTGGATTACGCCTGGACGGTGGGCGGGGTCTATCCTTCGGTCGTGACGGGGGCGAGTTGGTACTGGTATTCGCCGGGGATACCGGGTTATTACCGGGTGGGGGTGACGGTGGACGACGGTTACGGCGGGACGGCTTCCGGGAGCAGTTTCATGAATGTATCGAGCGGGAGCCCCTGGCCCAAGTTCAGAAGGGACATCCAGTCCACGGGGGCAAGCCCCTATGCCGGTCCGGTTACCAATACGCTCAAGTGGAGTTATGCAACTGGAGGCGCAAGCGGGATGTGGTCCTCTCCGGCAATCGGCGCGGACGGCACCGTCTACATCGGCGCATTGGATAATAATTTTTGGGCCATTAAACCGGACGGCAGTTACAAATGGAATATCAATCTTCTCGGCGCCGTTTCCTCCTCCCCGGCGATTGGGGCCGATGGCACCATCTATGTAGGTGCGAATAACAAACGTCTTTGGGCTTTATACCCGAGCGGCATTTCCAAGTGGGCCTATATAGCTGGAGGCGATGTACAATCCTCCCCGGCCATCGGGGCCGATGGCACCATTTATTTTAGCTCAAATGATGCGTATTTTTACGCCCTCAATCCGGACGGCACGCTCAAGTGGACTGTCCGGACCGGCACCGGTTACACGTCCTCCCCGGCGATCGGGGCCGACGGCACTATCTATGTGGGTGGCAGCGATACTTTATATGCAGTCGATCCCTATGGCACGATCAAATGGAGCTATCCAACCCTAAACAGATTGTACGCCTCTCCGGCGGTTGGGGCCGACGGTACCATTTATATAGGATCCGAGGATCAATATTTTTACGCGGTAAAACCCGATGGCACGCTTAAGTGGAGCTATTTTATCGGAGGTGTTGTGTACTCCGCGCCGGCGATCACGGCCGACGAAACCATTTATGTCAGCTCACTTAATAATAATTTATACGCCCTCGGTACCGACGGTACACTTAAGTGGACCTATAAAACCGGAGGTGAATTGTACTCCTCTCCAGCGGTGGGGGCCGACGGCACTATCTATGTCGGGTCGAGAGATAATCGACTCCATGCCATCAATCCCGACGGCACCTGTAAATGGCGGCATACGGTCGGAGGCTGGGTGCAATCCTCCCCGGCGATCGGAAACGACGGCACTATTTACTTTGGCTCATTTGATAAGAGTGTTTACGCGATCAAATGATCAGGTGATCGGTGCCGGTGTCAGTGTCGGTCTCGCAGAGCTCAGGGCATAGAGCAAAGCGCAAATTTGTAGTTGCCCGATTTATTTATCCCGGCAACGGCGGGATCGGGCGAAAAGTATAAGGCAAATCGTAACGAAAAAAGGGGAGAGGTTCTTCACCACTCCCCTTTTCTTTTCGGCTAAAGGTTGTGTTTATTTATTCCGTAATTTTCCCCCTAATTTTTTTTCCAGCTACCTAGCTACCCAGCTACCTAGCCACCCAACCACCCAACCACCCAACCACCCAACCACCCAGCTACATAGCCACCTTGCTTTTCTTGTTACTGGCTACCGGCTGCTTGTTACCGGTTACTGATTTTGGTTTTGATTCTCGCCCGGCGTGATGAATATGTATTTATACTCCCCGGATTTTGTCTCTTCTTTCTTCGTTTCGCCCGGCCGGGCCCGGACTGGAGGAGGCCCGGAGCTTCCCGTGGTTTTTTTCAACAGGCGGCGGGCCGCGGGGCCTCGCTGGGGGTCGTCCGCGATGCTTTCCAGGTAGGAGGAGATGTCGTACAGGTTGATCTCGCCGCCCATGCTCTCCAGGGCTTGGGCGGTTTCCAGGAAAATGTTGAAATCGCTGTTCCTTAAGAGTTTTGTCAGCGCGTTGACGCTGTCGGGGCCGAGCTTCTTCAGCGCCTGAATGGCCTGCTTGCGGAGATAGAGGTCGCTGTCGCCGGAGGCGATATCCGCGAGCGCCCAGATCACCTGGGAGGAGCGCGACTGGATATTGCCCAGGGCGGTGATGGCTTCTTTCCGGACGTCGGAATTATTGTCCCGGGCGATCTCCACCAGCCGGTCGGCCGCCCGTTCCGCCTTCTTCCCGAGCGATCCCAAATCCTGGATCGCGCGCCGGCGGATTCATATCTTGGGGGCGTCGAGCTTCTGGAGCAGGTTATCCACCTCATCCGCCCGAGCTGGCCCGGGGGCGAGGGAGCAGAGCAGGGTAAAAGCGAGAATCAGAATTTTCCGCGGTAATTTTTGAGGCATGGAAGAATCAACTCCCGATTAATCCATCATACTCCCAGTTAGGATTATTTCAAGGAATAAAAATCATTAAAAACCCGGTTATTAAACACAAAAGGGTTCCAATTTACACCTTTCCTGACCACTTCTAATACGTTTTATCGAATTATAAACGGGCCTGCTTATTCCGTCGGCATGGTTATATTCTGTTCCCAAAAAGGTGAAAAACAAAATTGGACGAGGGCCGGGAATTCCTGTCCGATCTGGGCATGGGTTTCGCCCGTTTTGACTGGGAATTTAATCGCCGATTAAATTTGAGTTTACTATCCGATGGCTATAAAATGCAGGCAAATTCAGCCATGAAAAAAATGATAATGGCCTTATTATCACAGCAGGTCGGTCTTCTTTGCCCCGGCTCCTTTCGGTCAGAATGAAGATGAATTTCCGTAAAGACCTCTTCTATCTTTTCCTGCTTCTGGGGCTCGGGGTTATTTTTTGGTCGGAGGCCCTCGTCCCCGGGAAACTGTTTTTCCTCCGGGATATTCCCGCGGAGATTTTGGCCAAGAAACATTTCTGGTCCGGGTCGAGCGGACTTACGCTCTGGTTCCCTTACAGTTTCTTCGGCGTACCTTATGCGGCCAATCCGCAGTCCGAGGCATTTTATCTTCCGAATTTTATATTTTTGCTTTTTGGCCCGGAGCGGGGGGTGGTTTATGACGTGGTTCTCCATCACCTGTTTTTCCTGCTGACATTTTACCTGGCCTTGCGGAGGGTCGGGTTCGGGGAGGAGGCCAGCCTGATCGGCGCGGCCGGGTTCGGGTTCGGCGGATACCTGATTTCGCTCGCTTCCATTCCACTGTTTTTCCGAACCATCGCCTGGCTGGGTTTGCTGATTATTTGTCTGAACCAGGCCCTGGAGACGAAGTGGCTCAGGTGGAGTCTTTTGCTGGGTTTGGTGATGGCAGTGCAGATTATGGGAGGGGAGATTCAGCTGGCGGGGATGAGCTGGGTCTTGGCTTTTGGGGTGGTGGTATTTGCCCCCCAGCGGAGGATAAAGCTGCAGGATTTGCTCAAGGCGTCGGGGTCGCTGGCTTTGGGGCTGGCCGGATGCGTGATCATGAATTTGCCCCAGATCGCCCTGGCGAAGGAGTTGATACCGCTTTCGAACCGGGCGGCAGGGATAAGCCTTGCGGATGCGACAACCTGGTCTTTGGCTCCTTCGCAACTGGGGTCTCTTTTGATTCCCAATTACCTCCTTCCTGAATCGGCGGATCCCAACGGGGCTTTGGGTTATTTCTATGGCATCTCCTATTTTTTGAGTCATTACCTAGGGGTGACTTTATTGCTTCTCGTGGTTTTCTCCTTTGCCGGTCTGGAGAAATTGCGAGTGATATTTTGGCTGATTCTTTTTTATTTTGGCCTGATGATGATTTTGGAGGATAACCTGGGGGTGTATCCCTTTTTACATAAATATCTGCCCGGGTTTCATTTGTTTAAGTTTCCGGACAAGTTTTTTTTGTTTTTGAACTTCAGCTTTGTTTTGCTCGCGGTTTGCGGATATGATTATCTCTCCGGCCGCAAGCTGTTTGTCCCCTGGTTGGCGTCTGCGTGTTTATTGGCCGCGGCGGTAATCATCGTTTTCCTTTTTATCCATCCGCTTCGAATCGGGGAATTCGGAAACAACTATCAAGCTATTACCGCATATCTATTCCGGAGGAATATTTTACGGATTTCGATGTTTTTTCTGATTGGATTGGGACTGATTTTGTTGATCGGGAGGGTGAAGCTGAGTTGGTTGGGTTTGGGATTGGCCTTGGTAATATTCTTGGATTTGTTTGATGCTCATCATCGGCTTAATCCGGTTACGACAAAAGATTTTTTCCAACCGAATGAGCCTGTCCGGGAATTACTCATGAAAGAGAAAAATCGGATCGTCCCCCCGCGAATAATTTCGGTTGCCCTACCGAATCTGGATTTGATTAAGCAAATAGCGACGAACAAGGTGGGATTATTTGCAGAATTATCAAAGAAATCGCTTAATGTCGGATGGTCTGTGTATTTTGGATTAAATGATATAGCGTGGGCCGGCGGAACTTTTTATCCGAGTGAGGTAGGAAAATATTTAGGACTTTTAATTAAAAACGAAGGTCCGGAAAACGAAATGATTTTAGCCAGATCCGGGGTGGAATATCATTACCCTGATCGCGGCTTCGAAAAGATTCACGATACCTTTCCTCGCGCCATGATTTATTATCAGGCGCGGGCGTATTCCAGCCAGGATCAGATTATTGAAAGATGGTCGAATCCGGATTTTCCTGCCGGGCAGGTGCTGTTGATCGAGACCGGGACGGAAAAGGCCGGTCCCGGCTCGAGTTCGCTCGAGTCGGAGACGGCCCGGATCGTCGAATACCGGAACGAGAAAGTGACAGTGGAGGCGGAGGCCAAAGAAGCCGGATGGCTTCTGCTCCTGGATACTTATTATCCGGGCTGGAAGGCGGAGGTGGACGGCAACCCGGTCGAAATTTTCCGGGCCGACGGTTTTTTCCGGGCGGTCAAGATTCCCGTGGGAAAGCATACGGTCGTCTTCAATTATTCCCCGGCATTTTTTAATAAATCCGTCTGGTTTGCCTGCATTGGATTGCTGGCCTGGCTGGGATTGATTGCTTTGACCTTTGCTGGCGGAAAGAAACAAGAAAAGGCGATGCAAAAATCCCGGGAACTTTAAGAAGCTATTTTTCTGATCCAAATAAAGCAGAAAGCAGCGATTATACCGATAATAATAAGCCAGGGAAGCAGGCGAGCGCTGGACTTGGACTCGGGATCATCAGGGGGCCCGGTATTGGCCTGGCCTTTTAATAGATTGTCCTGCCTTTCCGACTCTTCCAACTCCCCGACATTACGCAAAAAATACATCAGAAAGCCGAAAACAATAACGACCATGACGGAAACGCCGGTGATAAAGACACCCCAGGGGAATTCTGCAGCATTTCTCGCCGGCATGATTATGTTTTACTCCCTTTGGCCCTCAACCCGGATCCCTCTTTATTGCGGACTTTCCGGCTGGAAATGCGGATTGTCGAGGATCGTCCCGACCGTGATTCTTCCCTGCTGTAGAGAGCCGTATCTCAGGTAGGCTACCGGAACGACGGAGCCCGGGTTCAGACTCCGGATTAATTTGGAGAGCTGGGCCGGGTCGGTCACGGTGGAGTTGTTAAGCCTGAGGATAATGTCTCTTTCATCCAGACCCGCCCGGTCCGCGGGCAGGCCGGGGTAAACCCGGGAGATTTCCGCCCCTTCCCCCCGTTCCGGTTTTTTTGCTTCGAATCCGATCGAGCCCAGGCCTCCCAGGTATTGCTCTCCCCGCTTGGGATCGCCCGACTTGAGGTAGGCCAGCCCCAGCCCAAACTTGGCTTTTTCATCGTTCTGGTCTTTATCCAGGAGTTTCTGGAAATAGAGCTTGGCCTTTCCCATGTCCCCCAGGTAATAATTCGCCCAGCCCAGCTCCATCCAGATGAAGGGTTGGTCGGGTTGCCGGGTCTCGGCCTCCTGCAGTTTCTGCCGGGCCAGTTCGTAATCCTTGTTCGCCAGATAGGCCGCCCCGATCCCGGACAAGGCATAGGGAAAATCCGGCTTGAGTTCCAGGGATTTCTTAAAATAACTTACCGCCGTGGCGTATTCTTTCTGGTGGAGGTGACACCAGCCGAGATGAGTAAACGCGAGGTAATGATTTTTATCCGGTTTTAATCTGGTGGCCGCGGCCAGGTAGGGAATGGCCTGGTCACATTGTTTCAGAAGGAAGTAAGCCGCCCCGACATTTCCGTTATAAGTGGCGTTGTCGGGTGAGCCTTTTAAGGCTTTCAAATAAAAGGCCAGCGCGGCCCGGTAATCGCGCTTGCTGGCGCTGTAGACGCCCCCGAAGTTGTAATATGACGAACAGGAAAACACCGCGGCGGCCAAAGCCGCCGCCAGACAGATCCGGGCCCAGGGGTGTTTTGGACTAGGGTAATGAGTCATAAATTCCTTTGCCTTGGTTGTCATTCCGGGCTTGCTTGTCCCGAGCTAAATCGAGGGGACCCGGAATCCAGATGCAAAGTCAGGAAATTCCCATTCAGATTTACTGTTTTCGCTTTTCCGGGACCGGAAAAATTTAAAGCCGGCGTTCGGAAGATCTCAATAGGAATCTTTTCGCCCTGCTGGGGAGCTAAAATCTGTATCCGACCAGAAGCCGGCCCTCCCCTTTGGCGGCCATCGGCACGACAAACAGCCCCGACTGCTGAAGGACTTTTTCATTGTATCTTTTCGCGGCGAGGGGGGCGTCGATCAGTTCGTAAAGATAAGTCACGATCCAGGGGGAAAATAGGGCCAGGAAAACTAGATTTGAATCGGGAAAATCAGGAGAAGAAAGACTAATACTTGCATATGTAATTGGTATCAGTGAAGTTAAAAATAAAGCTAACCCTCCTCCAGAATGAACATATAAGTGGGCGGGGAGGGTCGTAAAAGCTGATAAAAAAGCGGTAAAGAACAAAATCGGAAGCCAATTTTCCGAGTACCCATCTTTATCTACTGGATAAATCAATTCGTTTACTGATATACCCGCGAACATTATCAATGGAATAGAGGCAAGGCCGAAGGCGATGCTTGGCGATTTCAATTTGGGCGGAAAATCGGCCTTGTCGGCATCGCTTGTACCTACACTTCCTGTAACATGCTGACCATATTCCGCCAGCAGGATATTTCCCTCCCGCAGACTATAGGCTTGGGAATTGGCGGCGAAAACCAGGATAAACAGGACGGTCAGGATATATTTTCTTATCTTATGCATTTTGGGGGCGGAATATCTCAATGGGTATATTCTCCCCCTGTTCGCGTAATTCTTCAATAAACAGCGGGATGAAGCCGGTGGCGGCCATCTCCCCCAGGACCTTCCCGTCAGAGTCGTAGCCCTTGGGCTTGAAGACGAAGATGTCCTGGAGGGTGATGATCTCGCCCTCCTTCCCCTGGACCTCGGTAATATGGGTGACCTTAAATTTGAATTTATAACTTTATGAATATAGAATTCTGGCCGCTATGAAAAAGCTGACCCTGATTTTCATTCTACTTGCCTTCTTGACCTCGGTTCTCCTCGCCCAGAACCCGGTGACCAATACCGTCCAGACCGGATCGGCTAAGGCGAAAGAGGTATTGCTTGTTTTCGAGGTTGAGCTTAAAGGCCTTACCCCAAAACCAATCAAGGAAGCGGTTCTGACCGACGCTATCGTCGCGGAATTAGCCGAGGCCGGGACTTACGATTTGGTTGACCGGGACCCGCAATATTATTACTTCAAGCAGATCCAGGAAAAATCAAAAAAGCCCTGCGCCGGGGAGGAGTGCCTGACCGATCTCGCCGCCAATCTGGACGCAGATTTGTTTATCAAGGCGGAGGTTAGTAAAGCGGAAAACGAATGCCGATTCACGGCCCAACTTTTTAAACGGAAACCCCAAACGGTTCTTTACTTCGCAGACCAATCCAAAATCGAGAGCTGTTCATGTAAAGCCGGCGGCCTGGAAAAAGCGGCGCATATTTTGGGGAAAAAGTTGACCGGGCGAGGGGAAGCCTCGAAAGAAATCCCTGCTCCAGCTCCGGCTTCGTCGATAAAAGGCGGAGAAATGATCCTGGTCCCCGCCGGGGAATTTATGATGGGGTGTGATGAGGCGGTGGTTAATAGTTGCTTTATAAACGAGAAGCCCGATCGCGCGGTTTATCTTGATGCATATTATATTGATAAATACGAGGTGACGGTATCGGAATTTGAGAAATGCGTAATCGCCGGAAAATGCGAAGCGCCGGTATCCAAAAACGAAATGTGGCCTTGCAATCGGGCATATCCGGATCGGGGCAATCATCCGATCAATTGCGTCGTCTGGAGCCAGGCTCAGGCTTATTGCGAATGGGCAGGGAAGCGGTTGCCGACGGAAGCAGAGTGGGAGAAAGCGGCCAGGGGAACTGACGGAAGAATCTATCCGTGGGGTAACCAGGAAGCCTCATGCAATTATGCCGTGATGAGTATCGAAGAAGATTATGGCTGCGACCGTTATTCCACCTGGCCGGTTGGGAGTAAGCCCGCGGGGGCCAGTCCTTATGGGGTGATGGATATGGCCGGGAATGTCTCCGAATGGATTTCTGACTGGTATGATTGGAATTATTATAAATATTCCCCGACGCAAAACCCTTCCGGGCCTTCAACCGGCGAAGTTCGATCTTTACGTGGCGCCGCTTGGTACTATATCGAACCCTACGCAAATCATGCCCTGCGGGTATCCTTCCGGTACTGGTCCGACCCCTCGGAATGGAGCGGCCTCATCGGCTTCCGCTGCGCCCGAGACGCTAAATAAATCTATTCAAACAATCTAATAATTTTGGGACGCCCAGAGAGATAAAATAAGGCGCTTGGCTTCAGCGGCTTTTAAAGATTTCTAGGGGAATCTTTTCGCCCTGCTGGGGAGCTAAAATCTGTATCCGACCAGAAGCCGGCCTTCCCCCTTGGCGGCCATCGGCACGACAAACAGACCCGACTGCTGAAGGATTTTTTCATTGTATCTTTTCGCGGCGAGGGGGGCGTCGATAATTTCGTAGAGATAAATCCCGATCCAGGGGGAAAAAGCCAGCAGATATTCTGAATTTGTATAATTAATTTCCGAATTTAAAAAATCCCTTCCAAACAATACGAGAGGAGGAATTAGGGATACTATCTTGCCCAAAGTAACAATCGCGACTTTATCCCCATAATCACCGGCATATTTAAGATAGAAATGTCCCGGTAGAGTTGATATGACCGAAATAGTGGCGGAAACAAACAGAGATCCCACACACGAATCGCCAATTCCATTGGATTCAATAACGCCCCAAGTAAAAAATCCTCCAAACATCATCAGCGGGATCGAGGTAAGGGTGAAGGCAATGGCGGGAGATTTGAGCTTGGGAGAATTGGCGATGTTGTTGGCGCCGGCCGCGCCCACGCTTTCCGTAACCTGCTGATCGTACTCCGCCAGCAGGATATTTCCCTCCCGCAGACTATAGGCTTGGGAATTGGCGGCGAAAGCCAGGATAAACAGGACGGTCAGGATATATTTTCTTATCTTATGCATTTTGGGGGCGGAATATCTCAATAGGTATATTCTCCCCCTGTTCCCGTAATTCTTCAATAAATCGCGGGATGAAGCCGGTGGCGGCCATCTCCCCCAGGACCTTCCCCTCCGGGTCGTAGCCCTTGGGCTTGAAGACGAAGATGTCCTGGAGGGTGATGATCTCGCCTTCCATCCCCTGGACCTCGGTGACATGGGTGACCTTGCGGGTCCCGTCCCGGAAGCGGCTCTGCTGGATGACCAGGTCGATCGCGCTCGAGATCTGCTCCCGGATGGCCCGGACCGGGAGCTCCATCCCGGACATCAGGACCATAGTTTCCAGGCGGGCGATGATGTCGCGGGGGGAGTTGGCGTGCCCGGTGGTCAGCGACCCGTCGTGCCCGGTGTTCATGGCCTGCAACATGTCCAGCGCCTCCCCGCCCCGGCATTCCCCCACCACGATCCGGTCGGGGCGCATCCGCAGGGCGTTTTTGACTAGGTCACGGATGGTCACCGCCCCCTTGCCCTCGATGTTGGGCGGGCGGGCTTCCAGCGAGATCACGTGTTCCTGGGGCAGGCGCAGCTCGGCGGCGTCTTCAATCGTGACGATCCTTTCGCCGGGGGGGATGAAGGCGGAAAGCACGTTGAGCAGGGTGGTCTTCCCCGAGCCGGTTCCCCCCGAGATGATGATGTTCTTCCGGTGGTGGACGGCCAGGCGGAGGAACTCGCCCATTTCCCGGGTCAGGGAGCCGAAGCGGACCAGATCTTCGATCCCGATCGGGTCCTTGGAGAATTTCCGGATCGTCAGGGTCGGCCCCTGGATGGCCAGGGGCGGAATGATGGCGTTGACCCGGGACCCGTCCTTGAGCCGGGCGTCCACCATCGGGGAGCTTTCGTCGATCCGGCGCCCCAGGGGCGAAACGATTCTTTCGATCACGTTCAGGACCGCCCGGTCGCTGGAAAACCTCTGGCCGGAGAGAAAAAGCTTGCCCCGCTTTTCCACGTAGATCTGGTCCTTTTTGTTGACCATGACCTCGGTGATCTCGGGATCGTCCAGCAGGTCCTCGAGGGGCCCGAGCCCCAGGGCCTCGTCCAGGACCTCCTTGGCCAGCTTTTCCCGGGAAAGCCCGGGCGGGATGGAATCGCGGACTTCCTCCAGAATCTTTTCCAGGACCTCCCGGGTGCGGGCGCGGATTTCCGCGGAGGGTTCCTTTCCGAAGTCCATCCGCTTCAAGTTCAGCTGCTCGATCAGCTGGCGGTGGAGGTTTTCCCGGAGCGCGGCCGCCCCGGCGTGATCGAGGCCGGGGGCGGGCGGCGGACCGGTTTCCGCGGGTGGCGGAGGGGGCGGGGTTGCGGCTTTCCCCGCCGGGGCCGCCAGCACCTTCAGGATCCGGGAGCCGATCCGGATTTCGTCGCCGGTTTTGATCTCGGCTTCCGGCGCGATCTTTCTCCCGTTGACCAGCGTGCCGTTGGCGCTTTCCAGGTCCCGGATCCAGGCCGAGCCGTTCCGTTTGAAGATCTCGGCGTGCTGGCGCGAGACGCGGGTTTCGGCAATGACCAGGGCGCAGTCCGGGCTCCGCCCGATCAGGATTTTTTCCCCGGAGAGTTTCCGGTGGTCCGGGTGGTCCCCGGAAGCGCCGGGGCTGATTTCAATAATAATTTCCATATGTTTTTGAGATTTTTGTCGTATGCCGATTCGTCGGCTTTTTTAAATCGCCCGACCTGCCTGCGCGTAGCCGCTTCGGCGAAGGCAGGTAAATCGGGCAACTACATAATATTTAAAAATTCCGTCTGGAATTTTCTGACTATTTATTTTTCTTGCTAACTCACCAACTCACTTGCTTACCTTCTTTGTTCAGTCCAACAGCTTAGGCTTAAGCCCCTCCCCGCTTTGCTCATAACTCTTTTTCATCTTTTCCACCCGGTCCTTGCCGATCGAGCCGGGGCGCACCAGGCGGGGGGTGACGAAAACCAGAAACTCGGTCTTGTCCTGCTGGAAATTACGGGATTTGAAAAGCTCTCCGATAATGGGGATGGATCCCAGGACCGGCACCTTGTCGACCGTCTTGGCGTCGCGGCTGGAATAAAGCTCGCTCAGGACCAAAGTCTCGTCCTTGGCCATGTTCACCGAGGTTTCGGCCTTGCGGGTCTTGATCGCCGGGATGGTGGTGCCCGAGAGCGAAACGGCGTTGGCCATGTCGAGATCGCTGATCTCGGCCCGGATGCTCATGCTCACATTGTCGAAACTGTCGGTAAAAGGTTCAAAGGCCAGGCCGACCCCGTAATCCTTCCACTGGATGTCCACCTCCCCGAGGCCCTTGGAGATCGGTACCGGGATCTGCCCGCCGGCCAAAAAGGCGGCCTTGGCCCCGCTCCGGCAGATGAGAATCGGGTTCGAAAGCACCCGCCCCAGGCCCCGGGAGAGCATCAGGTTCAGGGTGGAGCCGAAGCCCGAGATCAGAGAGGCCTGCCAGCCCTCGGCTGCCGGAGCGGTTTTCAGGGAGCCGGCCTTGTGTTCCCAGGTCCAGTCGGCCTGGAAGTTGACCAGGTTCTGCCAGTCCATCCCGACCGCCTCCCGGAGCCCCCGGGAAACCTCCATGATCTTGACGTCAATCTCCACCATCGGCTTCAGGGAGATCTGGTTTTTTTGCACCAGGTTGACCACCAGGGGATAGAGCTGGACGGCCTGCTCCGCCCGCTGATAGTCCCGGTCGGACAGGACCTCGCCCTCGATCACGACCTTGTCGCCGACCACCCGGACGTTCACCCCCTCGGCGTCCTTCAGCAGCGCCTTCACGTCCCGGAAGATCACCTCCGGGTCCCGGGTGAAAACCCGGATCAGGCGGGAAAGTTTTTTGCCCTCTTCGAGCCAGATGGTCAGGTTGGTGGATCCCTCGACCAGGCCGGTCACCATGACCTGCTGGCGCCCGGACACCACCTTGACATCGGCGATGGTGGCGTCTCCCACCGCCACCTGTTTGAGCTGGGGGAAGTCGAGGATGACGCTCTGGCCCACGGTCAGGCGGATGATCGTTTCCTGGGCAAACACTGGGGAAACAAAAAGAAAACCGGCGATCAGGACAGGGAGTGAACTATTAATCAGGAAGAAAGTACGAAAACTCATCCGAAAACGGCGGAAAGTATACTCCTCCCCCTTGAGGGGGGAGGATGGCAGGA